>JALHQB010000056.1 GCA_022842185.1 Acetobacteraceae bacterium
CGGCGGCCGGCGGCGGAGCGGCCTCACGCGGCGCGACGGCAAGCTGTTGCGGCGCCGGCGCGACCGGCCGCGGTGCCGGCTGTGCCACCTGGGCGCGCAACGCATCGATGCTGGGCGATTCGGGTTCGGGTGCCAGTCGCGCGCCCGGCGGCTGGGCGTTGCTGCCGCGGTTGCGCTCGAAGATCAGTTCGTCCTGGTTCGGCACGCGAAGCCCGCCCGGATCGTCCGGGCGCACCTTGAATGGGCGCGGGTCCGCATCGATCACCGGTACGGCGCGCGTCCCACCCATCTGGGTCATGCCCCAGATCGCCGCGCCGCCAACCACCAAAACGGCCGCCAGCCCGCCTCCGAAAGCGATCATACGCATGGGCGACCCGCCATCGTCGGATGGCCGCACGCGATAGGATGGCACCTGAAAGTCTGTCACACCCCGCCCCCCTGAATGCGCCTGGGGGCCGAGGCCCGGCCCGTCAGCGCATTTCCTCCACCGGCGTCACCCCCATGACGCCGAGGCCCGAGCGGATCACCGTCGCGGTCGCCGCGACGAGGGCCAGCCGGGCCTGCGTGGCAGCCCGGTCCTCGGCGCGGATGAACCGCAGCGTCGAATCGTCCCTGCCACGGTTCCACAGTACATGAAAGTCCCCCGCCAAGTCCGCCAGATAAAACGCGATTCGGTGCGGCTCACGCGCTGTTGCTGCCGCTTCGACCGTGCGCGGCCAGGCGGCGATGCGCCGGATCAGCGCCATCTCCGCCGGATCGGACAGGGCGGCAAGCGACGCGGCCGCCAGATCGGCGGTCAGGGACGCATCGCCGGCTTCGGCCTGGCGCAGCACCGACCGGCAACGGGCATGGGCGTATTGGACGTAGAAGACCGGGTTGTCGCGCGACTGCTCGACCACCTTGTCGAGGTCGAATTCCATCTGCGCGTCGGATTTGCGCGTCAGCATGGTGAAGCGCACGGCATCGCGGCCGACTTCCTCGATCAGGTCGCGCAGGGTGATGTAGGTGCCAGCGCGCTTGGACATGCGCACGGGCTCGCCGTTCTTCACCACATGCACGATCTGGCACAGCACGATCTCGAGCGGCACTTCGCCATCCGACACTGCGCGCACCGCCGCCTGCATGCGCGAGACATAACCGCCATGGTCCGCGCCCCAGACATCGATCAGCAATTGCTGCGCACGGCGGACCTTGTCCGCGTGATAGGCGATGTCGTTGGCGAAATAAGTGTTGGTGCCGTCGGATTTCCGCAGCGGCCGGTCCACGTCGTCGCCGAAGCCGGTGGCGCGGAACAGCGTCTGCGGGCGTGGTTCCCAATCGTCCGGAGTCTTGCCCTTGGGCGGTTCCAGCACGCCTTCATACAGAAGGCCCTTCTCCTCGAGCAGCTTCACCGCGCCTTCCACCGCACCGGCATCGACCAGGGCGCGTTCGGAGGTGAAGACATCCTGTTCGACGCCGAGCAGGGCCAGGTCCTCGCGGATCTCGGCCATCATCATCGCCACCGCGATCTCGCGCGCCGTATCCAGCCACGCGGTCTTGACCAGCCAGCCGCGATCGAGCGCAGGGGCATAGGCCGACAGCGTCTCCTCCTCCGGCACCACCCCGCCTTCGAGGCGGCGGGGCATCATCCCCGCGCCGTGACGTTCGGCCAGCGCGTCGCCCACCGCGACCAGATAGTCGCCCCGATATTGCAGCGTCACACCGAAGCGCTGCTCGGTGTTCTCCGCGTTCCACTCATCGGCATCGAGGGTGACCGCCCGCAGATACCGCCAATAGGACGCCCAGCCGAGGGCCGCGACCTGGTTGCCGGCATCGTTGACGTAGTATTCCTTGGTGACGTGCCAGCCCGCCTTGGCCATCAGGTTGGCCAGCGCATCACCCACCACCGCGCCGCGGCAATGGCCGACATGCATCGGCCCGGTCGGGTTGGCCGAGACATATTCGACATTTGCCCGCACCCCGGCACCCAGCGTGCTGTCGCCATAGGCCTCCCCGGCGCGCAGGACGGCCGGCACCTGGCCGCGCAGGAAATCCTCATCGAGGCGCAGGTTGACGAAGCCGGGACCGGCGGGCGTCGCCTCCGTCACCATCGGCAGCGCCATCAGCCGTTCCGCCAAGGCGGCGGCGAGCTTGGGCGGGGCCATGCGCGCGGGCTTGGCGGCCACCAGCGCGGCATTCGTCGCCATGTCGCCATGCGCGGCGTCGCGCGGGGGTTCCACCTGCACGCGCGCCAGCGTCTCGGCCGGCAGGTCGGGCACCATTTCGGCGAGCGCGCCGCGCACCTGCTGCGTGAGCACGGTGAAGATGTTCTCGGTCATGGGGGTACTCAGCCAGGAATGTCGGGGTCGGTCAGGCGGCGATGTTCTTCGAGCGCGTAGCGGTCGGTCATGCCGGCGATGTAGTCGCATACCACCAGGGCGCATTGCGCGCTGCCCGGATCGCCCGCGCGGCTGCGCCACACCGGGGGCAGCATCTGCGGGCCGCCATGCAGAAGGCTGAACAGCATCTGCACCACGCGCTTGGATTTCGCCATGGTGCGGTTGACCCGCCAATGGCGGTACATGCGCGTGAACAGGAAGTCGCGCAGCGCCAGGTTCGCCTCGGCCATGGGCGGCGAGAAAGCCACCACCGGCGCCTTCGCCCGGCGGATGTCATCCACGGTGGCAGGGGCGAGCACGGCGATGCGCCGGCGGGTCTCGGTCACCACGTCGCCGATCATCATGTTGATGACGCGCCGCGTCATCTCGGGCGCGACGCGATCGCCCGGCATGTCGGGGTTGGCCAGGCGGGCCTCGGCCAGCGCGTCGCCGATCAGCGGCAGGGCGCCGACTTCCTCCAGTGTGAAGATCCGCGCCCGCAGCCCGTCATCGAGGTCGTGGTTGTTGTAGGCGATGTCGTCGGCCAGCGCCGCGACCTGCGCCTCGGCCGAGGCATGGGTCTCAAGGCCGAGCGGGTGGCGTGCGTCATATTCGGCGATGTAGGGCGACGGGCGGCGCAGCGGGCCGTTGTGCTTGGCCAGGCCCTCCAGCGTCTCCCAGGTCAGGTTGAGCCCGTCGAAGCCGGCGTAGCGTGTCTCCAGCAGCGTCACGGCCTTGAGCGACTGCGCGTTGTGGTCGAAGCCGCCATAGGGCTTCATCGAGGAATTCAGCGCGTCCTCCCCCGCATGGCCGAAGGGGGGGTGGCCAAGGTCGTGCGCCAGGGCCAGCGCCTCGGCCAGATCCTCATCGAGGGCCAGCAGCCGCGCGAGCGACCGGGCGATCTGCGCGACCTCGATGCTGTGGGTCAGGCGGGTGCGGAAATGGTCGCCTTCGTGATAGACGAAGACCTGCGTCTTGTATTGCAGGCGCCGGAACGACGTGGCGTGGATGATCCGGTCGCGGTCCCGCTGGAAGGGCGAGCGCGCATCGCCCCCCGCTTCCGGATGTAGCCGGCCGCGGGAGGTTTCGGGCCGCACGGCATAGGGTGCCAGAACCATGCCGCGGGCCGTAGCACCCGGGCGCGTCACCCGGCAACCGCACGGGCGCGTTGGAACCGGGCGCCGAAGCGCCTATCTTCAGGGTCAAGGAGTCCCGACCGCCATGCCCGATGGGTCCATCACTGCCCCCGCCTTCCGCGTGACCGACCGCGCGCACGCCCAGATCACCGACATCGCAGCCCGCGATGGCAGGCCCGAGGCCGGGCTGCGCTTGGCCGTCGAAGCCGGCGGATGTTCCGGCTTCCAGTACCGATTCGGGCTGGAGGATGCCCCCGCCGAGGAGGACCTGATCGTCGGCGAGGGTCCGGGGCGCGTCTTCGTCGATCCGGTCTCTCTCGACCTGCTGGCCGGGGCCGAGCTGGATTGGGCGGAGGAGCTGATCGGGGCGCATTTCGCCGTTCGCAACCCGCAGGCGGTGTCGGCCTGTGGGTGCGGGACGTCGTTTTCGGTGGGATAGAAGAAAGACGGGGGAGGAACACCTCCCCCGAATCCCCCTTCGTTTTGTCTATTGGCCCCGACTTCGCAGGATCGGCGCCAAGTGCCAAAAGAAGGAGGGGGATCGGGGGAGTTCTCTCCCCCGACCTTTCTGTTGGACCGCCATGAAACTCGCTACCTTCAACGTCAACTCGATCCGCCAGCGATTCGGCCATGTCGCGCGTTTCCTCGCGCGCGCGCAGCCCGACCTGCTGTTCGTCCAGGAAACCCGCTGCACCGCCGAACAGGTCCCCTGCGCGGATTTCGAGGCGCTGGGCTACCGCACCCATGCGGTCGGCCAGTCCGGCGGGCGCAACGGGGTGGCGGTGATCGGACGCATTCCGTTCGAGGTGGTCGCCGAACGCCTGCCCGGCGAGGATGAGGACACCCAGGCGCGCTACATCGAGGTCCGCGCGGAGGGCATGAACGCGGCCGGCATCTATTTGCCCAACGGGAATTCCGGCGGCGAGGCCGGCTTCGCCTACAAGATCCGCTGGATGGAGCGGCTGCGGGCGGTTTGTGCCGAGCGGATCGACAGCTTCACACCCTTCGCGGTGCTGGGCGACTTCAACGTCTGCCCGACCAATGCGGATCTCGCGCCCGGCGCCTTGCCGCCGACCGACGCGCTGGTGCGGCCCGAGACGCGAGCGCAGTTCCGCGCGCTGCTGCATCTGGGCCTGACGGACGCGCTGCGCGCGCTGCATCCGGCCGAGACGCTGTTCACCTACTGGGATTACGGCGCGGCGTTCGAGACCAATCGCGGGCTGCGGATCGACCATGCGCTGCTCAGCCCGGAACTGGCGGAGCGGTTGGAGTCCTGCGCGGTGGACACCGTGCCGCGCAGCGAGGCGCAGCCGTCGGACCATACGGTGGTTATTGCGACGCTGCGCTGATCCTCACCAGCGCCGGCCGTAGTAGCCACCCGGCCGCCCCCAATAGCCCGGCCCACCCCAATATCCCCGTCCCCAGCCCAGCCCTATCCCAATACCGACGGAAGGCGCGACCACCACGGGCGGCGGCGGTGGCGCTGGCACGACATAGACCGGCACGCCGGGCTGCATCGGTTCGGCATAGGGGTAGGCATAGGGCGGGCGATAGACCACCGCGGGGGGCGGCGGCGCGTAGTACACCGGCGCGACCGGCTGTGCGGGCGGAGGCCCCCAACTGCCGTTCGGATATTGCACGCAGCCGCTGAGCGCGATCGCGCCCAGCAGCGCCAGGACCAGGCGCGCCCGCATGATAGCCTCCTTGCGCACGGCGGCAGGGGCCGCCGTGCATCACCGCAAGACCCGGGCACCGCGCCGGCGCACCATAGACCGGCGGCGGCGGTTCCCGCGTCACTGATCCGCGTAGCAATGGGTCTCCGCCGCCCCGCCCGGATTGGTCACCGCACCCAGATAGGCCGGCCCGACCAGCTGCGCGTATTTCCACAGCGCCCCGGCATTGTAGTCATGCGCGCGCGGCTTCCAGGCGGCGCGGCGGGCGGCGATCTCCTCCTCGGGCAGCATCATGTCGATGGTGCCGGCTTCGGCATCGATGACGATCCGGTCGCCGTTCTTCAGCAGCGCGATCGGGCCGCCAACCGCGGCTTCCGGCCCGACATGGCCGATGCAGAAGCCGCGCGTCGCACCCGAGAAGCGCCCATCGGTGATCAGCGCCACCTTGTCGCCCATGCCCTGGCCGTAGATGGCGCTGGTGGTGGACAGCATCTCCCGCATGCCGGGGCCGCCCTTGGGGCCTTCGTAGCGGACGATGATGATGTCGCCGGGCTTGTAGGCGCGGGCCTCGACGGCCGCGAAGGCGTCTTCCTCGCAATCGAAGCACAGCGCGGTGCCGTCGAACCGAAGGTTCGCCATCCCGGCGATCTTCACGATCGCGCCCTCCGGCGCCAGGTTGCCATGCAGCGCGACAACACCGCCGATCGGGCTGATCGGGTTGGTCGTCGGGTACACCACGTCCTGATCCTTGGGGACGATCACCTCGCGATGGTTCTCCGCGACCGTCTTGCCCGTCACGGTCAGGCAGTCGCCGCGGACATAGCCGCCATCGAGCAGCGCCTTGATGATCACCGGCACGCCGCCGATGCGGAACACATCCGCCGCGACGTATTTTCCGCCGGGCTTGAGGTCCGCGATATGCGGCGTCTTTCGCATGATCTCGGCGACATCCTGCAAGGTGAAGCGGATGCCGGCCTCATGCGCCATCGCCGGCAGATGCAGCGCGGCGTTCGTCGAACCGCCGGTGGCACCCACGATGGCAGCAGCGTTGTGCAGCGCGTCGAGCGTGACGATGTCGCGCGGGCGCAGGTTGCGGCGGATCAGCTCCACCACCGCCTTGCCCGACGCCACGGCGTGGTCGTCGCGCGTCTCATCCGGCGCCGGCGCGCCGGCGGAAAACGGCAAGGCGAGGCCGATCATCTCGGATACGCAGGCCATGGTGTTGGCGGTGAACTGGCCGCCACAGGCACCTGCGCCCGGGCAGGCGTGGCGTTCGAGCTCGTCCAGCTCCTCATCCGACATGTTGCCGGCGGCGTGCTGGCCGACCGCCTCGAACACATCCAGCACCGTCACGTCATGGCCGTGGTGTCGCCCCGGCATGATCGACCCGCCATACATGAAGACGGACGGCACGTTCAGCCGGATCATCGACATCATCACGCCCGGCAGGGACTTGTCGCAGCCGGCGATGCCCACCAGCGCGTCATAGCAATGGCCGCGCATGGTCAGTTCGATCGAATCGGCGATCGCCTCGCGGGAGGCGAGCGAGGACTTCATCGACTGGTGCCCCATGGCGATGCCGTCGGTCACCGTGATGGTGGTGAATTCGCGCGGCGTGGCACCCGCCGCCTTCACGCCCTTCTTGGCCGCCTGCGCCTGGCGCGACAGCGCGATGTTGCACGGCGCGGCTTCGTTCCAGCAGGAGGCGACGCCGACCAGCGGCTGCTCGATCTCCTCCTTCGTCAGCCCCATGGCGTAGTAGTAGGAGCGGTGCGGCGCGCGCTCCGGGCCCATGGTGGTGTGGCGGCTCGGCAGGCGGGACTTGTCCCAAATGGTCATGGACGGGCTCCTCGGGCGTGTCGGGGGCCGGTTCTCGCCGGCGTACCCCTATGCAAGGCGGATCGCCCCGCGCGTCAAGCCGCCATGTCGGCCAGGGCATGGACCTCGGCCAGGATCGAGAAGGACCGCAGCCGCGCTGCGTGGTCGTGGATCTGGGCGGTGACCATCAGCTCATCCGCGCCGGTCCGGGCGACGATGTCGGCGATGCCCTGCCGCACCGTCTCGGGTCCACCCACCACCGAACAGGACAGCGCGTTGTCCAGCATGGCCTGGGCGTAGCGGTCGAATTGCAGGCCCTCGACCGGTGCGGGCAGTTTCCCGGCGCGGCCGCTGCGCAGGTTCACGAAGGCCTGCTGCAGGGAGGTGAACAGGACACGCGCCTGGGCATCGGTATCCGCCGCGAAGACATTGACGCCGATCATGACATGCGGCGCAGCGAGATAGGCCGAGGGCCGGAAGCGGTCCCGATAGACGCCGATCGCATCCCTCATCTGCGCGGGTGCGAAATGCGACGCGAAGGCGTAGGGCAGGCCCATATAGGCCGCGAGCTGCGCGCCGAAGGTGCTGGAGCCGAGGATCCAGACATCCACCGCCTCCCCCGCGCCCGGCACGGCGCGCAGCGGCTGGCCGGGGTCCGCCGGGCGGAAATATTCCAGCAATTCCGCCACATCCTGCGGGAAGTCGTCCGAACTGCCGGACAGGTTGCGCCGCAGCGCGCGGGCGGCGACCTGGTCGGTCCCAGGCGCCCGGCCGAGGCCCAGATCGACCCGGCCCGGATACAGCGCAGCCAGCGTGCCGAACTGCTCGGCGATCACCAGCGGGGCGTGGTTGGGCAGCATGATGCCGCCGGCGCCGATGCGGATGCGCCGGGTGCCCTCGGCGGCGTGGGCAAGCGCCACTGCCGTGGCGGCGCTGGCGATGCCCGGCATGTTGTGGTGTTCGGCCATCCAGAAGCGCCGGTAGCCCAGCGCATCGGCGTGGCGGGCAAGATCGCGCGAATGCCGCAGCGCCTGGCCGGCGTCGCTGCCCTCGGGGATCGGGGAAAGGTCGAGAATGGAGAGCGGGATCATGGACTGCATATGGGCGGTCCGGCCCGACCCGGAAGCCTGCTTCAGAAGCGCGAGATCAGCGCCACGGCGGCAGCAGGGTTGCGTTCCTTCGTACCGCTGATGACAAACAGGAACACGTCGCGCGGGGTCTTCGGCGAGGCCTTCGCGATCGGGGCGCCCAGCGCATCCAGCCCCTCCCCCGCCGCCAGGGCGCGGGCACGTTCTGCCCACTGGTCCAGCGCCGCGGACGGGTAGCCGGCCTCATGCTGGTCGGACGTGCCCATGATGCGGAGATAGACGAAGGGTGCGGTCAGGTCGGTGAACAGCGGGTATTCGCTGTCGGCCGCCGTGACGATCGCCACGCCATGCCGGCGTGCGATGTCGACGAATTCCGGGTGGCGGAAGCTTTCGTCCCGCGCCTCGATGGCATGGCGGAGGGCCAGCCCATCCAGTTCCTTCGGCAGCAGGGATAGAAACGCGTCGATATCCGCCGCGTCGAACTGCTTGGTCGCGGCCAACTGCCAGTTGATCGGGCCGAGCTTGGATTTCAGCGCCGTCAGGCCGCTGGCGAAGAATTTCTCAAGTGAAGGCCCGGCTTCGGCGAGGACGCGGCGGTTGGTGACGAAGCGCGAACCCTTCAATGCGAAGACAAAGCCCTCGGGCGTCTCGTCATGCCAGCGGGCGAAGCTGTCGGGGGTTTGCAGGCGGTAGAAGGTGCCGTTGACCTCGATGCCGGTCAGGTGCTGCGCCGCATAGGCGAGTTCGCCCTTATGCGGCAGGCCTTTGGGGTAGAATGGGCCGCGCCAGGGCGGGAAGGTCCAGCCGCCGATGCCGATGTGGATGCGGCCCTGCTTGGTTCCCGGCATGACGTCGATCCTCCAAACGGCCACCGTGGATCAGTTTAGGCGCGGCGCAAAGTCCGAGGTCGCGTCAGCCGCCGCCCGCACCGACACCGATGACCTGCGCTGCCATCACACCGCATTGCGCCAGGACGTCCGAAGCGAAAATCGTCGCTTTGATGCGGGCGATGAGCGCCACGATCCGAGTATCGTAGCGCTCCGACACCTTACCCCGCGATACGCGCCATGGCGGCATCGAGCCGCGCCATCTCCACCTGCGCGGCAGCCAGGCGGTCACGGTTTTCCTGGATGATCTCCTCCGGCGCACGGGAGACGAAGACCTCGCTCGACAGCTTCGCCTCGGCCTTCTTCGCATCACCCTCGATGCGGGCGCGTTCCTTGGCCAGACGCGCGCGTTCGGCCGGCAGGTCGATCACATCGCCCAGCGGCAGCATGACGGTGGCTTCGCCCACCACCGCCTGCACGGCGCCCTTGGGCGGGTCGCCGGTCAGTTCGCGGATCTCGGTCGCCCGGCCCAGACGCTTGATCGCATCCGACCAGCGCGCCGCGCGATCGAGCGATTCACCCGACGCGCCCGACAGCAGCAGCGGCACGGTGATGGACGGCGCGACGTTCATCTCCGACCGAACGGTGCGGATTTCAGAGACCAGGCGCACCACCCAGTCGAGTTCGGCACGCGCTTCCGCCGCGTCCTGCACCGGAACCGCATCCGGCCAGGCCGTACGGATCAGTGATCCCTCCGCGCCATAGCCCATCCGGTGCCACAGTTCCTCGGTCAGGAAGGGCATCACCGGATGCAGCATCTTCAGGATGGTGCCCAGCACATGCTGCGCGGCGCCCTTCACCTCTTCCTTCTCCGCGCCCTCGGGGCCGAGCAGCACCGGCTTGGCGAATTCCAGGAACCAGTCGCAGAAGCCACCCCAGGTGAAGCGGTAGCAGGCCATGGCGTAGTCATCGAAGCGGAAGGCTTCCAGCGCCGCATTGGCTTCGGCCACCGCAGAGTTCGCCGCATCCAGAATCCAGCGCGACAGCGGCAGCGTCGCGGCCGACGGGTCGAAATCAGAGCGCGGCGCGATGCCATTCATTTCGCAGAAACGCGACGCATTCCAGATCTTGGTGGCAAACGCCCGGTAGCCCTCGATGCGCTGCTTCGCCAGCTTGATGTCACGCCCCGGCCCGGCCAGCGCGCAGAGCGTGAAGCGCACCGCATCGGCGCCATGCGCGTCGATCAGTTCCAGCGGGTCGAGCACATTGCCCTTCGACTTGGACATCTTCTGCCCCTTCTCGTCGCGCACCAGCCCGTGGATACACACCGTCTTGAAGGGGGTCTCGCCCATGAAATGGATGCCCATCATCATCATCCGGGCGACCCAGAAGAAGATGATGTCGAAGCCCGTCACCAGCACGTCGCCGGGGTAGTATTTCGCCAGTTCCGGCGTCTTCTCCGGCCAGCCGATCGTGCTGAACGGCCACAGCGCGGAGCTGAACCAGGTGTCGAGCACGTCCTCGTCGCGCGTCAGCTCGACATCGCGGCCGAACTTCGCACGCGCCAGGGTGGCGGCTTCCTCGGCAGTGTGGGCGACGAAGACTTCGCCATCGGCCGCATACCAAGCCGGGATCTGGTGGCCCCACCACAGCTGGCGGGAGACACACCAGGGCTGGATGTCGCGCATCCAGGCGAAGAAGGTGTTTTCCCACTGCTTGGGCGTGAACACGGTCTGGCCGGTCTCCACCGCCTTGATCGCGGGTGCCGCCAGCGTCTTGGCATCGACATACCACTGCATGGTCAGCCGCGGTTCGATCGGCACGCCGGACCGGTCGCCATGCGGGACGGCATGGGTGTGCGGTTCGATGGTCTCGACCAGTTCCAGTTCTTCCAGCCGCGCGACGATCGCCTTGCGCGCGGCGAAACGGTCCTGGCCGGCCAGGCCCCGCACGAAATCGAGGTCTGAGAATCCCTCGACCGCCGAGAAGGCCGCCGCGATCTCATCCAGGAACACGCGGCCTTCCGCATCGAGCACGGAGGGCATCGGCAGGTCGTGCCGCTTGCCGAGTTCGAAATCGTTGAAGTCATGCGCGGGGGTGATCTTCACCGCCCCCGATCCCTTCTCCGGGTCGGAATACTCATCCGCCACGACGGGGATCGAACGCCCGACCAGCGGCAGGATCACGCGCTTGCCGACCAGCGAACGGAACCGCTCGTCCTCGGGGTGCACGGCGATGGCGGTGTCGCCCAGCATCGTTTCGGGCCGCGTGGTGGCGACCACCAGGAAGCGGCCCGGCTCGCCCTCGACCGGGTAGCGCAGGTGCCACAGATGGCCCTTCACCTCCTTGCTCTCCACTTCCAGGTCGGAAATGGCGGTCAGGAATTTCGGGTCCCAGTTCACCAGCCGCTTGTCGCGATACAGCAGCCCTTCCCGGTACAGCCGCACGAACACCTCGCGCACTGCGACCGACAGGCCTTCATCCATCGTGAAGCGTTCGCGTGGCCAGTCCAGCGAGGCGCCGAGCCGGCGCAACTGCTTCGTGATCGTGCCGCCGGATTCCGCCTTCCATTCCCAGATGCGCTTGACGAAATTCTCGCGCCCCAGGCTGCGCCGGTCGGCATTGCCTTCCTGCGCCAGCAGCCGTTCCACCACCATCTGCGTCGCGATACCGGCGTGGTCGGTGCCAGGCTGCCACAGCGCATCGCGCCCCTGCATCCGCCGCCAACGGATCAGGATGTCCTGCAAGGTGTTGTCGAGCGCGTGCCCGATATGAAGGCTGCCCGTGACATTGGGCGGCGGGATCATGATGGTGAAGGGCTTGGCGGCCGAGGCCGGGTTCGCCGAGAAGGCGCCAGCGCCCTCCCACCCATCATACAGGCGTTGTTCGATCGCGGCGGGGTCGAAGGACTTGTCGAGCATGGCGCATCCCTTCCCCGCCCGGCCCGCTGGCGTCAAGGGCGCTGCGCGCGGGGCAGATGCCGAATGGGGGAAAACCCGCCATGGCGGGCCGTCGCTGCCCGGTCCAACGGGCCGATCGCTCCAGGTGCCCCCAGCCTCGATCCTGACGCTTACGCGCCGGCGTGACCCTTGTTGGCAGCGGCCCGAGACGGCGCGGGGCACGGGGTCAGGCGCGGCCGGCGACCCGTTCGATCTCGGCACGGACCAGGCGCTCGACGATCAGCGGCAGGTGGTGGTCCAACCAGTCCTTCAGCAAGGGGCGGAGTTCTTCGCGGACCACATCCTCGATGGACGGTCCGCCGCGGCTGACCATAGCGCTGCGTTCGTTGCTGACCGCACGCAGCAATTGCCCCACGGAGGCAGCCGCGGCCGCGGCAACCGCCGGTGCCAGCAAGGCATCCTCCGCAAGCCGCACCTCGGGTGGGCGTGCCGGTGACGGTGTGGGTGCCGGTTCGGGCGCCGGTTCGGGCGCCGGCGCTGGCTCCGGTTCGGACGCCGCGGGCAAGGACGCCGGAGGCTGTTCGTCGGGCTGCACGACCATCATCGCCTCCGTCAGCAGGAACGGTTCCTCGACAGCGGCGGCAACCGGAACCGTACCGGACGCCGCGGCCGGCGGCGGATCGGCGGAGGTGCCGACCTCATCCTCATTCAGGATGCGGCGGATGGAGGCGAGAATATCCTCCATCGACTGGTCCGACGCCGGGCCAGGCGACGCAGCGGGCGGGGACGCGCCGTCCTGCCCACTCATGGCGCGCGGCGCCGGGTCTGGGCTGGCGTGATCGGCGCGATCGGCACCAAGGGCTGCACCGAGATCACGCCCTGCGGCACCACGGCAGCCTGCGGCACCGATTCGTTGAAATCCCCGGTGCCCACCCAGCGGTCCCGCACGGCGTTGTAGTAGGCGCGCGGATCATACATCTGCACCGGCAGCGCGAGATCCTGCGCCGTCAGCCGCCCCAGCGAGGCGGTCAGTTCGTAGGAGGAATTGATCAGCGTCGCCAGCGCGCGGACCAGCCGCACGCGCGCATTGAGCAGTTCCTGTTCCGCGTTCAGCACATCGAGCGTGGTGCGGCTGCCGACCACCGCTTCACGCTGCACGCCATCGAGCGCGATTTCCTGCGCCCGGATTTCCGCGCGGGAACTTTCGACCTGCGCCCGCGCCGTGCCCAGCGCTTCCCAGGTGCGCGTCGCATCCTGTTCGGCGACGCGCCGCGCGTCCATCAGCACCTGGCGCGCCTGCTGCGCCTGCTGGCGCGCCTGGCGCACCGCGGAATGTTCCGCACCGCCCTGAAACAATGGCACCGACAAATTGGCCGTGACCTGCGCGCCAGTCTGGCGCGACCCGCGGACGGTGTTGTTGTCGATCCGGAAGGCCTGCGCCTGGGCGCTGACGGTGGGCAACAGGGCGCCGAATTGCAGGTCGATATTGTCCCGCGCGGCCGATTCGTTGAACGTTGCCTCCACCACCGCCGGGCTGTTGTCGGTGGCGCGGCGGATGGCTTCCTGCACAGTGTTCACCGGCGGGCGCACCGGGGACGGTGCGATCACGCGGTTGGGCTCCAGGCCCACGACACGCACGAAGATGGCCCGGTTGGCCTGCAACGAGCCCTGCGCCTGTTCAAGCTGGAAGCGGGACGCGGCCAGGCGTGCCTCGGCCTGGGCGACGTCGGTGCGGGTGATCTCACCGACGCGGAAGCGTTCGTTGGTCGCCTGCAGCTGCCGCATCAGCACCTGCACGTTGTTTTCGTTGAGCCGGACTTCCTCCTGGCTCTGCACGACGCTGACATAGGCGCGGACGCCATCGAGCAGCACCGTCTGTTCCGTCGCGAGCAGGCGCGCGCGCTGGGCATAGACCTGGTTTTCCGCGCGGCGGGTCGCCGCCGTGGTGCGCCCGCCGCGATACAGCGGTTGAGTTACGGTGGCGGTCACATTCGCCGTGTTGCGCGGCTGGTCCGAGAACACCGAGAACGGCACGCCCGCCGAATCCAGGTTCACGACATTGCCCGCCGCGTCGCGCTGCACCTGGATGGTGGATTGGTTGCGCGTGGTCGTATCCGAATACCCGCCGGCGGCGCCGATGATCACGGTCGGGCGCCAGCCGGACAGCGCCTGGGGCACGTTTTCATCGACCGCGCGCGCCTGGGCGCGGGCGGCCAGCAGACTCGGATTGTTCGCATAGGCCGCTGCCAGCGCTTCCTGCAGGGTCTGGGACCAGGACGCGGCAGCCGGCAGCACGGTCAATGCGGCGGAAAGAAACATGGTCCGACGCAGGCTGGTCATCACGTCGCAATCCCCCAACTGGTTGCCGCGCGAACCTGGGCAGTATCCGCCCCGCGGCCAGAGCCTAAGGTAGGAGTCTTAACGCACCGCAACAGGGCCGCGCCAGCCCAGGGTGGCAAAAGGCGGCCGGGTGTGACGCCGATGCCCGACTTCAGAAGGCAAAGGCCGGGGCCGGCGCGAAGCCCGGCAACAGCGGCGCATGGGCGTCGAAGCCGATGGTGGTGGTGAAGGCGCCGCCCGCGCGGTGCAGCAGCAGCGCCCGGCCCGGTGGCCCGCCAGCCAGCCCGATGGCCACCAGGCGCCCGCCTTCGACGAGTTGTTCCCGCACCGCATCGGGCACCGCGAGGACGCCGCCTTCGATCATGATGACATCATACGGGGCGCCTTCGGGGTGGCCGGCTTCCGGCGCGGCCTGCACCACGGTCACGGCACCGGCCGGCACGGTCGCGGCCAGCGCGACCCGCGCGATCGCCAGCAAGGCGGGATCGGATTCGACGGCGGTGACGGTGCCGCCGATCGCGGCCAGCAGCGCGGCGCCGAACCCGGTGCCCGCCCCCAGAACCAGCGCCCGTTCGCCGCGCCGCAGCCCCGACAGCTGCACCAGCCGCGCGAGCACCAGCGGCTTGAGCATCGCCCGCCCGCCCGGCAGCGGCACATCGGCATCGGCATAGGCGCGCGACGCCATGCCAGCCGGCACGAACCTTTCGCGCGGCAGGTCGCGCAGCGCGGTGACGATGCGCAGGTCCTCGACGCGGTTCGGGCGTAGCTGGCCATCGACCATGAACTGGCGCGCCTCGGCGAAATCCATGTCAGTCCGACCCTCAGGATTGAGCCCGCCTTATAGGTCCGCCGGCGTGGCTGCGCCAAGCGGGTGCTTGACCCGGCACCACGATGCCCCGATAGAGGCGCCCGCGTGGTCCGGTGGCCGAGTGGTCAGGCAAGGGTCTGCAAAACCCTCTACAGCGGTTCGATTCCGCTCCGGACCTCCAAAGCTTTGGCGCATTTCGGGCCGGGTCCTGGTTCACACTCATTACAGATGAGGCACGAACCGCTGCCCGGCCCGATCGCTGCCGGGGGCGCCAGGTGCCCGCTTGCATTGTAGCCGCGTTGGTTGAGGAGATTCCGCAGCCCTTCACGCGGATCCATGGTTCT
Source organism: Acetobacteraceae bacterium (assembly GCA_022842185.1). Taxonomy (GTDB): domain Bacteria; phylum Pseudomonadota; class Alphaproteobacteria; order Acetobacterales; family Acetobacteraceae; genus Neoroseomonas. The sequence continues at coordinate 15,292 of JALHQB010000056.1, forward strand.
GGGGATCTTGTCTCTCACCTTTCGTGCGGGCGGGCCTCCTCGGCCCATTCGCCGGGCCAGCCGGCTGCCAGCCTCGCCTTGCAGGAAAATGCCCCACTTTGCCGTCGCCGGGACCGTCCTGCACCAGCAATCCACGGATGAGTGCGGCCAAGGCATCTCCCGGCCCGGATATCGCTCAGCCGATATGTCCGCGCGAACAAAACCGCGCTTGGCCCTGCGACGTGAAGATGGAGCGGCAACCCGACGGCGTTGACGGCCTATTCGACCGCCGAGCCCCGTAGCCGTTCACCGCGTCGCCGCAGCCATTCAATGGTCACGACCAGCAGGAGTGATACGAGAAACAACAGCGTCGCGGCCGCCGTGATCGTCGGGCTGATCTGCTCTCTCACGCCGTCGAACATCTGCAGCGGCAATGTCCGCTGTTGCGGCCCAGCCAGGAAGAGCGTCACGACAATCTCGTCGAAGGACGTCGCGAAGGCAAAAATTCCGCCCGAGACGACGCCGGGAAGGATCAGCGGCAGCGTCACGCGGCGGAACGCCTGCCAAGGCGTCGCGCCGAGGCTCATCGCCGCGCTGAGGAGCCGGCGATCGAAGCCTGACAGGGTTGCCGCTACGGTGATCACCACGAACGGCGCCCCCAGCAGCGCATGCGCCAGGATCAAGCCAAGATAGCTGGCCGTGAGGCCAAGCGCCGAGAACAGCGCGTACAGGCTGCTGCCGATGACGACGACCGGCACGACGATCGGCATCAGGAACAGTGCGTTCAGCGCCTGCCGGGCGACGCCGCCCATCCGATCCAGTCCCAGCGCCGCAGCGGTGCCAAGTGTCGTCGCGAGGACGGTGGCCACGGAGCCCACCAGCACACTGTTCCACAAGGACGGCAGCCAGCGCGACGAGGTGAAGAAATCTTCGTACCAGCGCGTCGAGAAGCCGGTCATCGGATAGGTCAGGTAGGAACCGGTGTTGAACGAGAGCGGGATCACCGCGAGCACCGGCACCAACAGGAAGACGAAGACGAGCACGCACAGCGCCAGCAGACCCCAGCGCAGCGCGCGATCCACGGGCGCGAGAGGCATCTTCATGCCGAAGCCGCACTGCTGCGCGAAAGTCGCGCATAGGCGACATACAGCAGCCCGGTCGCAAGCAGCAGAATGAGCGAAAGCGCGCCGGCCAGGCCCCAATTCGTTGTCCGGTTGGTGTAGAAGGCGATGAAGTAGCTGATCATCTGATCGCCACCGCCACCCACCAATTCCGGCGTGACGTAGTAGCCGAGCGCCGAAATGAAGACGAGCAGACAGCCCGCACCGATTCCGGCCGCGGATTGCGGCAGGTACACGCGAACAAACGCCTCGAAGGGCCGTGCGCCGAGCGACATGGCGGCCAGCATCGGCGCGCGACCGATGCCCTTCATGACACTATAGAGCGGCAACACCATGAGTGGCAGCAGCACATGGACCATGGCGATCAACACGCCGGTCCGGTTGTAGATGAGCGCCAGTGGCTGATCGGTGAATCCGAGGCGCTGCAGCAACCCGTTGACCAGGCCGTCGCGTTGCAACAGCACCACCCAGGCCGTCGTCCGCACCAGCACCGAGGTCCAGAATGGGATAAGCACCAGCACGAGCAGCGGGTTCGCGATCTTGGCCGGCAGGCTCGCAATCAGGTAGGCGACGGGATAGCCGAGCACCAGGCAGAATGCCGTCACCGCCGCCGATATCCACAATGTGCGGATGAGGACGCTGACGAAGACGGCCCGTTCCTCCGGCACCCGGACGATCGCGCCGTCATCGTTGCGCTGACGATCGAGCGCCGCGAGCAGGAAGCCATCGGTGAGCGGTCCGCTGGCCCGGCGCATCGCCGCCCAGGTCGATCGTTCGCCCCAGCGCGGGTCGATGCGTGCCAGCGCCGCCGCCGGGTCGTCCAACGGAGCGGCCGGCAGGGTCCGGGCCGTGCGGAGAAGCATCGAGCGGAACCCGCTGATCTCGGAATTCAGCCGGTTCGCGGCGAAGCTCAACCCTTCCGTCCCCCGCGCCGCGCGCAGCTCGGCGATGAAGCTGTTCATCACCGCCGCAGGCGGCAGGTCCCGTCCGTCCCATTGCGCTACCAGTCGGGCCGTTTGCGGGAAGGCCCGCGATAATTCCGGGTCCTGGACACTGCGCGCCAGCATCATGACGATGGGGACGACGAACGTCGCGGCGCTGAACAGGAACAGCGGCAGCACCAGCAGCCACGCCGCGAAGCGCGGACGCGTTAAGCGTGAGATGGGCTGCCGCACCACCCGTTACCGCGCGGCCCAGGCGTTGAAGCGCTGGGTCAGCTCCTCGATGTTGTCCACCCAGAACTCGACATCGAGCGGCACCGAGACGCGCATGTTGTCAGGATAGGTGGCCAGGCTCGGCGCGACGGCAGCCTCACCCTGACGGGCCGCCTGCAGATTCGTCGCGCCCTGGAAGGCAAGCGTGGGAAAGCGGCTCTGGTTCTCAGGCCGCGTCGCGAACTGGATGAAGCGCATCGCATTGTCGCGGTTGGACGACCCGCGCAGGACGACCCAGAAATCCACGGCGAAGATGCTGCCGTTCCAGACCACCCGCAGGTCGCGATTGTCGTCGCGGCGGGCGGCGTACATGCGGCTGGTGTAGGCGGCCGCCATCGCGACCTCCCCGGAGGCGAGAAGCTGCCCCGGCTGCGCGCCGGCCGTCCACCAGATGATGTTCGGCTTGATCTGGTCCAGACGACGGAACGCTCGATCCACGCCGGCTGGCGTCCGCAGCACGTTGTACACCTCAGACGGCGGAACGCCGTCCGACATCAGCGCGATCTCGAGCGTGTATTTCGGGCCGCGCCGCAGCGTCCGCTGACCTGGGAAGCGCTGGAGGTCCCAGAAATCGGCCCAGGACGCCGGACCTTCCCGAAGCCGCGCGCCGTCATAGGCAAGGCCCACCGTCCATGCCACCGCGCCGACACCGCAGTCGCTCACCGCCTCCGGCATGAAGGCGTCGCGACCGCCCATCGCCGCCCAGTCGATGCGCTCGAACAGGCCTTCGTCGCAGCCGATCTGAAGCTCATCGGCTTCGACCTGCACGACGTCCCAGGTGACGTTGCCGGCCTGCACGCGCGTACGCAGCACCCCGAGCCCGCCGGACCAGGAATCCTCCTGGATCGGGATGCGCGTCTGCGCCGTGAAGGGGCCGTAATATACCTGCCGCTGCGCGGCCTGGCTCGACCCGCCCCAACCCACGACCGTCAGGTCGCGAGCGGCGGCGGCGCCAGGCATCATCAGCGCGCAGAGCGAAAGGGCGGCCAGCGCCCGCATTCCTAGGGAACGGATCATCGCAGCTTTTCCTCTGTCCTGTGGTTGGGCAGCGCGTCGAGTGCACGGGCATCACGGCCGTCCCACGAGACGCGGACCTGCGCCCCATGGCGGACCCAGTCGGGCACCGCCCCTGTCAGCAGCTTCGCGAAGACGGCGTGGCCGCTTTCGAGGCGCATGACCACGCGCATGTGGTCACCGTGGTAGATCAGCTCCTGCACCGTTGCCGGGGCGCCATCGTCGCGGCTGATCCGGATGCGTTCGGGCCGGATGGAAACCGTTGTCCGCGCGCCGGCGGCAATCGAATGCGCGAGTGTTGCCGGCATGCGCCAGCCGCCATCAAGCTCGACCATGCCGGCGGCATCGCCAAGCGTCCCGCCGAACTGGTTGCTCTCGCCCACAAACTGCGCGACGAAGCTGGTGAGCGGCCGCTCATAGACCTCCCCTGGCGTACCCACTTGCTGGAGGCCGCCGTCGCGGAAGACCGCGATGCGGTCGGACATCGTCAGCGCCTCGCCCTGGTCGTGCGTGACATAGACGAGCGTCACGCCCAGCCGCGCATGGATGTGCTTGATCTCGATCTGCATGCGCTCGCGCAACTGGCGATCGAGGGCGCCCAGCGGCTCATCCATCAAGACGAGAGATGGCTTGAACACAAGCGCGCGTGCCAGGGCCACACGCTGCTGCTGCCCGCCGGAAAGCTGCGCCGGTCGCCGCCCGCCCATGGCAGAAAGCTGGACGAGGTCGAGCGCCTGCTTCACCGCATCCTCGATCTCGGCCTTCGCGCGGCGCCGCACGGTGAGCGGGAAGGCGATGTTCTCCGCCACCGTCATGTGCGGAAACAACGCATAGCTCTGGAACACCATGCCGATGCCGCGATGATAGGGCGGCAGACGGTCCAGCGGGCGGCCATCCAGCAGGATGCTGCCGGCGCTCGGTGTCTCAAATCCGGCCAGCATCATCAGCGATGTCGTCTTCCCCGAGCCGGACGGCCCGAGGAAGGTGACGAACTCCCCCCGCGCGATGTCGAGGTTCAGATCTCGCACGGCGTGCACGCCGCCGGCGAAGGTCTTGGTCACGCCATCGAAGACAACAAATCGGTCAGTCATGCCCAATGTGTCAGGGCTGAGCGCTGATGCCGGTCTGTTCGACCATGGCCCGCATGCGGACGAGGTTCCGCTGCATTTCCTCGCGCGCGTCGGCGACGCCATTCGGCGGCCCGGCGGCCGGCAACCCAGCGAGCGCGAGCCGTTCGGCCACGGTGGGGTCGGCCAAGGACGCTACCAGAGCGCGGTTGATCGTCGCCGCCAGCTCGGCCGGCATGCGCGGTGGCCCGACCACCATGAAGTTGCTGCCAACCTCGAAGCCTTCGATGCCAAGCTCCCCGAAGGTGGGCACATCCGGCATGCCTGGGAAGCGTTCGCTGCCCACCAGGGCAACCGCCTTGATGCGACCTTCCCGGAGCAGCGGGACCGCCGACGCCATCGAGGAGACGCCGAACTGCGTCTCGCCCGTCATGATCGACTGCACCATCTGGCCGCCGCTGCGATAGGGCACATGCACCGCGTCGAGGTCGAGGCGGCGGGAGACCATCTCCCCCCAGATATGGATCGTGCCGCCGAAGCCGGAGCTGGCGTAGGTCAGGGAGCCGCGCGGCGCGCTTCGCAGCCGCTGCAGGGTCGCCTGCGCCGTCGGCTCGGCAAGCGAGGGGTTGATGACCATCACGGCAGGGGGGCGGCTGACGAAGCCCAGATGCGTGAAGTCCTCGATCGGATCGTAGCGCGTTCCCCCGACCACCACGACAGGCGCCGTCAGCGCCGCGCCGGTTTCCGTCAGCATGAAGACGTAGCCGTCCGGCGGTTGGCGGCTCAGCCATTCCGACGCCATGGTGCCGGCGCTGCCGGGGCGGTTCTCGACGACGATGCGGGCGCCGGCACCGATCTGACGTGCCATCGCGTCCGCGAGGATCCGCGCAGCGACATCGGTGCCGCCGCCGGGCGCGTAGCCGGTCACCATGCTGATGACGCGGTTCGGATAGGATTGCGCCGCCGCCCGTCGTGGCAGCAGAGCCAGCATGCCCAGGCCAAGCCCGGCGCGCCGCGTCGTTTGCAGGGTTGTCACCATGTCAGTCCATCTCCGGCAATCGTTGAAACGGCCGTCCTGGCATCCTCATGGGCCCTGTCCCGCCGGCGTTTCCGCGAACCGCGTCACGACGTTGTGCAGGATCCTGGACACCGGATTGTTGAAGTCGTTGTGCGGCAGGCTGCCGCAGAAGGTGATCGACCCCGTCGCGAAGACGGCGCCGCCACAGGCAGTCGCGAAATAGACCATCTCGGCGCGAACCAGCTCCGCCGGCGGTTCCCCGGTGATGGTCTTCACGTGGGTCAGGAGTTCCTCGGGCACCGCCACGAAATGCGGCTGGTGTCCTTCGGAGCGGGCAAGGATGCGGATGTTGGGCGGCGATCCCTGCAGCGGATCGGCTCGGTCCAGTTCGAAGCCCGCGGCGCCACCGCCCGACAAACCGAAATCCCCGAAAGTCTGGTCCTCGACACCGTCGAAGATCCAGCGGTTCTCTGCCGCATTGGAAGCCGGAAGGCGACGGTAGTGGGAGCCTTCGAACAGCCCCTGTGCCGAGAAGCCGATGCCAGCCAGCGCTTGCGGTGGCCGCCCGTTGCGGCGCCACAGACCACCCAGCGCGCCATCCAGGGCGTTGAAATACTCGCCAGGCTCGGCGGCCCAGGCACGGATGCCGCCCTCGGCACGACGGACCTCGATGACATGCGGCAGGTCGGGCCGCCGCGCGATCCGCCAGTAGAAGCCGTTGCCGCCGAGGTAGCAGAACCGGCCGCCGCGACCGAGGTAGTCCTGCAAGGCATCGAGCGTGCGTGGCGTGTGATATTCGGGATGCGCGCCGGTCAGAACGGCCCGGTATGGCGCGAGCAATTCCACACCCTCATTGTCCAGGTCTTCGTCCGTGATGACGTCGAACGGGATGCTGTGATGGTCCAGCCAGGCCAGCAGATGCGTGTCGGCAGGATAGTGCCGCAGCCCCGACCCACGCTTGTCGTCGAAGGTGAGGAAGCCGGGCCGCCAGGTCAGGATCGGACGCAGGCGCGACGAAAAGGCGACGCCGCTGCCATCGGGGTGCTTGTTGTAGGTGGAGTTCGCGTAGTCCGGGTGCTCGTCCGGATTATGCGCATAGCCCCCCCAGGCGGCGCGACGCGACATGTAGGATTCGTCGCAATTGGCCCGCGCGTGGTTCGCATAGGCCTGGTAGGTGAAGCTGGACGCGAGAAAGGCGACCGCTGCCGTTGCCGTGCCGCGCGGCGGCAGGATGTAGAGCGGGATGACGTCCTGGTGGCCCTCGCCCCGCAGCCGGATGCCATAGGCGCCGCTCGGCAGCCCATCCGGCACGGTGACGGCGAAATCGGTCTCCCAGCGGCAATCCTCAAGATCGTCGCTGTGAACATGAATGGCGGCGTAGTCGCGCGGCGCATGGCGCCAGCAGACCTCGTCGCCGGTCCAGCGCGACCCGCGCACACCGCGCGTCGGCAGGTTGAACAGCGTGCCATGGAGCCCAGCCGGGCCGCGATCCGTGACGGCCATGCCGTCGATGCCGATGGAGAAGTCCCACCACGCAAGCAGAGCGTCGGATGGGGTCTCGACCTCCGCAGCATCCGCCCCGCGCAGCAGTTGCGGATCTTCGATACGGCCGTCGAAGACGCCGCTGACGCCGAGGCCCTCGGGGCGGGCGCCGATGCACAGGTCGTCATCGGCGGCGCGCGGCGCCGGGGCATTGACCGTCGACTGACCCTCGTGCCGGTCGGCGCCCCAGATGCGCTGCAGCGGCTGCTGGGTCAGCGTCAGCGCTTCCGGCGTCACCGAAACGCCGAGCGCGTACCAGCAGCGCAGCTGCGGCGGCGCATCGAGCGCGCAGCGGCGGCTGCCATCCGGCCCGCGCTGCTCGAAGAAGGCGCCGGCGCGCGTCATGCCGAGCAGCCATCCATGGCCATTCGCATCCAAACGGCAGATCGCGACGCGCGGCGTATCGTCAAGCAGCCAAGGCTGGACCCGCACCCGGATCGTCCATTCGGCGCCGCACTCCAGCCGCCCCGCGGCTGGCACGCGGATGCAGGACCCGCGATGCACCGCCTGGGCGCGCGATGGGTACCGCTTGGCGAAGCTTGAAGGCACAGGATCAAGCCGCATCCCCGGGCCGGCCGGGTTCGGGTCGCCCGACACGACCCGAACCAGATCGGCTTCATAGGGCGAGCCTAGAAGGCTCGACACTTTCACCGCGACCGTCTCCCCGGCGCGGGCCGAGATGCGATCCAGGTAGCCGATCAGGGGTGCTGCCATTGTCGCAGGCCTTCCGGATCAGAGCGCGATGATCTCGGCATGCACCGCGTCAAGCGTCGCACGCAACCGACGGGCCAGTTCGCGGATTTCCTCCGCGGTGATGATGAGCGGCGGCGAAAAGGCGATGCGGTTGCCGACGATGCGCAGGATCAGCCCATTCGCCCGTGCATGTTGGTCGATGCGGCTGCCAAGCCCCACCTCGCTCGGCCAATTCTGCTTCGTCGCCTTGTCGCGGACGAGTTCGAGGCCACCGATCAGGCCGACGCCGCTGAAGTCGCCGACCAGCGGATGGTCCATCAGCGCGCCGAGTTCGCGCAGGAACACCGGCTCGACCGACTTGACGTGGCCGATCAGGTCCATCTCCTCATAGATGCGCAGCGTCTCGAGCGCGACGGAGGTGCAGACCGGGTGTCCGGCATAGGTAAAGCCATGGATGAAGGCGCCGTACTTGTCGGATTGCTGCAGCACCGCCTGGTACACGCGTTCATTCACCAGCACGGCTGAAACCGGCTGCATCGCGGCCGACAGCGCCTTTGCGCAGCTGATCATGTCGGGCTCCATGCCGTAGGTCTCGCAGCCCCACATCGCGCCGGTGCGGCCGAACCCGCAGATCACCTCGTCAGCCACCATCAGCACGTCGTACTTCTTCAGGACGGCCTGGATCTTCTCGAAATAGCCGCGCGGCGGCGGCAGCGCGCCGGCACCGCCCTGCACCGGGTCGCACCAGAAGGCGGCAACGGTCTCGGGGCCTTCCTGAAGGATCTGGGCCTCCAGCGTGTCGGCCAGGCGCTGGGAGAACGCCTCCTCGGTCTCGCCGGTCTGCGCGTCGCGGTAGTAGTTCGGGCAATCGGTATAGAGGAATCCGTCGAAGGGCAGGCCGAAGCCCGACTGGTATTCCGGCTTCGCCGTCAGGCTGATCGTGACGCAGGTCGAGCCATGGTAGCTGCCGCGGCGGGAAATGATCTTGCGCTTCTCCGGCTTGCCCTGTGCATGCCAGTAGTACCAGACCAGCTTGACCGCGCTGTCATTGGCCTCGGATCCCGAGCACTGAAGCAGCACCTTCGACATCGGCACCGGCGCCATGGCGAGCAGCTTCTCGGACAGGTCGATGGCCGGGCCGTGCGAGGCGTGGCGAAAGATCTGGTAGTAGCCCAGCGTCCGCATCGCTTCGTAGGCGACCTTCGCAAGCCGCTCGCTGTTGTAGCCGAGCGAGGCGCACCACAGCCCTGCCCCGGCATCGAGGAAGACGTTGCCCGCATCATCGCGAACGAAGATGCCGTCGGCACCGGTCATGATGGTCGGCCCGACCTCCTGGTGCCGGCGAGCGTGGGTCTGCGGATGCAGCACCGAGGCGATGTCGCGGGCGTGCGGGCTGTTGGCCGAGAAGTGCGTCATGGAAAATCCTGCTGCCGGGATGCGACAGGATCGTGACGTCATTCGCCGCGACAGCTGAAATGGCTATTCGATAACGCCCCTTCTTGAACGGAGATGGGTCAGTCGTCGTGCCCTGCCCATTCGAGAAGTGCATCCAGAAGAAGCCGCGCCGCCGGGGAAAGCCGGTCTGGATCGCGGACACACAACCGGTGCTGCCGGCGCGCCCAGGCGTCGAGGACCGGGAGCGCGACCAGGCCCATGCCTGTCGCGAACAGCCGCGCCGAGCTGTCTGCAACGATGCCGATACCAAGGCCGTGCTGCGCCAGCCGGCAGACGACATCGTAGCCATCGGCGCTGGCTCGGCTGCGGATGGACCGGCCCAGCGCAGCGGATTGGCGGCCCAGCAGGGCCCCGAGCGCCGCGCGACGATCCTGCCCGATGATATCGTGGTCCAGCATCTCGGCCATCGTCACACCCGGATAGCCCGCCAGGGGATGGTCGGGACGCATGACAGCCACCAGCTGATCCCGGTGCCATGGCCGCGCCCAAAGGTCGGGCGGGATGGTCTCGGCCGGCAGCACGCCGATATCGGCCGCCTGGTCCTGCACGGCGCGCAGCACATCGGCATGAAGGCGTTCGTCCACTTCGACACGGATGCCAGGGTTGCCATGGAGGAAGGTGCCCAGCAGCTCCGGCAGCGGGCTGATCATCGTGGTCTCGCCGGCCGAGATCCGGACAAGGCCGGTCACGCCGCGGCCCAGGAGGCGCAGCTCGGCTTCGAGCTGACCGGCCTCATGCATCAGATTGCGCGCGCGACGCAGCACGGCCGAACCCGCGGTCGTCAACTCCACCCCGCCGGCATGGCGAATGAGCAGGACGTGGCCGAGCCGATGTTCAAGGTCGCTGATGCGCTTGCTGATGGCGGAGGGGGCGATCGCTTCGCGGCGCGCCGCGCGCGATATGCTGCCTTCCTCAAGGACGGAGACGAACAACCGTGCGGTCGTCATGTCGAGAAGGATGGACATCGCCTCGCCACTCGTCCTCTCGCTCTCAGCCGCCCGCCCCGAGGGCGGGACCGCTTTCGCGGGGCGGGACGCGCAGGTCGCGGCCATCGGCCCCGTAAAGCCATCTATCGACCAAAAACCCGTCAATCGTCCACCACGCCCTGCCGATCCACCGCGGGATCGGGAGCGGCGACCTGCTCGCGCAACCGCAGGCCATCCCCGAGGACCAATCGAACCGCTCGGCGAGATGGGCGCGAGAGGGTATGTCGCAATTTCGCCCCATCCGCCGCCACCGCCAAGCTGGCCCGTACTGCGTAAAGGGCGGGGGTGCGCCCCGGTGCCCAACCCGTGCATCGGCTCAGACACGCCTTCGGCAGCCGGCTGATGGGCGGCTGCCCGACACCGTCCGGGCCCGGACACCGCCATCGCCGAGCTGATGCGACCTTCACCGCGCAGGGTGGGTTTACACTGCTGTCGTGCCAGACTATATGCGGCGCCCGGCTCCTTTCCCCGATAGCTCAGTTGGTAGAGCGCGGGACTGTTAATCCCTAGGTCGTAGGTTCGAGTCCTACTCGGGGAGCCAAGGGCTGCTTCAGGAGGTCCCACACCTCCCCTTTGTGTGCAGCAAACCGCCCCACGCTGCGCAATAGGCCGAAAATCTTGCTCTCCCCCGTCTGCGCGGAACGGGAATCGGATCGAGACCAGCCTCCGAAGCTGCGCATTGCATGAACCTGATGTGATCGGCTGAGAACCGCCCGGGTGTCACGCCGCGCCGTCTCGCTTGGTCAACAAGGGCACCATTGTCCCCACGGTTCCCTTGCATTCTCGAAAAGCGCACGGCGCCAGGTTGGCGCTCGGCGATGCCTATTCGGCATCCAGCGGCGCGTTGAGCCGCACCCCGGGCACCCGGATGCCGGCCGGCCGGCTCTTCGCGGTCGCGCCCTGCCAGGCTCGTGTATAGACCTCGGGAAGGTCCGGGCCGTCCTCACAGGCCAGCCACAGGCGCAGGAGATGGCGCCTCTTCTCCGGCTCCGCGAAATCCTCGAAGGATGTTCGCGAGTGGAGGATCCAATGATTGTTCAGCAGTTGGATGTCACCCGGCCGGAATTCCATGTCGAGATGGATCTCAGGGCTGTCGGCCAGCTGGTCCATCATGTCGCAGGCCTCCTCGGTCGCTGGCGACAGGCGGGGAACGTCGTCGAAGCGCTGCGCCTTACGCATCGCGCTGCGGACATAGGTCGTGATCAGGTTGCCATCAGGCATCGGGTTGAAGATCGGCACCGCGTACCATTCCTTGGCACCTTCGGGCACTTCGCCGCGACGGTCGCGGTATGCCGGCTTGGTCAGTTCCTCGGCCAGATCCGGGCGCCTCTGGAGCATCACATTGTAGATCGCAGCCGAACTCGCGATCGATGACAGCCCACCCGATTTCGAGGGCTTCAGACACAGCAGGCCGACGATATCCGATGAGTCGGTGTGGTAGGGAAGCCTGGCCGCCGTCTGATACCCACGGTGGGTCGGCTTGTTGTAGTCCATGCCGATATCCTTGACGTGGCCAAGGATATGTCCCTTCGCATTCTGGGACACCGGTTCGCCGATCTTGGCACCCAGGCCGAAATAGGCGATTGCGGATTCTCGGACCGTCCATCTGTCCACCGGAATGCCCCGGATGAGGATGAAGCCGGTGTTCTTGAGGACGGCCCTCCGCGCCTGATCCACCAGCGCCGCCAAGCCAGGCACCTTCAGGTCATCCGGCCCGATATCGGCGATGTCGATGCCCGTGGCGTCAAGGGCTTTCACCGCACCCTCCAGCTCGCTCACCTCATCCGCGGTGAGCACACGGATCCAATCCGTGCGCTTGGACATCTCAGGTCCGTACCAGACATTGTCGCCCGTCGCGGGGCGGAGATCACTTCCGATCGCTGATTGGCCCATGGTCACGTTTCCTCCGATACCTTGCATGTCGTCCATCGCGCCGGACTATTGGCGACTGGCCGCCGCCCCGCCGCGCAGTTCCGCGACGAGACCCCGATAATCATCGGTGAGGTCCTTGAGCATCTGGGCGAGGACTTCCGGGGTCGATCCCCTGGGCTCGATCCCCAATGCGGTCATGCCTGCGACGACCTCGGGGTCGCGCGTGAAGGCCATCGTGTGGCCAGCAAGGTGATCCACGATGGGTCGAGGCGTGCCCGCGGGGGCGTAGATGCCATACCAGGCGACGGACTCCGCGGTGGACTGGCCGGTCTCCAGCATCGTGCTGACATCCGGAAGCACCGCGGATCGCTCCCTGCCGGTGACGGCTATGGCGCGCAGCTGGCCCTCGCGAACCGCCGGCAACAAAACGGGTATGAGTGCGTAGACCATGTCGACCTGTCCGGCGATCGCGTCGGTCATCGCTGGTGCACCGCCGCGATACCCGATGTGCTCGATCTCGAACCCGCTCCGCCGGTTCAGCAATGCGATCTGAAAATCGAGCTGGGCACTGCTGATTGTACGCCGGCCAGGCTCACGACGCGCGAGGGCGATGAGCTCCTCGGCGTTGCGTGCCGGAAACCTGGGATTGGCGGCGATCAGGAAGGGCGTGATCGTGATCAGGCTGATCGGCTGCAGGGCCGTCATCGGATCGAAGCTGGGCACCGCCGGCCCATAGGTCGGATTGCTGGCAAGCAGTGTCGATCCCAGCAGCAGCGTGTAGCCGTCCGGCGCCGAACGAACGACCGCTTCCGTGCCGATATTGGTCGCGGCACCCGGCCGGTTCTCGACGACAACCGGCTGGCCCAGGCGGGATCGCAGAAACTCCGCGTATTGCCGGGCAACGGTGTCGGTCGTTCCGCCCGGCGCGTAGGGAACGACAAGCTTGAGCGGACGGTCAGGCCAGCGACCCGTCGATTGCGCGATGGATGGGGTTGCCAGGGCTGCAACCCCTGTCGCCATCATCGTGAGCAGCAATTGTCGGCGCATACGCTCCCCTTCCGTGTTGCTTGTCGCGAGTGCGGCTTCGTCGTCGTGGCTACTGCGCCGCGACCAGGTCGCCCGTCATGCGCCGGCGATAGGCGGGTCCGAATTCGCGCGTCCGGCTGAACACTTCCGGCAGCGGCCGGCCGTTCGGCAATGTCATCCAGATCCGCAGGAGATGCCGCTTCATCGACGGATCATCATGGTCCTCGTACTTCGTCCGGGAGTGCAGGACGGCATAGTTGTTGCCAATCTGAACGTCGCCCGGCTGCATCTCGAAGGAGAGTTGGAAGCCTGGATCGTTCGTGATCGCGTCCACCAGATCCAACGCCTCGATCTGCTTCGGGGAGAGTCGCGGGACGTCGTCGAAGCGCTGGGCGGTCTCGATGTAGCGACGCTTGTAGAGGACGCTCAGCTTGCCGGCGTGCTGGTTGAAGATCGGCACGACCTGGCATTTCTGGTCGGACTGGCCTCGGGAATCGAAGTGGAACGGTTCCTGCAGAACCTCCGCAAGATCAGGCCGCCGGCGTAGGATTTCATTGAACAGTGCCGCCACGCTGGACAGCTTGCTGGTTCCGCCCTGCCGCGCGGTGCGCAGGCAAAGCAGGAAGAAGGCATCGCCACCGTCGTTGTGGAAATTCAGCTCGTCATTGGTCTGGAACCCGCGCGTCGAAGCACTGGTTTCGACGCGCTGGCCGGTGTCGGTGATGTCATGCAGCAAGCGGCCTTCCCGGTCCTGCGGCTCGGGTTCGCCAATATGCGATGCGATGCCCCAGGCCAGGATCCTGTTCTGATCCATCGAGAGCTTTGCCACTGGCAGGCCTCGCAGCACCTGAAAGCCCCTGCCCCCTTCGATCTGCTCCCGCATCCCCTTGAGCCGTTCACCCAGATCACCGAGAGGAAAGTCGCCGGCCGTCATCTCGAACAACGGAACGCGCTTGGCTTCGGCGCTTGCGATGGCCTTGTCGATCAGCGCCAGGTCATCCGTCGTGAAACGGTAGATCCAGTCCTCGCCTTGCATGATGTCGCTGCCCCGCCAGACGCTGGCGTCGCGCACCGGGTGATTCAGTATGGTGGCCATGGTCGGGTCACTCCTCATTGCTACATCTGAAGCGAGAATTGCTCGGCGAGCTGGCGCCAGCGCGCCTTCTGCTGCGCGATGAAGTCGGCGAATTCCTGATCTGCCAGAAAGGCCGGGATCACCGCTTGCTCAAGCAAAGGCGTGGACACTTCCGGGTCGGCGAGTGCAGCGCCGGCCAGTTCAGACAGGCGAGCGACGATCGAACGCGGCGTGCGGGCCGGAGCAAAGCAGCCATACCAGGTGTTCATCGCCAGGGTAGGCATGCCCAGTTCCTCGATCGTGGGAATGCCGGGCAGCACCGCCTGCCTCTCACGGCTGGTCACCGCGAGGATCCGAAACTTCGGCCCTCTCAGCACCGGCAGCAGGCCGCCCGCCGTTGGGAAGAAGTACTGGAGCCGCCCGGCCCCGAGATCCTGCAGCGCGAGTGATGAGCCGCGATAGGGAACGTGGACGGCTTCCAGCCCGAGCTCCTTGGTGAACAGGTCGGCGATCACATGCGACATGGTGCCGGGCCCGGACGATCCGAAGCTCGCCGCGCCCGGTCTCTCCCGCAGATACCGCACGAATTCGGGAAAGCTTTGCGCTGGCAAGTCCGCGGGGATGACCAGCACCGTCCATGGGATCACCCAGCGCGCAACGGGAACAAGGCCTGCATCGGGATCATAGGGGAGATCGCGACGCAGGATCGGCCCCCGCACGCTCCAGGCGTCGCCTCCAAGGACGATGGTGTATCCGTCGGGCGGCGCGTTGATCGTGGCGAGCATTGCGATGTCGCCACCCGCTCCGCCGCGATTATCGACCACGAATTGTTGCCCGGACTGGCGGCTCATCGCGTTTGCGACGAGCCTCCCGGTCAGATCCGTGGCTCCGCCCGGAGCGAAAGGCAGGATCAGCCGAACGGCACGCGACGGATAAGCCTCATCCGCCCATGCCCGGCCGATAAGGGATGGCGCCACACAGGAAGCAGCGAACAGGCGTCGGCGCGACAAGGAATAAGCATGGCCATCGGGTTTGCCCGGTGTGCCCATCGTTTCCTCCTGTGGCCGCCTTTGCGGCGCCCTTTGCTCGGCCCACCATCTGGTGCGCGGTGGAACCGTGCCTGTCGGGGATCGTGAGAGCCGCCGCGCAGCGCGTCCATTTCAATTTTCTGTTGGTTTGATAAATTGCATTGATGCAGGGCAACCTCACGCTGAAGCAGCTGCGGGCCTTCCTCGCTGTCATCGAGGAGCAGAGTTTCACGCGGGCCGCGGCGCGGCTGAACCTGACGCAACCGGCGATCACAGCGGCCATCAAGGCGCTGGAGGTCGATGTCGGTTTGCGGCTGGTCGACCGATCGAAGCGTCAGGTCCTGGCAACGATCCATGGGGAGCGATTTGCCGTGACCGCGGCGCGCATCATCGAGCAGATGGAAGACGCGGTCGAGGATCTGCGCGCGCATGCGGCGCGCGAACGAGGGCTGGTGGCGGTCGCAACGTCCTCCTCCTTCGTCGAATACGTGCTGGCACCGGCGCTCGCGGATCTGGCCGCGCTGTACCCCAACATAGCGGTCCGGTTGTTCCAGGATGCCGCGGCAGGTTCGACGCGCCGCGTCGCGAGCGGGGATGTGGACCTTGCCGTCACCACGCTGCCCCGTCCGGATCCGATGCTCGAAGCCGTGCCATTGGTGTCCGACAGTTTCGGCGTCGTCTGCACGCGCGGTCACCATCTGGCCCGCGGTGCCCAGCCACTGCGATGGTCGCAGCTCAAGGAGGAGCCAACGATCGGACTGGGTGCCCAGAACGGGATTCGCCAGGTGATGGATTCCGTCCAGACGGAGGGGGTCGAACTTCGTCGCGCCAGGCACGAGGTATCCAGCGTTTCGGCGATCCCCAGCCTGATCGAAGCGGGCCTTGGCATCGCCGTCCTTCCCGCCCTGGCGGCGCGCCCGATGCTCCGCAGCGCCGGCCTCACCTTCCGGCCGCTTCTGCCGATGGTCTGGCGCCAGATCTACATCGTGAAGAAGCCGGAACGCGCCTTCACGCCGGCAGCGGCCGCGCTCGTCGCATCGATCATCCAGCGCGTCCAGGCGCTCAGGGCCGATGACGTCCAGCCTTCAGAAAGCTTGGACCTTCTGCTCCAGCAATGCCGCAGCTTGCCTGGGCCGTAGCAAAGGCGACGCGGCGGCCACCGGCACGCGGGCTGGTGCGCGTGTTCGCAACGCGTTCGGAAGATTGGGGGGGGGGGGGCGCCC
>JALHQB010000057.1 GCA_022842185.1 Acetobacteraceae bacterium
TCAAACAGTTCCGCGCCATCGCCACCCGCTACGACAAGACCGACCGCAACTTCATCGCCGCCATTCATGCCGTCACCTTCCATCTCTGGATCAATTGACGACACGCCTTAAGCCTTTGGTGGGGTGAGGTCCGGAGAGGGGCGACGCCCCTCTCCGGTCAGCCCGCGAAGGCCAACCGTGCAGCGCCCCTTACCGCCAGGCGAATTGCCGGATCGAGCACGTCTCGATGTTGCGCTGTTCCATGATGCGGCCATCCATGAACACCACGCGCATATCCGCCGTGCAGACCTCCCCGCGCGGCAGGGTGATGGGCATAGACGCCCCGGGCGGCAGGATCTGGCGCGGCCCCAGCCGGTCATTGCCCCAGTTCCGGCTGCTGGTCAGCGAGACGTAGATCTCGCGGATCGCCTCCCCGCTGCGGTTCACGAAGGTGAAGGACGGGTCACTGACCGCGCGTTCGACCGGAGGTGGCGGCGTGGGCGCGAAGGGCACGTCCTGGCCGAAGGTGATGCGCGACAGGGTGCAGGCATGCACGCCCAGATGCCCGTCCTCCGTGCCATCGGCGAAGCGCACCTTGATGTCGAGGTAGCAGTCGGGAAAGGTCGGTTCGACCCAGACCTGCATCCCAGGCCGCACCGGCCCCTGGGCGAGGATGTTCGGCCCCCATTCCTGGATGCGCGATGGCGACACATTGGCGGCGACGATGGTCTGCCCGGTGTTGTTCTGCAGCCAGAAGCGGTTCTGCGCCTCCGCCGGCGCGGCACCCACCAGCAGCGCCGCCAGGGCGGCAAGGACAGCCAGGATTCGCATCCGTCTCCTCCGGTCGGGCGTGGTCATGCAGTCTATCCGTCTTGGCGCGGCACGGTGATGGCACGCGCGCATCCCGTGTAGGGTGCGCCAATGGGTGATGGGAAGCCGGCGATCATCGTGCTGGGGGCGGGCGGGCACGGCAAGGCGGTGCTCGACCTGGTGTTGGCGCATGGCGGCTGGCATGCGGCGGGCGTGGTGGATGCGGCGCCGAAAGCCGCGGCGCTGCTGGGTGTCCCCATGCTGGGCGATGAAGCCGCATTGGCGGGGCTGGCGCGGTCGGGCATCGGCCATGCCCACCCCGCGATCGGGAACAACGCGCAGCGCATCGCAGCGGCCGACCGGTTGGTGGCCGCCGGATTCGCATTGCCGGCGCTGGTGCATCCGGCGGCGATCCTGGGCCATGGCGCGATGGTCGGCGATGCCGCGGCGGTGCTCGCCCGCGCGGTGCTCGGGCCAGAGGCGCTGATCGGCCGGCTGGCGCTGATCAACACCGGCGCCATCGTCGAACATGATTGCGTGGTGGGTGAAGGCGCCCACATCGCGCCAGGCGCGATCCTGGCCGGGGGCGTGCGCGTCGGCGCGGGGGCGATGATCGGCGCCGGCGCGGTGGTCGGCCCTGGCGTTGCCATCGGTGCAGGGGCCATCATCGGTGCGGGCGCCGCGGTGCTGGCCGATGTCCCCGCCGGGGCGACCGTCGCCGGTGTCCCCGCCAGGTCCCTGAAGCCGGAGTAGCCCCGCCATGACGATCGCCCGCCGCCTGATCCTCGCCACCCCGGCGCTCGCCATCGGCACCGCGCGGGCGCAACCGGCGGCGCCCTGGACCGTGGCGACGGAATACCCCGCGACCTCGATCCCGGGCGAAGGGGTGACGCATTTCGCCACCGCCGCCACGGCGCTGGGCGTGCCGATGACGGCGGCAACCGATGGGCCGGGCGGGTACCGGTCCGCCGCAGCCCTGGCCGCAGTGGCCGAGGGCCGCTTCGCCGCCGTCGATTCCTTCACCGGCGCCATGAATGCGGTCGATCCGCTGTTCCTGCTGTCCTCCCTGCCCTTCCTGACCGCATCCCACGCGGATGCCGCGCGTTTGCTGGAGCTGGCGCGGCCGCATTATGTCGCCACCCTGCAGCGGCACGGCGCGACGCTGCTGTGGTCCACGCCCTGGCCACCTTCGGGGCTGTGGACGCGCCGGCCGGTCCGCACGCCGGAGGATCTGCGCGGCCTGCGGGTGCGCACCTATGACGCGACCGGCACCGAGGTGCTGCGGGCGGCGGGGGCGACGGCCGAGGTGCTGTCCTTCGCCGAGGTGAATGCGCGGCTGGAGGCCGGGACGCTCGATGCCGTGCTGTCGTCGGGCGATGGCGGTGCGGGGCGGCAATTGTGGCGCTGGCTGCCGAACTTCACCGAATTGAACTACGCATGGCCGCTGTCACTCGGCTTCGCCTCGACCACCCGCATGGCGACGCTGGCGCCGGCGCAGCGCGACGCGGTGGCCGAAGCCGGCCGCCAGACCGAGGCGCGGCAGTGGCAGGCCATCGTCGGCCGGCTCGAGGCCAATCGCCGCGTGATGCGCGACAACCGTGTTGGCATCCATGAACCGGATGCGGCGTTGCGGACAGCGCTGCGGAGCGCGGCGGAGACCGCCGTCACGCAGTGGCGAGGCCAGGCCGGCGCAGCGGGGGCGGCGATCCTGTCGGCGTATTGATGGCGCCTCGAGCGCCGGTGGACCTGTGCGGGCGCTGGCTTGCGCGCCAGATAAACTGGCGCCCGGCACACTGGACGGTATGGGCGCGATCGTTCCTTTCGCTCGCGGCAGGATGCAGCGCATCGGGTCTGCAGGTCAGCAGGACGCGCCACTCGCGTCCGTGACGTAGCGCGCGAAATCCACGCCAGGGGCGCCACGGCAGAGCGGCACACAGGATGCGGGCGGCGGGGAGCCGAACTGCGCGCCGGCCTGCTCGGATCCGGCGAGAAACCGGTCGAGCTGGCGCATCGCGCCGTTCGGCAGGTCGTGCAGCACCAGCACCACGGTCTCATGCGCCGCGCCCAGCATGGCATGCGCCGTCGCGACCCAGCCATCCGGATCACGGAAATCGCCCGGCACGGCGTTCCACAGCCAGACCGTGTGGCGCTGCGCGACCAGGTGGTCGGCGGCAGCACGATTGAGCAGATGCGGCCCCAGCGCGCCGCCGCCGCCATTCGGTCGGAACAGCCGGTCCGGCCCATGCAACGCGCCGAGCAGCGCATCGGTCTCGGCAATCTCGGCCACCGCATCGGCCGCGCCGCGGGTGCCCAGCGGCGCGCCATGCGTCAGCGTGTGGTTACCGATGGCATGGCCTTCGGCCCGCGCCCGTTCGGCACAGGCGCGGGCGGCGGGGTCGCGCAGCTTCTGCCCGACCAGGAAGAAGGTCGCCGCGATGCGCCGGCGCGCCAGGATGTCCAGCACGCCGGGCGTCACCTCCGGCTCGGGGCCGTTGTCGAAGGTCAGGCAGACCCCGACCACGGGCGTCAGTCCCCGATCGTGTTGGTCAGGGTGCCGATGCCCTCGATGGTCAGTTCCATCACGTCGCCGGTCTTCATCGTCTGCGGCGGGACCATCGCATAGCCCACGCCTTCGGGCGTGCCAGTCATGATCACGTCGCCCGGCAGCAGGGTGAAGCCGGCGGAGAGTTGGTGGATGATCTCCTTCACGTCGAAGATCATCTTGGACGTGCGCGACGATTGCCGCTGTTCGCCATTCAACTTCAGCCCGATCGCGAGGTCGGAGGCATCGAGGTCGGCCGCCGGGATGATCACCGGCCCCATCGGGCAGGACCGGTCGAGCGACTTGCCCTTGAACCACTGCCCATGGCGGCGCTGCAGGTCACGCCCCGTCACGTCATTGGCAATGGTCCAGCCGAAGACGTGGTCCAGCGCGCGATCCTTCGGGATGTCGCGCCCGGCGGTGCCGATCACCGCGACCAGCTCGACCTCATAGTCCAGCCATTGGGTGATACCGGTGTGCGATGGCACCAGCGCATCCGGCGCGATCACCGTGTCGGGTGCCTTGGTGAAGAATTGGGGGAATTTCGGCACCTCGGAGGTAGTGATGCCGCGGGTGCGGTCGCCCTCGGCGACGTGGTCCATGTAGTTGCGCCCGACGCAGAAGACATTGCGGCGCGGGCGCGGGATGGGCGCTTCCAGCGTGACCGAGGCCAGCGGCAAGACTGCGGCGGCGGGCGGATTGGCCGCCAGCGAGCGTATCGCCGACAGCACCCCGGCAGGCGCCTCGATTAGCGCGAGCATGTCGCGCGCTGGTGGTATCGCCACGGCCAAGTCGAGCACGCGCCCGCCATCGAGCAGCACGCCCACGCGGCTGCCCGCCGCATCGGAAAAGGTGATGAGTTTCAGGCTGGCCATGACATTTCCCCCGAAGAGTCCGTGGTGCCCAAGCAAGCGCGACCCCGCTCCAGGCACAAGCCCCCCTTCCGCAGCGCCGGCCCAAAGCAGCACCCCCAAGGGCGCATCGCACGCAAGGACGCCTTCAGGGATCAGGAATGAACTGCGCCAACCGCACCGCCGTATGCCCGCGATGCACGATCGGAGTCGGCATTACCAACAGGCAGTCGTCATGCGGAGTGCGGACCTCCTCCTCCCCATCCATGGCGATCAGCGTGTTGCGCTCGGGGATCACTTCGCCGCCGCGGAATTCGCGGACGAAGGCGAAAGACCGGCTGCGCACCGTGACGGTGCGCGTCACCCGCGCGAGGCGTGGCGCGGGCAAAGGGACATCGGGCGGCAGGATGGGCTGGCCCGTCGTCGCGAGCCCCGCATGTCGCAGCAACCGTGCGCCGACCATATCCATGACCGCGACCGTCGCCGGTTCCCAATGTTGGCCGCCTTCGACCAGTACCGCGGCGGGGGCGGTGCCCGGGTCGGCGAAGCGTTCATAGTCGATCATGCGCCGGCCGCCGACATGGCCCCGGTCGGACACCACGGTCTGCGGCACGCCGATCGCTGTCCCGAGCCGCGCCGCCTTCTCCGTCTCCCCCACCAGGATCAGCGGGTCGGACGTCCACAGCATCGAATGCAGATCAACCAGCAGGTCCACCGTGTCGATCAGCGGACGAAGATCGCGCGCCCGGCGCAATTCGCAGGAACGGCGCGTACCCTCAAGGGTCTCGATGTCCCAGATGCGGTTCATGTCCTCATCGACGTAGCGGGATGCGGTCGGGTCGCGCCCGTCGAAGCGGTCGAAGGCGGCGATGTTGCAGAAGACCAGGCTCAGCCGCCCGCGCGCCGGTCGAAGGCCGTCGCGCAGCCAACGGGCAAGGACCGTCGCGCCGGCGATCTCATTGCCATGGACGATGGCGGTGACGGCGACATGCGGCCCCGGTCGTTCCGCCGTGAAGGTCCAGGCCCCCGCGATGCCCGCATTGCCTGGCAGCCACGGACGCAGATCCGGCACGGGGATGTTGACGGGAAGTATCGGCGGCACGGTTGTCCAGGTCGGAGCACTGAACTCGCGGTTCATGCGCGGGCCATGATCAGGCCGGGCGCGCAGCCATGGGCCGTGCAACACAACACGCGACTGTGGAGAGACGACACGGACCGCACGACAGTAGTGTATACAGGCCGTCACGCTCGTCCATCCGGGGCACCTCAACGGGTCCAGGGTGCCGGCGCACCCCTGCGATGGTGCGCCTGGCCTTCGGAGTGGCCATTTGCCTGGCTTCGGGCCGGTTCCGCCCAACCCGGAAGGCTGGACCATGGTCTGGCCGCAGCGGTGGTGCGCAACGATGATGTGATGCGCATCACGCCGTCTGCGGCGCGCCCGGACGCGGTCAGGCGCGATTGCGGCGATCCTGGAGGTAGCGCAACCGCGCCCAGATGCCACGCCGGACACCCAGCAGCACGGGATCCCCTTCCTCCATGAAGGGCGCGCAGGCGCCGACCGGCCGACCGCGCTCCGGTATCGGCCCGATCGCGGTGACGCCGGAATGGCCGAACAGGTGGCGGTTGCCGTCGTCCAGACAGGTCTCCGTCAGGGCGCCATCGCTGACCACCACGTCGTGCCTGGCAAGTTCGATCTGGTGGTAGGTCACGTCCCGCAGCCAAGTCTGCTGCACGACCGTGATACCGTTGACCAGCAGCCGCGCCGCCACCAACGCGCCGCCGATCAGCAAGCCATGGTCGGGGCTGAGGTGCAGGTCGCGGAACGGGATGCCTTCGGCCAGCGCTCCGGCGCGGAGGACGATCGGTGCAGCGCGCGTCCGGTCCCGCTGTCGCAGCAGGTCGATATGCAGGCTGCCCACGCTCTCCACGGGGGCGAAGGGCGCCGTGCCGCGGGGCGTCACCACCCGATCCCCGGCACACAGGCGCTCGACAGGGACCTCTCCATCGGGGGTCAGGATGAGGGTCCCTTCGACAAAGCACACGGGACCATCGACTTGGATGCCGGGACCTTCGTCCCCGGCCGCATTCTGCTGATCGTTGATCCAGCCCGTCATGCTTGTCCCCGGCGCCGCGCGATCCCGGTCGCCCACCCGAATATTGCAGGACCGGGACCATCGCCCGACGGTAGATGGCCTGCCGCGCAGCGACTGCAAAGAAATTTTTCGACAATTGCCGTTAAATATGACGGCACGTCGCAGGGTCAGGGGGCGAGCGGGCCGGGTCCGGTAACGGCGTCGACATACCGCCCGACGCTGCGCCGGACAGCCGCCTTGCCATCCGTCGCGATCACCCGGTCCCACCAGGCGCCGTAGACGGCATCGAAGTCGAGCGTGTCGAGCACCGCACCCATGCGCCTAACCTCGGATGCCGGCAGCGGCAGCCAGTTGGGATACGACCACATGAACGACACGTGCCTGCGGTCCGGCGCGACGGAAGCGATGTCCCCGGTGAGGATTGCGCCGCGCCCGGCGCTCCAATGCAGGATCGTCCCGCCGGCATAATGCCCGCCCAGCCGATGCAGCCGGATGCCCGGCAACACGTCATGCACCTCGCCATCCCAGAATCGGATCGCGGGGTCGGGGCGCATCACCCATTGTCGGTCGTCGCCATGCAGGAGGACCGGGCAATCGAAGGCCCGCGCCCATTCGACCATCGAGGCGTAGTAGTGTGGATGGCTGATCGCGATGGCGGCGATCCCGCCCAGCGACCTGACGATGGCGACCGTCGCGGGGTCCAGCAGGGTCACGCAATCCCACAGCACGTTGCCCGCCGGCGTTCGGATCAGCAACGCGCGCTGCGCGATCGCAAAATCGGGGAACATGCCGCAGCCCAGCAGCCCCGGCGCGACCTCCCGCCAGCCGATTGCATGGCGCCGCGCCAAAGCCTCCATCGTCGTCCAGGCCTGCCCGCTGCCGGGCACCCACTGGCGCGGGTCTTCACAAATGGCGCATCTCACCGGCGGCGTGGTCGATGCTGCGTGCTGCGTGCCGCACGTCGCGCAGATGAAGGGCGTCACCGAGTGCGTCGCCGTTCCTCGGCGACCATCTGTTCGATCTGCCCAGCCGTCACGGCGCCGGGGATGAGCGTGTCGCCGATGATCAGTGCCGGCGTTCCCTCGATCCGCAGCGTCCGCGCCAGGGCGATATTGGCATCGAGGCGCTGCTGGATCGCCGGGTCGTCCATCTCCCGCCGCAGCCGCGCGTAGTCGAGGCCGATGCGCTCCGCCTCGCTGCGGATCACCGCATCGGTCGGCTCCCCGCGCAGGGACATCAGCGCGTCATACAACTCGGCGTATTTGCCCTGCCGCTGCGCGGCGAGCAGCGCGCGCGACGCGACCACCGATTGCGGACCGAGGATTGGAAGATCCTTCATCACCACGCGGATATTGCCGTCGCGGCGCAGCAGCGGCCCCAGCTCCGCATGCAGCCGCTTGCAATAGGGACAGCGGACATCGAAGAACTCGGCGATGGCCACGTTGCCGCGCGGATTGCCCCGCACCGGATCCGCGGCGACGCCGAAGATGTCCTGATGCCGAGCGGCGATGGTGGCGCGCTGGGTGTCTTCACGTTCGCGTTCGTCGGCGGCCTGCAGCGCGCCGAAGGCATCGCGCAGGATCGACGGATCGCGGCTGAGCGCGTCGCGCAGGATGGCGACGATTTCGGCGCGCTGCGCCTCGGTGAAAGCCTGGGCCATGGCGCGGCCGGCGACCAGGGTGCCGGCCGCGGCCAGCAGGAAGGCTCGTCTCATGCTTTGCTCCCGGCGACGCCATGCCGCCCGCGCAGGTCGATATGGGGTGCGCGGTCCCTTCAACGAGGCCAGGCGCGGCCGCGCAGTGGGGGCACAATGCCTGCGCCGGCGCGCCGGCTCAACCGCGCCGGCCTGGCAGATCTGCTGCCCGCGAGGCACCGCGCGGTTGCCGCTGGTGGCGAAGGCGTCTATGGCCCGGCGCTTGGACCTTTTCGTCCGATTCAATCCGGCACCGGCCCCGTGGGCCGTTCGGCAGGGGAAGTGAGCGTCAGGCGCATGAGCACCAGCACACCGACGACCGCCAGCACCGGCACGATCGCGCCGCGGAGACGGCGCCGCGCCGCCCCATGGCTGCTGGCCGCCGCCGCACTGTTGCCGGGCTGTTCGACCGTCGGGTCGCTGTTCGGCGGGAGCAGTACGCCGGCTGCGCCGATCGGCACCCCAGGCCATGTCCAGGGGTTCCTGGGCGGGGCGGCAGCCGACGAACCCCGTGCCGCGCTGGTGGCGCGGGAAATCCTGTCCGCCGGGGGCACCGCCGTGGATGCGGCGATCGCCGGCGCCTTCACGATGGGCGTGACGCTGCCCTCCCGCGCCGGGATCGGCGGCGGCGGCGCCTGCCTCGTGTACAATGCCCGGCTGCGGCAGGTGATCACGGTGTCCTTCCCCGCCGGATCGCGGTCCGCCCTGCCGCCGGGCACGGACCGGCCGGCGGCGGTGCCGATGGTGCCGCGGGGGCTGTTCCTGCTGCACACCCGCGGCGGGCGCCTGCGCTTCGAACAACTGGTCCGTCCCGCCGAGGACCTCGCCCGTTTCGGCACCGAGGTCAGTGCGGTCCTGGCCGACGACCTGGCCGTCGTGGCCGCCCCCCTGCTGAATGACCCCCAGGCGCGGCGCGTCTTTGGTGCGCCCGGTGGCGGGCCGCTGCGCGGCGGTGAAAGGCTGATCCAGCTCGACCTCGGCGCCACCCTCGCGCAGTTGCGCTCGGGTGGGGTCGGTGAATTGTACCAGGGCCAATTGTCCCAGCGCTTCGAGGATGCCTCGGTCATCGCCGGCGGCGGCCTGACCGCGCCGGAACTGCGCGAGACGCTGGCCGAGGTGCAGGAACCGGTCCGCATTCCAGTCGGCAGTGACGTCGCCTTCTTCCTGCCGGCCTCGGGCGATGGCGCCGCCGGCACCGCCGCGGCGTTCCAGGCCTTGCAGGGCGGTTCCGCGCCGCTCGGCGGCAGCGGCATGTCCGGGGCGTCGGCCGGCCTGGTGACCATGGATCCGGAGGGCAATGCGGCCGCCTGCGCCTTCTCGATGAACAATCTGTTCGGCACCGGGCGCATCGCGGAGGGCACGGGCATCCTGCTTGCCGCCGCGCCGGGCGTGGGCAATGTGCCGCCGGCACCGCTCGCTGTCTCCCTGGCGACCAACCGCGAAATCCGCGCCTTCCGCGCGGCGACCGCGGGAACCGGGCAGCAGGCCGCCGGCATAGCCGCGGCGACCATGATGGTGACGGCGCTGCGCCGTCAGCCCTTCGAGAGCGGCTTTGCCGCCATTCCTGCGCCGGGGCGGGCCCTGGTGCTGTCCTGCCCGGCCTATGTGCCGGGCGGCAATGCGAGCTGCGTCGCCGCGGCCGATCCGCGTGGCGGTGGCGTCGCCACCGGGTCCTTCGCGCAATGAAGGTCGGGCGGGGGGGGAATGCCCCGCCGTTCCTGGTGATGGACGTGATCGCGGCGGCCAATGCGCGCGCCGCAACCCTGCCGTCGGATGCACCCGGGATCATCCGCATGGAAGTCGGCCAGCCCGGCACCGGCGCGCCGCGCGGTGCGGCGGAAGCGGCGATCCGGGCGCTGCAGGCCGGCAGCCCGATGGGCTATACGGAAGCCTTCGGCCTGCCATCCCTGCGCGCGCGAATCGCGCGGCACTACCGGGACCGGTACGGCGCGGGCGTGGATGCGGCGCGCATCGCGGTGACGGTCGGTGCCTCAAGGGCGTTTCCGCTGGCCTTCCTGGCGGCCTTCGACCCCGGCGACCGGGTGGCGATGGCGGCGCCCTTCTATCCGCCCTATGCGAATATCCTGACCGCGCTGGGGATGGAGCCGGTGCTGCTGCCCTGCGATGCGGCCACGCGCTTCCAGCCGACCATCGCCATGCTGGAGGCGATGGACCCGCGCCCGCAGGGGCTGATCGTGGCCAGCCCCTGCAACCCGGCCGGGACGATGCTCGCAGCCGACGAACTGGGCGCCATCGCGCGCTGGTGCCACACGAACGACGTGCGACTTGTCAGCGATGAGATCTATCACGGCCTGACCTGGGGCACGGTGGCTGAAAGCAGCGCGGCGACGTTGCGCGACGACCACCGCCGCTGGCCCGTCGTGACGGCCGCGACGCTCAGTCCGAGCGCCATCGTCATCAATTCATTCTCGAAATACTGGTCCATGACAGGGTGGCGGATCGGCTGGACGGTCCTGCCCGAGGACCTGATCCGGCCGGTCGATACCCTCTCCCAGAACATGTTCATCAGCGCGCCGCATGTGGCGCAGCTCGCTGCCGAAGCCGCCATGGACTGCGACGAGGAACTGGAGGGCAATGTTGCCCGCTATCGCCGGTCCCGTGAGATGCTGATCAAGCAGCTCCCGAAAGCGGGGTTCGACCGGATCGCTACCGCCGATGGCGCTTTCTATCTTTGGTGCGACGTTGGGCATCTGACGAATGACAGCGTCGCGTTCTGTCAGCGGATGCTCACCGAGGTCGGGATCGCCGCAACGCCGGGGGTGGATTTTGACCGGGACCGGGGACACCGCTTCGTCCGGTTTTCCTACTGCGGCCCGGAAGCCCGGATGGAGGAAGCGGCCGACCGGCTGACGCGCTGGGCGCGATAGAGCGTTTTGCGCCAGACCGTACTGGCGCAAAACGCTCTATGCCCTTGTTTGAGCGAGCATCTTCATGCGCCTGACTGCTTCCAGTCACAGGCGATGTGCTCTAGCCGGATCGCTCCGCGAAGCAGCGGACGGCGATGGTTACTGCAGCACCATGGCCCGGTAACCGCCAGCCGCGATCTCCTCGCATTTCGCGCGATAATCCGGTGCGCTGCCGCTGTAGCGCGCGATCACGCGCGTCTCCTTGCCGGCGACGTTGCGGTTGACGCCGGTGAACCAGGAATCGACCTGGTTCGACAGCAGCCCCTCCCCGATCGCCATGACATGGTCCATCCACTCGGCCACCGCTTCAGGACGCGCGGCGACGTGGGTCAAGTCGTGCTGCCGCATATGGGCCAGCAGCCGCGTGACCCAATCGACATTGTACTCGATGCTGCGGGGAATATTGCCCAGTGCGGTATGCGGGCCGAGCAGCATCAGCAGGTTGGGAAATCCTTCGACCAGCATGCCCATCAGCGTGCGCGCGCCGCCGGACCAGTCCTGCTTCAGGACGCGGCCGCCCTCGCCACGGATGTCGATGCGATCGAACGACCCGGTCAGCGCATCGAAGCCGGTGGCGTAGATGATGATGTCGAAGTCGAAGGACGCGTCGGTGGTGGTGATGCCCGTGGACGTGATGCACTGGATCGGCGTCGCCTTGATGTCCACCAGCGTGACGTTGGGCTGGTTGTACACCTCGAAGTACCGGGTCTCCATCGGCACACGGCGGGTGCCGAAGCCGTGGTTGGTCGGGATCAGCTTCTCCGCCACGGCGGGGTCGTTCACGCGCGAGCGGATTTTCCGCGCGATAAACTCCGACACAATGGCGTTGGCCGCCGGATCGGTCAGCATGTCCCGGAACAGCCCGACCCAGATGCCGAAGCCAGGTTCGCCATAGAGCTTTTCGAGGAAGGCCTCGCGTTCCTCCGCCGTGACCTCGAAGGTGCCGCGCGGGTCGGCGGTGTGCAGGAAGCAGGAGAAGGTCTCCTCGCAGCGGCGGAAAATGTCCGGGTAGGACGCCTTGATGCCGGCCTGCTCCTCATCCGTGATCGGGCGGTTGTGCAGCGGCGCGGCCCAGTTGGGCGTGCGCTGGAACACGGTGAGAGTCCCGGCCGTCTTGGCGACTTCCTGGATGGTCTGGATGCCGGTCGCGCCGGTGCCGATGACCGCGACGCGCTTGCCGGCGAAATCCACCGCTTCATGCGGCCAGTAGTAGGTATGAAAAGACTGGCCGGCGAAACTGTCGCGGCCTTCGATGTTCGGCAGCGTCGCGGCGGAAAGCGGCCCGATCGCGGTGATCACGAAGCGCGCGGTGTGCGTGCTGCCATCGGCCAGCGTCACGATCCAATCCTGCGATGCGTCGCGGTAATGCGCGCTGGCGACGCGGCTGTTGAACTGCATGTCGCGCCGCAGGTCGAAGCGGTCCGCGACGTGGTCCAGATACCGCAGCGTCTCGGGCTGCGGCGAGAAATGCTCCGTCCAGTTCCAGTCCTGGAGCAGTTCCTTCGAGAAGGAGAAGCCGTAGGAGTAGCTCTCGGAATCGAAGCGCGCACCGGGGTAGCGATTCCAGTACCAGGTGCCGCCGACGCCGCTGCCGGCCTCGAACACGCGGACCTTCATGCCGAGTTCGCGCAGGCGCAGCAGCTGGTACATGCCGGACATGCCGGCACCGATGATGATGGCGTCGAAATCCTGGCTCATCGTCACACCCACTCGCCACGGCGCATCAGCGGTTCGGCGCTGCCGTCATCGTGCAGGCCGTCCACATCGGTCTCGGCGGAACCGATCATCCAATCGACATGGATCAGGCTGCGGTTGGCACCCGCGGCGTCGAGTTCCGCCGCCGACAAATCATCGCGGGTGAAGCATTTCGAATAGGCCTGGCCGAGCGCGATGTGGCTCGCCGCGTTCTCGTCGAACAGCGTGTTGAAGAACAACAGGCCGGATTGCGAGATCGGGTTGGAGTTCGGCACCAACGCGACCTCCCCCAGTCGGCGCGCGCCGTCATCGGTGCCGATCATGCGGTCCAGTACGGCGGCGCCGCTGCTCGCGTGGGATTGCACGATGCGGCCACCTTCGAAGCGCACCTCAATGTCGCGGATCAGCGTGCCTTGATAGGACAGCGGCTTGGTCGCGCGAACCACGCCTTCCGTCATCATGGCGTGCGGGGTGGTGAAGACTTCCTCGGTCGGGATGTTCGGATTGCCGGAGATGCCGTTCTTCGCCGGGCTGGCACCGCCCATCCAGGCATGACCGTCCGCCAGGCCCACGCGCAGATCGGTGCCGGGCCCCTGGAAGCGCAGCGCGCGGAAGCGCTTGGCGTTCAGCATGTCCCGCCGGCGCCGCAGCGCGGCATTGTGGTCGGCCCAAGCGGCGACCGGGTCCGGCGCATCGACGCGCGATGCCTTGAAGATGGCGTCCCACAATTTGGCCAGCGCGGCATCGGGCGCGTCATCGGGGAATACCGTCGCGGCCCAGGCCGGGGTGGCGGAAGCCACCAGCGTCCAGTTGATGGATGACGTGACGATCAGTTCCAGCGCGGGCTGATACGCCTTGGACCGGGCGCGGTTGGCGCGGGCGACCTTCTCGGGGTCCTCATTCGCCAGCAGGGACGGATCATCGCCCACCACCGCCAGCCGCGCCGCGCCGGACCGGAAGGCCGCCGCCATGCCGTCGAACAGCCAGCCGGGCGCGGTATCGAAGGTGTCGTCCTTCGCGTAGCGATAGCGAGCGAGTGCGGCGCGGTCATCCGACAGCAGCGTCGTCACCAGGGAAGCACCGGCCTTGTAGGCGCGTTCGGTGATGCGGCGGGACAATTCCAGTGATTCGACCGAGGCGGTCATCAACAACTCCTGCCCCGGCGCCAGGTTCAGCCCGACCCGCACGGCCAGTTCAGCCAGCCGGTCCAGCCGCGCATCGAAGGTCATCAGAACAGCAGCATCGTTCATCGCGTCATCTCCAGCGCCCCGCGCGCCGGGGCGCCGAGGACGAAACCGTCATAGCCGCGCGCCGCCACATCGGCGCAGGTCCGGCGATACCGCGCCATCCCACCCGCATAGGGCATGAATACCCGCGGCTTGCCGGGCACATTCGCGCCGAGATACCAGGAATGCCCTGCCTGCGGCAGCAGCGTGGCATTCGCCGCATCGTTCACATGCGCCACCCAGCGGTCCACGGCGTCCGTCGCGGGTTCGATGGTGGGGATGTGGTTCGCGCGCAAATGGGCGATGCAGTCGGTGATCCATTCGACATGCTGTTCGATGCAGACAGGCATGTTGGTCAGCACGGACGGGCTGCCCGGACCCGTGACAGTGAACAGGTTCGGGAAGCCCGCGACCTGCAAGCCGAGATAGGTCTTCGGCCCCTCCTTCCACGCATCCTTCAGCGTCACGCCATCGCGGCCGGTGATGTCCATGGCCAACAGCGGCCCGGTCATCGCGTCGAAGCCCGTGGCGAAGACGATGATATCGAGCGGATGCTCGACGCCATCCTTCGTCAGGATGCCGTTCTCGGTGATGCGTTCGATCGGCGCGGCGCGCAGATCAACCAGCGAGACATTGTCGCGGTTGAAGGTCTCGAAATAGCCGCTGTCGATCGGCGGGCGCTTGGTGGCGAAGGGGTGGTCGATGTTGGACAGCACGGCCGCGGTCTGCGGGTCCTTCACCACCTTGCCGATCTGCGCCTTCAGGAAGGCCGAGGCGGTGTCGTTCGCTGCCTTATCGGTCAGGATGTCGCGGAAATTGGCGCGGAACCGCAGCCCGCCGAGGTCCCAGGCGGCCTGGTAGATCGCCTCGCGTTCCGCATCGGTCACGTCATGCGCCGAACGGTTCTGGATCATGAAGGCATGGCCGTTGACCGAGGCGTGCATGGTCGCACGGATCTCGGCCGTGCTCGCCTTCGCCCAGGCCTTGAACTCCTCCGTCAGCGGCGCGTTGCGGGCGGGAATGGAGTAGTTTGCGGTGCGCTGGAACACCGTGAGATGCCCGGCCGTCTCGGCAATGACAGGCGCGGCCTGGATGCCGGTGGACCCGGTGCCCACCATGCCGACCCGCTTGCCGCTGAAATCCACGCCGTCATGCGGCCATTGGCCGGTGTGGAACCAGCGGCCGTCGAAATTCTCGCGGCCGGGAATGTCGGGGACATTGGCGGAGGACAGGCAGCCGACGGCGGTGATCAGATACGTCGCGGCGTATCGCGCGCCATCTTCCGTCCGCACATGCCAGCGATTGCTCGCCTCGTCATACTCGGCTGACGCCACCCGCGCGTTGAACCGTATGTCGCGCCGAAGGTCGAAGCGGTCCGCGACATGGTTCAGGTAGCGCATGATCTCGGCCTGGCCGGGATAGCGTTCGGTCCAGGACCAGTCCTGCAGCAGCGCCTCGTCGAAATAGAAGGCGTAGGAATGGCTTTCGGAATCGCAGCGCGCACCGGGATAGCGGTTCCAGTACCAGGTGCCGCCGACGCCATCGCCGGCTTCCAGCACCTGCACCGACAGGCCAAGCCGGTCACGCAGGCACAGCAGTTGGTAAAGTCCCGCAAAGCCGGCGCCGATCACCACGGCATCGACGGTCACTTCCGGGGATTGGTCCATCGCATCGGGCATGGCGGCCATACTCCCTTTTCCGCCCGCGGCATGCGCCGCGTAGACGGTTGTTTCCTTGGGTCGGTCAAAGTTTCCCGCGCCCGGCGCCGCACCGCAAGCCGGCATGCCTTGCTGCGCCGCGCGGGGCTGCGTAGCGTTCGTCAACCAAGGGGAACGCCATGCCGACCATCGACGTCCAGGTGCATGTCTATGAGCGCAACCATCCGGGCCGCCCATGGGCCGGGGTCCTGCATGGCCCGCCCGAGGTCACCGGTGACGACATGGTGCGCGCGATGGATGCGGTTGGCGTCGATGGCGCCATCATCGTATCGATCTACGCCATGTACCGCTTCGATGGCAGTTACGCCGTCAGTGTCCGCCGCGCCCACCCGACGCGCTTCGCCCTGGTGAAGCCGGTCGATACCAGGAACCCGGCTGTCGAGGAGGTGATCGCCGATTGGGCGAAGACCGATGGCGCGGTCGGCATCCGGATCATGATGAACGAGGATGTGCCGAAGGACCCCGCCAATCCGGCGGTGAATCGCGTGCTGGCGGCCGCCGGGCGAGCCGGGCTGCCGGTCAATCTTCTGTGTTGGGGCCGGCTGGATGAGGTCGCCGGGCTGGCGGCGCGCAATCCTGGCACGCGGCTGGTGATCGACCATCTTGGCCTGCAACAGCCCTTCGAGCCCCCTGTGCCGGCCGAACCCTTCGCCGCCCTGCCGCAGTTGCTGGCACTCGCCGCACACGACAACGTTGCGGTGAAGATCAGCGGCGCGGGCACGCTGTCGCATGCCGGCTATCCCTTCCCTGATGTGTGGGATCCGCTGGCGCGCATCTTCGACGCCTTCGGCTTCGACCGCTGCATGTGGGGGACCGACTGGACCCGCGCGACCGCGTTCCTGACGTACCAGCAGGGTGTCGATGCCTTCCGCGTGGCGGACCGGCTGACCGATGCGGAACGTGCCGCGCTGATGGGCGGGACGGTGTCGTCGATCTATCGATGGACGCCAGGGGCGCATTGAACCCTCGCACGATCCTGGTTGAGCCAACATCGTCACGCGCCTGCCAGAACCCGGACGCGCAGCAACGGAGGAAACAAGCGGTGGATTTCAAGGACAAGGTGGCGGTCGTCACCGGCGGCGGGAATGGCATCGGTCGCGCCGTATGCCTCGGCTTCGCGGCGCGTGGAGCGAAGGTGGTGGTGGTGGACCGCGATGCGGATGGTGCCGCCGCCGTCGCCGCCGAGATCGGCGCGAATGCCATTGCCTGCACCGCCGATGTGACACGCACGAAGGATGTTCAGGCCTATGTCGCGCGCGCGCTGGATGCCTTCGGCCGCATCGACTGCTTCCACAACAATGCCGGCATCGAGGGCCGCGTGGCGCCGACCGCGGAATATGAGGAAGCGATGTTCGACGCCATCATGGGCGTGAACGTGAAGGGCGTGTTCCTCGGCCTGCGTCATGTGCTGCCGGTGATGATCGCGCAGGGCGGCGGCACGGTGGTCAATACCGCATCGACCGCCGGGCTGATCGGCACGCCGGGGATGCCTGCCTATGTCGCGTCAAAACACGCCGTGATCGGGCTGACCAAGGTGGCAGCCAGCGAGGTCGGGCCGCTCGGCGTGCGGGTCAATGCCGTCTGCCCGGGGCCGATTTCGACCCGCATGATCGCCGACATCGCCAGGCAGGTGTCGCCCAACAACCCGGGCGGCGTCGAGGAACGCTACACCGCCGGGCTGCCACTGCGTCGGTATGGCACGGCGGAGGAAGTGGCGAATGTGGTGCTGTTCCTGTGTTCCGACCTGTCGGGCAATGTGACCGGGGCACAGTATGTGGTCGATG
Source organism: Acetobacteraceae bacterium (assembly GCA_022842185.1). GTDB lineage: Bacteria > Pseudomonadota > Alphaproteobacteria > Acetobacterales > Acetobacteraceae > Neoroseomonas. The sequence goes on from JALHQB010000057.1 coordinate 17,319, forward strand.
GCGGACGAACGGCGGCGCCGACGGGCGGGGCTTCGCTGGGGCGCATGGAGTGAAGGTTGGAGGGGCTTTGCCCCTCCAAGCCACCCCACCAAAGGCTTAAGGCCTTTGGAAACCTCCACTTGGCACTGGGCACCAATCGATCGCGGTCCAGGGGCCCGTTGGCCCCTGGTGGGGAGGTCCGGAGGGGCAAGGCCCCTCCGCCTTCACGCCGCATCAGCCTCCGGCGCATCCGGATCTCCCGGCGCCGTCTCCCACCCCAGCCCGACCAGCGCCACGGCGCGGCGGCCGGCGCGTTCGGCGCGCAGCACGATCACGCCGCGTTCCTCCAGCCAGCCGAGCATCCGCCGCGCACGCCCCAAGGACCGGCTGCCATAGGCGCGCGCGATCGTCGCATCGGATGGGCAAGGCGCCCCGGCCAGCGCGGCGCGGGCCAGCAGCAGGAACACGCCCTGCGCGTCCTCCGGCAAGGCATCGGCGCGTTCGATGGCGAGCGGCCAGTCCGTGCCTTCCATCGCTGCGGCGTCGATGCCGGCCAACGCAGGCGCCAACATGCGGCGGAACCCAGGGAGGTCCGGAGGCGTGCCGACTACTTCCTGGATGCGGCAACGGACCAGGAAATCCTGGTACAGCAGCGCCGCCGGGCGGAACGGCGCCTCCGGGTCCGCCATCATCTGGCGCAGGATGGCGGCCAGGCGGGCCTCCCGTTCGGCCATCGCCTCCGGGCTTGGCGGCGGCGGGGGTTCGGCGATGGGTTCGGCAACCGGGCGGTACTGCGCAAGCTGCTGAAGGATGTCCGGCGCCGGCGCGCGCGGCGCGCGGCGTTGGCGCGCGGGCAAGGATGCCTCGGGTTCCGGGGCGTTGAGGATCAAGTCGCGCGCCTGCTCCATCGCCGCCTGGTCCGGCGGCGGGATCAGCCGTGGGCCGGCGCTGCGGGTCGCGGTTTCCACGCTGCCGATCCGTACCGGCAACGGGCGGCGGGACATGGCGGGGCCGAGCGCCACGAACGTGCCCCGCGGCAAGTCGCGGAACATTTCCGCCTGGCGGCGTTCCATGCCCAGCAGGTCGGCCGCGCGCGCCATGTCGATGTCGAGGAAGGTGCGGCCCATCATGAAGTTGGACGCCTCGGCAGCGACGTTCTTCGCGAGTTTCGCCAGGCGCTGCGTGGCGATCACGCCGGCCAGGCCGCGCTTGCGGCCGCGACACATCAGGTTGGTCATCGCGCCCAAGGCAAGGCGGCGCGCTTCGTCCGAGACTTCGGAGGCGGCGGCGGGGGCGAACAGCTGCGCCTCATCCACCACGACCATCACCGGGGACCACAGATCGCGCTCGGCTTCGAACAGCCCGTTCAGGAAGGCGGCGGCGCAGCGGAGCTGGTCATCCACCTCGACCGATTCGAGGTTGAGGATGACGGACACGCGATGGCGGCGCACCAGCTCGGCGTTGCGGTACAGCGCGGCCCCGGAATGGTCGGCCGCGTCGATCACCATGTGGCCATGGCGGTCGGCCAGGGTGACGAAATCGCCCTCCGGGTCGATCACCACCTGCTGCACCCAGGGGGCGGATTGTTCCAGAAGGCGGCGCAGCAGATGCGACTTGCCGGAGCCGGAATTGCCCTGCACCAGCAGGCGGGTGGAGAGCAGTTCCTCGAGGTCGATGCGCGCGGCCTCACCGGAGGTCGCGGAACCCATCTCGATGCCAACTGTCATCCACTCACCTCGTCTTGCCCGGAGTCGCCGGGGCCGCGCAGGGGTGGGGTCCTAGCGCCGATCGGCGGTGGCCGGAAGCGGCGGTCAGGCCAGGGAGGGGCGTCGCCCCTCCCCACCAAAGGCTTAAGGCCGTTGGAAACCTCGACTTGGTTCCGCTTCAGGCAGGTTGCGGCGGTTGGCAACCGGATGATTCCCCGCACTACTTACTGCAGACGCGCCCCGGCCCGCACGGTGCCAAAAATTCGCGGTCCAGGGGCCCGTTGGCCCCTGGCGGGGTGGTTTGGAGGGGCAGCGCCCCTCCAATCTTCGCGCGTATGATTGGCGTCCCTCAACCAACCCGCGCCCGTCACCCCGGCTGCAGCCCCAACCGCGCGATCAATGCGGTTTCCTGCTGTACCATCTGCGCCAGCAGGGCCGCGTAATCCGCGCTGTTGCGATACTCGGGCAGCATTTCGTACCGGTCCCGCATCTCGATGAAGGCCGGGTCGTTGATGGCGGCGGCGAAGGCGTCGTGCAGACGGCGCGTCACCTCGGCCGGCATGCCGGCGGGGCCGACGATGCCGAAGGGCGTCGTGACGGTCATGTTGTAGCCGAGGTCGTTCAGGGTCGGCGCATCCGGGAAGCGGCGCAGCCGGCCCGGGGTCCAAACCGAAATGATGGTCGCCTGGCCGCCCTCGACCAGCCCGGCCATCGAGGTGGAGCCGGCCATCGCGTCGATATGACCGCCCAGCAGCGCCTGCGATCCATCGGCATCGCCGCGGAACGGGACATGGACGGCGTCCACGCCTTCGCGCTTCAGCAGGTCGGCCATGAAGACGTGCGGCGTGCCGTTGGCGCCGGTGCTGCCATAGGTGAGTTTGCCGGGATTGGCGCGCGCTTCGGCGATGAAGCTGCGCCAGCCATCGGGAAAGCGGCCGGCCTTGGCGACCACGATGAAGGGATAGCCAACCACACCCACCACCGGCGTGAAGTCGCGCAGGGTATCGTAGGACAGGCGCTGGAGGATCTGCACGCGGATCGCCGAGGCGGGAAACTGCGTCAGGGTGTAGCCATCCGGCCGCGCGCGGGCGACCTGCGCGGCGCCCAGCGTGTTGGCGGCGCCTGGCTTGTTCTCGATGATGATGGGCTGGCCGAGATGCTTCGATGCCGCCTCGGCCAGCGCACGCATCGAGATGTCGGTCGTGCCGCCCGGCGGGAAGGGCACGATCAGCGTGATGGGGCGGGTCGGGAAGGCTGCTTGCGCCTGCGCGGCGGCCGGCACGGCGACCGCGCCGGCCAGCAGGGCGCGGCGCTTGATCTGCAAGTCATTGAGCATGTGTAATTTCCTCCGGCTTGGCGGCCGGAGGCTACAGGGGTGCCCGCCGGGCAACAACCGTCAGGCGGGGCGGAAAGTGATCGGCTTGGCACCATCCCACAACACCGACCGGCCGATCACCGCCAGGCGGTCGATGCCGTCCCTGATGGTTAGAAAGTGGTTGCCGGCAAGCGGCCCGGCCTTCGACGCGAAGGCGGTCGGGCCATAGGAGATCAGGATCTCGGTTTCGGAAACGCCGCCCGGATAGACGATGACCTGGCCTGGCGCGGGGTGGGAGGTCGCGTTCTCAAAGCCCAGGCCGAGGTCGAAATCGCCCATCGGGATCCAGCAGGCCTCGCCCGACCAGCGGACATGGATGATGCGGTTCGAATACGGGACGAAGTCGCGGAAGCGGGCGACGGTCTTGGGCGCGTCCTTGGATTCGTAGAAGGCTTCGAAGGTCTCGCCGCCGATATCGATGATGACGTCCGCCACGATGCCGCACTCCGTTCGGGTTCTGGTGATCGCCCGTTACGGGAGTGCGGCGGCGCCGGCAAGGGCGGCGTGTGGCCGGGCCGGCGGGGATGGGTCCCCGCCGGCTCCGCCCCTTACGAGTTCGGGCCGCGTTCCATCGAATAGGGCTGCCAGCGGCGCAGGCTCGACTTCTCCAGCACCGTCGGGTTGACGCAGGACAGCGGCCACTTGCCGGCGAGCGTCAGCGCCAGTTCCTGGCCCACGCGACGCTTGCGGGCCGGGTCGAAGCGGGACGATGCCGAGGCGTTGTGCGGCGAGAGGATGATGTGCGGCATCTTGTGCAGCGGGTTGTCCTGCCGCGTCGGCTCGATCTCGAACACATCGAGGCCGGCGCCGGCGATCCACTTTTCCTCCAGCGCCTTGATGAGAGCCGCCTCGTTCACCGTCGGCCCGCGGCCGGTGGTGACGAAGATCGCGTTCTTCTTCATCTGGCGGAAGTGCTTCTCCTTCAGGAAGCCGCGGCTTTCAGGGGTGTCGGGCAGGTGCATTGACACGAAGTCGGAGGTGGACAGCAGGTCCGAAAGGCTGGCGGGTTCGACGCCGAGGGCGGAGAGCGTCAGTTCCTCGACATACGGGTCATAGGCCTTCATGTGCAGCCCGAAGGCCTTCGCGCGGCGGGCGGTGGCACGCGCCACCCGGCCGAAGCCGATGAAGCCGAGCGTCTGGCCCATCAGCCGCGGTACGGACAGCAGCTGCGGGCGACCTTCGGCCCAGCGGCCTTCGCGCACCATGCGGTCCTGTTCGATGCAGCGGCGGTGCGCTGCCAGCAGCAGCATCATCGCGTGGTCGGCGACTTCCTCGATGAAGGTGTCCGGGCAGTTGGTGACCGGGATGCCCTTGGCGGTCGCTGCCGCGACATCGACGTAATCGACACCGACGGTGCCTAGCGCGATGTGGCGGCACTTCGACAGCGCGCCGATCATCGCGGCGGAGAACTTCATCCCCTTCGCATAGACCGCATCGGCCTTTGGCGCGGCGGCGATGAAGCCCTCCTCGGTCGCCGGGCACTCGATGATCTCGGCGTCGAGGCCTTCCAGCGCCTCCATCTCATACTCATAGCCGCCGCCGGCCGTCGTGAAGGACGCGCCGGCAGGCGTCAGGATCGTGAATTTCGCCAAGTCTGTTCTCCTGTGTGGCGCCTCATTCCTTCACCGCGCCGGTGAGGGAGGAGACGTAATAGTCGACGAAGAAGGAATAGAAGACCGCGACTGGCAAGGACCCCAGCAGCGACCCCGCCATCAGCGCGCCCCACTGATAAACGTCACCGGTGACCAGTTCCGTCAGGATGGCGACGGGGACGGTCTTGTTCTCGCTACTCTGGATGAAAGCGAGCGCGTAGATGAACTCGTTCCACGACAGCGTGAAGGAGAAGATGCCCGCGCTGATCAGCCCCGGCACCGCCAGCGGCAGGGTGATCTGGCGCAGGATCTGCAACCGCGTCGCGCCATCGATCAGCGCACATTCCTCCAACTCGAACGGGATCGACTTGAAATAGCCGATCAGCAGCCAGGTGCAGAAGGGCACGAGGAAGGTCGGATAGACCAGGATCAGCGCGATCGGGCTGTCGAACAGGCCAAGCTGGAACACCACCGTCGCCAGCGGGATGAACAGGATCGAAGGCGGCACCAGATACGCCAGGTAGATGCCCAGCCCCACATACTGGCTGCCCTTGAACCGCAGCCGCTGGATGGCATAGGCGGCTAGCGTGGAGGCGATCAGCGACAGGATGGTGGAGCACACCGCGACGATCATCGTCGTCATCAGCCAGCGCGGATAGGCGGTGTTGAACAGCAGCAGCCGGATGTGATCCAGCGTGGGCGAGGTGATCCAGAACGGGTTGTGCGTGTTGTAGTCGTAGAGTTCCGCGTTCGGCTTGAAGGCCGTGATGGTCATCCAATAGAACGGGAACAGCAGGATCAGCAGGAAGCACGCCAGCGGCACCCAGATGGTGACCATACGCCGCGAACGGCTGTCCCAGGACAGTGTCTCGGGCGGCGCGGTCGCGCTGGAGGGTGCCGGCGGGGCTTCGACGGTGGTGCTCATGGCATCAACCCCCCTTCAGTCGTTCGACTCGCCCTGCTGCCACTTCCGGCGCGCCAGGGCGAAGTATGAGAACAGCGTTGCGAAGATCAGGAAGGGCAGCATCGCCACCGCGATGGCCGCCCCCTCACCCAATTGCCCACCCGATATGCCGCGCTGGAAGGCGAGCGTTGCCAGCAATTGGGTGGAATTCACCGGCCCGCCGCGCGTGATGGCGTAGACCAGTTGGAAGTCGGTGAAGGTGAAGATGATGCTGAAGGTCATCACGATCGCCAGGATCGGCAGCAGCATCGGGAAGGTGATGTAGCGAAAGCGCTGCCAGCCGGTGGACCCATCCAGCAGCGCCGCTTCATACAGCGACGGCGAGATGGTCTGCAGCCCCGCCAGCAGCGAGATCGCCACGAAGGGAATCCCGCGCCAGACATTGGCGCCGATCAGCGACCAGCGCGCCGGCCAGGCGGTGTTGATGAAATCGATGTTGGTGGTCCGCAGTCCCAGTTCGATGAACACCCAGGAGATGATCGAGAATTGGGGATTGTAGATCCACCAGAAGGCGATCGCCGTCAGCACCGTGGGCACGATCCAGGGCAGAAGGATGATCGCGCGCAGGAAGGATTTGAACGGCAGGTGGTTGTTCAGCAGCAAAGCCAGCCACAGCCCGAGGCCGAACTTCGCGATGGTGGCGATGCCTGTGTAGAACACGCTGAAGAAGACCGCGTTCCAGAAGATCGGGTCTTCCATCATGTATTCGAAGTTTTCCAACCCCACCCAGACGCCACTGCGCCCGATGGTGGTGTCGGTGAAGGCCAGCCAGATGCCCAGGCCCAGCGGATAGGTCAGGAAGATCGTCAGGATCCCGACCGCCGGCAGCAGACACATCACAACCAGGAAGGGCTTCCAGTCCAGCAGCCTGGTCACCCAGTTCTGGTCCTGGCTGCGGCGCACCCATCGTTCGGCGGTCACGTCGGACATCCATGCTCTCCCTGACCGGCCGGCGGCGGCACGCGGCCGCCGCCGGGGTCATGCAGTGTCAGCGGCGGAAGATGCGGCGGGCGCGGCGCTCGGCCTCACGCATCGCGGCTTCGGGCGTGGATTGGCCCGAGGCGACGGCCGCATACATTTGCACCAGCACGTATTCCGCATTGGCCTGGCCGGACGCGACCGTGATCGGCCCCTTATACCCGTTCCAGAACTTGTTGTTCATGCTGTCACGGAACAGCGTGATCTTCGGATCCGAGGTCCAGACCGCCGCATCCTTGTAAGCATTCACCGGATGCGCCCAATAGCCGAGATTGGCATCGAGCCAAGGCTCGTATTGCGGCTGCTCCATCAGGAAGGCGAGCAGCGCCTTGGAGGCGTTGGGGAAGCGGCTGTGCTTGAACAGCATGGCGTTGAGCGTCAGCGGCGCGCTCGGCCAGGAATCCGCAACACCCAGCGGCATCACCGAATGTTCGGTGTCTTCCGCGATGGCGCGCGTCGCCGGATCGTTCTTCAGCGCGAAATACAACGAAACGCCGTTGGATGTGACGAACACGCTGTTCGCCGCATAGGCCTGGTTGTTGCTGATGTCGCCCCAGGAGATGGTGCCGCCATCGACGAAGGTCGGATACAGCTCCTTCAAGTAATTCAGCGAGGCGAGGGTCTGCGGGCTGTTGACCGAAACCGCGCCGGCATCATCGGTGATGGATGCGCCATGCGACCACATCAGCCAGTTGGCGAAGCCATTGCCGTCACCAACCGCATTACCCAGCGCGAAGCCGGCCGGTTTGCCCGCCTGGCGCAGCTTCTTGCACATCTCCAGGAAGCCCGGCATGTCATTGGGCGGCGTCTGATAGCCAGCCGCATTGACCGCGGATTTGCGCCACACCAGCGGCCCTGCGGTGCCGCCGAAGGGCAGGCCGATCCAGTTGTTGGTGCCGTGGCGCTTGCCGTATTTCTCGCCAACCGCCATCCAGCCACCGTATTTGCGGCCGATGTATTCCGCGATGTCGGTCAGTTCCACCAGCTTGTCGGCATAGATGTGCGGCGCGTCGCCGAAGCCGATGATGACATCGGGGCCGGCGCCGGTATTCGCGGTAACGGCGGTCTGCTGGTTGATGTCCTCCCAGCCCACGAAATCGACGCGCACCTGCACGCCGGTCTGCTGCGTGAAGCGGGCGCAGTTGGCGCGGAACACTTCCTCATCCGGGGCGACGAAGCGCACCGGGCGCAGCATGCGCAGCGTGGCGCCGCTTTCGATCGGCAGGGTCGGAGCACTGACGCCCGATGCGCTTTGCACACGGGATTGTGCCACCGCCTGGCCGCCCGCGGCAATGGCGGCGCCGGCGCCCAGGATGCTCCGGCGGGTGATGATGTTGGCCATTCTTCGTTTCCTCTCCCTTGTTGCTTGTTATGGCAGCGGTGTTCAGATCCGCTGTCCTGTCGCTTTGTCGAACAAGTGGATCAGTTCGGGATCGGGGCTGATGCGCAGCACCTCCCCATGGCGGGACGCCACCCGTTCGCGGAAGGCGCCGAGCACATGCGCGCCCCCGATATGCATGACCACCTGGGTCTCCGACCCGGTCGGTTCCACCACATGAACCACCGCCTCCAGCCCATCGGGGTCCAGGCGGAAATGCTCGGGGCGGATGCCGTAGATCACCTCGCCTGAGGAAGGTGCCCCGGGCGGCAGCGGCCAGGCGGCCTCACCGGCACCGATGAAGGCGCCATTTTCGATCCGCCCTTCCAGCATGTTCATCGCCGGGGATCCGATGAAGCCCGCGACGAAGGTGTTGGCCGGGCGGTCATACAACTCGAGTGGCGCGCCCGCCTGTTCGATACGGCCGTGATTCATGACCACGATCAGGTCGGCCATGGTCATGGCCTCGATCTGGTCATGGGTGACATAGACCGTCGTGACCTTCAGCCGCTGGTGCAGTTCGCGGATTTCCGATCGCATCTGCACACGCAGCTTGGCATCCAGGTTCGACAGCGGTTCGTCGAACAGGAACACCTGCGGGTTGCGCACGATGGCGCGTCCCATCGCCACGCGCTGGCGCTGCCCGCCAGACAATTGCCGGGGAAAGCGATGCAGCAGCATCTCAAGGCCCAGGACCTTCGCGGCCTTCTGCACCTCGCGTTCCATCACCTCGGCCGGCGCGCCGGCGAGCTTCATGGAAAACGCCATGTTCTGGAACACGGTCATGTGCGGGTACAGCGCGTAGTTCTGGAACACCATCGCGATGTCGCGGTCCTTGGGCGGGACGTTGTTGACCACCCGCCCGCCGATCGCGATTTCACCGCCGGTGATGTTCTCCAGCCCCGCCAACATCCGCAGCAGCGTGGACTTGCCGCAGCCGGACGGGCCGACGAGGACGACGAATTGCCCGTCCTCGATCCCCACGCTGACCCCGTGGAGGATCTTCGTGCTGCCAAAAGACTTCCGCACATCGCGGATATCGACCGTGGCCATTCAGCCTCCCTGAATCCTCGTGCGGGTTATGGCCCGCTTCGTGGTCGTGCCGTGTGCTAGAGTGCTATTGGTTCACATTCGTTCACCAACCCCACTCTAGCCTCTTGTTTCATCGCGTGATTCAGACTTTTCGGTGATTCCACCTCAAGTCATCACGCTCTACAGGCGGGACACGGCGGTTTCCTTGGACGTGATGAATTCGAGCAGGACCGGCACACCGTTCTTGGTCTGCTCGATGCCGCGCTGGATCGCCGGGATGATGTCGGCGATCTTCGTCACCCGTTCCCCATACCCACCGAAGGCACGCGCCATGGCGGCATAGTCGCCTGAAATGTCGGTCGAGCGATACTTTTCCGTGCTGATGGGCATGACTTTCAGCTCGATCGCCATGGAGAAGTTGTTCAGCAGGATGGACATGATGGGGATGCGCTCGCGCACCGCCGTCTCGAAATCCATGCCCGTGAAGCCGATCGCGGCGTCGCCCCAGACGTTGATGCACAGCTTGTCCGGTGCCGCCAGCTTGGCACCCATGGCAAGACCAAGGCCATAGCCGAGCTGCGTTGTCTTGCCCCAGCCAAGGTAAGACAGCGGCTTGCGCGCCACCCAGAAAGGCGAGAGCTGATCGCGCGGCGACCCCGCATCATGCGTGATGATGGTGTTGTCCACATCAACCGTGCGCCACAGGTCGCGGAGCACGCGATACGGGTTCAGCGGTTCATCGTCACTGTCGGTCTTGGCGGCCCAGGCGGCGAGCCATTCGTCGCGATGCTGCTTGATCTCGGCGGCAACGGGTGCGGCGTCGCGCTTCGCCTTCACACGTTCGGACAGCGCCGCGATCAGCGCATCCAGCGTCAGTGCCGCATCGCCCACAAGGCCGATGTCGCAACGCACATCCTTGTTCAGATGGTCGGGGTCCAAAGTCGCATGGACGATGGTCTTCCCCGCCGGCATCTTCACGCCGAAATTGGTCTCGGTGAAGGAACACCCGATGCCGAAGATCAGGTCGGCATTGTCGAGGAAATGCCGCACCGGCTTCGGGATCGCCAATCCGCCCGAACCGAGCGCGAGCGGATGATCCTCGGGGAAGGAGGACTTGCCGCCGAGGCTCGTCGTCACCGGCGCGGCCAGCAGTTCCGCGAGCGCCTTCAGCTGCGGCCAGGCCTTCGCCCAATGCACCCCCGTGCCGGCATAGATCACCGGCCGCTTGGCCGCCGCGATGGCATCGGCAGCGCGCTTCACATCGGCCGGGTCGGGGCCGTAGCGCGTGGCGATCACCGGCGTATAGACCAGCGGTTCCGGCACCTCGTCATTCCACATGTCGGTCGGGATCTCGACCAGCACGGGACCGCCGCGGCCATTGCGCAGGCGGGAGAAGGCGCGGCGCAGGATGTTCGGCACCTCGGCGGCCGAGGTGATCGGTTCCGCCGACTTCGTGATGCCACGCATCTGCACGGAGGAATTGAAGTTCGGATCAACATGCGCGAGCCGGCGCGCATAGCCCATCGGCAGCACCAGCACGGGGATGCTTTCGCCGTAGCACTGTGCAACGCCGCCATAGGCGTTCTCGGACCCTGGCCCGTGCTGCATGCAGAAGGCGCCAATCTGGTCGCCCGACGTCACGCGGCTGATGGCGTCGGCCATGTGCAGCCCGATGCGTTCCTGGCGCACCATCACGGGACGGATGTCGATCTCGGCGGCGAATTCGATCAGATGGTTGACCGGGTATCCGGTGAGGATGTGGATACCCTCACGCTTCATGATCTCGGCGATGGCGGCGCCCAGCTTCATCGTATTGTTTCCTCATGACCGGCGCTCTGATGGCGCGGCTGCTATGGCAGCCTAGCCACCGCTGCGCACCGACGGCAACCCCCTGCCTGCGGCTGCACAAGGCGAAGGCAACCTTACGGTTCGACGCGCTGCTTAACCTTCGACGGCACTACTGGCGCGCGGGCCGATCGATCGTCTAGCCTTTCGCTCAACGCGGCTCGACCGCGAAGGGAGACGAGACAAGATGCATCTGTCGGACCGTGTGACGGGCCTGTTCCTGGCCCTGCTCGGCTCGCTGGCCTTTTGGGGTGGATCGCGACTGCCGGCCGTGCCGGGCCAGGATGTCGGGCCCGCGGCCTTCCCCATGGCGATCGGCGGTGGGCTCGTGATCTGTGGGGTCCTGATCGCCGCGGGTATCGGTCACAGTTTCGAGGCCAAGGACACAGCCGAGGACGACCAGGCGCCTGGACTTGCGCGCTGGCTCGGCCGGTTGGGTTGGCTCGCCGCCTTTCTGCCACCGGTCCTCCTGATCGGGTATGTACTGGTGGTGGATACGCTGGGCTTCCTGCTGACGGCGGCGATCATGCTGCTGGTCTCGGCAAGGGCGCTTGGCGCTTCGTGGGCCATGACGATCGGCGTCATGTTGATCGCACCCCCCGTCGTGCATCTCGCCTTTGGCAAATTGCTGCGTGTGCCCTTGCCCGACGGGCTGCTGGCGGCGCCGTGGTGACGCGATGAATCCGATACTCGAAGCCTTCACCATGGTGGCGACGACCGAAGTCGCCATCGCGGTCCTCGCATCCGCCGTCTATGGCATGGTGATCGGCGCCCTGCCCGGCCTGACCGCCACCATGGCGACCGCGCTGCTGGTTCCGATCACCTTCTATCTTTCGCCGATCGCCGCGGTCGCGACGATCATCACCTCCTCCGCCATGGCGATCTTCTCGGGCGACATTCCCGGCTGCCTCATGCGCATCCCCGGAACGCCCGCCTCGGCCGCCTATACCGACGAAGCCTATGCCATGACGCGCAAGGGGGAGGCCGAGCTGGCGCTTGGCACTTCCCTGTGGTTCAGCGCGGTGGGCGGCATCGTCGGCACGGTGGCGCTGATGATCATGGCCCCGGCGCTCGCCGAGATGGCCTTGTCCTTCTCGACCTTCGAGTATTTCTGGCTGTCGCTGCTGGGGCTGATGTGCGCGACGCTGGTCGCGCGATCCTCCCCCATCAAGGCGATCGCCGCGGCCCTGCTCGGGCTGCTGGTCGCCTGCGTGGGCATCGAGAACCCCGGCGGCGTACCGCGCTTCACCTTCGGCAGCACCGACCTGCTCGGCGGCATCGAGGCGCTGCCCGCCCTCGTTGGCGTCTTCGCGGTCAGTGAGATCATGCGCGCGCTGGTCTCCCCGCTGCCGCCGCGCATACCGGATCGAAAGCTCGGATCGATCCTGCGCGGGCAATGGGGGCTGACGCGGCGCTTCCAGAAGCAGATGTGGCGCGGCAACGTGATCGGCGTGCTGATCGGCGCGCTGCCGGGCGCTGGCGCCGACATCGCGGCCTGGGTCGCTTATGCCACATCCAAGCGCTTCTCCAAGGAACCCGAGAAGTTCGGCACGGGGCACCCGGAAGGTCTGGTGGAATCCGGCGCGGCGAACAATTCCGCTCTGGCGGGTGGCTGGGTGCCGGCGCTGCTGTTCGGCATCCCCGGCGACACCATCACCGCCATCGCCATCGGGGTGCTCTACATGAAGGGGCTGAACCCGGGGCCCACGCTGTTCACCGAAAAGGCGAGCAGCATGTATGCGCTGTACATCATCTTCATCCTGGCAAACGTGCTGATGATCCCGCTGGGCATCATCATGATCCGGTTGTCACGCCATGTGCTGAAGGCCCCGCGCGCGGTGGCGATGCCGTTGATCCTGCTGCTATGCGCGGTCGGTGCCTTCGCCATCGGCAACAACCCCTTCGCCATCGTGCTCGTCGCCGTCTTCGGGGTGATCGGCTACATGATGGAACGCAACGGCTATCCCGTCGCGGCGCTCGTGCTCGGCATCGTCATGGGCACGATGGTGGAGCAGAACCTCGTCAGCTCGCTGATCAAATCCGATGGCGAGATCCTGCCCTTTTTCGAACGCCCGATCTCGTCCGGCCTCGCAGCGCTGACCATCTCGGCGTTGATGTGGCCTGTTGCGGTCTGGGTCATCCGTCGCTTGCGGCATGCCGAACCGGCGCGATAGCGTCCCGCTACCAACAGGAGGAAACACAACAATGAACACATTCACCCGTCGCGGCGCGCTTGGCGTCGCGGCCGTGGTCGGCCTGGCCCGCCCGGCACTGGCGCAGCCCCGCTATCCTGCCCGCCCCGTCCAGGTGATCGTGCCCTGGGGCGCGGGTGGCGGCACCGATGCGACGGCACGCATCGTCGCCACATTGCTGGAACGCGAAATGGGCCAGCCCTTCAACGTCGTGAACCGCACCGGCGGTTCGGGCGTGGTGGGCCATTCCGCGATCGCCCAGGCGGCGCCCGATGGCTACACGATCGGCATGATCACGGTCGAAATCTGCATGATGCATTGGCAGGGGCTGACCGAGCTCAAGCGCACGTCCTACACGCCGCTCGCGCTGATGAACGAGGATCCGCCCGGCGTGCAGGTGAACGCCAGTTCACCCTATCGCGACATCAAGGCGTTGGCGGATGCGATCAAGGCAAGCCGTCCGGGTCAGTTCAAGGCGTCGGGCACCGGCCAGGGCGGCATCTGGCACCTGGCACTGGCTGGTTGGCTCGTCGCCATGGGGCTGCGGGCGGATCACGTGCGCTGGGTGCCCTCGAACGGTGCGGCGCCGGCGATGCAGGACCTTGCCGCCGGCGGCGTCGATCTCGTCACCTGCTCGGTGCCCGAGGCGCGCGCCATTATCGATGCAGGACGCGCGCGTTCCCTCGCCATCATGGCACCGCAGCGAAACCCGCAATTCGCATCCGTGCCGACCCTGAACGAGACGCTCGGCATCAACTACAGCGTCGGCGCCTGGCGCGGCATGGCGGCCCCTCTGAACCTGCCGGCGCCCATCGCCCAGCAACTGACGGCGGCGATGCAGAAGGTCTGGAACAGCCAGGAGTTCAAGGACTTCATGAACGCCCGCGGCTTCGGCATGGTGTGGGGCGATGCGGAAGGCCTGGCCAAGCACATGGAACAGACGGACACGACCTTGGGCACCGCCATGCGCGACGCCGGGTTGGTGCGCGGATAACATGGCACGGGAAGCGCTGTCGGCATCGATGCCGGCAGCGCGCCCCAGTCACGCGTCGCGCTCGCGCTCCGCCATCGCGCGCAGCACGTCGCGTGCCTGCGCCGCGATGTCCGGCCGCCGCGCACGCCGCGCGAGCGTGTCGGCCCGTGTGAGCCAGCCGCGCGCTTCGACCCATTCACGCCGCGCC
>JALHQB010000058.1 GCA_022842185.1 Acetobacteraceae bacterium
GTTGCCCAACAGCGCATCGAGGAACTGGCCTGCCGACGCGGCCACCCGATCCTGCGTGAACAGCGGCCTGATGCGCTGCTTGGCATCCCGCAGCGACGCCGCCCAAAGCGACAGCGTATGCTCAATCGACGCACCACCCGTCATCAGATCCTGAATCATGGTCGCCCATAGATTCAGAGCCTCATCAGAAATGCAACTGTAGTGCTAACCGTGCGCAGGCCTATTCGGCGAAAGTCACCCAGCTTCGGTCAGGCCTCCAGGCCGGCGAGGGACAGGAGGTTCTGGAGGCCGCGCGGGCACTGATCGACAAGGTGATCATCCCCCCCGGGGATGGACCGGGCGACCCGCCCGGGATCGAACTGGTCGGCCATCTGATGGCTATGCTCGAGGCGGGCGGGGCGTTCTCGCGAAGGGACCCGATAAGACCAGCTGCGGTCTCATCAAATCCGTGTTCAAGAGTTAGGTAAAGGGGGCTATGAGGGGGCAAAGCCCCTCCAACCTTCCACCCTCTGTATGCGCCCGCCCGCCAAACCCCTACCGTGGCCGCGCATGAACATACGCAACGTGCTCTACATCATGTGCGATCAGCTGCGCTGGGATCACCTCGGCTGTGCCGGGCATCCCTACCTGCGCACCCCCAACATCGATGCGCTGGCCGCGCGCGGGGTGCGTTTCGCGCAGGCCTATGTGCAGTCGGGTATCTGCGGCCCTTCGCGGATGAGTGCCTACACAGGCCGCTATGTGTCGTCGCATGGCGCCACCCATAATCGCGTGCCGCTGTCGATCGGCGAGGTCACGCTGGGGTGGCATCTGCGTGAGAGCGGACGGACGCTCGCCCTCGCCGGCAAGACGCACATGCTGCCTGATGCGCGCGGCATGAAGCGGCTGCTGGTCGATGGGCAGGACGAACTTGCGGTGCTGCTGCGCGAAGGCTGGTTCACGCTGGTGGACCGCCATGACGGCCATCACGCGGAAACGCACAGCGCCTATGCCGAATGGCTGCGCGCGCAGGGCTATGACAGCACCGACCCGTGGACCGACTACGTCATCGCCGTGACCGACGAACACGGCCGCGCACAGAATGGCTGGAAGATGCGCCATGCCTGCCATCCGGCGCGCGTGCGCGATGAGCACAGCGAAACCGCCTACACCACCGACCGCGCCATCGACTTCATGGAACAGCAGGGCGAGACGCCTTGGGTGCTGCATTTGTCCTATGTGAAGCCGCACTGGCCCTACATCGCGCCGGCGCCGTGGCACGCGATGTTCACGCCCGACCAGTGCCTGCCGGTGTCACGCGATGCGGCCGAACGCGGCGCCGCGGCGCATCCGGTGCTACGCGAGTTCCAGAATGAGGAGGTCGCGCAATCCTTCCAGAATGACGACTGCATCGCCACGGTGCGCCCGGCCTATCAGGGGCTGATCGCGCAGCTGGATCATCACCTGGGGCGCGTCTGGGCTGCGCTGGAACGGCTCGGGCGATGGGATGACACGTTGGTCGTCTTCACCTCCGACCATGGGGATTATCTCGGCGACCATTGGCTGGGCGAGAAGGAGTTGTTCCACGACTGCATCCAGCGCGTGCCGATGCTGGTGGTCGATCCATCGTCCGAGGCCGATGCCACGCGCGGCACCGTCGATGACCGCCTGGTAGAGGCGGTCGACGTGGTGCCGACGATCCTCGATGCGCTCGGCCTTGATGCCGCCGATCATGTTGTGGAGGGGCGTTCGCTGCTGCCGCTGACCCGCGGCGGGTCGCCTGCATGGCGCGACGCCGTGTTCAGCGAACTCGACTGGACGTTCCGCGGCGCGCGGCGGCGCCTGGGCCTGGCGACCGGCCAGCATCACGCCTGGATGGTCCGCACCGATCGCTGGAAGTACATCCATTGGACGGACGGGCTGCGCCCGATGCTGTTCGACCTGGCGGCGGACCCGGAGGAATTCCACGATCGCGGCGCCGATCCTGCGTTGGAGGGCGTGCGCGAGGCCATGCGTGAGCGGCTGCTCGGCTGGTTCAGCGGCCTGAAGCGGCGGACCACCCTGACCTGGGCGGAAGCCGAACTGCGCACTGACCGCCACAAGGCGGCCGGCGTGTTCTACGGCGAATGGTGAGGCGCGGTCTGGGCGCGGTCACCCGGGCCACAGGGCCAGTTGGAGAGTTCTGCGCCGGATCGCCACGGCGCAAAACGCTCCAAGCCTTTGATTCATCGAGCACAGTCCCGCGTCTGACTGACTGCAGTCAGGCGCGATGCGTTTTAACGCGCGATCCAGCAATCCGGGCCGTCGCCGGCTTCCTCGGGCAAGTCGGCGGCGATGTCCTGTACCACCGCGGAGACCCACTCCTCGGCGGTGGTGCCCAGCGCCGCGGCACGGCGCGTGATCTCCGCGGCCAGCGCGTCGGGCAATTCCACCTTCATTTCAGTCATCTACCGGCTCCTTCTCTGCCTTGGCGGCACGGATGCGCTTCGCATCTGCGAAGAAGATAGGGTGCAAACGGTTTAGGGTATGTTTGCGACCTGCGCATGGGTGCAATGCGCGCATCTCAAGCCGGCGGGCGCCGTACATCCGTGCGGCTTACCGCCGCGCCGCACCACGCTCTGTCGTGCCGGGGCCGACGGTCGGGTTGGGCCCGGTCGCGCCGTACGCTCCTGGCTGTGGTCAGTCGGGGCGGTTGGACTTTGTGGCGTTCAGCCGGCCCCGATGGCGTGATAGCCCCGGCTGAACCAGATCAGCCCGCGTGACGCGGCGCCCTGGCGCACCGCCTCGACCTCCGCGAAGATCACGCTGTGCGTGCCGCGCTCGATCACTTCCGCGATGCGGCAGTCGAAGGACACGGCAGCGCCATCGAGTACCGGCGCGCCGGTCTCCAGCAACCCCCAGCTGGCGTGGGAGAAGCGCTCGGTCATGTCCGCCTCGGCGGATCGGCCGGCGAAGCGCCCCGACAATTCCTCCTGCCCCGGCGCGACGGAATTCACGCACAACACGCCATTGTCCTTGAACAGCCGGTTCTGCGGACTGCCGCGGTTGAGGCAGACCAGCAGCGTCGGCGGGTCGTCTGTCACGGAACACACGGCGCTGACCGTCAACCCGCCCAGCCCCGCCGGCCCATCGGTGGTGACAATGTTCACCGCGGCGCCCAGGCGCGCCATGGCATCGCGGAATTCCTGACGCGTCACGGACATGCAGGCGGCCCCCTGGCGGCCGGCACGCCGGCGGCCCGATGATGAAAGACGTTAAGGCCCAAGACGTGCGCGACACCGCGCCGGAGCGCAACCCGTCTGCGGCGCATTCATGCGCCGCGCGGGATGACAGCGGCGTCCCGATGCCCGTATCGGCGGCGCCGCTGCCCAAGGACTGACCGCGGCGGCCGCAGAATCGTCAGCGCTTCACGACCCCGCCGCTGCCACCACCAAAATTGCCACCACCGCCGGGGGAGCCACCACCGAAATTCCCACCACCCGGGCTGCCGCCGCCACCGGTCAGGTTGCCGCCGCCGGGGGCTTGCCGGTTGCGATAGGCGCGAGTGACGGATTCCACCAGCTGCGCGCTGTCGTTGGACTGGTCACCCACCCAGGCGAAGACCACGGCCACGCGCTGGCCGCCGATGCAGCGCACCGTCAGCGCCTCATCGCCACGCCAGCCGAAAATGGTCTGCCGATCCTGCGATACGGTCGCCCTGAAGCCAGCGCTCTCGACCGCGCGCTGCCCGACCGCGATGCAGTCGTCCTGGCTGTTGGACGGCAGTTGGACCCAGGCCGTGGACACCGTCGCGGCGGTGGCCGGCAGGGACACGAAGCCCATCAGGGCTGCGAAGGCGAAACGCTTGGTGCGGGACACGTTATCCTCCTGCGGCACACACTGTGGAGAGCATACTATCGTCCCGGTGCCGCCAGGCGATAGAGCAGGTGTGAGCGCATCGGATGGCCCTGCGCCAGGCGCGGATGATCGAACACCCCGTCCGCCCACATGCCGAGCCGTTCCATCAGCCGCCACGATGCCGTGTTCGGCGGGATGGTGAAGGCGACGATCTCCGGCAATCCCAACGTGCCGAAGCCGAAATCGAGCGCGAGCCGCGCCGCTTCCTCGGCGAAGCCGCGCCGGCGATGCGCGGGGGCGATGCGCCAGCCGATCTCCACCGCCGGCGTGAAATGCGCCTGCCAGGGCAAGGTCATCAGCCCGACGACGCCGACGAAGGGTGCCCCGCCCCGTTCCTCGGCCACCCAGAAGCCCCAGCCATGCGCATCGAAATGCGCCTGCAGCCGCGCCGCCCAGGCATCGCTTTCGCTGCGCGTCATCACCGACGGGAAATGGCGCATGCTGTCCGCATCGCCGTTGATGGCGAACAACGGGTCGAGATCCTCAGCCCGCCAGGGACGGAGGATCAGGCGCGGGGCATGCAGCGTGACGGCGGGCATATCATCGCGCAATCTAGCCCGATACGGCCGGCCGGCGTAGTAACCCTGGTCACGGAGGACCCGCCCATGATGTTGCCATCCGCGGATGCGCTTGCCGCCCTGGTGCCCGATGGGGCGCTGGTGGCTTTGCCGCCCGACAATTCACTGCCCTCCGTCGCCATCGCCAAGGCGCTGATACGGCGCGGCGCCCGCGACCTGCGATTGCTCGGCGTGCCGGTGTCGGGCTTCGCGACCGACATCCTGATCGGCGCGGGCTGCGTCGCCGAAGTCGAGACCTCGGCCGTGTCGCTGGGCGAGGCCGGCTTCGCGCCGCGTTTTTCGGCCGCGCTGCGCGACGGCCGCATCATCGTGCGCGATGCCACCTGCCCGGCGATCCATTCGATGCTCCAGGCCTCCGAGAAGGGCATCCCCTTCATGGCGCTGCGCGGGATCATCGGGTCGGACATCCTGGCGAACCGGCCCGATTGGAAGGTCATCCCGAACCCCTTTGCCGAGGAGGGGATGGACCCGATCGTCCTGCTGCCGGCCAAGCAGCCCGACTTTGCGGTGTTTCACGCCGCGCTCGCCGACAGCGAAGGCAATGTCTGGCTCGGTCGGCGGCGCGAATGCGCCACCATCGCCCATGCCTCGAAAGCGGCCCTGGTGACGGTCGAACGGGTCGTCGAGGGCAATTTCCTCGATGATGAGCGCATGGCCTCGGGCGTCATCAGCGCGACCTACATCACCGCGACGGCGATCGCCAAACGCGGCGCACGGCCGGCCGCGCTGCTCGACGAATATGGCTTCGATGCCGCCTATGTCGCGGACTACGCTCGCGCGGCCAAGACCGAGGACGGCTTCCGCGCCTGGCTCGACCGCGAGGTTTTCGCCACCGCCCAGAAGGTCGCGGCGGAATGAGCGACATCGCGCTGGAAGAACGCCTGGCGGCGACGCTCGCACGGCTGATCCTGGACCCCGCGGCCCCGCCGGCACGGCACATCGCAGTCGGCGCGGCATCGCCCATCCCGGCGGCGGCGTGCTGGCTGGTGAAGCTGCTCGGACATCCGGTGAAGCTCTCGCTGCTGCACAAGCGCAGCGGCAATCCCTTCACCGAGGGCACGCGCGAATTGTTTGACCTGACCGGCCAGGGGCGGATCGACCTGTTCTTCCTCGGCGGCGGGCAGATCGATGGGCAGGCCAACCTGAACCTGGTCGGCACCGGGGAATGGCCGGGCACCGGCGTGCGGTTCCCCGGATCGTTTGGGTCAGCCTTCATGTATTTCATGACCCCGCGCACCATCCTGTTCCGCGAGGAACATTCGCCGCGGGTGCTGGTGGAGAAGGTGGACAACATCTCCGCCCCCGGCGTGTCCCCGCCCGGCGTGTTCCGCCGCGGCACCGCGCAGGCGCTGGTGACCGGCAAATGCGTCTTCGCCTTCCACCCCGATCGCGCGCGCTTTTCGCTGTCCAGCCTGCATCCGGGCGAGACGGTGGACAGCGTGCGCGCCGCCACCGGCTTCGACTTCGACGCGGAGGGTGAGATTGGGGCGACACCCGACCCGACCGCCGCCGAGCTCGCCCTGCTGCGTGGGCAGGTCCGCGCGGAGATGGTCGAGACCTATCCGGAATTCTGCGGTCGCGTCTGGGGCCGGGCCGCCTGATAATCTGTTTGAGAGTGTGCCCTGCGGCGCATTCTCATGCCCGGCGCCGCCCGCATCCCCATCACGACGCCATTGTACATCGCACGGTCGCTGGGGCAGTTTCCCCGCCAACCGGGATCTGAGGAAACATTCATGGACGGCACGCCGAAACTGACCGAAGCGACGGGCCCCGCCCGCACCCCCTCCGCCGGCGCGCTGGCCGGGCTGCGCGTGGTCGATCTCACCCGCGTCCTCGGCGGCCCGTACTGCACCATGGTGCTGTCCGACCACGGCGCCGAGGTCATCAAGCTGGAACCGCCGCAGGGCGATGAGGTGCGCGACTGGGGCCCGCCGTTCAACGCCGATGGCGATGCATCCTATTTCGTCGGCGTGAACCGCAACAAGCGCTCGGTCGGGCTGGACCTGTCCAAACCGGCGGGGCGCGAGGTGTTGATGCGCCTGCTCGAAGGCGCGGACATCCTGGTCGAGAACTTCAAGCCCGGCTCGATGGAGAAGTGGGGCCTCGGCTATGAGGCCGTGCTGTCGAAGAAATTCCCGCGCCTGATCCATTGCCGCGTCTCGGGCTTCGGGGGCGAAGGCCCGCTTGGCGGCTTCCCCGGCTATGACGCGGTGCTGCAGGCGATGGTGGGCCTCATGTCCATCAACGGCACCGAGACCTCCGGCCCGACGCGCCTGGGCAACCCGATCGTCGATATCGCCACCGGGCTGTTCTCCACCATCGCCATCCTGATGGCGCTGCATGAACGCACGGCATCAGGCCGCGGCCAGTATTGCGACATGACGCTGCATGATTGCGGCATGGCGCTGCTGCATCCCCATGCCGCCAATTTCTTCCTGTCCGGCAAGCGGCCGATGGCAACGGGCAACCCTCACCCGAACCTCGCGCCCTATTCCAAGTTCACCACCAAGACCTGCGAGATCTTCGTCGCCGCCGGCAACGATCCCGCCTTCCGCAAGTTCTGCGACTTCCTCGGCATCCCCGAGGTCGCGAAGGACCCGCGCTTCGCGACCAATGGCGAGCGCGTGGTGAACAAGGCCGCGCTGACCGAAGTGCTGAACGCCCGCTTCGCCGATGAGGATGGGCACGAGCTCACGCGGCGCATGCTGGCCGCCGGCCTGCCCGCCGGACCGGTGCTGCATGTCGATGAAGCGATGGCCGCCGAACACACCGCCTTCCGCAACATGGTCGCGCAAATCGGCGATTTCCGCGCGCTGAACACGCCGATCAAACTGTCACGCACGCCAGGCGGTGCACGGTCCGAACCACCGCGCTTCAATCAGCACGGGCGCGAAGTGCTGCTCGCACGCGGGTTCTCCGAAGACGAGATCGCGGGGCTGGAAAATGACGGGGTGATCGTGGCGGCGCGGCGGAAGTAACGGAAGATTGGAGGGGCGCTGCCCCTCCAAGCCACCCCGCCAGGGACCAGCGGGTCCCTGGACCGCGGGATCTTGGCGTTTGTCACGCAGGGCGGTCCTTGCCCGCCCACTGCCAAGAATGGGTCGTCGACCACCGGCCTTCAGTACCAAAGGGAGGTTTCCAAAGGCCTTAAGCCTTTGGTGGGGTGAGGTTTGGAGAGGGGCGACGCCCCTCTCCAAGGCACCGCGCATTTCCACATCCTCCTTCAGCCCGCACCGTGTAGCCTCGCCGTCATGCGGATCCTGCTCGCCTGGCTGTTGCTGGCTCTCGCGGCGCCCCCGTCTCGCGCGCAGGGATACGTGCCTGATGGCGCGGTCATCCTGTTCGCCCCCGGCAGTGCCGTGGTCACGCCGGAAGCGCGGGACGTGCTGCTCGGCTTCCTGCGCCCGCCGCGGCCGCCGGGCTTTCGTGGCCATTGCCTGCGCGGGCATGCCGATCGCGGGCTGGATGCGGAAGCTCTCGCCTTCGCCCGCGCGCGTTCGGTGGCCGCCGTGATGGCACGACAGGGGGTCGATGCGGCCGATGTGGCGGTCGAATCGGCCGGGGACCGGACACCGGCCAGGCTTGCCCCGCCGGGCCGGCCGGAGCCGATGAACGATCGCGTGGAACTCGCCCCCTGCCCCGGCCCGCGCCTGGCCGGCGTGGCGGAAGCCGAGGCACGCGCCCTCGATGCTGCGGTGCTGCCCGCTTTCGTGACCGCCCTGGCGCCGCGCATCGCGCGCGCGATGGGATGCAGCGTGCCGGAGTTGTGGCGGGGCGTGATCGAAGCCCCGCCCTTGCTCTGCCCCGCCGAGGTCCCGGCCAGCGCCGTGCCGGTGCTTACCGTGCTGCGCGTGGCGGGGACGCAGCGCGTGGCCGTGGTACTGGACTGGCCGGGCGGTATTGGCGAGGGGGACGCCTGGTGGCGGGCCTCGGCGGCGGCGGGGGCGGTGCTCGACTTGTTCGGCCTGCCGGTGGCGCCCGTGCTTGCGGCGCTGGCGGCCGAACCGGGTGCCGCGCGCCGGCTGGATGTCACCGCCGGCGGCTTGCGCGCCGAAGTCGAGGCCGGTCCCGGTCCGCTGCGCCGGCTGCGCGTGGTGCCGACCGTCGCCGATGGTCCGTGACGGCCGGCGCGTCCGCTACAACATCCGCATCAGCGTGCCGTCTCGGCGGATGGCGTGATGGAATATCGCGGCGCCGATATGTGCCGCCAGCAGCACCACGAACAGATATCCGCCGATGGTGTGCCCCCAGGACAGCGCCGTCGCCAGCCCTTCCGAAGCCTCCATGAATTTCGGCAGATGGATGAAGCCCAGATAGGCGGTCTGGTCGCGCATCGGAAAGCCCCAGGCATTCGTCGCGAAGAAGCCCATGAGCGGTTGAAGGATCAGCAGCGCATAGAGCCCGTGATGCGTCGCCGTCGCCGCGATGCGCATGATGGGCGGCAGGCCCGCCGGATGGGGCGGCGCCGGATGCCGCGCCTTCCACAGGATGCGCGCGATGGAGGCGAACAGGATGGTCAGCCCCGCACTTTCATGAATGGCGTAGAAGCCCATCTTGTAGGCACCGTCGCCATCGCCGGTGATGAACTTGATGACGAAGCCGGTAGGCAGGGCGATGGCGATGAGGCCGACCGTGATCCAGTGGAACCATTTCGCGGCGGACCCGTATTGCCCGTCGGGATGGGCGGCGTCCTGGCCCGGCAGGGCGGTGGCGTGCGTCGCGTCCATGGCGGTTCTCCCTTGGGTCGTCGCGCAAGGGTATCGCATGATCGCGCCAAATGGGGCGGGGGATTGAGCATGGCCTGCGCCGCGTGAGGATGATCGCCGCCCATGCCGATTGGAGCACCGATCCCCGCAAGCGGTGGGTCAGCATCGCCCGGCGCGACGGCGCAGGATGGCGCGCGCAGGCCCCTGTGCCGGTCGGCAATCCGGCGGGGCTGATGTCCGCGCTGCTGGCCGAAGGGGTGCCGGTCGCGATGGGCCTCGACCTGCCGCTCGGCGTGCCGCGTGGCTTCGCGGAGGAGCGCGCGGAAGCAGGCTTCGTCGATTTCCTGCGCGGCCTGGCCGATGTGCCGGACTTCTTCGCCGTCGCGGCCAGCCTCGACGATGTCTCCCGCGCCCGCCCCTTCTATCCGGCGCGCGGGGTGAAGGGGATGACGCGGGCGGCGCATGCGGCGGCATTGGGTTTCGGCGATGCGCGCGGCCTGTCGCGCTGGTGTGACCGCGCCACCGCCGAACGCCCCGCCGGCGCGCCGGTGTTCTGGACGCTGGGGGCGAACCAGTCGGGCAAGGCGGCAATCGCGGCATGGCGCGACTGGCTGGCACCGGGCCTTGCCGCCGGCGCCCCGTACGCGATCTGGCCCTTCGCGGGCGCCCTGCACGGGCTGCTCGCGCCCGGCCGCGCGGTCCTCGCCGAGGTCTATCCGGCGGAGGCGCTGCGCCATTGCGGCATGGCCATGCGCGGGTCCAAGCGGGTGCGGGCCGATCGCCGGGCGCTGGCTGAACCGCTGCGTGCAGCCATGGCTGCGCGCCGCGTCGTCCCCTACACGGCGTTGCGAGCGATGGTGATGGATGGCTTCGGCGCCGATGCCGCCGGGGAAGATCGCTTCGATTCGCTGGTCGGACTGCTCGGTCTGATCGGCGTGCTGGACGGGTTGCGGCCGGATTTCATCCCCGACGATCCGGCGGTCCGGTCCTGGGAAGGCTGGGTGCTGGGGCAGACTGCGATGCCGCGCCCGTAACCACGCTCCGCCGTCGCGCGAAACAAGGTGCACAGGCGCAAGGAGCACCCCATGCAGCACGACCCCCGCGGAATGGCGATCACCACCGGCAGCGCGACCGCCGCGCAGGAGTTCGATGCCGCGGTGCTGGCACTGCTCGGGCAGAAACAGGAAGCGGGCGTGCGGCTCGGTGCCGCGCTGGCCGCCGACCCGCTGCTCGTGGCCGGCCATGCGCTGGCCGGATTCGCACAGATGCTCGCCGCACGTCGGCCGCTGGTCACGGAGGCCGCGCGCAGCCTGGCGCGGGCACGCGACGCCATCACAGCACGTGGCGCCACGCCGCGCGAACGCGCGCTGACCCAGGCCTTGGCCTGTTGGGCCGAAGGCGGCGACATGGACCGCGCCGCGGCCGGGCTGGAAGCCATGGTGCAGGAGGACCCGCACGACATCCTCGCGCTGCGTCTGTCGCACGGCATCCGCTTCATGCTGGGCCAGGCCGCCGAGATGCGGCACGCCATCGAAGCCGCCCTGCCGCGCTGGGACCCGGCGATGCCCGGCTACGCCTATCTGCTCGGCTGCCATGCTTTCGCGCTGGAGGAGACCGGCGATATCGCGCGCGCCGAGGTAGTGGGCCGTCGCGCGGTGGCGATGGAACCGGGCGACCTGTGGGGCGCGCATGCGGTGGCGCACGCGATCGGCGCGCAGGGACGCATGCGCGAAGGCATCGCCTGGCTGCGGTGGTTGGAACCAAACCTTGTCGGCGGCAGCAACTTCGTCCGCCATGTGCATTGGCACCGTGCGCTGTTCCACTTGGCGCTCGGTCAGACCGAGGACGCGCTGGCGCTGTATGACCGCCAGGTCTGGGCAGAACCGAGCGAGGATGTGCGCGACCTGATGAACGCCGCGCATCTGCTGTGGCGGCTGGAGGCGAGCGGCATCCCGGTCGGGGCGCGGCGGTGGGATGACCTCGCGGCGATCGCGGAACGGCGCATCGGCGAACACGCCTGGGCCTTCGCGGACCTGCACTACGTCGTGGCCCTGGCCGGCGCGCGGCGGACGGAGGCGGCGTCGCGCCTGATCGCTTCCATCACGGCCCGCGCGGAGACCGAGGCCGACACCCAGGCGCGGCTGCATGCGGGGGTCGGCTTGTCCGCGGCGCGGGCCGTGGCGGCCGCGATGGACGGCGCGCCCGCCACCGCGCTGGGCGACTTCGACGCCGCGCTGCCGGATCTCGCATCGCTCGGTGGCAGCCACGCGCAGCGTTCGGTCTTCGTCGCGATGCGCGATCATGCGGCCTGGCAGGCCGCGCGGCCCGCACAGCGGCAGGGGTGACGCGGCGGCGCGAAGCGGCAAGACTGCGCGCCCGATCCAGGGGGCGCGCATGAAGCTGGCAGTGATCACCGATATCCACGGCAATGCCGCGGCGCTCGACGCGATGCTGGAGGACGCGGCGGCGCGAGGCCTGCGGGCGATCATCTGCCTCGGCGACATCGCATCCGGTGCGGGTTGGCCGCGCGAGACGGTCGATATGCTGACCGCCACCGGCATCCCCTGCATCCGCGGCAACCATGACCGTTGGATCAGCGAGCATGACCCCGCGGCGATGGGCAAGCAGGACCGCCTCGCCTACGACGAATTGTCAGCCGACCAGCGGCGGTGGTTGATGGACCTGCCGGTGTCGCTGGAACCGGCGCCTGGCGTGCTGGCCGTGCACGGGTCTCCGGGGTCGGATGTGCAGAACCTGATCGAGGAAGTCGTGGCCGAACGCCTGCGCCCCGCACCGATGCAGGTGCTGCGCGACCGGCTCGGCGAAGTTGGGATGGCCGCGCGCGTCGTGCTGTGCGGCCATAGCCACCGGACGGGCATGGTGCAGGTGCCTGGCGGGCCGCTGGTGGTGAATCCGGGCAGCCTGGGCCTGCCGGGTTTCCGCATCAGCCGCGAACCGGCGCACCGGCAGGAGGCCGGGACGCCGCACGCGCGGTATGCCGTGCTGCACATCGACGATGATGCGGTGCAGGTGGAGATGCTGGCAATTGCCTATGACTGGGAATCGGCGGCACGGCGGGCGCAGGATGTCGGCTTCAATGCCGCCTGGCCGCATGTGATCCGGACCGGGCTGCTGCCGGAGAGCACTTGAAGATGGGCGGCGGTTGACGCTTGAAGGTCGGGGGAGAGAACTCCCCCGAACCCCCTCCTTTTTTTGGCACTTGGCGCCGGACGCCGAAAACCAGCGCCAATGGATAAAAAACGGAGGGGATTCGGGGGAGGTGTTCCTCCCCCGTCTTTCGACAGCGTCACCGCCCCTCGATCGACACCCCGCCCCGGCCGACGGAAATCTCGACGCCTGAGCGCTGGCTGTCCTGATACATCCAGATTCCGGCCCCGATCAGCCCTGCCACCAAGGCGCCGACAATGAAATACAGCGTGTTGCCGCGCATTCGCCCAAATCCTTCACAAGCGTCTTCCGGCGATAACGCGCCAATCCCCATATGGTTGCATTGCGGGCGTTAAAATTATCGCGCGCTATGCGGCGGGGGGTGAATACAGGCCCGACGCCGTCGCCGCCTGGATCGCCAGCCGCGCCGTCAGTTCGAAGGTCGGCATCGGCACGCCCGCTTCCCGGGCCATCGCCAGCGGCACCGTCAGCAAGGCATCGATCTCCATCGCCCGGCCCAGTTCGAGGTCCTGCAGGATGGACGGCTTGTGGCTGATGTTCGCCGACCGGCGCATGCGCTGTTCGGCCGGCGTCGCGATGTCGAAGCCATAGGCCTTGGCGAGCGCCGCGCCTTCCTCCGCGACGCGGACCGCCGCATCGAACACCGCCGGGTCGGCCAGCGTCGCCTGCATATGCGACCGCGACAGGATGCACAGCGGCCCCGAGGTGATGTTGCCCATCAACTTGCCCCAGATGCGGTGGCGGATGTCGCTGACCACCGGGCAAGGCATGCCGCCGGCATCGATGAATCCGGCGATCGTCCCGGCGCGCGCCGTTTGGCTGCCATCGGGCTCGCCGAGGAAAAGCTTGATGTCGGCATGCTCGGACTTCACCACGCCCGGCGCGATGACCTCGCTGGCGGAATAGACGACGCCGCCCAGGGTTCGCTCGATGCCGACCAGGCGTTCGATCACCCCGCCTGGATCCAGCAGCGGCAGCCGCCGGCCTTCCGCGGCACCGCCATGGCGCAGGAAATACCACCAGGGGATGCCGTTGGTGACGAAGGCCACCGGCGTGTCCGGCCCCAGCAGCGGGCCGATCGCTTCCGCCGCCACCGGCAAGGCCGGCACCTTTGTGGTGATGAGCACGGCATCGACCGGGCCGATCTCGGCGGCCGTCGCGGCGGCCTGCACCTTCACCGTCCTCACCCCGTCATGGGCGTGCAGGGTGATGCCGTTCTCCTTCATCGCGGCCAGATGCGGCCCCCGCGCGATGACGGAGACCTCCGCACCGCCCAGCGCGGCGCGGGTGGCGAGATGGCTGCCGATGGCGCCGGCGCCGAAGATGCAGATGCGGGTCATGGGAACGTCCTCACAGGGCCGGCGGCGAGGCCAGCAAGACTCACGCCGCCTGGTCGCGCAGCTGCACGCACATCGCGGCACCGGCCGCGACAAGGCGGTCGGTGATGGCGCGCCCATGGGCGGCGTTCGCGCTGCGCGGGTCCGGCGCGGCAACGCCGCCGGGCGCGACCTCCTCGACCCACATCGGCACGGCGAAATCCACGCCGTGGCTGCGGATGGCGCCGAAGCCGGTCGGCGGCAGCCCCAGGAAAGGGCCGGTCGCGCCGCGCATCCGCGCATCCTGTGGCCGGCACAATTCGGGCCGCAGATACAGGGTCACCGATGCCACGGGATCGCCGCCATGGCCGAAGGTCTCCGGTCCGCCACCGAGTTCGCCGTGCAGCCGGCCGGCTTCGCGCCACAGATGCAGCGACGGGATGATGACACCGTGGCGGTGGCGCGCGGCGCGCGCGGCGGCCTCGGCCGGACCGATCGTGCCGGCATGCCCATTCACGATCAGGATGCGCCGCGTGCCGGTGCGGATGAAGGCCTCGGCGGTCTCGGCGATCACGGCGGTCAGCGTCGGGATCGACAGGGTGATGCCGCCCGCCACGCCGGCGAAGAAATCCTCCCCGCCGAAGGGGATCGCCGGCGCCACCAGCGCGTCCGCGCCCTGCGCCAGCGAAGCGGCGGCGATCAGGGCGGCGATCTCCTCGGCCACCAGGTAATCGCCCATGGGCAGGGCAGGACCGTGGGTCTCCAGGCTGCCCATCGGCAGGATGGCGACGGCGCCCGCGGCTAGGCGGGAGGCGACGTCGGGGGCGGTGAGTTCGGCGATGCGATGGGTCATCCGGCGCGGATGTTCCGCGCGCGGATCACGTCGCCCCATTTCGCCAATTCGCGGCTCAGATACGGCCCCCATTCGGTGGGGCTGCCGCCGACAGGCTCGATCGCGCCCTCGGCCAGGCGGGCCACGACCTCGGGGTGACGCAGTGCCGCCTGCACCGCGGCGGTCAGGCGCGCGGCGATTTCCGGAGGCTGGCCGGGCGGGGCCAGCATGCAGAATTCGGCGGAGCACTCGAACCCGGCCAGGCGCGGGTCGCTCTCGGCGATGGTCGGCACATCGGGCGCCTGGGCGGTCCGGGCGGGCAGGCCGACGCCGATCGCCTTGATCTGGCCGCCGCGCATCAACGGCAGGGCGGTCGGCGCGTCGGTCGGGCCCATGGCGACCTCTCCCGCAACCAGCGCCTGTGCGGCCGGCCCGCCGCCGCGATAGGGGACATGCAGCAGTTCAATGCCGGCCATGATCGAGAACAGTTCCGCCGCCAGATGCGCCGAGGAACCGGCACCGGACGACGCATAGGGCACGCGGCCGGGTTCGGCGCGCGCGGCGGCGATGAATTCGGCCATGCCACCCGGCACGCGGCGCGGATTGGCGCCGAAGAAGATCGGCGTGCGCGCCAGCAACCCGACCGGCGTGAAGCCGGTCTCGGTGTCGTAGCCCAGGCTGTCGAGGAGATGCGGGGCCATGGCGTAGGTGCCGTTCGCGCCGATCAGCAACGTGTAGCCATCCGGCCGCGCGCGAGACACGGCGCCGTGGCCGACGGTGCCCGATGCGCCGGGGCGGTTTTCCACGACGAAGGGCTGGCCGAGATCGGCGCCAAGCCTTTGGCACAGCACGCGGGCCAGGAAGTCCGTCGATCCGCCAGCGGCCCATGGCACGATGACGCTGACACTGCGGCCGGGCCAGGCGCCCTGTCCAAGCGCCAGCGACGGGGCGAGCAGGGCGGCGGGAAGAGTTGCGGTGCCCGCGAGTACGCGGCGACGGTTGATCATGGGCGATATCCTCACTCAGCCGTTCCGGCCTGATTGGGAAACAAGCACGCAAGCCGGCGGCCGGGAAGCCGCCGGCGACGTCGTGGCATCATGCCAGCAGGTCGAGCGCAGCACGCGACAAAGCCTGCACGCCCAGCCCGATGCAGCGTTCATCGGGTTGATACATGGCGTTGTGCAGGCGGTCGTCGCGGCCTGGCGCGCCGGCGCCGACGCGCAGATGGAAGGACGGCGCCCGCGCGGCGAATTCGGAGAAATCCTCCGATCCCATGGAGGCTTCGCCTTCCACCGCCGCCGCGCCCATCTGGCGCGCGACGGACGCCAGGACGGGTTCGAGCACGCGGTCGTCATTGACCAGCGGCGGGACCATGCGCTGGTAGCGCATCTCGCAGCGCACGCGCATCGTCGTCTCCAGCCCTTCGGCCAGGCGGCGCAGCGCGGCCTCGGCGGTGTCGCGCGCCGCGTCATGCAACGTCCGCACGGTGCCCTTCAGCGCCACGCGCTCGGGGATGATGTTGTAGGTCGCACCACCCTGCATCATGCCCACCGTCACGACCGCCGGGTGCAGCGGCTTGATCTCCCGGCTCACGACCGTCTGCGCCTGGGTGATGAAATGCGCGGCGGCGACGATCGGGTCCACCGCGGCATAAGGGTGTGCGGCATGGCCCGACTTGCCCTGCACCACCAGGTCGAAGCGGTCCGATGCCGCGAGGCACGCGCCGCGGACGAAGCCGAAGGACCCCACCGGCATGTCCGGGTGGTTGTGGAAGCCGAGCGCCATGTCCGCGCCATCGGCGGCACCATCGGCGATCATCGCCGCGGCGCCCTCGAGGATTTCCTCCGCCGGCTGAAATACCAGCCGCACCGTGCCGGCGAGTTGCGGTGCCAAGTCCTTCAGCAGCGCCGCCACGCCCAGCAGTGTCACGGTATGGATGTCGTGCCCGCAGGCGTGCATCTGGCCATCGATGCCGCTGGCGAAATCCAGTCCCGTCTCCTCATGGATCGGCAGCGCGTCCATGTCGCCGCGGATCAGCAGCGTCGGGCCGGGGCGCCCGCCGGTGATCTCGCCGACCACGCCGGTCACGCCCACGCCGGTACGATACGGAATGCCCAGCCGCGCGAGTTCGGCCGCCACGATGCCCGCAGTGCGGGTTTCCTGGAAGGCAAGTTCGGGTACGCGATGGATATCGCGCCGCATGGCAATCAGTCGCGGCGCTGCCGCTTCGGCGGCATCGAGGATCACGCGTTGCGGATCATTCGTGAGCATGGCGGGGCAATTCCAATGAAACGTCAGATTACATCGAGCATAGGTCTGGCTACGCCACAGACAAGGCTAACGCTTGCCGCGCCGGAAGGCGCATGTCATAGGGCCAAACGGGAAGAAGTAAGGGGGGTTCAATGTCCTGGGCGCCAAGCCGGCGCGTATTGCTGGCTTCAACCATGACCGTGCCGATGGCAGGGCGCCGCGCTGCAGCGCAGGCGTGGCCGTCGCAGTCGATCCGCATCGTGGTGCCCTTCGCGCCCGGCGGCACGACCGACCTCGTCGCGCGCCTCGTCGCCGCGGGTCTGCAGGAACGTCTGGGCGCCTCGGTCGTCGTCGACAACCGCGCCGGTGCGGGCGCCACGCTGGGCAGCGAGGTCGTCGCGCGGTCGGCACCCGATGGCTACACGCTGGTGATGTCCAACATCGCCAGCCATGCGATCAGCCCCGCCGTCTATGGCACCCGCGTGCGCTACAATCCCGTCACGGATTTCGCTCATGCCGCGCTCGTCGTCACCAACCCGACGGTGTGGGTGGCCAATCCGAATTCCGGCATCAAGACGCTGGCCGATGCAGTGGCGAAGGCGCGTTCGCCGAGCGGGCTCGATGTCGCCACCTCCGGCGCCGGTTCCTCCAACCACCTGATGGTGGTGCGGATGGGCCAGCTGGCCGGCAAGGAGATGAACCACATCCCGTTCCGCGGCGCCGGCCCGGCCATGCAGGCGGTGATCGCCGGCCAGGTGGCGATGATGTCCGACAGCCTGCCCTCGGCGGCCTCGCACATCCGTCAGGGTTCGGTGGTCGCGGTCGGCATGGCCTCGGCGGAACGTCATCCGTCCTTCCCGGACGTGCCGACCTTCCGCGAGCAGGGTTTCGACCTCGCCAGCGATTCCTGGTTCGGTCTTTCCTTCCCCGCCGGCACGCCGGCGGGCATCGTTGATCGGTTGAACCGCGAGACGCGGGCCTTCCTGGGCAGTCCCGAGATCAGGAGCCGCTTCGCCGAACTCGGCGGGACGCCCGGGGACCTGACGCCGGACGGTTACACCGAATTCGTGCGTCGGGAGGTGGCCCTGTGGGCGCCGCTCGTGCAGGCTTCCGGCGCTACGGCGGATTAGTCGTCAGGCGTACAACTTCATCATCTAGTGGGTGGGCGAAAGCGGATGAAGCTAAACACAAAGGACCTGCTGTCGGCAGGTGTCCTGATCGGGGTCGCAGCCGTCGGGCTGTGGCTCAATACGGATCACACGATGGGCAGTGCGCGACGCATGGGCCCGGGCTACATGCCCTGGCTCTCCTTTGCCGTCATGATGGGCCTTGGCTTTCTTGTGGCGCTCGCCGGTCTGTTCAACGGGCCCGACCCAATCTCGAAGTGGACGTCGTCTGAGATTGTCTTCCTGATCGGCGGCGCCATCGGCGGCGTTGCGGCAGGCATGGCGGCGGCGCAGGTGCCGGGCTGGCCTTCGGCGGGCTGGAACTCGCTTGGCATCGGCATATTCGTCGGCTGCCTTATCCCCAGCATCGTGCCGTCGTGGCGGCCCTTGTTCCTGGTCAGCGCAGCCTTCGCGCTGTTCGGCCTGGTGCTTGAACACCTTGGACTGATGGCCGCGATCGCTCTTGCGGTCGCGCTGTCCTCCCTCGCTGACAAGACCCATACGCCCAAGGGCGTCGTCGGTCTGGTGGTGTTCCTCTGCGTTCTCTGCTGGGCAGTGTTCATCTACGAACTCGACATCCGCGTGCCCGTCTGGCCGCAGTTCTGAGACGGGAGCATACAGATGGATCTCATCACCAATCTCGGTCACGGGTTCGGCGTTGCCCTGACCCTGACCAACATCATGTTCTGCCTGATCGGCTGCCTCATCGGCACCGCGATCGGCGTGCTTCCGGGCATCGGCCCGGTGGCGACCATCTCCCTGCTGCTGCCCATCACCTTCGGGCAGCCGGCCACCACCGCCATCATCATGCTCGCCGGCATCTACTACGGCGCGCAGTATGGCGGTTCGACCACGGCCATCCTGTTGAATCTGCCAGGCGAGGTCAGTTCGGTCGTCACCACGCTTGAAGGCTACAAGATGGCCCGCAACGGCCGTGCCGGCGCGGCGCTGACCGTCGCGGCGCTCGGTTCGTTCTTCGCGGGAACCGTGGCAACTGTGGTGGTCGCCGCCTCGGGTCCGATGCTGACGCAGGTGGCGCTATCCTTCGGGCCGGCGGATTACTTCTCCCTCATGTTCCTCGGCCTGATCATCTCCGCCGTTCTGGCGCAGGGTTCGGTGATCAAGTCGATCGGCATGGTGGCCTTCGGCGTGTCGCTCGGCATGGTCGGCACCGACGTGCAGACCGGTCAGCAGCGCTTCACCTTCGGCATCCCCGAACTGTCGGATGGCGTCGGCTTCGTCTCGATGGCCATGGGCATGTTCGGCATTGCCGAGATCGTGCTGAACCTCGAACGCCCTGAATCCCGCAACGTGATGTCCGGCAAGGTCGGCAAGCTGATGATGACGCGTGCGGAATTCCGCCGCGCCGTCCCCTCGGTGCTGCGCGGCACGCTGGTTGGCACCATGCTCGGCATCCTGCCCGGTGGCGGCGCGTCGCTGTCGTCCTTCGGGTCCTACATGATGGAACGCAAGCTCTCGAAGTACCGTCATGAGTTCGGCTCGGGTGCGATCGAGGGCGTGGCCGGTCCGGAATCGGCCAACAACGCCGCCTCGCAGACCTCCTTCATCCCGCTGCTCACGCTCGGCATCCCGGCCAACGCCGTGATGGCGCTGATGGTTGGCGCGCTGATCATCCAGGGCATCCAGCCCGGCCCGCGCATGGTGGAAGCCCAGCCGGACCTGTTCTGGGGCCTGATCGCGTCCATGTGGGTCGGCAACCTGATGCTGCTGGTCATCAACCTGCCGATGGTCGGCATGTGGGTGAAGCTGCTGTCCGTGCCGTATCGCTACATGTACCCGTCCATCATGATCTTCTGCGCGATCGGCGTGTACTCGCTGCAGAACAACGTGTTCGACGTGTACCAGACCGTGTTCTTCGGCATCTTCGGCTACCTGTGTTCGAAGCTGCGGCTGGAAGGCGCGCCGATGCTGATCGGCTTCGTCCTCGGGCCGATGATGGAGGAACACCTGCGCCGCGCCATGCTGCTGTCGCGTGGCGATGCGATGGTGTTCATCGAGCGCCCGATCAGCGCGACGATGCTGGCCATCGCGGCCATCGCGCTGATTGCCATGCTCATGCCCAACATCCGCAAGGGCAAGGATACGGCGTTGCAGGAAGGCGGCTGACGCTGCGCCGGCCACGGTTGGCCGGGTGATTGGAAGGCGGGTCCCTTTGGGGCCCGCCTTTTTTTGTGCCCTCGAACGCAGGCACGGCTGGATGGGCGACCGCCCCCGGCCTGCCCGCCTTGCCGACAGACAGAAATAGGAGGGGGTCCGGGGGAGTTGACTCCCCCGCCCTTCTCACCCTTTCGGCCGCGGCAGGCTGAACACGCCGCTCGCCCGCAGCACCGCCGCGCCATCCGCTTCGAACCGTCCTTCGACGAACATCAGCCGCGCCGTGCGTCGCAGCAGCACCGGCCGGCATTCCAGCCAGGCCCCGAGCGGTGCGCCGGCCAGGTAGTCCGTCACCAGGCTGACCGTGACGAACCCCCCCGGCGTGCCGGCCTGTTCCACCCCGCCGATGCCCAGCACCAGGTCCGCGAAGGTTGCCAGCATGCCGCCATGGGCGACGGACTGATTGTTGCAGTGCCGGCGTTCCAGCCGGATGCCGAAGCGGGACCCGCCTTCGCCGGGATGCAGGTAGATGGGCCCGATCGGTTCCAGGAACGGCCCGCCCGCCCGGCGCGGCAGGAAGCCTTCCGGAATTCCTCCGCCGCCTTCCACCACGCCATCCGCTGCCCTGCCATCGACCATGCACGCCCCCGGGGTTGTCATGGGTGCATGTTACGGCGGTGCGGGCTGGGGCGGCAGCCACGCGCCTTCCATTTGCCGCCATTGCGTCGCATATCAGCCTGGACCCAGCATCACATCACCGGACGACATGACACAGACGACCTCGCAGATCCTTCCCGTCATCCTTTCGGGCGGGACCGGAACACGCCTCTGGCCGCTGTCGCGCGAAGGCTATCCGAAGCAGTTCTGGCCGCTCGCCTCCGCCATGCCGATGCTGGAGGAAACCGCCGCGCGCGCCGAAGGCCCCGGCTTCCTGCCGCCGATGGTCGTCTGCAACGAAGCGCATCGGTTCCTGGTCGCGGAACAGTTGCGCGGGCGCGGCGCCCGTATCGTGCTGGAACCCGCCGGGCGCAACAGCGCCCCGGCGATCGCCGCCGCCGCCCTGCTGGCCGAGGAAGCCGGCCCCGACACCGTCATGTGGATCATGGCTGCCGATTCGGCGGTGGGCGACCTGCCGGCGCTGCATGCCGCGCTGCAGCTGGCGGCTGCGGCGGCGCGCGCCGGGCGGATCGTCACCTTCGGCATGAAGCCCACCATGCCCGAGACCGGCTTCGGCTATATCGAGGCCGGCGACGCCCTGCCGGGCCTGGACGGGGTGCAGGCCATCGCCCGCTTCGTCGAAAAGCCCGATGCGGCGCGTGCGGCGGAATTCGTCGCCGGCGGGAAGCACCTGTGGAATGCGGGGATGTTCGTCGCCACCGCCTCGGTCCTGCTGGCCGAGTTGGAACGGCTGGAGCCGGCGCTGCTGGCCAGCGTGCGTGCGGCTGTCGAAGGTGCCAGCCGTGACCTTGATTTCGTGCGACTGGCGCCGGATGCCTTCGCCGCCGCGCCGTCCATCAGCATCGATTTCGCGGTGATGGAACGCACCCAGCATGCGGCCGTGGTGCCGGCCTCCATGGGCTGGTCCGACATCGGGTCTTGGGCCGCGCTATGGGACATCAGCGCCAAGGATGCCGCGGGCAACGTCTCGGTCGGGCCGGCCGAGCTGATCGATGCGAAGAACTGCTACGTCCGCAGCGAAGGCATCCTGACCGGCGTGGTGGGGCTTGAGGATGCGGTCGTCGTCGTGACCGACGACGCGGTTCTGGCGATGCACCGCGACCGCGCGCAGGACGTGAAGAAGCTGGTGGAGCAACTGCGTGCCAAGAGCCGCAAGGAGGCGACGGAACACCGCCGCGCCTATCGGCCATGGGGGCATTACGAGGGCCTGATCCTCGGCGAACGCTTCCAGGTGAAGAAGATCCAAGTACGCCCGGGCGCCAAGCTTTCGTTGCAGAAGCATTTCCACCGCGCGGAACATTGGGTGGTCGTGTCCGGCACCGCCATCGTCCGCCGCGATGCGGAGGAGATCATGCTGCGCGAGAATGAGAGCGTGTACCTGCCGCTGGGCTGCGTGCACCGGATGGAGAATCCGGGGATCATCCCGCTGGTGCTGATCGAGGTGCAGTCGGGGTCTTATCTCGGCGAGGACGACATCGTGCGGTACGAGGACACCTACGGCCGCGCGTAGAGCGACCGTAGGTTCATTTTCGACCTTCAACCAACGGCGGGCCGGCGGATGCCGCCCGCCCGCCGTCTGAAGGTCACCTACAGAAGCGACTGGTACGCCAACTGCCGCAGCTGGAACCGATACGGCAGGCGCATCTGCGGGGATTGCATCATCAGGATCACGTACATCTGCTCGGCCGGATCGACCCAGAAATAGGTCCCGTGCGCGCCGCCCCAATAATAGTCGCCGGGGCTGCCCGGCAACGGGTTGCGCCCCTGTTCATTGCGCACCGCGAACCCCAGGCCGAAGCCCTGCCCCATCTCGGCCGTGGGCGCCAAGGGGCCGAATCGCCCGCGTACCACGTCCCGCGTGCCGGTGCCCGGCGGCAGGTGGTCGGCCGTCATCAGCGCGATGGTGTTGCGCGAGACCAGCCGCGTGCCGTCCAATTCCCCCCGATCGAGCAAAAACTGGGTGAAACGTGCGTAATCCCGCGCCGTCGAAACCATGCCCCCGGCGCCCGAGAACCAACCCGGCCGCTGCGTCGGGTTGCTCATGGTCGGCCGGCGGCCGGTCGCCGGGTCATTCTGAGGCTGCGCGATCCGATCGGCGGACGCCTCCGGCGCCACGAAGCCGGTATCGGGCATGCCCAGCGGCCCGGTGATGCGCGTGCGCACGAAGCTGTCGAGGTCGGTGCCCGACACCACCTCGACCAGCCGGCCCAGCAGGTCGGTGGACCAGGAATATTCCCAGGTCGTGCCCGGCTGGTGCAGCAGCGGCAGCGCGGCGAGCTTGCGGCTCATCTCCTCCATGCTGTTGGTGCTGGCGCGGACGGTGCTGGCGCGATAGGCGGCGCTCACGGGATGGTCGCCGGGGGATGCATCGGTGATGCCGGAAGTATGGCGCAGAAGGTCTTGCACCGTGATCGCCCGGCGCGCCGGCACCAGCACCATCTCCGCCCCGCGCGCCTCGCCGACCTGGGGTGTCTCGCGCCATTCAGGCAGATACTTCCCGATCGGGTCGGCGATCGAAAGACGTCCTTCCTCGGCCAGCATCATCACGGCCAGGGAGACGATCGGCTTGGTCATCGAAGCGATGCGGAAGATCGCATCCGGCGTCATCGGGGCCTGCGCCTCGCGGTCGCGGAAGCCGGCGGTGACTTCATAGGCCACGCGGCCCTGGCGGCCGATGACGATGATGGCACCGGGGATCGCACCGCGACGGACCTCCCCTTCGAGCCATTCGCCAAGGCGCGACAAGCGCTCGGAGGACAGGCCGACCTCCTCGGGCCGCTGCGCCCGTGGCAGGTCGGCGGCGAAGGCAGGACAGGCAAGCGAAACGGCGAGGCCGAGCGCGGCCAGCCGAAGCGATGACACCATGGTTTCCTCCCGCGCGCCGTGCATGGCGCAACCCCAGCACACCGCCCGCGCGAGCACGCCGTCAAGCCCTGCGCCAGGCGATCGCGACGGTTTGAGCAGGTGGCCAAAGGTGGAGTAGCCTTCACACGAAGCCGTGGCCCTCATACCGCGGTCGTGAAGAGGAAACGCCGGACCCATGACCATGCATCGCCGCGCCCTGCTGGGCGCCGCCGGGGCCGCCGCCCTGGCCACCACCGCCCAGGCCCAGGCACAGACGCGCTGGCAGATGGCCACCGCCTATGCCGATGGGAACCTGCACACCCGCAACATCAAGACCTTCATCGAGGAAATCCAGGGCGCCAGCAACGGCCGCCTGGCCGTGCAGCTGCACAGCAACGGTTCGCTGCTGCGCATGCCAGACATCAAGCGCGGCGTGCAGACCGGTCAGGTGCAGCTTGGCGAGATCCTGCTGACCGCCTACGCCAATGAAGACCCGATGTTCGACGCTGATGCGCTGCCGCAGTTGGTGACGAACTTCGCCCAGGCGAAGAAGCTGTCCGACCTGCAGAAGCCGTACATCGAGTCTCGCTTCGGCCGCCAGGGGCTGACGTTGCTGTACATGGTGCCGTGGCCCGCCGCCGGGCTCTATGCGCAGCAGGAGGTCACCAGCCTCGAACAGCTGCGCGGATCACGGTTCCGGACCTACTCCCCGATGACCAACCGCTTCGCGCAGCTGATCGGCGCCCAGCCGACGCTGGTCCAGTCGGCAGAACTCGCCCAGGCCTTCGCCACCGGCGTGGTGCAGGCGCAGGTCACCTCGGCGGCGACCGGCGTCGATACGCAGTCCTGGGATTATGCGCGGGTCTTCACGCCGCTCGGTTTCACCATGACGAAGAACGCGGTGTTCATCTCCCGCCGCGCGCTGGAAGCCCTGCCGGCCGACCAACAGGCAGGAATCCGCGCCGCGGCCGCGCGCGCCGAGACGCGTGGCTACGAACTCGCCGAGGCGGCGCAGCGCGAGACCGAGGCGACGCTCGCCTCCCGCGGGATGCGCGTGACCCAGCCGACGCAGCAGCTGCTCGACGACTGCGCCCGCGTCGGTCGCGTCATGGCCGATGAATGGGTGACGCGCGTCGGCGATGACGGGCGCCGGCTGCTCGAACAGTATCGGGCGGGCTGACGCTGCGCATCCCGCGGGCAATCTCCCGCGGGAAGGCTCGATCGGCAGGCAGTGGCGGCGGGACCGCGGGGCTGACGGCCCCGCCGGCCCTTGCGCGCGCCGGCGGCCAACGCCGAAGATGCGGCCTCAACGAAAGAGCCAAACAGGGGGCTTCCGCATGAATTCCATCCGCCGCCGCGACGTGATCGCGGCTGCCGGCAGCCTTGCCGCTGCCGCGACCTTCCCCGGTGCCGCCCATGCGCAGACGCGCTGGCAGGTCGCGACCGCCTATCCGGACGGCAACTTCCACACCAAGAACATGCGTGACTTCATCGAGGCGGTGCAGACCGCCTCGGCCGGGCGCTTGCAAATCCAGCTGCATTCCAACGCATCCCTGCTGCGCATGCCCGAGATCAAGCGCGGCGTGCAGACCGGCCAGGCGCAGATCGGCGAGATCCTGCTGTCGGCCTATGGCAATGAGGATCCCTTCTTCGAAGTGGATTCCGTGCCGCAGCTGGTCACCAGCACGCCGATGGCGCGCAAGCTCGCCGAATTGCAGAAGCCCTATGTCGAGGCGCGGCTGAACCGGCAGGGATTGTCGCTGCTGTATTGGGTGCCGTGGCCGCCCTCGGGCCTGTACACCAACACGCCGCTGGAAAGCGTGGACACGCTGCGCGGCACCAAGATGCGCACCTTCAACGCGCTGACCAACCGTTTCGCGACCCTGGCGGGTGCGACGCCCACGCTGGTGCAGCAGGCCGAGGTGCCGCAGGCCTTCGCCACGGGCGTTGTGAATGTGATGGTGACGTCAGCGGCCACCGGGGTCGATGTGCAGTCGTGGGATTTCTGCCGCGTTTTCACGCCGATCGGCTTCACGCGCACGAAGAACGCTATCTTCGTACGCCAGCGCGACCTCGCCGCTTTGCCGGCCGACCTTCAGGCCAGTGTCCGCGCGGCGGCGGCGGCGGCGGAGGAACGTGGCTGGGCGGCATCCGATGCCGAAACCGTCAGCCAGCAGGCCATCCTCGCCCAGCGCGGCATGACGATCGGCACGCCGACGCCGGCGCTGATGCAAGGCCTGGCACGCATCGGCGCAACACAGGCGGATGAATGGGTCGCCAAGGCCGGTGATGAGGGCAAGCGACTGATGGACGCCTATCGCGCGGCTGTCGCCTGAGCATACTGGACGTCGCCCGGAGATTATGGGCGACGTCATCGGACTGAACGGAGCACACCCGAATGATACCAAACACCGGCCAAGGGTGTCCTCGGCCATGACAGCGCTGCGACGTGTGCTCGACGCGCTCTATCTTCTCGGCGGCGTCCTCGGTGGCGTGGCCCTTGCCGCCATTGGCGGCATCATCGCCGCGCAAGTGATCGGGCGGCAGATGGGCGCGACGCTGAACGGCGCCGACGACCTGACCGCCTTCTCGGTCGCGGCCTCGGCCACCCTGCCGCTCGCCTATGCCTTCCGACACGGGGCGCATATCCGGGTGGACCTGATCATCGGCCGGTTGTCCGGCACACCGCGCTTCGTGATGGAAACGGTGGCGCTGGTGATCACCACCGCCCTCGTGGCCTTCTTTGCCTATTCCATGATCGATCTCGCCACGGACAGTTTCGAATTCGAGGATGTCGCGCAGGGTTCGGTCGCCTGGAAGCTTTGGGTGCCGCAGGCGATGGTCGCCTCGGGCGTGTCGCTGCTCGCCATCTGTCTGCTCGATGACCTGATCGTGCATCTCACGGGGGGCGTGCCCTCCTACCGCCGTGCGGCCGAGGCTTCGGCGCTTGAGCGCGCGATGGAGGAAGTCTGATGGAACTCGCGCAAACCGAAGCCGGGGTGCTGCTGCTCGGCCTGCTTTTCCTGTTCCTCGGATTCGGGGTGTGGATCGGCCTCGCGCTGGCGCTGGTGGGTCTGGTCGGCGTCGCGGTGCTGCCGCTGCTGATCCCCTCCATGCCGACGCTGCCGCCCGAGAAGGTGATGGGCACCGCGATCTGGCAATCCCTCGCATCATGGACGCTCGCGGCGCTGCCGCTGTTCATCTGGATGGGCGAGATCCTGTTCCGCACGAAACTGTCCGAAAACATGTTCCGCGGCCTGGCGCCGTGGGTGCAGAGCCTGCCGGGACGGCTGATGCATGTGAACGTCATCGGTTGCGGCATCTTCGCCGCCGTTTCGGGGTCTTCCGCCGCGACGGCCGCGACGATCGGCAAGATGGCGCTGCCGGCGCTGACGCAGCGCGGGTATCACGTGCCCATGGCGGTGGGTTCGCTCGCCGGCGCGGGCACGCTGGGCCTGCTGATCCCGCCTTCGATCGTCATGATCGTGTATGGCGTCGCGGCCGAGGTTTCGATCGTGCGGCTGTTCATCGCCGGCGTGCTGCCGGGCGTGATGCTGATGCTACTGTTCAGCGGCTACATCGCGATCTGGTCGATGCTGAACCCGACGCTGGTTCCTCCGCGCGACCCGCCGATGCCGTTTTCGATGAAGCTGCGCGAAAGCGGGCAGCTCATCCCGGTCGTGATGCTGATCGGCTTCGTGATGGGCAGCATTTATCTCGGCTGGGCAACCGCGACGGAAGCGGCGGTCTTCGGGGTGATCGGGGCGCTGGTCCTTTCGGCCTGGGGCGGTTCGCTGACTTGGTCGTCCTTCCGCGACAGCCTGATGGGCGCGGTGCGCCTCGCCTGCATGATCAACCTGATCCTGGCGGGTGCCGCCTTCCTGACGCAGGCGATGGCCTATTCCGGCATCCCCAGCGCCATGGCGGCTTGGGTCGGGTCTCAGGGCTTCAGCCCCTTCATGATCATCGCCTGCCTGACGGTGATCTACCTGATCCTCGGCTGCTTCATCGACGGGATCAGCATGATCGTGCTGACGGTGTCGGTGGTGCTGCCGATCATCCAGTCGACCGGCTTTGATTTGGTGTGGTTCGGCATCTTCATCGTGCTGGTGGTGGAAATGGCGCAGATCACCCCGCCCGTGGGGTTCAACCTGTTCGTGCTGCAGGGGCTGACCGGCAAGGGCATCTTCGAGGTTGCGAAGAACACCATGCCGTTCTTCTTCCTGATGGCCCTCGGCGTGGCAATCGTGACGGTGTTTCCCGCCATCGTGACGTGGCTGCCGCAGACCATGCTGGAGCGCTGACCTGTCCCGGGCGAGCCCCGGCCTGCCTGCGGCGTCGTAGGAAAGCGCCGTGGCTGGACTTCACGCGCCTGACTGAATTCTGTCGGGCGCGCCGAAAGAAGGACGGGGGAGGAACACCTCCCCCGAATCCCCCTCCGTTTTTTATCGATTGGCACTGCCCCCGGCGACCGGCGCCAAGTGCCAAAAAAAGGAGGGGGTTCGGGGGAGTTCTCTCCCCCGACCTTCCGGCGTGATCTGCTCTATTCCGCCGGGGCGCGCGCCCGCAGACGCGCCCGGCACCAGAAATGCCGGCACACGAAGAAGACCAACGCCGTGGCGGCGATGAGGCAGATCGCCCAGAACAGCCGTTCCACCCCGAGCCAGGCGCCGAGGAACCATCCAGCCGCCACGAAGCTGCCGGCCCAGACGCCAGCAGCGATGAAGTTCAGCAGCGCGAAGCGCAGACGACTGTACCCCGCCAGGCCGCAGACGATCGAAGCGACGTTGCGGATGCCGTACAGGAAACGGAAGGACAGGATGAAGAGCGTGCCATATTGCTGCAGCAGCCGGTTCGCGCTGTCCACACGCGGCTGAGACTTCGGGAAGCGACGCAGGATCGCTGGCCCATATCGCCTGCCGAGATAAAACCAGGTCTGGTCACCCAGATAGGAGCCCAGCCAAACGGAACCCAGTAGGATCCACGGATCGACCAAGCCGACCGTCGCCCCGATGGCGGCAGCTGCAAGGACGAAGGTTTCCCCTTCGAAGAATGCCCAGAGCGCGGCGCCGACATAGGCAAGCGCGCCCCATTCGGCCCAGAATTCGGCCAAGAGGAAGCCCCCGTGTTTCTTGCGCTCACCATGCCCGTTGCTGGGCCCTAAGGGAATGGCGATCGTCGTCGCTGCCAGCGTAACGCAGCCGCAGCATGGATCGGGATGTGGCTCAGCCTGGCGCGGGCCAGTCCGGGCGTTCGAAGCGCTGGATCTCCAGCGTGTAGCCGGCCGGATCCCGGAAGAAGAAGGATGTCACGCGGTAGGCCTCGGAA
Organism: Acetobacteraceae bacterium; assembly: GCA_022842185.1. Classification (GTDB taxonomy): domain Bacteria; phylum Pseudomonadota; class Alphaproteobacteria; order Acetobacterales; family Acetobacteraceae; genus Neoroseomonas. The sequence continues at coordinate 28,879 of JALHQB010000058.1, forward strand.
TAGTTCGGCGCCGTCGCCACCTCGACGCCCGCCGCCTTCAGCCGCGCGTGCCAGCCTTCGACATCCTGGATGACGAAGGTGATGACCGCGCCACCCTGGACGCGCGGATTGTCCGTGACGCGCGGCCCGCGCGCACGACATACGCCCAGGAAGCCCCGGCCGCCCGGCGCCGCGGCATAGATGCGGCACGATCCCTGGTCCTGGACGCAGTCCAGGACCAGCACATCCTCATAAAATCGCCAGGACGGCGCGGGGTCCTCGGCATACAGAAAGGTGACCTGCTGGTCGAAGGGGGTGCTCATCACCGCAGGATGGACGGATGCGGCGCCTTCGGCCAGCAGGCACGGTCCTGATCGGCCGGACCCGGTGGGTGCGTAAGCTGTCGCAATGCTGGTCAACCCGTTGGAAACGCGGGATGATCGTGCCCCGGCCCAGGGGCGGGCGCACGATTCCGTTGACAGAAGGGCAACACCGCATGAGCGACTTCGCGAACAAGATCACCGGCCGGATTCCTCTGAAGGAGCCCAGCTGGCTGAAGGAATTCAAATCCTTCATCATGCGCGGCAACGTCATCGACCTGGCCGTGGGCGTGGTGATCGGCGCGGCCTTCACCGCCATCGTCACCTCGGTGGTCGAGGACCTGCTGAACCCCATCGTCGGCATCCTGATGGGGGGCATCGACTTTTCGAACCTGTTCGTCGTGCTGTTCGGCGAACGCCGGGCTTCGCTGGAAGCGACGCGGCAGGGCGGTGCGTCGGTGCTGGCAATCGGGTCGTTCCTGAACGCTGTGATCAAATTCGTCATCGTCGGCTTCGCGGTGTTCTGGCTGGTCAAGCTGCTGTCGAAGATGCAGGCGTCCCAGGCGGTGGAGAAGGCGATCGCCAAGCCAGGACCGACCGCGAGCGAGACGCTGCTGGCGGAAATCCGCGACGAATTGAAGGCGCAGCGCGGGGCGGGAGCACCGCCGGCGGTTTGATCCGTCCGTTTGGCTCCCGAAAGGCGTCTTGGAGAGGGGCGTCGCCCCTCTCCAAATCCCACCCCACCAAAGGCTTGAGGCCTTTGGAAACCTCCATTTTTGGTGCTGAACGCCGAGGGTCGGTGCCACGATTATTCACGACTGGAATGGCTGAGGCCCGCCCTGCGTGACAAACGCCAAAGTCCCGCGGTCCAGGGACCCGTTGGTCCCTGGCGGGGTGGCTTGGAGGGGCAGCGCCCCTCCAACCTTCCTCGCCTCACCCCAGGAACCACACCGCAATCGCCCCCGTCCGTTCCCGCGGCCAGGCATGCGCGAGGTCGGCGACCTCCTCATGCACAACCGCCGCCCCGGCGCCCGCCAGCACCCGTGCCGCATCGCGCGCCGTGGCGGCGCTGAACATCCAGTCGCGCGATCCGTGGAGGATGTGGATGGGCAGCCCTCGCAGGCGCATGGGATCGGCCAGCATCATCAGCACCGGATGGAACGCCGCCGCAACGGGCGCGAGATGCGTGAAGGGCTGCCCGTCCTGCACGCCGAGCCCGTAGCAGAAGGTGCCCCCGTCGCTCATCCCGGTCAGCAGCCGGCGCGCCGGATCGGCCGGCCAGCGGGCCTGCACATCCGTGAGGACCTGCCCGATGAATTCCCCATCGTCACCCGGATCATCCAGCGACCAGGTGCGGCCGGGCGAGGTTGGTGCCACCAGCAGCAGCCCGCGCGTGCGCGCGACGCGCAGCCAGGTCCAGAGGAAATCCGCACCATTGCCGCTGCCGCCATGCAGCGCGACGACCAGCGGCGGCGGCCGCGCGGCGTCGTAGGTCTCCGGCACATACAGCGCGAAGCCCCCGCGCGTGCCCGGCGGGCCACCGATATGCATCACCCCGGTGCCCTCGCGCCCCGGCGGAACGGCGGCCAGGCGCGCGCGCAGAGCCGCGTCCTCCCGCGCCGCGGGTTCGAGGAAATGGCGACTGACCGGGGGCAGGAAGGGCGCGAGGGGATAGAGCGCCGCCTCGGCCCGCGCGCGGCGGCGCAGGGCTCGGCCGGCGGCAAGCATCGGATGGTCCTGGTCGGGCGCGGCGGCGAAGCCTTCGATGGCGGCGCGGATCTCGGTCGCGGCCGAGACGAGGCAATCGCGCATCGGGGCGAGGCTGTCGGGCCAGGCGAAGGCTTCGGCCGCATCGAGCGCAGCCGCGACGCCACCCGCATCGACGCTGCCGGCGAGCGTGGCCATCGTGTCGGGGGCGATGTGGCGGGCGGCATCGTCCAGCGCGTCGATCGCCGGCAGCGTGGCGCCCAGCAGGCGGCCGATCATCGCCTCGGCCATGGCCGTCAGCCGGACAGGTTGATCGTACCGCCGCCGACCAGGGCGGCGAGGCGCGCCGCGATCGCCACCTGCGCGCCGGGATCGAGACCGAGCAGCGCATGGACCGCGGTGCCGAGTTCCGCCTCGGTCATCGCGCCGCGACGGGCGAGCAGGGCCTGGGCGGCCGCCGCGATCTCGGCCGGCGGCACGGCGGC
>JALHQB010000059.1 GCA_022842185.1 Acetobacteraceae bacterium
CTCCTGGCCCTCGGGGCGGGCGCCGCGGTCCTGGCCATCCCGGCGCGGGCCGCGATGGTGTTCCTGGCGCGGCGGCCGGGCATGGGCGATGCGGGCCGGGGCGGGCGGACCGAAGGCCGCATCCTCCAGCACCTCGGCCGGCATCAGGCGGAAGCCTATTGCTTCCAGCACGGGGCCGAGCATGTCGCCCTTGATGCCAAGCCGGCTGGCGAGGTCGCCTGGCAGCAGCGCGGGCGCTCGGCGCGTCAGGTGGCCGATCTCCCCGGCGATGCGTTCGGCGACATCCAGGCGCAGCAGTACCGGGCCGGCCGGCAGCCAACCCATCGTCTCGGCGAAGCCGCGCGGCCAATCTTCCCGCATCGGGATGGCGATCAGGCCGCCACCGGGCAGCTTGGGCGTCTCGATCCCGCGCAGCAGCGACCACAGCTGCGCGCGCAGCGCCATCGCCTTCGGCTTCATCGCCTCCGGCACGAACAGCGCGTAGCGCCCGGCGCGGATGCCGATGGATTTCAGCTTCTGGCGCAGGTCCGGGCGGATTTCCGGGTCGGTGCGGCCCATCGCCAGGCCGAGTTCCTCACGCAGCCGGAAGGCCGGGCCGCGCAGGGTGTTGTCCTCCGATGCCTTGCCCTCGGCGGTGAAGACCGCGCCGAGCTCGCGCTTGATCAGCGCATCGAGCCAGGTCGCCAGCCGCTCGCGGATGCGCTCGCGCTGCGCGCCATCGAGGAATTCGGATGGCAGGACTTCGACCTGCGGCTTGGAGGGTTCCGAGCCCGGCTTGAGCTTCGCGACTTCCGCGATGTCGCCCAGCCCCGCCGGCATGTTTGGCGCGTGGGAATAGGCCCAGGTGATCTTGTGGCTGGGCGTCAGCGCGAAGGCGTCGTCCTTCGCCGATTCCAGCATGGCGACGCGGCGGGGGATTTCGGCGGCCAGGGCACGGCGGGCGGCGCGCAGCACCACGCGGCGTTCTTCCTCGTCCACCGTGGCGGCGTCGGGTTCGAAGGCGAAGCCCTTCACCGTGCCGACCGGATGGCCTTCGACCACCACCTCGCCACGGCGGGTGACGGCGGATAGCAATTCCTCCTCGCCCTCATCCATCTTGCGGATCAGGTGGGCGGCGCGGCGATCGACGAAGCGGGCGGTCAGGGTTTCGTGCAGCGCGTCGGACACCATGTCCTCGGCGCGGCGGGCATCGGCCTGCAGGCCAGGGGCGTCATCGATCCAGTCGTTGCGGGCGGCGATATAGGCCCAGACGCGGATCGCGCTGATCCGCGCCATCAGCGTATCGAGGTCCCCATCGGTGCGTTCCAGCACGGCCAGGGACCCGGTGATCCAGTCGCGCGGCAGCTTTCCGTCCCGCGCCAGATGCGTGAACATCTTGGCGCAGAGGGCCGTGTGGCTGTCATCCGCGATCTTGCGGAAGTCGGGCACTTGGCAGGCTTCCCACAGCAGGCGTACGCGCGACATGGTGTCCGCCAGCCCGCGCACATCCTGGTCCCGCGACAGGGCTTCCAGCGTGATGTGATCGACCGCGTCATGACCCTTGGCGAGGCCCGCCTGCGGCGGAGACTTGCCCAGGCTGTCGAGCAAGGCATCGACCGAGGTGAAATCCAAGTCCGAATTGCGCCAGGCGAGTTGCGCGATCGGCTGGAACGCGTGGGTTTCCACCGCGGCCACGATCTCATCCGGCATAGCGGGGCATTCGGCGGTGGTGCCGAAACTGCCATCCTTCATGCCGCGGCCGGCGCGGCCGGCGATCTGCGCGACTTCCTGCGCGGTCAGCGGCCGCGGCTGCTGGCCATCGAATTTCGACATGGCGGCGAAGGCGACATGGTCCACATCCATGTTCAGCCCCATGCCGATCGCATCGGTGGCGACCAGGAAGTCCACTTCGCGATTCTGATACAGCGCGACCTGCGCGTTGCGCGTTCGCGGGGACAGCCGGCCCATAACCACCGCGCAGCCGCCACGACGACGGCGCACGGCCTCGGCGATGGCATAGACCTCGGTGGCGGAGAACGCGACGATGGCCGAGCGCGCCGGCAGGCGGGAGAGTTTCGCCGGGCCGGCATAGGTCAGCTGCGACAGGCGCGGGCGCGTCTCGATCTCGGCGCGCGGCACCAGACGGCGCAGCAGCGGGGCGATGGTCTCGGCGCCCAGGAACATGGTTTCGACCATGCCGCGCGCATGCAGCAGCCGGTCGGTGAAGATATGGCCGCGATCGGGGTCGGCGCAGAGCTGGATTTCATCCACCGCGAGGAATTCGACCGCGCGGTCCAGGGGCATGGCCTCGACCGTGCAGGCGAACCACTTGGCCTCGGGCGGGACGATCTTCTCCTCACCCGTAATGAGCGCGACGTGCTTCTCGCCCTTCTGCGCGACCATGCGGTCGTAATTCTCGCGCGCCAGCAGGCGCAGCGGAAATCCGATGATGCCCGACGAATGGGCCAGCAGGCGCTCCATCGCGAGGTGCGTCTTGCCGGTATTGGTGGGGCCGAGGACGGCCCGGACCCGAGGTTCAAACATTGCGCGCGGATGTTCCGTAGTGGGGGGCGCGGCTTCCGTCGCATGGGGCGCGGCACTTGTCCATGGCGAGAGCGTCCGGCATGGCTGCTTCGTGACGTCATCCGCCCCGCGTTTCGCCATGCTGTTCATCGCGCAATTCGCCGCGGTGGGTGTGATGATGCCGTTCGTTCCACCACTGATGGCCGCCGCGGGGCTGACCGCCAGCGAGGTCGGCGCGATCCTGTCCGCCGGTGCTGCGATGCGCCTGGTGGCTGGGCCGCTGGGTGGCCGGCTGGCCGATGCGCTGGGCGCGCCGCGCTCGGTGATGGCGGTGGGTGCCGCCGTGGCCGGGCTGGCGGCGTGCCTGTATGGGCTGGCGACGGGATGGCACGGGTTGCTGGCGGCAAACCTGCTTCTGGCGGCAGGCTTCGCGGCGGTGGTGCCGTTGGGCGACGCGCTGGCATTGCGCGCGGCGCGCGATGAAGGCTGGGATTATGGGCGCGTCCGCGCCTTGGGGTCGGTTGCCTTCATCGTCATGGCCGGTGCGGCGGGCTGGGTCGCGGATCGCGCCGGGGCGGGCAGCATCGCCTGGATCCTGGCGGGGTGCTTCGCGGCTGCGGCGATTGCCGCACTGGCGCTGCCGCGCGGCACGGTGCCCTCGCGGCGCGGTGGCGGAGCGTTCCGCGCCGTCCTCGCACTGCCTGAGTTCCGCCGCATCCTGCTGGTGGCAGCCCTGATCCAGGGCAGCCACGCGGCGTACTACGCCTTCGGGTCGATCCATTGGGAACGCGCCGGCGTGTCACCCGTGGCGATCGGGATGCTGTGGGCCTGGTCGGTGGTCGCGGAGGTGGCGCTGTTCGCCTGGGGGCGTGGCGTGGCCGACCGGCTGGGCGCGCGCGGGTTGGCCTGCCTGGCCGCGGGTGCGGGGCTGCTGCGCTGGGGGATCACGGCGGAGACTGTGGCGCTGCCTGCGCTGATCCTGGCGCAGGGGCTGCACGGGGCAACCTTCGGGGCGATGCATCTGGCGACGATGCGGGTGATGCAAGGTTCGATCCCGCCGGCGGTGGCGGGAACGGCGCAGACGATGCTGTCGGCGGGGATCGGCGCGGTGATGATGGTGGGGACGCTGCTGAGCGGGCCGGTCTATGCCGCCTTCGGCCCAGGTGTCTTCTGGGGGATGGCTGGGATGTGCGGCCTGGGCCTGCTGGCGGCGTGGCGCCCGGCCCGGTGGATGTGATGATCCGGCCCGGGGCCCCGCGTCCCGCAGGCTCTATTGCTTCTCGATACCGGCCCTTTCGATGACCTGGGACCATTTCCGGAAATCCGCATCGAATGCGGCCCGGAATTCGGCCGGCGAAGACGCGGCAACCGGCACGCCGATTTCATTGGCCCTTGCCTGGATGGCCGGATCTTCGATCGACGTACGCAGCGCACGATTGAGACGATCGACAATCGGCTGGGGCGTGCGCGCCGGCGCAAGCAGGCCCTGCCAGGTATAGGCCTCCACACCCTGAAGTCCGGCCTCGGCCATCGTGGGCACGTCGGGCAGACTGTCGACCCGCTGCGCGGAAGCGACCGCCAAGGCCCGCACGCGACCGCCGCGAACATAGCCGACGGCCGACGACGCCGGCGAAAAGCAGAACAGGACCTGGCCGCCGATCAGATCCGTCACGGCGGGGGCCTCGCCACGATAAGGGACATGGACCGCGTCCGTACCGGCGGCAATGCCCAGCAGCACGGCCGAGAGATGCATCGGGCTGCCGATGCCTGCCGAGCTGTATGAATGTTTCCCCGGCTCATTGCGGAGCATCGCGACCAGATCGGCAACATTGCGTATCGGCGAATCCGCGCGCACCAGCAGTGCCGTCGGCGTGATGCCGATGGTGGAGATGAATTCGAAGTCCGCGCGCGGATCGAAGGGCTGTTCCCGCATCAGCAGCGGCGCGATCAGATTGCTGCCCAGCGATGCTGCCAGCAGCGTGTAGCCATCGGGCCTGCTGCGCGCGACCGCCGTTGCGCCGACCACGCCGGCTGCGCCCGTCCGGTTCTCCACAACGATCGGCTGACCCAATTCGCGCGCCATGCGTTCGCCGAGCAGCCGGACGACAACATCCGTTGCGCCACCAGCCGGGAAGGGGACGATGATCCTGATTGGGCGATCCGGATAGGGGCCGTCCTGTGCATGCGCCCCGGTCGAGAGAGCGCCTGCAAAAGCGGTAGCCAGCACGCTGCGTCGTTGCATGGGATCCTCCAGATGGCGCTTGCTTGAACCTGTCGGCAGTTCGACGCCTTGCCCGGGACGATAGGGCGACAGATAGTCGATGCCAACCGGAGGACGGATCAGCATGAGCGCAGAGCTGCGTATCGTCGATGCTCACCACCATCTGTGGGATCTTGAAGGTGCCATCCGCTACCCCTGGCTGACGGAACCGCATCCGTCCCGCCATGGGGACTACTCGGCCTTCTGCCGCACCTATCTGCCGGAGGAGTTCCGGCGCGATTCAGCGCTGCACAACGTCATCGCCACGGTGCATGTCGAAGCCGAATGCGCCCGTGACCAGCAGGTCGACGAAACCCGATGGCTGACCGCGCTCAACGCGCGGTTCGGCATGCCGAATGCCATCGTTGCCCATGCCTGGCTCGACACGCCGAATACCGAGGAGGTGCTGCAGCTGCACTGCGCGTTTCCGCTCGTGAAGGGCATCCGGTCAAAGCCGGTCACCTCATCCGGGCCGCATGAAAGCGTCCGGGGGCAACCGCGATCGATGCAGGACGACACCTGGCTCCGCGGCGTCGGGCTTCTCGAGACGTACGACCTCTCCTGGGATCTGCGCGTGCCCTATTGGCACCTCAAGGAAGCCGCGGAGGTGGTCCGGCTCTATCCGCGCCTGCCCGTCGTCGTGAATCACACCGGATGCCTGTGGGATCGTACGGCCGAGGCGATCGACACCTGGCGAGAAGGCATGCATGCGCTGGCCGCGCATCCCAACGTGCATTGCAAATTGTCGGGCCTGCTCGTCACCGGCCGTCCATGGACCTTCGCCGACAACGCGCCGATCATCCGTGAGGCGATCAGCATCTTCGGCGTCGATCGCTGCATGTTCGCGTCGAACGTCCCGCCGGACACGCTGAAGGGAAGCTGGGACTACATGTACGTCAATTTCAAGCGCGCGGTGGCCGACCTGCCGATCGACGAACAGGCGAAGCTGTTCGCCGACAACGCGCTGCGGTTCTATCGGATGGGGGATGTGGCCGCCGGTGCTTCCTGAAGAAGCAACCGACGGGCTTTGGGTCCGCTGCGCCGGATCGGCATCAAGCATCAGCGGCTCGCGCCGCTGGCCTCCACCAGCAACCAATCGCGGAACAGCCTTAGCGCCGGCAGGTCTGCCACGGCCTCGGGATAGGCGAGCACATAGGCCTCGCCGGCGTCGAGCGGGCTGTCGAAAGGTACCACCAACCGTCCCGAGGCCAGTTCCTCCGCCACCATGAAGCGCGGCATCAGCGCCACGCCCATGCCTTGCGCCGCCGCCTCCGCCACCATGGCATGGTGGTGGAAGCGCGGGCCGCGAAAGCCATCCACCTGGTCGGCCCCCATCATGGCCAACCAATCCGCCCAGGCGCGCGGACGCGTCGAATGCTGCAGCAACGTGTGCCCAGCGAGATCCGCCACGCGCGTCATCGCCCCCTTGTCCATCAGCGCCGGCGCACAGACCGGCACCCGCAGGTCCGGCACCAGGTGATGGCTGGCGATCCCGGGGCGCGCTGCCTCCTCCAGCATGATGGCGGCGTCGACATCCTCGGCAGCGAAGTCGAGCGGTATCGGTCGCGTCGTGTAGTTGCGGAAATTGACGACGATGCGGCGATGCGCGGCCAGGAAGCGGGGCAGCCTTGGCATCAGCCAGCGCGTCCCGAAGGTCGGCTGCAAGGCCAGCGTCAGCGTGCCGCCCGCGCCCTGATGCGCCAGCACTTCCAGCGTCGCGCTTTCGATCCGCGCCAGCGCCGTGCGCAGCTGCGGTGCATAGGCGGCGGCCGCCGCCGTCAGCACCAGGCGCTGACGCACGCGCAGGAACAGCCGCACGCCAAGCAGCGCCTCAAGCCCTGCCAACTGCCGGCTCACGGCGCTCTGCGTCAGGTGCAGTTCCTCGGCGGCGCGGGACACTGACAGGTGCCGGGCACACGCCTCGAAGGCCTGCAGCGCGGCGGTGGGTGGAGTATGGCGGCGCATCGTCGGACCTGGAGTTCATGCGAATTCGTCATGAAGGCATGAAGGAGTTTCGGTTGCCAGCCCCCGCGATCCGCCGAACACTGCGCCCATGCACGGATCAGGGACCACCCTGCCCATGCGGGCTTCGCATGAATGGCGCAGCCCAAGCTCCGCCGGGACCAACCCGGCGGCACGGGGACGCTGGGCCGGACGGTGAAACAAGGAGGCCACATGACCGCAATCTTCCGTCCAATGCCGCGTCGCGTCCTGCTCGGGGCCGGTGCCGCGCTGGCGACGACGCCCTTCGCCCCGACGCGCGCCGCCTGGACGCCGTCCCAGCCGATCCGAATGTTCATCGGCTATCCGCCGGGCGGCGCCGTGGACATCCTGTTCCGCGTCGTGGCGGAAGGCATGCAGCGCGTGCGCGGCGTCACGACGGTGCCGGAAGTGCGCTCCGGCGCCTATGGCTTCATCGCCGCCCAGGCGGCGGCGCGCGCGGCACCCGACGGCTATACGCTCGCCAGCGCCATCATGGGCATGATGAGCGTCGCGCCGGCCATCCCCGGCATTCCCATTCCGATCGACCTCGACCGCGAGCTCACGCCGGTGGTCAACCTCGCCGGTACGCCGATGGCGCTCGTCGTGCGGCCCGACGCGCCGTTCAACGACATTGACGGCCTGATCGCCTACGCCAAGCAGAAGAACGGCACGGCAACCTTCGCCTCCTCCGGCAATGGCTCGATCAACCAACTCGGCGCCCTGCTGTTCGCCAATGCCGCGGGCGTGACGCTGAATCACATCTCCTATCGCGGCGGCGCGCCGGCGCTGCTGGACGTCTCCGCCGGGCGCGTGGACATGATGGTGGCGAATGTCGCCGAGGTCGCCGGCAGCATCCGTGGCGGCCAGCTCAAGGGTCTGGGCGTCACCGCCGCGGAACCAACGCCGTTGATGCCGGAACTCACGCCACTCGCCGGCCGCTTCCCGACCCTCGAGATCAACAACTGGTTCGGCATGGTCGGTCCGGTGGGATTGCCGGCCGAAATCCGCGATGGCCTGTTCGATATCTTCCAGGCCGCGCTGCGTGACCCGCAGACCGCGCGCACGCTGATGGAACGGGGCTTGCTCCCGATCGCCGAACCCGGTCCGGCCTTCGCCGAACGCATCCAGCGCGACCGCGCCCGCTGGCGCCAGGTGGTCGCGACCAACAACATCCGCGGCGACTGATCCTGCTTCACCGCATCACCGATTCATCATCGCGTCCAAGGAACATCATGGCTGCGTCGCTTTCGCTCGGCATCGACATCGGCGGTACCTTCACCGACCTCGTCATCCTCGACCCCGCGGATGGAAGGGCGGTGATCTGGAAGGAGAGCACGACACCCGACGATCCATCCCGTGGCGCGATCACGGGATTGAACCGGCTGCTGGAGAAGGGCGGCATCGCGCCCTCCTCGATCGGCCGCGTCGTGCATGCGACGACGCTGTTCACCAACGCGCTGATCGAGCGCAAGGGCGCGGCCACCGGCCTGCTGACGACCGACGGCTTCACCGATGTGCTCGAGATCGCGCGGGAGCGGAAATACGAGCTCTACGACCTATTCCTGGAAATGCCGGCGCCCTTGGTGCCGCGGCCCTGGCGGCGGCCGGCGCTCGAACGGCTTGCCCCCGACGGCAGCGTCGAGCGGCCACTCGATGTCGATGCCGCGCTGCGCGAGGTGGAGGCGCTGGTCGAAGCCGGCGTCACCAGCCTCGCCATCTGCTTCCTGCATGCCTATGCGAACCCCGCGCATGAACGCATGGCGGCGGAAGCCATCGCGAAGCGCTTTCCGTCGCTGTCACTGTCGCTGTCCTCGGAACTGTCGCCCGAGATCCGCGAATACCCGCGCATGGTGACGACGGTCGCCAACGCCTATGTGCGGCCAATCGCGGAGGTCTATCTCGACACGCTGGAAGCGGCGCTGAAGGGTGCCGGCATTCCGGGTGGCCTGTTCCTGATGCTGTCCAATGGCGGGCTGACACATGTGGCGGAAGCCAAGCGCGCGCCGGTGCAGCTTCTGGAAAGCGGCCCGGCGGCCGGCGCGCTGGCCGGCGCCTGGTTCGGCCGTCATGCCGGGCTCGATCGCGTGCTGGCCTTCGACATGGGTGGCACGACGGCGAAGCTCGCGCTGGTCGATGATGGCGATCCGTTGGTGGCCTGGGGCTTCGAGGCAGCGCGCACCAAGCGCTTCCTGCGCGGGTCCGGCTTCCCGATCCAGATCGCGACTGTCGAGCTGATCGAGATCGGCGCCGGCGGCGGGTCCATCGCGCGGCGCAGTGAACTGGGCACCCTGCATGTCGGGCCGGAAAGTGCCGGCGCGCAGCCGGGGCCGGTCTGCTACGGCCGGGGCGGCACCGAACCCACGGTGACCGACAGCGATCTCGCCCTGGGCTATCTGAACGCGGATTTCTTCCTCGGCGGCGCGATGACCATCGATGCGGGCAAGGCGGGCGCGGCACTCGGTGACCTCGCCGACACGCTGGGCCTGGATGCGGCGCGTGGCGCATTCGGCATCCATGACGTGGTCAATGAAAACATGGCCGGCGCCGCCCGCGTCGCCATCGCGGAACGCGGCCGGGTTCCGCAGGACTACGCGCTGCTGGCCACAGGCGGCGCGGCGCCGGTCCATGCGTGGCATGTCGGGCGCAAGCTTGGCGTGACACGCGTCGTCTGCCCGCCCGGCGCGGGTGCCGGCAGCACCATCGGCATGCTGATGGCGCCCGCACGCATCGACCGCGTCGCGTCGTTCAACACGCCGATCGCCAATGCCGACTGGGCGGAGGTGACGCGACTGCTCGCCGCGCTGGAGGCCGACGCCCTGGCCGTGGTGGGCGCGACAGGGGCGGATCTGTCGCGCCGGGAACTGCGACGACTGGCTGACATGCGCTACGTCGGACAGGGTTCCGAGATCACCGTCACCCTGCCCGACACCCTGACCGTCGAAGGCGTATTGGCGGCCTTCGAAGCTGCCTACCGCACCCTGTTCGGGCGCACGCCGCCCGGTGCGAATGCGCAATTCGTTGCGCTCCGCCTGGCTGTCTCGGCGCCGATGCCCGGGGCCGGCGGCACGCTGCGCCTCGATGGGCTGGGTGGCGGCACGACTGCGCTCAAGGGGCATCGCGCCGTGCATTTCCCCGATGCCGGCGGCGCCGTCACCACCCCGGTCTATGACCGCTATGCGCTGCCGGTGGGCACGCAGCTCGAAGGCCCCGCGGTCTTCGAGGAGAACGAAAGCACCTTCATCGTCGGCCCTGGCGCGCGCATCGCCGTACTGCCTGACGGTTCCATCCTGGCGGAGCGCATCGCATGACCCGGACCTTCGACGCGGTCGAACTCGAACTGCTCTGGCGCCGGCTGATCTCCCTCGTCGACGAGGCCGCGGCGGCGCTGGTGCGTACCTCCTTCTCGACGCTGGTGCGCGAATCCTACGATTTCTCCTGCGTCGTCACCGATGCCGCGGGCCAGTCGCTGGTGCAGGCGACAGAGAGCATCCCGTCCTTCATCGGCACGCTGCCCGAGACGGTGAAGCACTTCATCCGCTTCTTCCCGATCGAGACGCTGCAACCCGGCGACGTGCTGATCACCAACGATCTGTGGCTCGGCACCGGGCACCTGCCCGACATCACCGTGGCGAAGCCGATCTTCCGCGATGGCCGTGTCGTGGCCTTCAGCGCCTCCACCGCGCATGCCCCGGATATCGGCGGCAAGATCCGCAGCCCCGAACCGCGCGAGGTGTTCGAGGAAGGGCTGCAAATCCCGCCGCTGAAGCTGATGCGCGCCGGCGTCACCGACGACACGCTGGTCGCCATGATCCGCCAGAATGTCCGCACGCCGGAACAGACCATGGGTGATCTCTGGGCGCAGGTCGTCGCCCTGGACCTCATGGAGGAACGCCTCCAGGTGCTGATGGAACAGGCGCAGCTGCCTGACCTGACGGACCTCGCCGCGGAAATCCACCGCCGTTGCGAAAGTGCGATGCGCAGCGCCATCGCGGCCCTGCCCGACGGAACCTATCGAAGCGAACTGAAGACCGATGGCGTGCTCGACACGCCCATCACGATCAAGCTGGCGCTGACGGTGAAGGGCGACACCATCACCGCGGATTTCACCGGCACGGACGGGCAGGTCGATCGCGCGATCAACTGCGCGCTCTGCTACACCTACGCCATGGTGATGTACGGGGTGAAGGTCTGCACCAGCCCCACCCTGCCGAACAATGAAGGCGCGTGGCGGCCCATTTCGATCGTCGCGCCGCCCGGCTGCATCGTGAACCCGCAATTTCCATCCCCCGGCGGGTCGCGCATGCTGATCGGGCACTACCTGCCGATGCTGGTCTTCGGGTGCCTTGGGCAGATCGTGCCGGAACGCGTGATGGCCGCCTGCGGATCGCCCATGTGGGGGATGAACCAGTCGGGCGTGAACGCCGCCGGCAAGCCATACGCCAACATGTTCTTCTTCAACGGCGGCATGGGCGGCAACGTGCATGGGGACGGGATTTCCTGCCTGTCCTGGCCATCCAACGTGTCCTCCACCGCGGTCGAGATCAGCGAGCACATCGCCCCGATCCGCATCCATCACAAGCGCCTGCGCCCCGACAGCGGCGGGATGGGGCGGCATCGCGGTGGCCTGGGGCAGGAGATCCTGCTCGAGAGCCGATCGCCGACGCCGATCGCCGTCTCTTTCCTCGCCGAACGCACCATCTTTCCCGCCTTCGGGATCGAAGGCGGCCAGGACGGCGCGCCGGGCGTGCTGAAGATCAACGGCGCGACCGTCGATCCGAAGCGTCAATACGTGTTGAAGGCCGGGGATACCGTCTCGATGGCGACACCCGGTGGTGGCGGGCATGGTGACCCGGCGCTTCGCAGTGCTGCGGCACGGGCGGCGGATGTCGCGAATGGGTGGGTTACGAAGACCTGAGAGGCTGTCTGGAATCGCGCCGAAAGGCGCGGCTCCAGCGCCGGCACCGGCCTGCACCCCTACCCGGCGCCCAACCCAGCGGCATGCGGTTCCTGCTGACCTGCCTGTGATGCGCCAACAGATCAAGGAAGTACTCGGCACGCTCCGCAAGCAATGATATCGGAGGTCTGACTCCGGGAGTGGAACACCAATGAAGCGTCGCCACCTGCTTGCCGGCGGGACTGCCGCCATCGCCCTGCCGAGCCTTCTGGGCCACCCGGCCCAGGCCCAGGCCGCCTGGCCCGATCGACCGATCCGCCTGATCGTTCCGTTCCCCCCCGGCGGCGGCACCGATACCGTGTCGCGCGAATTGGCGACGCGTATTGGCAATGCGACGGGCTGGACCATCGTTGCCGACAACCGCCCGGGTGCTGGTGGGACCATCGGCCTCGACGTGGTCGCGAAGGCGGCGCCGGACGGCTACACCATCGGACTAGGCCAGACCTCCAACCTGGCGATCGCGCCGGCGATCTATCCCAACCTGCCCTTCGACCCACTGCGGGACCTCACGCCGATCGGCCTCGTCGCGCAGCAGCCGAACCTCATCGTGGTCGCGCGCAACTCGCCGATCCGTGACCTGGCGGGACTCCTGGCGGCGGCGCGGGCGCGGCCGGGCCAGCTCAGCGCGGGCCATCCCGGCAACGGCACCGTCGGCCATCTGGGTGGGGAGGTAATGAACGCCAGCGCCGGCATCGAAATCGTGCAGGTGCCCTATCGCGGTGCCGGCACTGTGATCGCGGACCTGCTGGCCGGACGGATCGACGTCTATTCCGCCAACCCGCTGTCGGTGAAAGGCGTGTTGGAAGCGGGCGAGATCCGTGCGCTGGCCGTTACCTCCCCGGCGCGCAGCCCTGCCTTCCCCGACGTACCGACGGTGGCGGAGCTCGGCCACCCTGCCTTCGAGGCGATGAACTGGACCGGTCTTGTCGGGCCCGCGCGCCTCCCGGAGCCGATCGTCAACCGCCTGAACGAAGAAATGCGGAAGGTCCTGGCCATTCCGGAGGTGCGTGCGCGCTTCAACAGCGAGGGCAGCGATGTCGTCGCCTCCACCCCGGCGGAGTTCCGGCGTCACCTGGAATCGGAGATCGCCAAGTGGGGCAACCTGATCCGCGCGGCCAATCTGCGCGTCAACTGAAGCAGATCGCGCCTGGCTGGACTCAGTCAGGCGCGTGAGGGCGCTCGCTCAAGCCCTTGCGTCAGGCCGTAGCCGGGATCAAGGGGGGGCAGCGCCCCCCGACTGCTTCCCCACTTCACACGATCCCTGCCGCCCGCGCCGCCGCAATCTCTGCCGCATCCATCCCCGCGAAATCCGCCAGCACCGCGTCGGTATCCCCGCCCGGTGCGGGAATGCCGTGCCGCACCGTCGCCGGCGTTGCCGAAAGGTGCAGCGGCGATGCCACCACGCGCACCGTCCGCCCGGCATGGTGCGGGATCTCGATGATGGTCTCCCGCGCGGCGACATGCGGGTCTGCCTCAAAATCCTGCGCGGTGTTGATCGGGCCGGAGGTGATCTTCGCCTCCTCGAGCCGCGCCAGCCATTCGGCCCGCGGGCGGGTCTTCAGCAGGGTCCGCATCCGGTCGAGCAATGCGACGCGATGTTCCGCGCGGTCCCGTGCCCGCTTGAAGCGTGGGTCGTCGGACCATTCGGGGTGGCCGAGCGCTTCGGCCAGCCGGATGAATTCGCGGTCGTTCAGCACGCCGATGACAAATTTCGCGTCCGATCCCTCGAACACGCCATAGGGCACGGCGACGGGGCTGTCGTTGCCCGTGCGCGGGAAGATGCGCCCGGCATTCAGCCAGGACGACATCGGCGCCTGCATCAGCGACGCCATCGTCTCGAACAGGTTCACATCGACGCTCTGGCCTTCGCCGGTCGCATCGCGGTGGCGCAGCGCGGCGAGGATCGACACCGCCGCGGCAAAGCCCGTGAACATGTCCGCGACCGGCACGCCGACGCGCTGCGGCCCACCGCCTGGCGCGCCATCGGCTTCGCCGGTGACCTCCATCAGGCCGGTCATGGCCTGCGCCACGAAGTCGTATCCGGACCGGCCCGCATAGGGTCCGGTCTGCCCGAAGCCGGTCACCGAGCAATAGATCAGCCGCGGGTTCACCGCGCGCAGATCATCATAGCCCAGACCATAGCGCGCCAGCGTGCCGGGCCGAAAATTCTCGATCAGCACATCGGCATTGGCGACCATGCGCTTGAGGATCGCGGCCCCCTCCGGCTTCGAGAAATCGACCGAGACCGACCGCTTGTTGCGGTTCAGCGTGACGAAATAGGCGCTGTCCTCGGTACCCGGCACGAAGGGCGGGCCCAGCGCGCGCAGGTCGTCGCCATCGCCGCGGCGTTCCACCTTGGCGATGTCGGCGCCGAGGTCGCCCAGCATCTGCGCGCAGAGCGGTCCCGCCACCACCCGCGTCAGATCGATCACACGCAGGCCATCCAGGGCGCCGACCATCGTTCCTCCGGTTCAGAATCGGGCGGCAGGGTGGCGCAGGTCGCGCTTGGCGCAAAGCCCGGCCGGGCTGCTGCGGCATTACGCATCGCGGCAACCCTGGTGCAGCCCGCCGCGCGCAGGCAGAATGGGGCAAATAAGTCGGGAGGAACCAATCCATGCAACGCCGGACCATCATCGGTGTGGCCGCAACGCTGCTCGCCACGCCCGCCGTTCGGGCGCAGGACCGCTTCCCGTCGCGCACCGTGCGTGTCGTGGTGCCCTTCGCACCGGGCGGGCCGACCGACGTCTTCGCGCGGCGCTTCGTCGATCGCTTCCAGCGCGCGCTGGGCCAGACCGTGGTGATCGAGAACAAGGCCGGCGCGGGCGGCATGCTCGGCGCGCAGGATGTCGCGCGGTCGCGCCCGGACGGGTATTCGCTGATCTTCCACGCATCGTCATCCGCGCTGACCAGCCCGCTGGTTTATCGCCGGCCGCTCTACGATCCGGTGAAGGATTTCGAGCAGGTGTCCCTGCTCGGCGTCGTCCCCTTCGTGCTGGCGGTCGGTCCGCAGACCGGGGCACGGACGACTGCCGACCTGGTCGCGGCGCTGAAGGCGCGACCGGGGGCGTTGTCCTACGGGTCCTCGGGCGTCGGCACCTCGAACCACTTGGCCGCTGCGCTGTTCCTGGCACGCGCGGGCGACCTGCGGGCCGAGCACATCCCCTATCGGGGCTCCGGTCCGGCCATCCAGGACCTGGTCGCCGGCACCACGGCCTTCCAGGTGGACACCTTCGGCACGCTGTACGAACTGCATCGCGACGGCCGCATCCGGATCGTCGGCGTGATGCACCCCACCCGCAGCGCCGTGGATCGCGCCATCCCGACGCTGGCCGAACAGGGCATCAGCGGGGCGGAGGCGAGCACCTTCAACATCCTGGCCGCACCGGCCGGCACGCCGCCGGAGGTGATGGCGGCGCTGTCGGCGGCGACTGCGCGCGTCATGGCGGACGCCGCCTTCCAGCAGGAATTGCTCGGCATCGGGATCGAGCCTGAAGCCGATACCAGCCCTCGCCGCGCCCTGTCCTTCCTGGCCGGCGAGGTCGAGAAATGGCGCGCCGTGGTCCAGGCCGCGGGCGTGTCGATCGAGTGATGGACGAGCCGACGGGCGGCGTGCTCGTCTGCGCCGCATGAAGCGCGCCCTCATCATTGCTGCCCTCGCCGTCGTCGTCGCGATCGCGATCCTCGTCCTGCGGCCGATGTCGGCCTGGGCGCAGACCGGCCCATCCTTCGATTGCCGCCAGGCCCGCGCCTGGGATGAACGGCAGATCTGCGCGCAGGCGGACCTCGCGGAACTGGACCGCCGTATCGCCGGGGCCTGGCGCGTGGTGACGCAGCGCGCGACCGCAGAACAGCGGGCCGTGTTGCAGTCCGCCCAGCGTGGCTGGCTGGCCGAGCGCGCGGCGTGCCAGGGGCCCCAGGCGCGGGACGCGCAGTCCTGCCTGCGCCGCGTGATGCGCGTGCGGGCGCGCGATCTTGAAGCCCTGGCGCAGGCGGCGCCGGAGAGCGCATCCACGGCTGCCGCCTTGCCCGGTGCGAAGCCCGCGCCGGCGTCCCCGGCCACGCCGGTCACCTTGCGTGCCGTGACCTGTCCCGCCACCACGGGATGGGCCGCCACGCAGATCTGCGCGACGCCAGGCATGGCCCGGATGGACGCCGCGGTGGTGCGTGATGCGGATGCGGCGCGTGCGCGCCTCGCCCGCAACCCCGCCGCGCTGGCGCAGCTGGATGGGCTGCTGGCGCGCTATGTCACCGCTCGCGACGCCTGCGCCCGCGCGGTTGGCCGCGTGCCGCTCGATTGCCTGCAGGAGACGATGGAAGAAGCGCAGGCTGAATTCCGCCGCCGCGGTGCGGCGGGCTGACCACGCCTGTCGGAACCATTCGGGCATAGAGTAAGGTCGGGGGAGAGAACTCCCCCGAGCCCCCTCCTTTTTTTGGCACTTGGTGCCGGGCGCCGCGGAGCAGCGCCAATGGATAAAGAACGGAGGGGGATTCGGGGGAGGTGTTCCTCCGCCGTCTTTCCTGGGCAGATCGCGCTATGCTGACGATGCCCTACACAAACCGGTTCGCCGGTGCCGGAATGCCCAGGCTGTCGCGCAGCGTCGTGCCCGGATATTCCGTGCGGAACAGCCCCCGTCGCTGCAGTTCCGGCACCACCAGCCGCACGAAATCCTCGAGCGGCCGCGTGTAGAACGGGAACAGCAGGGTGAAGCCGTCGCAGGCGCCGGCCTCGAACCACTCCTGCATCGTGTCGGCCACCTGCATCGGCGTGCCGATGATCAACTGATGACCGAGTGAGGTGCCGAGATACCGCGCCACCTGCCGGATGGTCAGGTTCTCCGCCCGCGCCTTGGCCATCAGGTGTTCCTGCCGCGCCCGCGCCGCGTTGGATGGCGGCAAGTCCGGCAGCGGGCCGTCCATCGGATAGGCATGGATGTCGAGGTCGCCGCACAGCCGCGCAAGCAGCCGCATGGCATTGGCCTCGTCCATCATCTCGCCGAGTTCGCCGGCGATCTGTTCGGCTTCGTCCTTGGTCTCGCCCAGGATGGTCATGAAGCCGGGCATGATCTTCACATGGTCCGGGTTGCGGCCATGCGCGGCGGCGCGGGATTTCAGGTCGTCGTAGAAGATCTTGCCTTCCGACAGCACGGATTGCGCGGTGAAGATCATGTCGGCGACGCGCGACGCCAATTTCCGTCCGTCGCCTGACGATCCCGCCTGAGCGATCACTGGCCGCCCTTGCGGCGTGCGCGGCAGGTTGAGCGGCCCGCGCACACGGAAGAATTCGCCCTGGTGGTTCAGGATATGGCCCTTGGACGGGTCGATGTAGCGGCCGGACGCCTTGTCGCGGATGAAGGCGCCGTCCTCGAAGGAATCCCACAACCCGGCGCAGACGTCGAAGAATTCCTCGGCGCGTTCATAGCGGTTGGCGTGGTCGGGGTGGCGGTCGAAGCCGAAATTGCCGGCCTCGTCCTCGATCTGCGATGTCACCAGGTTCCAACCGGCGCGGCCACCGGAGATGTGGTCCACCGATCCGAAGCGCCGCGCGATGGTGTAGGGGTCGTTGTAGGTGGTCGTTGCCGTCGCCACCAAGCCGATATGCTTCGTGACGGGTGCGAGCGATGCGATCAGCGTCGCGGGTTCAGGGAACACCTGGCGGCCCATCCCGGGCCGCCACGGTCCCGCGCCATCCAGATTGGCGGTGCCGTTCACCGCCACCGTGTCCTGGAAGAACAGGCAATCGAGGCACCCGCTTTCGGCCACCTGCGCCATATGGACGTAGTGGGCGAAGGACATGTCGCTGTCGGCGACGGCCATCGAATGCCGCCACCCGGCCGAATGGCTGCCGGGGGTGAAGAAGAAGGCGCCGAGATGCAGTTGCTTCATGGTGCCGCCCGAATGTCCGTCGCCATCGTGTACTGGTCCCCGCGCGGCGTCATCCCCAGCCCGCGCTTCAGGCCCCAGGATGCGCCAACATGGAACACCGGGGCGAGAGGCACATTGTCCGCCACCCACTGGATCGCTTCCTGCGTCAGGCGTTCACGCGCCACGGGATCGAATTCGCCATCCACGCGGTCGAGCATGGCGTCGAACTCCGCATTGGAAAACCGGGTGCGGTTCCACCCGCCATGCGCGCGCGCGGCGTTGGGCGTGCGCAGCAGCGCGGTCAGACCTTCCGACGCGATGCCGGAGGAGGATCCGAACATCGCCAGATGCGCCGACAGTTCCGGCGCGCCGGCCGCGTTCAGCGTGGCGCTGCGGCGCAGGTAGATGGGCATGGGCAATGCCTCGATCGTCGTGCGGATGCCGATGGCGGTCAGCATCTGCCCGATCGCCTGGCAGACGCGCGCATCGCCGGCGAAGCGGTCCTGCGTGCAATGCACGGTCATGGCGAAGCCCTGCGGATACCCGGCTTCGGCCAGCAGGGCGCGGGCACGCGGCGGGTCATAGGCCGGCACGGCCAGGCCCGGCACATGGCCGATGAAGCCCGGCGGGGCGATCTGCCCCGTCGCGGTCGCGCCGCCTTCCATCACGCGGTCGGCCAGGGCCTGGCGGTTCAGCGCATGGTTGATGGCGCGGCGCACGCGCAGGTCACGCAGCGGATTGTTCGGCAGCGGCTGGTCGGCGCCGGTGATGTTGGGCGCCTGCGCGCTCATCGCGTCCAGGTAGAAGTAGTGGGTGAAGACGGAATAGCCGCTGAGCAGCTGCGTGCTTGGGGTCTCCCGGATGCGCTGGTGCAGGCCGGTCGGCACGGTGTCGATCACATCGACATCGCCGGCCAGCAGGGCCGCGACGCGCGCGCTGTCATTCGGCACGAAGCGGATCTGCACGCGCGCCCAGGGTTCGGGCGCGCCGCGCCAATTCGCGCTGCGTTCGAATGTGACGTCCTGCGATGGCGTCCAGCGGCCCCAGCGATACGGCCCGGTCCCCATCGCGGCACGACCGCCGTTGAAATCGGCATCCGTGGCACCTTCTGCCCCCCGCGCGCTCACCATGGCGATCGCCACCAGGAAGTCGGGCTGCAACGGGGTGGGCACGGTGGTGCGGACGATCAGCGTGTGGGCATCGGGCGTTTCCACGCCGGCGACGTTGCGCACTGCGGCGGCATAGGTGCGCGGGCCGGTCGCGGCGCGCGCGCGTAGGATTGAAAATGCCGCATCGGCCGAGGTGAAGGGTGTCCCGTCATGGAACACCGCATCGCGGCGCAGCGTGAATTCCCAGGTCAACGGGTCGATCGCGCGCCAGGATGTTGCCAACAGCGGCTGCGGGCGCAGCGTCGCATCCTGCGTCAGCAGCGTTTCCCACACATGCAGCTGCGCGTTGCGGTTGGGCGTGAAGGTCTGGTGCGGGTCGGTGCCGTCCATCGACGCCTTGAAGGCAATGCGCAGCGTCTGCGCGCCCGCGGGCGACGTTGCCCCCGCCAGCAGCAACGCGACGATGGCGGTCGCCTTGAGCCGGACAGATCCAGCCGCGGGCGTGAAGATGCGCGCCAGACGTCTGGCGGGGCGCTGGCGGGGCATGCTGGTCACTCCGGATCGGCGCGCGGCCCCGGTGGCCGGGCGCACTCTACGACAAGGGTCAGCAAAGCACATGCCAGCGCAAGCGAGCATCTTGCCGATCGATCATCACGCGGCCACCCTGCGCGCCAGCGGCAGCAAGGGGATATCATGACGCAGCGGCAGATGCATCTCGGGGTCTTCGTGCTGGGCACGGGCAACCACATCGCCGGCTGGCGCATGCCAGGCGCCTACGATTCGTTCCAGTCTCTCGAAGTGATCCAGCACATCGCGCGCATCGCCGAACGCGGCTGCTTCGATCTGCTCTTCCTCGGCGACGGATTGCAGGCCGACGCCAACGACCATCCTTCATTCACCGCGCGTTTCGAACCGATCACCATGCTGTCGGCGCTGGCCGCGACGACGACCCATCTCGGCCTGGGCGCTACGATGTCCACCAGCTACGCCGAACCCTTCAACGTCGCGCGCTTCTATGCATCGCTCGACCATCTTTCGGGCGGGCGCGCCGCCTGGAACGCCGTCACGTCATCCAGCCCGCGCGCCGCGCCGAATTTCGGCCGCACCCATGCACCCCATGCCGCGCGGTATCGGGTGGCGGAGGAATTCGTCGATGTGGTGATGGGGCTGTGGGATTGCTGGGACGATGGCGCGATCGTCGCCGAGCGTGACACCGGCCGCTACATCGATGCGTCGAAGATGCGCGCGCTGAACCACGAAGGCGAATTCTTCACCGTGAAGGGCCCGCTGAACATCGGGCGCTGTCCGCAGGGGCGGCCGATCGTGCTCCAGGCGGGATCGTCGGAACCGGGCCTCGATCTCGCGGCCCGCACCGCCGACGTGGTGTTCTCGGTGGTGCAGGACATCGAGGAAGCGCGCATCGCCTACACCGCGCTGAAATCCCGCATGCCACGCTTCGGCCGTCGCGCGGAGGAGATCGCGGTGCTGCCCGGCGTCATGCCTATCCTGGGCCGCACGCGGCAGGAATCGCGCGATTTGCTCGACCAGCTGCAATCCTTCGTCAGCGCGACCAACGCCGCGTCGCTGCTGTCGGGGCGCCTGGGCGTGGATGTGTCCCATTTCGCCCTCGATGATCTCGTGCCGGACCTGCCGCTGCCCGATACGTCCCACGGCTTCGCCCGCGCCATGCTGTCCAAGGCGCGGCGCGAAGCGATGACGTGGCGCGACATGCACAACCTGACCGGCGCCGCGCGTGGACACTGGGTCATCGCCGGGACCGTCGCGGACATCGCCGACACGCTTCAGGAATGGTTCGAGACCGGCGCGGCGGACGGCTTCAACATCCTGCCAGCCTGGTTCCCCGGCGCCTTCGACGGCTTCGTAGATGACGTGGTGCCGGAACTCCAGCGCCGCGGATTGTTCCGCAAGCAGTACACGGCGACGACGCTGCGCGGGCATCTGGGGCTGGAGATGCCGCAGAACAGGTTTTTCCCGACGCGGGGCTGAAGGGGCGGTCGCGCCCATCACGATGGCGCGGTGCCTCGGAGAGGGGCTTTTCCCCTCTCCGAACCTCACCCCACCAAAGGCTTAGGGCCTTTGGAAACCTCAACTTCGGTGTCCCCTGGAAGACGGTTCCAGAACGCCATCCCTGGCATCGAAAACCCCGACCCAAAGCGCCAGGAACGCGTGGTCCAGGAGGCCGTCGCCTCCTGGAGGGGCGGCGCCCCTCCAATCTTCGCGCCCTTCCCGCCGTCCTACTTGCGCGTCGCCTCGTACCGCGCCTTGGTCTCGGCATTGGGCGGGTACAACCCGGGCAGCGCCACGCCGCGATCGACCTCGGTCATGATCCAGGCTTCCAGCCGTTCCTGTTCCACGGCGGCTTCCACCACGGCATCCAGCAGCGCTGCCGGGATCACCACCGCGCCGTCCATGTCCGCCACGATGATGTCGCCCGGGATGACGGTCACGCCGCCGCAGCCGATCGTCTCCTGCCAGCCCACGAAGTTCAGCGCGGCGACCGAAGCGGGGGCCACGTAACCCTGGCAGAACACCGGCAGGCCGGTGCCGATCACCCCCGCGCCATCGCGCAGCACGCCGTCCGTCACCAGGCCCGCAACGCCCTTCTTCGCCATGCGCGCGCACAGGATGTCGCCGAAGATGCCTGCGGCGGTGGACCCCATCGCATCGGCGACCGCCACGGCCCCTTCCGGCATTTCCTCGATCGCGGCGCGCGTGGACCGTGGGGAGGACCAGGAATCGACCGTCGCCAGATCCTCCCGCGTGGGGGTGAAGCGCAGCGTGAAGGCCGGGCCGACGATGCGCTTCGCCGTGCCTGGCACGATCGGGCGTGACCCGGCGATGTAGCAGAAGCGCACGCCCTTCTTCAGCAGCACCGTGGTTAGCGTGGCGGTGCAGACGCCTTCAAGGGCGGTCTTCTGGGCGGGGGTCATGGGCATGGGCCGGTGTCTCCGTTGAGGGCAGGTCGCGCCTGGCTGGACCCAGTCAGGTGCGTGCAGATGCTCGGTCAAACAAAACGCGCGATGGTGCCCAGGCATCGCAGGGGCGCGCTGCGCCGGCAAGAGGGGCAGCCCCGCCGAGGATCATCGCGCCAGCGGATGATGCGCCTCCACCAGCGCCTTCAGCCGCCCTTCCAGCACCTTCGTGTAGATCTGCGTGGTGGCAATGTCCGCATGCCCCAGAAGCATCTGCAGGCTGCGCAGATCCGCCCCCCGCCCCAACAGATGCGATGCGAAGGAATGGCGCAGCACATGCGGGCTGACCCGTTCGGGGTCGATGCCGGCCGCCAGCGCGACATCCTTCAACAACAGCCCGAGCGATTGCCGCGTCAGATGCCCCGACGCGGCGCGGGATGGGAACAGCCAGCGCGCGCCTTTTGGCCCGGCGCGCTCGGCCGCTTCGGTCCGGGCGGCCAGCGCCAGGTCCCGCGCGCGGGCGGATACCGGCACCAGCCGTTCCTTGCCGCCCTTGCCCCGCACCGCGACCAGCCCTTCCTCGGCACGCAGCGCGCCGGCGGGCAGGGAGACCAACTCGCTGGCGCGCAGGCCGGAACAATACAGCAATTCCACCGCGGCGGCGGCCGCCGCGCCCTTGCGGCCGGGCAGGGCGGCAGCGGCCTCGATCAGTGCCTCGACCTCCGCCTCCGACAGCGCCTTGGGCAGGCTGGCGGGCAGCCGCGGGCTTTCGAGCAATTCGGTCGGGTCGTCGGCGCGCACCCCTTCGCGCGCCAGGAAGCGATGGAATTGCCGGATCGCCGACAGCCGCCTGGCCTGGGTGCGCGCGGCATACCCGGCGCCAGCCAATTGTCGCACCCAGCCCCGCAGCGCATCGACATCGGCGGCATGCACCGCGATGCCGCGCGCGGCGGTGAATCCCGCGAAATCATCTAGATCCGCCTGATACGCGGCCAGGGTGTTGCGCGCCGCGCCGCGCTCGGCGGCCAGCATTTCCAAAAAGGCCTCGACATGGCGGGATGTCATCGCCTCACGCGCCGTGCTGCGGACCGTGCGTGCAGCCATGACGGCTACCGGCTCGACTGGAACCGTTCGTTGGGGATGGCGCGTTCGACCGGCTGCGGCGTGACACCCGGCGGGAAGGCACCGAGCGCCAACAGCCCCACGGCGATCAGGCCCAGGATCAGCAGCAGGATGAAGGCGAACGGGCTGCGAGACATCGGGCGCGGCGGCTCCCATCAGGGCAGCGGAGATAAGATGCTCTAGAATCTGGATTTTCCAGAGCGTGAACCTGTTCGGACGATTTCATCCGGACGGATATTGCTCTAGCCTCCGGCCCCGTGTCGCGCAACTCCGCCCTCGATCTTCATGACGAAGACCACCCGAACCCCGCCCCGCCTGCCACGTGGCGCCGCGCCGTGGTTCTCGTCGGCATGCCTGGCGCCGGCAAGACAGCGATCGGCCGGCGGCTTGCCGCGCGACTCGGACTGCCGTTCCGGGATGCGGATACCGAGATCGAATCGGCCGCCGGCATGCCGATCACGGAAATTTTCAGCCGCTATGGCGAACCGCATTTCCGCGATGGCGAGCGCCGGGTGATCACCCGCCTGCTGGCCGGCCCGCCGCTGGTGCTGGCGACCGGCGGCGGCGCCTTCGCCGACCACGCGACGCGCGATGCGATCAAGCAATCCGGCGCAATAACGCTGTGGTTGAAATGCGCCTTGCCGACCCTGCTGCGCCGTGTGGCGGGGCGGGAACACCGGCCGATGTTCCTCAATGCCGATCCCGCCGAGGTGCTCCAGCGCCTGATGACGGCGCGCCATCCTTTTTACGCCGAGGCTGATGTGACCGTGATGTGCACCGATGAAAGCCCCGAGGCGACGACGCGCCGCGTGCAGGACGCGGTCGAAGGCGCGGTGCGGCCGCAGCGCCTGCCGGTTCGCCTGGGGGATCGCGGCTATGATGTGCTGGTCGGGCCAGGATTGCTGGCGCGCGCCGGCGGGCTGATCGGTCCGGTGCTGCCGGCGCGGCGCGTCGTCATCGTCTCGGATGCCGCGGTCGCGCCGATCCATCTGCCGGCGCTGCGGGCGGGGCTGGCGGCGGCGGGGATCGCGGTGCTGGCCGAGATCACCGTGCCGCCGGGCGAAGGGTCCAAGGCCTTCGACCGTTTGCAGGATGTGCTGGAACGGATGCTCTCGGCCGGGTTGGACCGCCGGACGGGGGTGGTGGCGCTGGGTGGCGGTGTGGTCGGTGACCTGGCCGGCTTCGCCGCGGCGGTCGCCATGCGCGGCGTGCCCTTCGTGCAGGTGCCCACGACGCTACTCGCGCAGGTGGATTCCTCGGTCGGCGGCAAGACCGGGGTGAATTTGCGGGCGGGCAAGAACCTCGCCGGCGCCTTCCACCAGCCGCGCATCGTGCTGGCCGATACCGATACGCTGGCGACGCTGCCTGCCCGCGAATTGCGCGCCGGCTATGCCGAGGTTGCCAAGCATGGCCTGCTCCACGGGGCCTTATGGGATTGGTGCGAGGCGCATGGCGCGGCGGCCGTGGCCGGCGACACCACTGCGCTGACCCATGCCGTCCTTGAATCCTGCCGCCTGAAGGCAGGCGTGGTGGCCGCCGATGAACGCGAGGAAAGCCCCGAGGGCGGCCGTGCCTTGCTCAACCTGGGCCACACCTTCGGCCATGCGCTGGAGGCCGAGGCCGGCTTCGACGGATCGTTGCTGCATGGGGAGGCGGTGGCGATCGGGCTGGGGCTGGCGGCGTCGATCTCCGCGCGGCTGGGCCATTGCAGCCAGGAATGGCCGTCCCGCGTGATCGCGCATCTGGCCACGGTCGGGCTGCCGGCGCGGATCGGCGACCTCGATCGTCGCTTCAGCGTCGATGCCCTGATGGGCCGCATGGCGAAGGACAAGAAGAACCGGGATGGCGCGATGCGCTTCGTGCTGATGCGCGCGCCGGGTGACGTCTTCACCAGCTCTGACGTGCCGGCCGAGGCCGTGACGGCGCTTCTGCGGGATGAGGGCGCGGTCGGTTAGAGCCCATCGCGTTCAGCCTGGCGCGTGAAGAGGCTCACTCCAGCAATGGCGTAGAGCGGTTTGCGCCAGCAGGGTCTGGCACGAATCGTTCTCGAGGTCCCCGGGGTGCTCGTGCTGCGCTTTGCCTGGATGCGCCCTGGTCGCCCCAGCCTCCCGCCGCGGACCCTTTCCTGATCTTGCGCCGCGACAATATGATGCATCGCAGCAAGTACCGGAACGCCCCATGCCTCTCTCCACCCCTGCCGACCGAGAGCCGCTCCATCGCCGCCAGATCGACATGCGGGGGTATCGCCGCGCCGATGGCCTGTTCGACATCGAAGGCCATCTGCTCGACACCAAGACCTACGGCTTCGACAATGAGGAGAAGGGCTGGCTCGAACCCGGCACGCCGCTGCACGGCATGTGGCTGCGCCTGACCATCGACGAGGACATGGTGATCCGCGAATGCGAGGCGGCGCAGGACCACACCCCCTACGCCATCTGCCCGCAGGCGGCGCCGAACTTTGCGCGGCTGGCGGGGCTGACGATCGGGCCGGGCTTCAACCGGGCAGTGAATGAACGGGTGGGCGGCGTGGTCGGCTGCACGCATCTGCGGGAGATGCTGGCCCAAATGGCGACCGTCGCCTTCCAGACCATGTACCCGGTGCGGCGGGAGAAGGAACTGGCGCGGGAAGCGGTGACCGGCGTGCGGCAAAAGCCGGGTATCATCGGCACCTGCCTTGCCTATGAACCATCATCCCCTGTGGTGGCGATGCGCTGGCCGTGGCTGGTGCAGGACGCCGCGGAGTAGGATTTCCCCCGGACGCCGGCCGGTTTGCGTCCGACCCTGCGGGCGAAGCGCGGCGCACGAGGCATTTCTGTGCCAGCGCGGCCGGCGGCGCATCATGCCGTGAATCGCTGACGGCTGTGCATCTTGTCACGTCGGTCGCCGCACCAGCGTCGCATGCCAGCGGAGCAGGCGAATACGGCCGTCGCGCAGCAGGCGCAGCCGCAACAGCCAGGCCTCGGCTTCCGCCACCAGGGCGCCGGCGACGAGTGGGCCAGGGCGCGCCGCGCCGCTTCCAAGCGCCTCCAGCACGGCAGACCAGCCAAGCAGGACGGCCCGCTGGTGCCGCGCCCCCGCATCCTCGACCACATGCACGCGAAAGCCGGATTTCTCGAGCGCGTCCGGCATCGCGGATTCGGCCGGTGGCGGGCGGCGGCCTTCGGCGGTGAGCCAGCGCACATCGGCGTGCTGGTCGCAGGCGACGAGGTCGAGCACCACCAATTCCCCGCCATCGCGCAGGGCGCCGGCGCTGGCGCGCAACAGCCGATCCGGCGCGCCGCCCTGGCGGAATGGTTCCAGCAGCAGCGCGTGCTGGTGATAGGCGGCGCGAAAACCGGGGGCATCGGGAAGCAGCGTCGATGCCGTGACGCGCTTGGGCAGCACGCGCCGTCCCGGCGCGTCACGCAGGTCGTGGGCGGCGACGAAGCAGCCCCGTGCGCCGGCCACCACCGCCCCGGCCGCTTGGGCGCCCTGGCCAGCGACCAACAACGTATCCGCGGCGGTCAGCGGCAGCAGCGCCGCCAGGCGCAGCACTTCCTCCGCCCCGCCGGGCAAGGCCAGGCCGTCGCCCCACAGCCGGTCGGACCATGCGGCGCGTGCCTGGGCGCGCAGGATCTCCGGATCGGGCTTCGGTACAGTCGGTGCTTCGACAGACGGGCTGAGGGGGGCCTGGGCGGGAGGGGCACGCGGCGCGGCATCCCCGGCTCGCAGCAGCCGGGCGCCGGTGGCCACGACGCGGCGCAGCAGGCTGTCTTCCGCCGCCCAGGGGCGGGCCATGGGCTGATGCTCGCGCTGCGGTGTCGTCGCCATCGATGCAGTGAAGGCGCGTGATGGTGAAGAAAGGCTTGCCGCGATGCCAGGCATGGCGGCCCGGCGCCGCTCATCGGACCAGGCGCAGCACCACGTCGCCAGCGTCATTCGTCAGAAGCAGCGCCGGCCCATCCGGGCGCCAGCCCCGGGTCGCCGACAGGGCTTCATGAAAGCGCATTTCCTGATCCATGGCGGTCGGCTCACACGCCATGCGCGTGCCGGCGATCGGCGAGAAGCGCAGCGTGCCGCCGTCCAGGGTAAAGCCACCCATGAAACGATTGCAGCCAGTCGTGCCGTGAACCTGACCTACGGCGGTGAAGGTGATGTCGGCGCGGTGCAGCGGCGGCACGGGGGTGCCCCCGATCGACGCCGCGACCCAGGCCCCCGCGGGTGCGGGGGCCTCCTGCGCGACGGCGGCGGACAGGGTGAGGGCGAAGGGGATGACAAGCGCGTGGCGGCGGAGGGTCGGCATGGCGGAGATCCTGCCGTGTCTCCGCGGCAAAGGCGTGGCAAACATCGCGGCACGGCGCGGCGCGCGCCGTCCTTTCCGCCGGCCCGTCTCAGTTGAGGAACGGATTGCCGCCCCGTGGCCCGCGTTGCCGGGGGCCGTATTGCCCGGCCAGGTAATCCACGATCGTCTCGCGCAATGGCCCTTCAAGCGGGGTCATGCCGTGCTTTTCCGTCATCCAGTCCATCAGTTCGTCCCAGCGGTCGCGCGTGAAGGCGCTGCGCCGGATCAGGGCCGTGTTGTGGCAGGCGGTGCAGTATCCGAAGGTCTCCGCGCGGCCGGGCGCATCGGCCAGCACTGTCTCCTCCTCGGTTCGTGCGGCCACGGCGGCGGCGGCCTCGGCCTGGCGGCGGGCAAGGGCGGCCGTTGCCTCCGCTGCCTGACGCTCCGCCTCAAAGGCGATGCGGGCGGGCGTCGGTGGATAGGCTGCGGGGGCGGGGCGCCCGTCCTGCCCCGCCCTGTGAATGAACAGCACCGCGACCACCACGATGAAGCCTGCCACGAAGACTTTCGTCAGCGACATCCGTCAGCCGACCAGGATCGCGGCGCGGCTGATCGGATTGGCGCCATAGCCCTGCGGGTTCCAGTTCGCGGCCGCATGGGGCTGCATCCGCCCGTTGCTGTCGGTGGCGCGGTACCAGATCTCGAAATACCCATCCGACGGCAGGGCGATCCGCCCCGTCCAGCGCTGCCACGAATGCGCGTTGGGCGGCGGGTTCACGGTCATAGGCTGCCACGACGCGCCGAAATCGACCGATGTATGCACCGCCGAGACCGTCAGGTCCCCCGCCCAGGCCTGGCCACGCACATCCAGGCTGCGCGTGCCCGCCGGCAGCCGCGTGCCATGGGCGTGGCTGGTCAGCACCGACCGCACCGGCATGCTGGTCATGTCCGCGAAATCCGCCCCGTTGTTGCGGCTTCCCGGCACGATCGGGGTGACCGGCACGCGATAGGATGTGCCGCCCATGCCGCGCCCACGATGCGGTTCGGCCTTCAACTCGATCCGATTGAACCATTTCTGGCTGAGCGAACCGGGCCAGCCCGGCACCAGCAGCCGCGCCGGCGCGCCATGCATCTGGGGGATCGGCTGGCCATTCATGCGAATGGCGATCAGCGTGTCCTCCTCCATTCCTTTCGCGATCGGCATGCCGCGGCTGATCGCCGGACCCTGCGCCGACAGGTGGCTGTCCGCGCCGTAATGGCCGGTGAATTTCGCGCTGTCCTTCAACCCGGCGGCGCGCAGCACGTCGCGCAGCCGCACGCCTGTCCATTCGGCGTTGGAGATCGCGCCATTGCCCCATTGGTTGCCCGCCGCCTGCGGGGAGAACCCCGAACGGCCATTGCCGCCGCATTCCATCTGCAACCGCCGCGTCACCACCTCGAAGCGGCCTTCCAACTCCCCGACCGACAATTCGAGCGGCGTGTTCACCTCGCCGTCGACGCGGATCTTCCACGCCCGCGTATCGGCGACCGGGTCCGGCACGCTGCCGTTGTTGCGGATGAAGAATTTGTCGGCTGGGGTGACGTCGTCATCCAGCATCGCCTCCGGCGTCTCGGCATTCAGCGGCCGCTCCCCCTGCAGGATCAGGCGCGCCTTGCCTTCCATGTCGAGGAATTGCGGGGCCGCCGACCCCTGCGCCAGCGCCGCGGGTACCAGCCCTTCCGGCATGCGCGCCGCGAAAGGGATGGCGCCGCCGAGCGCCGCGCCCATGGTCGCCAGCGCCGCGCCCTTCAACGCGCCCCGACGGCCCCAGACCAACGCATCCGCGCGTTCCGGATCGTCCCTGTACAGTTCAGCGACCGACCGATCCCCAGACTGGCGTCCCGGCATTGATTTCCTCCATTCGGATTCGCGCATTGATCGTCAGCATGGGGTCATGTCGCCCGCACAATCAAGATGCCGGCAGCATGCCAGGACAAGGTGCCTCAATCCCCCAGCAGCAGGTCCCGCGCCGCATTCAGCCGCGCCGCCAGCCAAGCGCTGCCGCCCTGGTCGGGGTGCGCGCCACGCATCAGGCGCCGATGCGCCGCCTTGATCTCGGCCTCCGAAGCGCCATCCGCCAGGCCGAGCACGGCCAGCGCCTCCGCCCGGTCCAGGGGACCATCGGCCTGTGGCGGTGGCGCGTCGCGCCATTCGGGTGCCGCGCGGTCCAGCCAGGCTTCCAGCAGGGCCACGCTTTCCGGATCCTCCGATGCGCAATCATCGCGCAGCGCCAGGATATCGGGCAGCGACAGCGCGGCGAGGTCGGCGCCCGCGAAGCGCCCGCGCATCACCGTGCCGGTCATGAGGCCGCTGTCGTGGTTCAGCACCATGGCCAGCGTGGCGGTCTCGACCCGCGTCTCCTGCCCCGGACTGGCCTGCCCGCCGCGGGAGAAGGTCCGCGCGCTGCGCCAGGACCGCCAGGCCCGCATCAGCAACGGCGCAAAGAAGGCGGCGGCCCAGATCGCCTGCATCCCGCGCCCGCTGAACAGCAGGGCCGCCAGCATGACCACGCCGACGCCGCCGGCCATCCAGGCAAGCGCCGCCTTCACCGTGCCGACCGGCGCATGGGCAAAGCCACGCAGCCCCAGCATCACCACCACCAGCGCGATCCCGCCCAGCGCAACCCAGGTCATCGTGCGGACCTGGGGGCGGGCAATTGGCCGGCGATGCGCGCCGCGGTCGGCCCGGCCAGCCGTGCCAGTGCACCGCGGCCGCCGGCGGCGAAGACCGCGACGGCGCGCAGCAGGTCGCGCAGCGCCCCGGCGGCCGAGGAATCGAACGGCGCATAGGCCCCGCCGGAAACCTTGGCGATCTGACGGAAGGCATTGCCGGCGATCGCGTTGCCGCCTTCGTGGAAGCAGAAGACGGGCGTGCCGCGCAGGCCGAGATCGCCGGCCGCCTGGCACAGCGCGTCCACATCCTCCTCCACCGCATCGCCCACCAGCACGAGCGCGCCGACCTTCTCGCGCTGCGTTTCGGCCAGCGCGAAGCGCAGCGCGCGCAGGATCTGCGTCTGCCCGCCCAGGCAGGTGACGCCCGACATGCGCCGCGCCAGCTCCGCCCCATCGGTCAGGAACGGCGTCGCGGCGAATTCCAGGTAGCCGCGCCAATAGGCGAGCGAGACCGCGAGGCCGCCGAGGTCGCGGGTGGCGATGAACATCTCACCCGTCAGGGTGCAGGCGCGGTCCCAGGCGGGCTGGCGGGACGCGGTGGCATCGACGGCGAAGACCAGCCGGCCCGGACGCGCGCTGGCGGCGCGGACAGCCGGCATGCGCGCCACCTTGTCGAGGAAGGCAGCGACCTCACCGGTCGGGCCTGGGCGCGCGGGGGGGCGGGGCATCGTTGGGTCCCATGGTGGCATTCACTGTCCGTGATGTGAAATGCCTCACTCGCCATGCCAAGGGTCGGCGCGCGATGATGACGGGGATAGGGCGCTGCGCTTTACTGCGGCGCCGCAACATGAAGGGTGGTCGGGATGCACGCAGCACGCAGCACGGGGTTCAGGGCGTTCGCGCTCGTGACGGTCGCGGGGCTGGCCTTGTCCGGCGCCGCTGTCGCGCAGAAGCCGCCCGCGGCCGGTGCGCCGGCGCGGCCTGCCCTGCCGACCGCCAAGCCGCCGCCGCTG
>JALHQB010000060.1 GCA_022842185.1 Acetobacteraceae bacterium
CGGCGGCGCCCGCCAACCCCAGCGGGGCGGCGGGGCGGGCCGCTGGTAGTAAACCTGCGCCGGTGCAGGCCCACCCCAACCCGGCTGATGGTACGACTGTTCATAGGCGCAGGCCGGGGCGACGATCAGCGTGGCAAGCATCAATGTGGCAACGGGAAGCAGGCGGGTCATGGCGCTTCTCCCTTTCATGGAAGGGAGTGGACCATTGCAGCCGGGCAATGGCGCGGCGCCTTGATGGCGAAGGCGCGGCGGCGTGTGACGGATTGTGGCGCGCTCCGCTCAGCCTTCCTCGGCCGAAAGCTTTGCCACGGCGGCGCGATAGGTGCTGTCGAACAGGCCATCCAGCGCCGGGTTCACGCCCCGCAGCCCCGCCGCGACGCGGCCGGCCCAGCCGACATACTCGACACGCCGCGCATGGATCCAATTGGCCGGCGGACTGTCCGCAATGGCTATCAGGTTCGAGATCTTGTCCGCGAGCTTGAGCTGCTTCGCCCCGTCCGACTTCTTCGGTGCCAGGCTGACCTGGAGCGCCTTGCGGGTTTCCTTGGGCAGGTCCTTGTCGTCGGTCGCCTCGGCGACCAGGCCGGCGATGTCTTCCCCGAATGCGGCGACGAGGTCGGCGTGGGTGACGTCGGTATCCTCGACCGTATCGTGCAGCAGCCCTGCCACGATGACCGGCAGCGGCGCACCATGCGTGGCGAGGATCGAGGCGACCTCGATGACGTGGTTGACGTAGGGCTCGGCCGCCGAGCCCTTGCGCGCCTGGCCCGCATGGGCGCGGGCGGCGAACAGGGTGGCGCGCAGGATTTCGGCGCCGGGGTCCGTCGTGGGTTTCATGCTCCCTCCAATGGGGCTGTCACGGCCTTCGACGCAACCCGAGGGCGGTTCGCTGTCGGATCGGATGCGTCTCGCCGCCCGGCCGATGGGCGTCCACCCGGAACCTTCGCTAGCCGCCCCGAAAGCAGGGATTCTGTCGCGCGAAGGCCTGCAGCGAAGCGGGCAGGGGTGCGACGCGATCGGCCGCCGCCAGCCGCGCGCGCCCTTCGCCGGACCAGCGCGCGGGGGCGATGTCAGGATCCGCGAATGCCCCGCTGACCCGCACCGGGATGTCGAGGGCGAAATCCGAAGTCGTCGCGCTCTCGCTGCCGATGACCAGGTCCATGGTCTTGCGATTCAGGTCGAAGGTCGCGACCCCACTGATGGTACCGGTCCCCGCCCGTATGCGCAGCGGCGCCGCATCGCCACGACCCGAGCGGAGCGACACGACGGCGAGCAGGCAGGTCATCGGCGTCTGGCCCCGCGCGCTGCGGAACAGCGCGCGGACATCCGTCGATGCCATCTCGATCACCTCCCGCGCGATCGACCCGCCGCGCATGGCGACGACTGCGCCGATCTCGGCGCGTTGGGTCGCCTCGTTCAACGTCGCCGCCTCGGCCGCCACGGTGGTCCGGGCCTGCACGGCACCCAGCACGGGCAAGGTGCGAATGCCAAAGGCACGGCGCAGCGTATCGATATTCGCATCATTCAGCGCCGCCTCGGCCGTGATCCGGCCGCCCCGGGGGGCGGGTACCAGCTCGCCCGTGGCCTCGATGCGGCCGCCATAGGCGGTAAGCGCGAGGGCTTCGATACCGATGCGCCCCGGCTTCGCCTCCGCGACGATGCGGACGTTGGTGGCATCGAGCTGCGCGTAGCGGAAGTGCTGCGCGGTGGCCTCGGCGCGCAGTTCGGGATCGGGAGCCGCGGCGATGGTCAACGGGATGTCGGCATCCGCGGCATCCCCCCCCGGTGTGGAGGACGGTGCGCCGAGGATGCGGTTGAGATCGAGCCTGGTGAAGTCGATATGCGTGGCCACCCGGTCAGGCCGCCCATTCGCACCTTCGGTCAGTTCCAGCAGCGGCGCTGCCAGGGCCTCGCCGGCCAATGCGCCTGTCGCCTCCGTCAGGCGCCACAGGTCACCCTGGTGGATGAAATGCCCGGCGAGCGCCACGTGCACCGCGGGCCCGGCGCCGGCGCCGGCCATGGTCAGGATCGCGCCGGGGGACCGCGCCTCCAGCGACAGGCGCCCATCCAGCCGGTCGAAGTTCAGCGGGTCGCGGGACGTGCCCTCGAAGGTCAGCACCGTTTCATGCGCTGTGGCGCGTAGGGGATAGGGGAAGGGTGTGGTGCCGTCGCGGAGCTGGTCGGGCGTGCCCAGCGTACCGGACAGGACGACCGGCACGGATTGATAGGAGCCCTCCACCTGCAGGTGCAGCGGCTGGTCGGCGGCGGATGCGGCGAGGGTGACGATGGCGAGGTCGGTGCGCAGCGGCGTGCCGCTGCTGGTGCGGAACACGACCTGGCTTCGGGTCAGCTTCAGGTCGAGCAGCAGCGGCAGGCCGGACCGGTCGGGCGGATTGGGCGCGAAGGGCGCGGACGGGCCCGCCGGATCGCCGCTGAAGCGCCAGTTCCGCCTGCGGTCGGCGGTGCGTTCAAGCAGCAGGTCGAAGCCCTCGCCCTCGACCTGGCGCAGGACGACCAGGCCGCGTAGCAAAGGCATGATGTCGAGCACGGCGCGCATGGAGTGCAGCGTCGCCATGTGCGGGGCGGAACCACCCTCGATATTGGCGAGGCGTAGGCCACGCAACGCGATGGTGGTCGTCATCCCGGGCGTGACCTGCACGCTTTCGATGGTGACGGTACGACCCAGCGCGGCGGTCAGCCGGGTGGCGGCGCGGTCGGCGAGGTCCATGCGCGGCAGGACGACGAATAGTGCCGCCACCGCCGCCCCAACCACGATCAACGGCAGCGCGACAACGACGCCGAGGAGGATCTTGGTGCGGCGGGTCATTGGCGAAGCCTTCCGGTTGGACGCAGCGTAGAAGGCGTGGGCGATAATGCCCAGCATGTCGGATGCGCGGTCGCGGCTGAGCGGGGAAACGCATCGGGCGCATGGGAGTTACGTGGCGCCCGCGGCAGCCTGCATGCCGCGGCTGGCTGGGTGTCGTGCATGGGGCCATGTGCCCGAACGGCCATCGCGCGCCATCATGCACAGAGCATTCAGCATGCGATGCATGGCGGCGCGACCCCGCCTTCATGCAAAGGGAAGATTTGCGTTCGTCGGCGCCGATGCGGCCGACGGGCGCATCGTCCTGGCATGACCCGCGAAGGCCAGGCGGCGTGCAGCGCCGCCTGTGCCACTGAAAACCATCGCCGGCCATTGATGGCGGCCGGCAATGACTCAGGTATTCATCGCGTCGAAGAAGTCCTGGTTCGTCTTGCTGTACTTCAGCTTGTCGGTCAGGAATTCCATCGCGTCCTGCGTGCCCATCGGGTTCAGGATGCGGCGTAGCACCCACATCTTGGACAGCGTGCCGCGATCGACCAGAAGTTCTTCCTTGCGGGTGCCCGACTTGGTGATGTCGATGGCCGGGAAGACGCGCTTGTCGGACAGCTTGCGGTCCAGGATGATTTCGCTGTTACCGGTGCCCTTGAATTCCTCGAAGATCACTTCATCCATGCGGCTGCCGGTATCGATCAGCGCGGTCGCGATGATGGTGAGCGACCCGCCTTCCTCGATGTTGCGCGCGGCGCCGAAGAAGCGCTTGGGGCGCTGCAGCGCGTTCGCGTCCACACCGCCGGTCAGCACCTTGCCCGAGGACGGCACGACCGAGTTGTAGGCGCGGCCCAGACGGGTGATCGAATCCAGCAGGATCACCACGTCGCGCTTGTGCTCGACCAGGCGCTTGGCCTTCTCCAGCACCATTTCCGTCACCTGGACGTGGCGGGTCGCCGGCTCGTCGAAGGTGGAGGCGACGACCTCGCCTTTCACCGTGCGGGCCATGTCGGTGACTTCCTCGGGCCGCTCATCGATCAGCAGCACGATTAGGAAGACTTCGGGATTGTTCGCCGAAATCGACTTGGCGATGTTCTGCAGCATCACGGTCTTGCCGGTGCGCGGCGGGGCGACGATCAGCGCGCGCTGGCCCATGCCGATCGGCGCGATCAGGTCGATGACGCGGTGGGTGTTGTCCTTGGCCGGACCCTTGCCCACCGCCTCGACATCCGCATTTTCCATCTTCAGCCGGCGGCTTGGATACAGTGGCGTCAGGTTGTCGAAATTGATGCGGTGCTTGAGCGCCTCGGGCGGCTCGAAATTGATGTTGTTGACCTTCAACATCGCGAAGTACCGCTCGCCATCTTTTGGCGCGCGGATCTGCCCTTCGACAGTATCCCCGGTCCTCAGGCCGAAGCGGCACACCTGTGCTGGGGAGATGTAGATGTCGTCAGGCCCGGGCAGGAAGTTCGCCTGCGGCGACCGCAGATACCCGAAGCCGTCGGGCAGGATTTCCAGGGTGCCTTCCCCGTAGATCGCCTGGTCGTTCTCGGCCAGCGTCTTGAGGATGCCGAACATGATGTCCTGCTTGCGCAGGGAGGAGGCGTTCTCGACGCCCGCCTCCTCGGCGAAGGCGAGGAGGTCGGCGGGGCTTTTGGCCTTGAGTTCAGAAAGGTGCATGGGTGCTGGACGCGGTCCATAGCAAGGGGATTGGCCGGGACATTCCCAAGGGCTGCATGGACGCCGATGATGCGTGCGGTGCAGCCTGTTCGCCGCGGATCGCACCAGGGGCTGGCGCGACGGGCAAAGTCCCGAAAGGAAGGAAGTGGCGGCGCCTGGCGCGAAACGCCCCGCACCGCGGCGGGAAGCGGCCGAACCCTATGGAGCCTGGGGCCGCCCGTCAACCGGAGATATGCAGGGCCGGCGCATCATTTCAAGGGCGAACACGGCTTGGCCTTGGAGGCCCGCATGGGCCACGACCACGCCCTTCCGCCCGCGAACGCTGGCGCTACCAAATGGAACACGACACCAGGAGCGCAAAGCGCGACCGCGCCCGGACCAGCAGCCGGCCCCGGCGCACCAGCGCGGGGCGCGCGAGCCAAGCACGCGGATGCGTGCGCCGGCGTCTGAGGCACCCTAAAACGGCTTCGCGATCACCATCACGACGATCAGCACCAGCGCCACCGTCGGCACCTCGTTGAGCATGCGCCACGCGCGTTCGCTGCGGGTGTTTGCATCGCGGTCGAATGCCTTGCGCGCCAGCCCCAGGTCATGATGGAACCAGGTCATGGCCAACAGGCCCAGCATCTTCCCGTGCCACCACCCCGCCGTCCAATCCACCACGCCGGGCGTCAGCACCAGCAGCACCCCGAAGGTCCAGGTCCAGATCATCGCCGGGTTCATGATGGCGCGCAGCAGGCGGCGTTCCATCACCTTGAACAGTTCCGACTGCGCGGACCCCACGGGCACCTGGCAGTGATAGACGAACAGACGCGGCAGATAGAACAGCCCGGCCATCCAGGCGAAGGCCCCGATCAGATGGGCCGACTTGACCCAGACATACCAGGGCGCCAGAGCATCGATCGTCACCCGGCCATGCCCTCGACCAGCGCGACGGTGCCTTCCGCCGCCGCCAGGCGCAGCGCCAGCAGCGGCGCGTAATCCGCGCTGCCATAGAACGCCTGCAACGCCGCCATGTCCGGGAACTCCAGGATCACCACGCGGTCGAGGCCCGGATCGCCCTCCTTCGCCTCCACCGCGCCGCCGCGCACCAGGTATCGCCCGCCGAATTGCGCGATCACCTTCGGGACCGCCTGACGGTAGGCCTCGAATCTCTGCGCATCGCGCACTGTCAGGTTCGCGAGGAGGTAGGCGGCCATGGCGTTCGCTCCGGTTGCAGCGGCGAAGTCTTGGCGCCACGCCGCCGGCCCGGCAAGCGCGGTGTGCAACCCATCACGGACAGTGCCTCACGCCCATGACAGGCTGCCCGCCTGGAACCGGGAGACCACCCATGGACCTCGCCGCCATCATGGCCACGGAACGGGACACGCTGATTGGCGAATACGCCCTCGGCAACGTGCCGCCCTATGCGGCGGTGTCGGAACTCGATGACGTGGTTCGCACGCCAACCATGCTGCGCATCCCGCACCCCTGCTGGTTCGCCCAGCTTGGCAGCGTGCCGGCCGACCGCGCCATGGTCCAGCACTGCCCGACCCTCTGCTACCGCTTCCTGTGGTGCCATGTGGATGACGATGACTACCGCGCCCACTACCTGGCCTTCGCCAATGCCGAACACGGCGCGGGGCTGACCGACCTGCCGCAGACGCTGCATGTGGACCATCTGTTCAATCGCGAAAGGGCGCGCGCGCTGGACCTTGCGTGGATCCGCATGGTGTTGCTGCCGCGCGGGGTGAACACGTCCCACGGCGCCGGCTATGAAAAGTCCCGCACCAATGGGCTGATCGGCCGCGCGGGCCGCGCCCGCGGGGTGGACGAGATCAACCTGATGAAGCTGTGCGGCGTGCGCACCCCGCGCAAAGGCATGCCCCTGCCTGCCGAAGCCTACGTCCACGCATCTCGCATGGCCGATGTCTTCGGCCTTTCGGCCGAGGAGATCGCCCGCAACATCGAAGACCTGATGGAAGTCGCGGCATTCGAGCCGGCTGATTAGAGCAGATCGCGCCGGACTGGAATCAGTCAGGCGCGTGAAGATGCTCGCTCAAACGAAGGCATGGAGCGCTTTGCGCCAGTACGATCTGGCGCAAAACGCTCTAGCCGACTGCCTCATCCGGGGCTTGGCTTGCGCGCCCCACAAAGCTTACTGACGTCCCAGTCCAAGGTCGCGCAGCAGCGCGCGGTTCGCTTCGCTTTCGGCGGCGAAGCGGTCGCGGAACTGCGCACCCGGCAAAAAGCGCGGCACGGAGGCAAGGCGCTGCGCCGTGGTGCGGAAGCCCTCGCTGCCGACGGCGGTTTCGCAGGCGCGTTCGATCGCCTGTGCCGCCGCCTCGGGGATGCCCGCCGGTGCGATCAGCCCGCCATGCGACGTGCCTTCCACGGGGAAGCCGAGTTCCGTCGTCGTTGGCACCTCGGGCAAATGCGGCAGCCGCTGCGCGCCCACCACCGCGATCGGCGTCAGGCCGGTCGATGCGGCAATCGACGATGCCTCGACGAAGGCCTGGATCTGGCCGCCTAGCGCTGCCTGACTCATCGGCCCCGCGCCGGTGTAGGACACCATCAGCCCCTCCACGCCGGCCTGGCGCAGCACGGCGGCCATCAGGATGTGCTGCGTGCTGGCGGAACCCGGCGCGCCATAGACCAGGGCCTCCTTGCCGCTGCGGCCATGGGCGATCATGCCGCGGAAATCCTGGAACGGCGCGTTGCGGCCCAGGATGACGACCTGCGGATTGTCATAGACCAGGCAAAGGAAGCGAAAGCTGTCGAGCGAATAGGTCAGCGGGATCGCATGCGGCTGTGCCGTGATCGGATTGTTCGGCGAAATCGCGATGGTGTAGCCATCCGGCCGCGCACGGGCGAGCTCGGCGGAACCGATCGTCCCCGCCGCGCCGCCGCGGTTCACCACGACCACGGTTTGACCCAGGGCACGCGACAGTTCCGGCTGGATCGCGCGTGCCATGAGGTCGGTATTGCCGCCGGGCGGATAGGCTGCGATCAGCGTGATCGTGCGGGACGGAAAGGCCTCCTGCGCCATCGCGGCGCAGGGCGCCAGGGCAGCCAACACCAGCCGGACCAAGTTCTTCAACGCCATCCGTCATCCTCCCGGGTCGATTGCCGGGAGCCTGGACCGCTTCAGGGAACAAGGGAACTATTCAGTTCCACGCGCGGCCCTGCCTTGCGATCTGGAAGGCGTGTCTGGCGCCGCATCCGGCTCGCCCACGGCGTTCAGCGATCCGACATGCGGGCGTCCTCAATCACCGGTCATCGCGGCCGCATTGCGTTTGCGCGTTGCCGCCGCCTTCTTCGCGGCGGCGCTACGGTCGGCAGCGGACCGCGCTGCCGCTGCGGCACCGCCGATGCGACCACCCTTGTGGCTCGCCGCCTTGGTGTCCGTGACCCCGCGACCACTGCCGGATTTGTTGCCGCCGCCGCTATCCTTGTTGACGGTGGCCCAGGCGCGGGCCTCGGCTTCATCCTGGCTGACGCCGCGTTCGACGTAGCCCTCCTCGATATGAGCGGCCTTGCGCTTCTGCTTGTCGGTGTAGCTGGACTTGTCCCCGCGCGGCATGGCGACCTCCTTGGCTTGCTGCGCCGAAACGCCGCTGCCGGCCTGCGGGTTGCGGCAATCAGACCCCGCGCCTGCGCAGGAAATCCCCTGCCGAGGCCAGGGCGCGACGCCCATCCTCAAGCCGCCCCGCCCACAGCATCCAGGCGTGGATCATTGCCGGCCAGACCTCCAGCCGCACCGGCACATCCGCCGCGCCCAGCCGCCCGGCGATGCGCACCGCATCGTCCAGCAACGTCTCGGCCGACCCGACCTGCACGAGCATCGGCGGCAGGCCCGACAGGTCGGCGTGCAGCGGCGACACCAGCGGATCGTCCGCCGCCCGGCCTGCGCGGTAGGCGGCGCCCAGCTCATCGAGATACCCGCGATGGATCAGGGGATCGACCGCGTCCTTGCTGTCCATGCTCGCGCCGGTCATGGCGAGATCGACCCACGGCGAGATCAGCCATCCGCACCCCGGCAGCGGTCGCCCCGCATCTCGCAGCGCGACCATCAGGGCCAGCGTCAGCCCGCCGCCGGCGCTGTCCCCGCCCACCGCGATATCTCCGGGGGCGAAACCCTGGTGCAACAGCGCCTCATAGGCGCCGCGCGCATCCTCTAGCGCGGCGGGCGCCGGATGCTCGGGTGCCAGGCGATACTGCAGCGCCAAGCAACGCATGCCCGCAGACTGCCCGGCGCGGGAGGCCAGGTTGCGGTGGCTGACGATCGAACCCGAGCAATATCCGCCGCCATGCAGGTACAACAGCACGCGCCGCGCATCGGCATCCGGCGCCGCGGACCATTCGGCCGGCACCCCGGCGATGGTCGTCGCGGTGAAGACAACACCCTGCGGCGGAGGATCGACCGCCGCCACCTCCTCGATGCGTGTGCGCCGCTCATCCCAGCCCACCGGTCGGGGCCGGCCGCCCAGAAGGGCGCGGACGTCGTCGATCTCGGTCATTGCTTCAGCCCCCGTTCCGGTCGATCAGCCGCCGCACCATCGCATTGTCGAGACAGGCGCGCATCCGAACGATGATCCCGTCGCCCAGGCAGATCACCCGGCACCACCGATTTGCGGGGGAGGCGAGCCGTCCGGTCTATTCGAGCACCAAACGTGAAGGCGTCACCACGACCCCATTCGACCGCCCATTCGCCGTGAAGGTTTCGATCCGCGTTGCATATCC
This sequence comes from Acetobacteraceae bacterium, assembly GCA_022842185.1. Taxonomy (GTDB): domain Bacteria; phylum Pseudomonadota; class Alphaproteobacteria; order Acetobacterales; family Acetobacteraceae; genus Neoroseomonas. The sequence goes on from JALHQB010000060.1 coordinate 9,215, forward strand.
CTGCGCCGAGATCAGCCCCGTCGCCACATCCACGGCGACGCGGGCAAAGATGGCCACGCGCGCTTCGGAATCGCCGCCACGCAGCCTGCCCGCCAGTTCCACCGCGCAGCGCGCCACCACCACCGGGCGCTGGTTGATGGACGACAGGCCTTCGGGCCGGCAGGTGCCGCCGCGGGCAGAACCTTCGACCCGCATGGGAAAATCCTCGCGCCCGTTGATCTGGCGCACCGACAGGCTGAGCGTGGCGAACTGTCCTCGCCAGCTCGCCAGCAGCGCCTCCCGTGCCTCATCGGCCGGCGGGGCGCTGCCATCGGGCTGTATCGCCGAGAACTCGGTGATCCGACCATCGCTGCCACGCAGGGCGGCGATCCGCAGGCCGGTGCCTGGCTGAGCTAGGACCAGCCTGGTGCCGCCGCGATCGGGGCGCACCTCCACAACCGTCAGGCAGTCGCGTTGCGGCGGGCGGCCCGGCCGGGTCGTCTGTTCGCGGCAGATGCTGCGCCAGGGGCCCCAGCCGGCGCTGCCTATCGCAACGCCTGACGTGATTGGGCGGACCGCGCCCTGCAACGGCAGCGGCGGCGCGGCAGCTCGCCAATCCGCCGCCTGCTGCGCGGCGACGGGCCAGCCCAGCAGCAGCGACAGCACAAGCAGGACGGCGCGGATCATTCGAGGCTCTGGCGGGAGGCCCCGCGCATCTCGGTGCGCGCCATGCTGCCGCGAGGGTCGGCGTCCAGCACCAGGAACGACGCGTAGCCGTGCTGCACGATCATCCCGGTCTCGACATCGATGGCGAAGCGGCCGGCGATGCCGATGCGCATGACCCGGCCGCGGGAGATTTCGCCCTCCGCCTGGGTGCGGCAGGTGGCGACGATGCTGCGGCGGCCCCGCATCGGCGCTTCACCGTCCACGTTGCAGGCAAAGCCGCCGCCATCGACCCGCATGTCCGGGTCCACCACGCCGAGCGGCAGCGGAATGACGAAGGGCGCGCCCGGCACGATGGTGGTGCGTTCCATCCCATGGGCCTGGAGCGCGGCCTGCATGACGCTGCGCAGCCGGGCAAGTTGCTCCGGCGGGATGGGCGGTAAGCCAGGGGGCGGGACGATGGTCACCGGGCCGAAGCGCCCCGTCGCGTCGCGCGCGACAGACATGGTGATATCGGGTCCGCGCCCCTGAAGTTCCGCGCGCAGCGTGATGTGCCAGGTTCCGTCCTCGACCCGCGTCTCCACGATGCTGAAACAGGATGGCGGGGCGGTCGCCACCTCCGCCCCATCGTCCGGGCGCAGTATCACCTGCGCGACGCACAGCCGGCTGAAGGGGCCCCATCCGGCCGTGGCAATCTCGGTCGGCGCCGCCAGCGGCGTGACTGGCCCATCGGGCGTGATGGCGGGCGCGCGGGCGAGCAGCGCCGCCGCGTCCTCGGCATGCGCCGTCCCGTTGAGCGCCAGCAGCATGGCGGCGCCGGCGCACCAACCGCGTGCGTGATTCTTCCTGGTCATGCCCCACCCTATCCCGCGCCCGCGCCGCACGGCTAGAACGGGCGCATGAGTGGCAATGGCATGGATGCGGTGCGGGACGGCCTGGCGCGGGGCCTGGCGCGCTTCGTCGCCCCCGCGAGGCTGCCGGACGGCTACGCCCCCGCCTTCGCCCAAAGGGAGGATGGTGGCGTATTCGATCTCGCCGCCAATGCCGCAGCGGCGGAGGTCCTGGCGCATCCGATGCTCGGCGGCGGCGAAGGCGCCATCGCTCTGCTGATGGCGCTGGCGGATGGCACCGGCCCCGCCCCGCGTGCGATCGGCCCGGCGCGCATCGTGGTCGAGGATGAAACACTCCGCGCCTTCCGTATCACCACGCCGCACCATGTCTTTACCGGCGACCTGTTCCGCGGCGAAATCCGCCAGCACCTGCATGCCCAGGACGGACCGCCCGCGTTGATCCATGGCGGCAACCTGGTGGAGTTCGCCTATCGCCGCCGATGGCATTGCCTGGATGTCGAGGACGCCATCGTCGCCGCCGGCATTGAGGATGCCGAGGGTGGCGTGCGCCTGTTCCATGACAGCGTGCTGACCGGTCGCGGCGGTCGGTTCACCCGCGGGGGCCTCCGCGACGTGGCCCGGCTGCGCTATGCCTATGACCTGCGGGCCGACACGCCGGTGGTGGTGGTGACCGTCACGCTCACACCGCTGCCCGGCGTGGTGCTGGACCGCCCGCGGATCACGACAGGCTGCGATGCCATGAGCCCTGGCGATGGGGTGGACTATGCCACCCTGTTGCTAGGCGATGCCGAGCGCGCCAGCCCCGCCGGCGAGAATATCACCGTGCACCAGGGGCCGATCATGGGCTTCGGCGCGCGGCAGCAGCGCTCGCCGGCACGACGGTTGGTCGTGCATTTGACGCCGCGTGGCCCCGCCACGCTGCTGAACGTGAAGGCAAGCGGCCCCGCCGAAGGCCGGCTGCATTGGCTCCTCGCGCGCTATGCCGGCACCCGCCTGGCGGCAGGCGAAGCGCTGACGATGCAGGAGGAACGCCTGCTGTTGCGCGGCACCGACGCCGCGGTCGTGGCCGCTCGCGGCGGGGATGCCGCCAGTACCGCGCCACGCCAGCGCATCGCGGCGGCTCTCGCCACCCAGGCGATGCTCGGCGACGCGAAGGATGCGGGGCCCCTGGCCACCGCGGCGCGCGGCCACCTCGCCGCCCTGCCTGAGGCCGAAGTCGCGCCCGCTGAATTGGCCCACGCGCTGATGGCGACGGAGGCGCTGTTCCGCGCATCCGGCCAGGACGATGATCGTGCGCGCATCGACGCCTTGGCGGCGCGGCTGCTTGGGACCCAGGGCAATGACGGCGTTTTTGCCGAACCCGATGGAAGCGGCGCCTCGGTTGCCGAACATGCGGTTGCGCTGCTGGCGCTGGCGCGGTGCGCGGCGTTCGGCGGCACGGAGGCGCTGGCGGACGCCCTGCGCCGGGGTATTGGTGCCTTGGTGCTGATCACCCTGCCGGGGCCGGTGGACACGATCACACTACCCGCCGCCCCGGCGGCGGGAACCGAGGAACTGGCGCTGCTGCTGCGCGCCCTTCGCGCCGCGCAATTCGCACGTGCGGCGGGGGCTGTGGCGATGCCGGAGGGCGAGGCGCGACGGCTTGCCTTCCTCGCGGACCTTGCACTGCGCTTCCTGCAGGCGAGGATACGACCGGAAGGGGATGCGCTGGTGGTGGATGGGACAGTATCGACGCAGGTCGCGGTTTTGGCAGCGCTGGTGCCGCCGGAAGGGGCGATGCGATGAGGTGGCGGATCAGGGATCGGCTTTGCCTGTCCCCGGACTCGACCCCGCCAAAGACCGGTGGAACGACCCAACCCTGCCGACCTCAGCCACCCGGCGCCAGGTCGAGGTTCCCAAAGGTCTTAAGCCTTTGGCGGGGAGAGGTTTCGAAAGGGGCGGCGCCCCTCTCCAATGCGCGCGCCCCGCTGCTCGCGACACTGGCCTTGCTCGCTGCCTGCGCCGCCCCGCCGCCGCCGCCCGCGCCCACAGTCGAACCGCCGATTGCCTACCCCCCTGCCGCCCGCGACCGGATGATGCGCATCGCCCTGGCGGAATGGGAGGATTGGGGCCGCCAGGACGCCATCGCTGCGCCGCCGGGGCTGGAATCCAGCCCAGCCAATTTCCCGCGCGTCCTGGCGTATTGGCGTGCCGTGCCGGAAGGGGATGCGCCGATCACGCGCAATCGCGCCCGGTTCCGCGCGGGCAATCCGGATCTGTGGCGGGAACCCGCGTGGTCGGCGGCCTTCATTTCCTACGTCATGCGTGGGGCGGGCGTGGATGCGCGTGAATTTCCCTCCTCGGCGGCGCATGCCTTCTACCTGGATGGGCTGATCGCCGATGCGCAGCGGTTTCCAGCGACGGCGCCGTTCATCCCGTACGATGTCGGGCAACGGGCGCCGCAGGTGGGTGACCTTGTCTGCGCCGACCGGTCCCGCTCGCCGCTCAGGTCCTGGCGCGACCGGTTGGCGGAACAGGGCCGCTTCCGGCCGATGCATTGCGACATCGTGGTGCGCATCGTGCCGGGCCAGGTCGAAGTCGTCGGCGGCAATATCCGCGATGCCGTGACACTTTCCAGTTTTGCCACCGATGCGGCCGGGCTGCTTCTTCCCCGGGCGCGCGGCGAACCCACATGGTTTGCCATCCTCGAGAACCGGCTGGGGCGCCTGCCCCCGTGGTCCTCGTCACCCAACAATGAGGGCCCTGCCTCGTGAGCGATCTGTTCTCGCCATTCTCCCTGCGTGGCGTCACGCTGAAGAACCGCATCGGCGTATCGCCGATGTGCATGTATTCGTGCCGCGATGACGGCGTGCCGACCGACTGGCACATGCAGCACCTGGCGTCCCGCTCGGTCGGCGGTGCCGGGCTGGTGATCACGGAAGCCTCGGCCGTGGTTCCCGAAGGGCGCATCACGCCCGCCGATGTCGGCATCTGGAACGACACGCAGATGGACGCGCATGCGCGCATCGTCGCCGCGGTGGAGGCGACGGGGTCTGTCGCCGGCATCCAGATTGCCCATGCCGGGCGCAAGGCGTCGCGCGCCGAACCCTGGGTGCACGGTCCCGCGAAGCCGTCCTGGACCACCATGGCGCCTTCGGCCGAGGCCTTCGAAGGGTTCGCCCAGCCGCATGCCATGACGGAAGCCGAGATCGGCGCCGCCATCGCCGCCTTCGTCGATGCCGCCAAGAGGTCGGTCAAGGCGGGTTACCGCTTCATCGAGATCCACGGCGCGCACGGGTATCTGGCGCATCAGTTCTGCAGCCCGATCAGCAACCGCCGCAACGATTCCTGGGGCGGCGACTTCGATGGCCGGACCCGCTTCGTACGTGAGGTCGCGGCCGCGGTGCGTGCCGCGATCCCGACCGACACCGCGCTGGCACTGCGGATTTCCCACACGGACTGGGTTGAAGGCGGCTGGACCACCGAGGAGAGCGTGGAACTCGCGCGGCAGGTGAAGGCGCTGGGCGTCGATCTGATCGACGTATCCTCGGGCGGGCTGGATGCGGGGCAGAAGATCCCCCTGGGGCCGGGATACCAGGTGCCGGGTGCGGCGGCGGTGAAGTCGGGCGCGGCCATGCCGGTCGCGGCGGTCGGGCTGATCACCGAACCGAAGCATGCGCAGGAGATCCTGGCCGAAGGCAAGGCCGACCTGATCCTGCTGGCCCGCGTGCTGTTGCGCGAACCGTACTGGCCGGTGCGCGCCGCGGCCGAACTCGGCCGTGTCGAGGCGCTGTCCATCCCGCCGCAATATGAGCGCGGCTGGAACACCATCGCGCCATGGCAGATGGACAAGGCGATCGCGGAACCGATGCAGGCGCTTTGAAGCGGATCGCGCCTGACTGGTCCCAGTCAGGCGCGTGAAGACGCTGGATCCGTGGAACATTCTGCGCCGGCACGGTCCGGCGCGGAACGCTCCATCGCCGAAGCAGTCATGCGTCAGGTTGAGAGCCCGTTCCGGACGCCGTCACCGGGACGGCAAGAACCCCACGATGTCCCGCGCCTTCGCCACGATCGGTTCGGCAATTTCGCTGGCACGGTCGGCGCCGATCCGCAGTGCGGCGTCCAGTGCCGCGGGGTCTTCGAGCAGCCGCGTCATCTCCGCCGCGATCGGCGAAAGATGCGCGACAAGGGCGTCGGCCAGGGTGTTCTTGAACGCGCCAAAGCCTTGCCCGCCGTGTTCGCGCAGCACGTTCTCCGGCAGCGTACCGGTGATGGCCGCGAGGATGCCCACCAGATTGCGGGCCTCTGGCCGGTTCTCGAAGCCTGACTGGTGTTCGGGCAGCGGCTCCGGGTCGGTCTTCGCGCGGCGGATCTTCAGGGCGATGGTATCGGCATCGTCGGTCAGGTTGATGCGGGATTGGTCCGACGGGTCCGACTTCGACATCTTCTTCGTGCCGTCGCGCAGGGACATGACACGCGCGGCGACGCCCTGGATCAGCGGCTCGATCGTGGGGAAGAAATCCACGCCGTAGTCATGGTTGAATTTCTGGCCGATGTCGTTCGCCAGTTCCAGATGCTGCTTCTGGTCGTCGCCCACCGGCACCTTGGTGGCGTGGTAGACGTGAATGTCCGCGGCCATCAGGTTCGGATAGACGTACAGCCCGGCCGATGACGCTTCCTGGTTCTTGCCGGCCTTGTCCTTGAACTGCGTCATGCGGTTCAGCCAGCCGAGCCGTGCGACGCAGTTGAAGATCCAGGCCAGTTCCGCATGGGCGCGGACATGGGACTGCACGAACAGGATGCAGCGCTTGGGGTCCAGCCCGCAGGCGATCAGCGCGGCGGCCATTTCGCGGGTCTGGCGGCGCAGCTCGGCCGGGTCCTGCCAGACGGTGATCGCGTGCATGTCGACGACACAATAGATCGCCTCCTGCGTGTCCTGCAGCGGCACCCAGTTGCGGATGGCGCCGAGGTAGTTGCCGAGGGTAGGCACGCCCGAAGGCTGGATGCCGGAGAAGACGCGGCTCATCGCACTGGACCGATCATTGGTGAGGGGCCGGGGGTGATCCCGCGCCGAGGCGGGCGCGTCAAGGCCGGCTGTCCTCGGAGTCCGTCTGAAAAGACCGGTACCGGGATGCATGGCTCGGACACGCGCTGCCATTGGACCCGCCAGCGAGGGCAGGATCCTTCATGGCGCAGGCCGATGCCCGAAAATCGCCGTGCCCACGCGCACATGCGTCGCACCCTCCGCGATCGCCGCCTCGAAATCCCCGCTCATGCCCATGGACAGCACGGACAGGCCGTGGCGGGCGGCCATCTCCCGCAGCAGGGCGAAATGGGGCCGGGGGTCGCCTTCGGCCGGCGGGATGCACATCAGGCCGATGACCGGCAGGCCGTAATCGTCTTGAGCGGCGCGGATGAAGGCGTCGGCCTCCGCCCGGGGGACGCCCGATTTCTGGGATTCATCACCGGTGTTGACCTGCACCAGGCAATCCGGCCGGCGGCCTGTCTTCGCCATGGCGTCGGCGACCGCCGCGGCCAGCTTCGGCCGATCGATGCTTTCAATCACATCGGCCACGGCGACGGCGTCGCGCGCTTTGTTCGTCTGGAGCCCGCCGATGATGTGCAGGCGCATGGCCGGGTAGGCGGCACGCAGACCGGGGAACTTGGCCTCGGCTTCCTGCACGCGATTTTCCCCGAACACCGCCTGTCCCGCGGCCAGGGCGGCGACCACCGCATCCTGTGGATGGGTCTTGGAGACGGCCACGAGCGTCGCTGCATCGGCCGCCCGGTTGGCGCGGATGCAGGCCTCGGCGATCCTGGCGCGGATCATGGTCAGGTTGGCGGCGATATCGGTGGATTGGGACATGGCATGGCAAGGCTAGGGCAGATCGGCGCAGGCTGGAATTCATCGAATGGGTGACGCAGCCGTGCTCGCGGCGCGTGCCGGCCGGCTGGCACGCGGCTCGCGACGCGGCCTGCCGTCGCTGTGGCTGGTGACCGACCGCCTTCGCCTGCCCGATCCGTTGGCGGCGGCCGCGCGGCTGCCACGTGGGGCAGGTGTCCTGGCGCGGGACATGGCGGCCGGGCCACTCGCAAAGCTTGCCACCCTGGCCCGGCAGCGCGGCCTGGTGCTGGTGGTCGCCGGCGACGGGCGAGCAGCACTTGCCGTGAAGGCCGGGCTGCACCTCCCCGACCGCCGGCCGACGCGATGCCTGCTGCCGTTCCTGCTGGCGCGGCGGGCCGGGGCTCCGGCGGCTATGCTGGCGATCGCGGCACATGGTGGGGCGGCCTCGGCGGCGCGGGTGCGTCGCCTGTGGCCGGATCTGGCGTTCCTGTCTCCGTTGTTCCTGACGCGAAGCCACCCGGGCGCGCCCTCCCTGGGTCCGCTGCGCTGGCTGGCGGCGGCACGGCGTCTCGGGGTGCCAGCCGTTGCATTGGGCGGGATCACGGCGGCGACGGCACGGCGGGTCCCGCGGCAGGCGGTGGGGCTGGCCGCGATCGATGGCCTGCGCACCCTCCCGGATGCGTGAGGTGGTGCGCCCACGCCGTGCTGAAGCAGGGACACGCGCCGCTGCCACAGCCTGTGGCCGGTCCGCCACAGTGTCTCAGGTAAGTCGCGTGAAGGGTGACTGGGCGGTTGCCGCCCGGCTCAGTGCCAGGACATAGTCCGACCCAGGCCACGACGCCGCCCTTCCGTCTCTGATGGGGGAAAGCGGCGGAGGGCTCTGTCCGGGGGGGCAGGGCGGCCGACGGAACTGCCGGTTTGCCGGCGATGAGGAGGACTAGAATGCGCAAGATTCTGCTGGGGACGACCGCTGTTGTCGGCGCCGCCCTGCTGGCGCCGGGGGCTTTCGCCCAGACGACGCGTGGCGGTGGTGGTGCGATTGGCCAGGGCGTTCCGACGCCTGCGCCGGCCGGTGCCGTTGGTGTTGCTCCGGACCCGCTGAACGTCGGCCCGCGGGCCCCGTCCACGCAGGTGACGGCCGCGCCGACGCCGGCGATGGCCGGTGCCGGTGGCCTGTCGATCCGTCTTGGTGGCTACTTCGCCTTCAGCGGCGCCGCCGTGCAGGACGATTGGGACCGCGCCCGCAGCCGCAACAACGCACTCGTAAACAACGCACGTGCGCGCTCGCGTTATGACTTCCGCAACGACGCCGAACTGAACGTGTTCGTCGACGGCCGCACCTCGAACGGCATCACCTACGGTGCTGTGTTCGAACTGCAGATGGACAACGCCGCGGTCGGCGCTGCCGACGGCACCACGGTGTCCTTCGACGAGCTGTATGGCTACATCGGCTTCGACGGCATGGGCACGTTCCGCTTCGGCCAGGAAGACAGCGCTGCCTCGCTGCTCCAGGTCCGCGCCCCGGGCTCCCAGGCCCTTGGCGGCGACGCCGAGTGGGATGAGTTCATCGTCCAGACCGGCCTGTACCAGAGCCCGTACATCATGGCGGGCATCAACGACGGCTCCGACGCGACGAAGATCATCTACCTGTCGCCGCAGTTCGCCGGCTTCGACTTCGGCCTGTCCTTCGCGCCGAACGGCTATGAGGGCGAGCGCACCGACATCTCGAACTCGACAGCGGCTCAGCGCGATCGTCTCGGCCTCGAAAACCAGATGACCGCGGCCGTTCGTTATCGCGGCACCTTCGGGCCGGTGGGCGTGATCGCCGGCATCGGTGCGGCTTTCGCCAGCGCCCAGTCTGAAAACGGTGCTGGCCAGGCCTTCGGGACCCCGGGCAACCCGCAGCTGCGTCCGCAGTCGATCAGCGCCTACACCGCCGGCCTCGTGCTGACGGGCTACGGCTTCTCGTTCGGCGGCGAATACACCTTCGGCCAGTACAACGGCAGCGGGCCGGGCAACACTGCCCTGAACCCCGGTCTGGACGACTCCAACCATTGGCTGCTCGGCGCCAGCTACACGATGGGTCCGCTGGTGTTCGGTGCGGTGTTCGGCCAGGGCACGCAGTCGAACGGCGTGCGCAACAACGGCACGGCCGCGGCTCCGGTGTTTGCCGATCTCGACGACCGCAAGCAGACCCTCTGGGGCGTGGGCGTTGCCTACAACCTGGCGCCGGGCCTGGTGCTGTTCGGTCTGTACAACAACGTCAACGACGAGAACGTGCCGACCGGCGCGCCGACCAATGCTCGCTACCCGGGCGTTGCGACGGGCACCACGCTCGCCTCGTTCAACGGCAGCAACACGCGCACGATCAACATCGGCGTGGTTGGCATCCGCCTCGCCTTCTGATCCTTCGGGACGGAAGCAACGGGGGCGGCAGGGGAAACCCTGCCGCCCTTCGTGTTTGTGGGGGCCGCATCGGGCCGCCCACCAGACCATGAAGCATGAGGATAACCGATGGCCGGTGCCGTCGATCTCCAGGACTGCGTGGCGCTGCATCAGGCCGGACGGCTGGATGAAGCGATCCGGTGTTACCGCGGCGCCCTGCCGCAGGATCATGGCGGCATCCAGGTCAACCGCCTGCTGGGCCTGGCCCTGTTCGCCAGGGGCGAGCCTGCCGCGGCACTGGACCATCTGCATGCCGCGCTGGCGCGTGCGCCCGCCGATCCCACCCTGCTGAACGATTCAGGCAATGTGCTGCGCGCGCTCGGCCGCCGGCCTGAAGCCGTGCAGGCCTTCCGCCGTGCCATCGCGGCAGACCCTCGCTTCGCCTTCGCGCATTTCAACCTGGCCGATGGGCTGTTGGAGATGGGCCTGCACGCCGAGGCGTTGGAAGCTTTCCGGACCATCCTGGTTCGACGCCTGGATGGCATCGATGCGGATTTCCACAACAATCTTGGCACCTGCCTGATGGCGTTGGACCGGGCGGCGGAAGCGCTCGGCCCCTTCGGCGCGGCGCTGAAGGCCGACCCGACCCACGCCGCCGCCGCGGCGCATGCCGGGGCGGCATTGCAACGGCTGGGCCGCAACCGGGAATCCGTGGAATTCCTCCGCGACTGGGCGCGCCGCCACGGCGCCACCGTGCAACTGCTGACAACGCTGGGCCAGGGGCTGCTGAACCTGACAGACCATGCCCCGGCACTGCAGGTGTTCGATGAAGTGCTGCGCCAGCAGCCGGACCTCGAACGTGGCCTGACCGGGCGCGGCTTGGCGCTGTCCGGCCTGAGCCGTCATGCCGATGCCATCGCAGTCCTGGATCGGGCGGTCGAGCTGCATCCTTCGTCGCGATCAGTGCAATTGATCAGCGGCAATATCCGCCTGGCAGCCAAGGATCCGGAAGGGGCGATCGCCGCTTTCGCGCGCGCTGCGGCGCTGCCGCCGGCGCGGTTGCCCGATGCGGCGCTGGCGATGCTGCTGTTCAACCGGATGCGCCTGTGTGACTGGACCGATTTCGCGACGACGCGCGATGCCGTCCTGTCGGGCGCTGCCGATGGCAGCCTGCGCCTGCCGCCCTTCGAGGCACTGTGCATTGCCGATGATCCCGCCCTGCATCTGCGCTGCGCCAGCGTGCATGCACGCGAGAACCAGCCCGCCCGCCGCGCCGCGTTGCCCGCCCGCACGGAAGGCGGCCGCATCCGCATCGGCTATGTCAGCGGCGAGGTGCGGGAACATGCGGTCGGCCACCTGATGGCGCGGCTGCTGGAACTGCATGACCGCTCAGCCTTTGAGATCCACGCCATTTCGCTGGGTCGTATCACCGGGGATGCGGTGCAGGCGCGCTTGCGTGCGGCCGTCGATGGCTTCCACGATGTCTCGGCGCTGCCGGATGAAACGGCGGTCGCGCATGTCCGGGGCCTTGGCCTCGACATCGCCATCGACCTCAACGGGTATACTGGGGATTCGCGTACCGCGCTGTTCGCGCAGGGCATCGCGCCGGTGCAGGCGGTGTTCCTGGGGTACCCTGGGACGATGGGCGCGCCGTTCATGGACTACATCCTGGCCGACGCCATCACCGTTCCCGAAGAAGCCGGCCACCACTACGCCGAAAAGGTCGTCCGGCTGCCCGAATGCTTCATGCCGACCGACGACCTGCGGGAGATCACCATCGCCGGGCTGACCCGCGCGCAATTCGGCCTGCCCGAGGACGCCTTCGTCTTTTGTTGCTTCAACAACACCCACAAGATCCTGCCGGATGCCTTCGATGGCATGATGCGCATCCTCGCCGCCGTGCCGGGCTCGGTGCTGTGGCTGCGGGAGGAAAACACCGCGGCCACCGCGCATCTTCGCGAAGCCGCCGCCGCCCGCGGGATCGACCCGGCGCGGCTGGTGATGGCCGGGCGGGTCGATCATGCGGACCATCTCGGCCGGCATGCGCTGGCCGATCTGTTCCTCGATACCCTGCCCTACAACGCGCATACCACCGCGTGTGACGCGCTGGGGGCCGGATTGCCGGTGCTGACACAGATCGGCCAGGCCTTCGCCGGCCGCGTCGCCGCCAGCCTGCTGCATGCGGTGGGCCTGCCGGAGATGATCGTGGACAGCCAGGCGGCCTTCGAGGAACGGGCGATCGCCCTGGCCTCCGATTCCGCCGCACTGGCGGCCATCCGCGCGTCGCTCATGGCTGGGCTGGACGATTGCGCCTTGTTCGACACCACCCGCTACACGCGCAATCTCGAAATCGCGCTGCGCGCGATGTGCGACCGGCACCGCTCCGGCGGGCCGCCGGAAGGCTTCTCCGTAACACCACAGCACAAGGTGTGAAGGCTTTCAGCGGGCTGCGCCTTTTCAGCGACACGGTTCAGGGGCTACAAGACGGCCCTATGACCCGTGCCGCCTCCTCCTGGCGCCGCCCTGCGGCCCTGTTCTGCGCTCTTGGTACCGTCGTCGCCCTCGGCGCCTGCGGCGATTCCAATGATGTCCGCAATGTCGGCCGCGATGAATACACCTCCCAATCCGGCCGCGACCGTGTGCGCGGGCGCCTGACCGGCGCCGATGACGGGATCGTGCTGTTCGGGACGTCGCGTTCGCGCCCCGACTCATCGGGCCCCGGCGATGGGTCCGGCCTGGGCGTCAACGCGTATCTGTGGCGCGCGACGCTGGACACGCTGTCCTTCATGCCACTAGCCTCGGCCGACCCGTTCGGCGGCGTGATCATCACCGACTGGTATTCGCCACCCGGCACGTCCTCTGAGCGCTTCAAGGCGACGGCGTATGTGATGGGCCGGCAATTGCGGTCGGATGGTATCCGCGTGTCGATGTTCCGTCAGGTGCGCCAGGGCAATACCTGGCTGGACGCCGTTGTGACGCCCGCGACATCGGCGGAGCTTGAGGACCGGGTTCTCGCCCGCGCGCGGGAACTGCGGAGCCAGAGCACAGCGGGCCGATAACGCCGCAGAATCCCGTGGTCCAGGGACCGGTTTGTCCCTGGCGGGGTGGCTTGGAGAGGCAGCGCCCCTCCAATTCCTGATACTTCCGATAGCATCGGCCCTACGCGCGCCGCCGCCGCAGCATCCCCAGCACTTCCCGGACATTGAACGCCCGCAGCGCGACGCCTGCCGCCAGGTATGACGCCGCGCCGCCGCCGATCAGCACGGCAGCATGCATCACCCGCCCTGCCGATCCTTCCGACATCGGAAGGACCAGGGCCAGCGCCACCACCACCACGCCCATCACCAGGCTGGCCGCGACGATGCGCGGTACCACGCGGCGGGACCGTCGGTCGGCCACGAAATGCCCGTGTCGTGCCAGCATCCAGGCCAGCAGCCCGGCATTGACCCAGGCGGCACAGGCCGTCGCCAGCGCGATCCCGACATGGGCCAGCCAGTTTATGAACAGCAGGTTCAGCGCCAGGTTCAGGGCCACGACGCCGATCCCGATCTTCACCGGGGTGGAGGTGTCCCCGCGTGCGAAGAAGCCCGGCGCGAAGACCTTCACCAGCACGAAGGCCGGCAGGCCGAAGGCATAGGCCACCAGGGCGGCGGAGCTTGCCGCCGCGGCGTCCGCACCGAAGGCGCCGCGCTGGAACAGGGCGGCGATGATCGGCCCGGACGCCGCCGCGAGCCCCACGGCTGAAGGCAGCGTCAGTAACAGCGCGAGTTCGGTGCCGCGATTGATCGACCGATGCGCCGAAAGGGTCTGTCCGGTCCGCAACTGCCGCGCCAGGACGGGCAACAAAGCCGTCCCGAGCGCCGCGCCCACGACGCCGAGCGGCAGCTGCGCGACGCGATCCGCGTAATACAGATACGACACCGCGCCGGAGGGCAGCAGGGAGGCGATGATCACATCGACCGCGAGGTTGATCTGCGTGACCCCGGCCCCGAGCAGACCGGGGGCCATGCGCCGGAGCACCTGCATCACGGGGGGCGTCAATGCGGGCGGGCGCAGCAGGTTCAGCGCCATGCCGGCCTGTCGGGCCGCCAGCCAGACCATGCCCAGCTGCACAAAGCCCGAGGCAAGTACGCCCCACGCCAGTGCATGGCCGGGCGTTGCGACATAAGGTGCAAGCCCGACCAGCGCGGCCATCAGCAACAGGTTGAAGAAGACCGGCGCCGCCGCGGCCGCCGCGAACCGGTCAAGACCGTTCAGCACCCCCGAGACCAGCGCCGTCAGGCAGATCAGCGGCAGGTAGCCCATGGTGATGCGGGTGAGTTCGACCGCCAGCGCGAATTTGCCGGGGTCGGCTTGGAAGCCCGGCGCCAGGACCACCAGCACCTGCGGCATGAAGACCAGCGCCAGCACCGTCAACAGGCCCAGCCAGAGGCCGAGCAGCGCGCCCATCCGTTCCGCCAGGTCCTGCGCCGCCTGCCGGCCTTCCTTGACCAGCGCCCCGGCGAAGGCGGGCACGAAGGCGGCGTTGAAGGCGCCTTCGCCGAACAGGCGGCGGAACAGGTTCGGCAGTTTCAGGGCGACGAAGAAGGCATCGGCCACCGGCCCGGCACCGAGCCGCGCCGCGACCAGCATGTCGCGCGCGAAGCCCAGGATGCGGCTGGCCATGGTCCAGCCGCCGACAGTCAGGACGGATCGCAGCATGGTGTCCCTCTGCCCCCCCGGGAGAGCGCGCGCAAGGCACCTCTGCCAGGCGACTGTCCCCCCACGAAGCAGCGATGCCGCGCGCGTGGTCCGGCCAGGGCTGGCCGGGCGGGCGCTTGAACGGGGCCGCGGAGGCCGGCGCAAGGCCAGGATTTGAACGCTCGGCGCGGGGGGCGCTGGCGCGCGGTCTCGTGATGGCGCTAAACAGGCGCCTCGTTCTGGCGTTGGGAGGACTTTCACCACATGCCGGGGATCGCGCGCCGCGCCGTGTTGGCCGGTGCACTCGCTTTGCCTCTGACCGTCAGGATCGGCCACGCCGCGTGGACGCCGGCCGGGCCGATGACGGTCATCGTCCCCTTTGCCGGGGGCGGCACCAATGACGACGTCATGCGCGTCCTGGCGACGGGCGTGGCGCAACGGCTCGGGCAGCCGGTGGTCATCCACAACAAATCGAGCCAGGCCGGGGTGCGTGCCATCGCCGGCCTTGCCAATGCGCCGCCGAATGGGCGGCTTCTCGCGCAATTGCCGGTGCAGGTGATCCGTTCGGCGCTGCTGGACAATGTCACCTTCGATGCCTCACGCGACACCACGCCGATCATCGGCGTCGCCGGCAGCGCCTATGGCAGCATCGCCAAGACCGACCGGTTCCCCGATGGCTGGCACGGCTTCATCCGTGAGGCGCGGGAGAAGCCGGGGACGCTGTCCTACGGTTCCTCCAGCATGAATTCCACGGCGCATCTGACGATGGCCCGGCTGCTGCTGCGCGAACGGGTGCAGGTGGTTCATGTGCCCTTCCGCGGCGCCATGCATGGGGCGCGCGCCCTGGCCGACGGCGATATCGACGTCCTGGCCGGCCCGGTGCGCATCGGCGAAGCCGTGACCGCCGGGGATGCGGTTTGGCTGAATGTCTGGAGCGGGCACCGCCTGCGCCGCTGGCCGGACGTCCCGACCCTGCGCGACCTCGGCTACCGGCTGGTGGTGACGACGCCCTTCGGCATCATCGGCCCGCCCAATATGCCGGATGAGATCACCGCCGCGATCCACGACGCCGTGCTGGCCACCATGCAGACCGAGGACTTCCGAACCGTGCTGGAACGGCTGGACATGACCGAGGATTATCGGAATGGCGCGGCCTATGGCGCCTTCCTCGCGGAATCCACCCGCATGGAGGAAATGCTGATCGGCCGGCTTGGGCTGCAACCGTGACGCCACCCGACGTCCTCGCGCTGGAACGGGCGACGCTGTCCGCCGTGCCGGCGCCGCGCACCGGTTTCGATGGCCCCTTCGTGGTGCGCGCCTTCGCCGGCGGCACGGGGCGCGCCAATGCCGCCTCCTCGATCGACCCATCGCCGGATCCGGGCCTGGCGGACCGGATCGAACGGATTGAGGCGCGCTACGCCGCGCTTGGCCTGCCGGTACGGTTCCGCTCGACGCCGTTGGACCCGCCCGGCCTGGCGGATCATCTGGCCGCGCGTGGCTATGAACCGAGAGATGAGACGACCATCCTGATGGTGCCGGTTGCCGCCATCGCCATGGCCGATCCGATGGCCGAGGCGCGCCCCGCCCCGGACACCGACTGGATGGCAGTGACCGCCACCGCCGAACACCAGAGTCCGAAACGGCGGCAGGAAAAGGAAGGCACGGCACCGCTGCTCACCGTCCCGGGCGCCTGGATCACGCTGCGCGACACTGGCGCGGCGGCCGCGGTGGCTTCGGTGGTCGTGGCGGGCAGGTTGGCGGGGTATTTCGATCTTGCCGTGCGGCCCGACCATCGCCGGCGGGGCCTTGCCGCGCGGGCCGTCCGCGCCGCCGCCGACTGGGCGGCGCAGCAGGGCGCGGAATGGCTGTTCTGCCAGGTTGCCGTGGCCAACACGGCCTCGATCGCGCTCAATACGGCGCTCGGGCTGCGGGAGGCGTATCGCTACACCTATTGGGTGCGGCCGCAGGATGGGGTCGCCTCCCTCAGAGCGTTCTGACGCAAGGCGCTCCGCATTTTTTCGTTTGAGCGAGCATCTTCACGTGCCTGCCTGCTTCCCGTCAGGCGCGATCTGCTCTGAATTCGGGTGACGGGTGGTCTTGCACCCATCGGCGTGACGAGGCTTCCTGCGCCGATGCAATTGCTCACGGGTCACGCTCGTCTCGCCGGTGTCCTTGGCTGGCCGGTTTCCCATTCCCGGTCACCGCAGCTGCACGGCCATTGGTTGGCGACGCTGGGCATCGATGGTGCCTATCTGCCGCTGCCGGTTCATCCGGACAACTTCGCCGCTGCCGTTCGATCGCTCGCCACGCTGGGATTTCGCGGCGCCAACGTCACCATCCCGCACAAGCAGGCCGCCTTCGAGGTCTGCGACGTGGTGGACGCCACCGCGCAGCGTGCCGGGGCGGTCAACACCCTGCTGTTCCGCGATGGTCGCATCGAGGGATCCAATACCGACGGCTTCGGCTTCCTGGAGACGGTTCGTGACCAGGCGCCCGGCTGGCAGCCGGCGGATGGCCCGGCCGTTCTGCTGGGCGCGGGCGGCGCCGCGCGGGCGATCGCCGCCGCGCTGGTCGATGCCGGCTGCCCCCGCGTGACGCTGGTGAACCGGTCACGTGACCGTGCCGAGGCGCTGGCGCGCGACCTCGGCGGACCGATCGACGTGGCGGAGGCCGCGCCGATGGGCGAGGCGGCGCTGCTGGTGAACACCACATCGCTTGGCATGCAGGGCCATCCGCCCTTGGCAATCGACCTGGCGCCGTTGCCGGCATCGGCGGTGGTGGCGGATATCGTCTATGTGCCGCTTGAAACACCGCTCCTTGCCGCCGCGCGGGCGCGACGCCTGCGCGCGGTCGAGGGGTTGGGCATGCTGTTGCACCAGGCCCGGCCGGGCTTCGAGGCCTGGTTCGGCGTCGCGCCGCGTGTCGATCAGGCGCTGCATGCGGTTGTCGCGGCGGATATCCCGCCGCGATGATCGTGATCGGCCTGACCGGCAGTATCGGCATGGGCAAGTCCACCGCGACAACGACCTTTCGCCGTCTTGGTGTCCCGGTCTTCGATGCGGATGCGGCGGTTCACCGGTTGCAGGCGCGCGGCGGCCGGGCGGTCGCGCCGATCGGCGCGGCTTTTCCAGGAAGCGTTGTCGATGGCAAGGTAGAGCGGGAAGCGCTGCGCCGCGCCGTGCTGGGCGATCCATCCGCGCTGAAGCGGCTTGAACGCATCGTGCATCCGCTGGTGCGCGATGCGGAGCGGCGGTTCCTGGCCCGCGCCCGGCGAGCAGGGCGACGATTGGTCGTGCTCGACATTCCGCTGCTGCTGGAAACCGGCGGGGAGAAGCGGGTCGATCTGGTTGTCGTCGTGTCGGCGCCCGCGGCGGTCCAGGCGGTGCGTGTGCTGCGGCGGCCCGGTATGACGCCGGAACGCCTGGAATCGATCCGTGCGCGGCAGATGCCCGATGCCGAGAAGCGGCGCCGCGCTGATCATGTGGTGCCGACCGGCCTCAGTCGCCGCTTTGCCCAGGCGGCGATCCTGCGACTGGTGCGAAAGCTGACGCGCTAGCCTCGCGACCGCTATACGTCACCGATGCGGCAGATCATCCTCGACACCGAAACCACCGGCCTGGATCCGTCGCAGGGCGACCGCGTCATCGAGATCGCGGCGGTCGAGCTGGTCAATCTTTTACCCACCGGTGTGACCTTCCATCGGCTGGTGGACCCCGAGCGCGACATTCCCGCCGACGCGACACGCATCCACGGCTTCACCAATGCCGACCTGGCCGGCAAGCCGAAGTTCGCCGAGGTGGCGGCGGATATGCTGGCGTTCCTCGGTGACGCGCCCATCGTCGCGCACAACGCGGCCTTCGACTTCGGCTTTTTGGATGCGGAGCTGGTCCGTGCCGGCTTCGGAAAACTCGACCGCTCGCGCATGGTGGACAGCCTGATGCTGGCCAAGGAACGCTATCCAGGCATGCCCAATAGCCTCGATGCGCTGTGCCGGCGGCTCGGCGTCGATAATTCGATGCGGTCCTCGCATAATGCGGTGTTGGATTGCGGGCTGCTCGCGCAGGTCTATCTCGAACTCATGGGCGGCAAGCAGCCGGGGTTCGAGCTTGCGGCCGCCACGGGCGGGAATGGACCGGTTCTCGCTGTGGTCGAGGCGGTCGAATGGGTCTCGCGGCCCATCGTGGTTCCGGCCGAACGTGCTGCCGCGCATGCCGCCTTCGTCGCGGCGAAGGTGAAGGACGCGCTTTGGCTGAAACCGCCCTTTGCCAGTGGCGAGGCCGGGTGATGCGCATCGCCCTGGGCGTCGTGTTGGGTTTCATCCTCGGCTGGGTCGCCACCAGCGCTGCGGTGCTGACCTATGGCGAGCTGGCGCATGTGAGCCAGCGCGAGGGAGGCTTCGCCATGGGAGCGATCTTCTTCATGGGGCCGGTCGGCGGTGTCGTGGCAGCGGTGCTTGGGGGGTGGGTCGGGGCGCGGTGGGGGAGGCGAGCGAGACGGCGGGGTATTGCGCCGTAAGCGGGAAGATTGGAGGGGCGCTGCCCCTCCAAACCACTCCGCCAGGGACCAGCGGGTCCCTGGACCGTGGGACCTTGGCGTTTTCCATGCAGGGCGATCCTCACCTAGCCCGGTATCAGGCATCGCGCGACTGGCGGCGCTCAGCACAAAAAGGAGGTTTCCAAAGGCCTTAGGGTGTGTCGTCATTTTGGGGATTCCGGCACGGGTCGCAGATGTGATTCATAGCGGGTCAGCATGGTGGGAGCTGACGGATGCGACGCTATGGGCTGCGG
>JALHQB010000061.1 GCA_022842185.1 Acetobacteraceae bacterium
CGAACCCGCGAGGCTCTCTGGCAGGCCATCGCTACCATCATCGATGGCTGCTCACCCACCGAATGCTCCCACTATCTCTCCCATCAAGGATACGGACAGTCTGGGTGAAAACGCTCTAGCTTCATGATTGACAGCCAGGAGCGGCGGCGCACTTGCTCATTGGAGTTTGATGTGGGGAGGCGGGGTGGTTGGTAAAGCGCCTCCCCCACATCCGGAATGTGCTTTCGCCGGGGGTCAAGAGGATCACGGTCGGCGGCTTGTAGCGGCAACGTTTGACTGCAGATCGTGCTGCCTTTCCCACGCGACGGGAAACGGCTTCATCAGTACCGTGAGCGTCATCCCCTCTGGCTGCCGCCCATCGAGGATTGCCTCCACGGCGTGCGGCGCCAGCAGCGTGAGCCGCAGCACGCGCGAGACGTAGGAACGGTTGATCTTCTCGGCCGCGGCGAGCTCATTGACGGTGCCGAACCTCCCGGACTCAAGCATCCGCCGCCACCGGAACGCGCGCGCCACGGCCTTCACCAGCGTAATGTCGGCGCGCGCCGGCATCGGCAGCACCCCGGGCGCGAGCATCGCCTTCCGCCCGCCCCGCGGCTTCGCCGAGAGCGGGATGACCACCGTGAGGATCTGCGCCGCCTCGCTCATGCCGCAGCCCTCCTGGCCTCGGGCGCCTGTGAGGCGAGGTCGCGGATGAGGCTGCCGAGCCCGTCCAGCCTCAGCCGCACCGCGGCGCCGTCGGCCCGGACGTCGACCCGGTCCACCAGCAGCCGCACGATGCGTGCCCGTTCGGCGGGGAAGAGCTCGTCCCACAGCGGCTCAATCCGCTCCAGCGCCAGCAGCACCTCCTGCTCTGTCACGCCGGGCGCCGACCCTCGTGCGGCACGCCAGGTGCCGACCACCAACTCCGGCTGACGCAGGAGGCCCTGGACATGGGCCACGACCGCCTGTTCGATCTCGCCAACGGGCAGCCGCGCGATCGCCGGCCGCTCAGTCGCCCGGCCCTTCAGCACCGCCTGACTGACGTAGTAGCGGTGCATCAGTCCCTTCCGCCCGCGGCTGTGGCTGCGCGAGCCAGCAGTATGGCAGCGAAGCCGGCGGCGGCACCTGGTTCGGCGGCCAGGATTCCATGCAGCGCGGCGCGCGGCAGGCCCCTACAGGGCAAGGCCGCATCGATGGTGGTGCAAAGAGGGACCGTGGACTCTCCGCGGCCCGCCTCAGCAGCACCGGCGCCTTCCAGCCGCGCCACACGGGCGCGCAGTGCTGCCAGAACGGCAGCCTGGTCAAGTTTTAAGGCCTTGGAGGGGGAGGGCATCGGTTTGGGCTCGCAAATGTCTCAGCGGAACCGAGGCCTATCCGGCGCTGTGGGGCGCGCGGCCGCATCGCTTGAGGACGACGAAACCCGAGCATTGCAGATGCTCGACCAAGCGATCGGCTGCGAGGTTGGCGATGAACTCCCTGCCTACATCTACACCCATCCTAATGGATGCGCGCGCGGTCATGCAGGACTCAGAGCCTGACCCAAAAGTGTTTGTAGCGGCGGGGAGTGGTGTGATTCTGTTGTGGTCGCCTTGTGATGGGGGGACGGCGATGTGGACGCAGGCGCACCGCGCGCGGCACGAGCAGTCGGCGGCAGACTACCCGAGCAGCCTGACGGAGGCGGAGTGGTCGGAGTTGGAACGGCTGATCCCACCGGCGCGACCTGGCGGGCGGCCTCGGGAGACGGACATGCGCGCGGCGAGCGATGCGCCGTTCTATCTGCTGCGCACGGGTTGTCCTTGGCGTTACCTGCCGCGGGACGGGCGGTTCCCGCCGCGCAGCACGGTCTACAACATCTTCCGTGGCTTCCAGCGCGACGGCGTGTGGGAGGCGATCGCGGCAACGCTGGTCGAAGCCGAGCGCCAGCGTCAGGGACGCGAGCCCGATCCGAGCGCCGGTATCCTCGACAGCCAGACCGCTCGGGCGGCGGAAAGGGGGGGCCTGCGGCGGACCCGGTGGGCTACGACGCTGGCAAGCGGACCAAGGGGCGCAAGCGCCATCTGCTGACCGATACGCTGGGGCTTCCGCTGCGCGTGGTGGTGCATTCGGCCAGCATTCAGGACCGCGACGGTGCGGCGCTGGTGCTCGAAGGGCTGCGTTCGCGTTGCCCGCACCTCGAACTCGTCTGCGCAGACGCAGGCTACCTCGCCCATCAGGTCAACGAAGCCGTCGCCACCGTTCCTGGACTTCGCATCGAGATCGTCAAACGCTCCGCGCCGAAGGGCTGGGAACTGCTGCCGCGTCGCTGGGTGATCGAGCGGACCTTCAGCTGGTTCGGCCGCAACCGACGCCTAGCCAAGGACTACGAGGGCATCGTCGAGGTCGCCCTCGCCTTCATCCACCTCGCCACGATCCAACTTCTTGTCCGACGATTGGCACGGATATGACCAATTTTGAGTCAGGCTCTTAGAGCGTTTTTCACCAATACAGCCTGCCGCAAGACGCTCATGTGCCGAGCGCGGCCGCAAGCGCACCGAAAGCCTGGTCGGGATCGCTCGGCTCGGTCCTGGCCTGCGCCAGCACGGCTTCGATCGCCGGCGCCAGGCGCACCGATTCATCGGCATCCGGATCGTGCCCGGCGCGATAGGCACCAAGCCGCACCAGGTCACGCACCTCTGCGTAGATGGACAGCAGCCGCCGCGCCTCGGCCACCAGCGGGCGTTCATGGGGATCGAGCACGGCCGGGGCAGTGCGTGACAATGACCGCAGCACATCGACCGGCGGATACCGTCCGGACTCGGCGATGCGGCGATCCAACACGACATGCCCGTCGAGGATGCCGCGCACCGCATCGGCCACCGGTTCATCATGGTCGTCGCCTTCGACCAGCACGGTGAACAGCGCGGTGATCGCCCCGCCGCAGCCCTCCAGCCCCGGCCCGGCGCGTTCCAGCAGGCGCGGCAATTCGGTGAAGACGGACGGTGGAAAACCGCGTGTGGCCGGGGGTTCGCGCACCGCCAGCCCGATTTCGCGCAGCGCCAGGGCGAAGCGCGTCACGCTGTCCATCAGCAACAGCACCTGGCGGCCCTGGTCGCGGAAATGCTCGGCAACGGTCATCGCAGCATAGGCGGCTTCGCGCCGCATCGGTGCGGCCATGTCCGACGTCGCGCAGATCACCACCGACCGCGCCAGCCGTTCGGGCCCGAGGTCATCCTCGACGAACTCGCGCAATTCGCGCCCGCGTTCGCCCACCAGGGCAAAGACGACGATCTCGGCTTCCACCCCGCCGGCCAGCATCGCCATCAGCGTGGATTTCCCGACGCCCGACGCCGCGAACAGCCCCAGCCGCTGCCCCTGGCGCACCGGCGCGAACAGATCCAGCGCACGAACCCCCAGCGCCAGCCGGGGCCCCAGCCGCGCGCGCTGTCCCGCCGGGGGTGCCGGCGCATGGGTCATGCGCGGGTTGGCCCCCGGCGCGGGCGGCGGGCGGCCATCCATCGGCACGCCCATGGGGTCCAGCACACGCCCCAGCCAGGCATCGGACACCGCCAGGGCGGGCCGCGGCGCAAGCACCGCGCGCACCCCATCCGACAATCCGGCCAGAGGCCCCATGGCGATGGCTTCCGCCCGTCCTTCACGGAACGCCGCGATCTCCGCCAGGACCGTGACGCCGCTCGCCCCTTCAAGCCGCACCCGATCCCCGATCACCGCCAGCGGGCCGAAGCCCTCCAACGTGATCCCCAGCCCACCCAGCCCGACCACCGACCCGTGGATCGTCTCGCGTGGCAGAAGGTCGAGCGCGGCGGCGGCGGCAAGAAGGTCGGCAGGCATCCGTCAATCCTGCCCCCGCAGGGCTTGGCGGTCGGTAAATGCCCGCTACTTCCGCAGGCCCCGCCCGCGCAGCACGGCGCCCTCGCCGAATTTCGCCCGCAGCGTCTCGACCGCCGCCCAGCGCGCGGCGCGCTTCGGCGCCTCGGGATCCGCCAAATCTACCAGATCGGCCGTATCCGCCGGTGCCAGGGGCTGCGCGCCGATGCCGATCAGGCGAAAGGCGGTGCCGTCCGCCTCCTTGGCCAGCAATGGCCGCACGGCCGCGAACAGCACATCCGGCAGCCGCGTCGGCTGCGGTAGGCGGGCCGCGCGTGTGCGTATGGCGAAGGCGGCGGTCTTCAGCTTCAGCGTCACGCCGCCGGCGGCGAAATCCTTCTCCCGCAGCCGGCGCGCGAGCTTCTCGCACAGCCGCCACAGCGGTGCTTCCAACGCGTCCTGCGCGCTCATGTCGGTGTCGAAGGTCGTCTCGGCACTGATGGATTTGGTCTCGCGGTCCGGATTGACACGGCGCATGTCCTGGCCCCGCGCGCGGGCGGCCAGCGCCGCCCCGTCCTCCCCGAAGCGTCGCATCGCCTCACGCGGGTCCAGCGCCGCAAGCTGCCCCAGTGTCGAGAACCCCGCCGCCTGCAGGCGCTTCGCCATCGCCGGCCCCACGCCCGGCAGCAGGGATACCGATTGCGGCGCCAGCCAGCCGGCGGCCTCATCCGCCCCGATCACCGCAAAGCCGCGTGGCTTGTCGCGTTCGGCGGCGAGCTTCGCCATCAGTCGGTTCGCCGCCAGGCCGACCGAGACGGTGACGCCCACCTCCCGTTCCACCGCCAGCGCAAAACGCGCCAGCACCACCGCCGGCGGGGCGCCATGCAGCGCCTCGGTTCCCGCCAGGTCCAGCACCGCCTCGTCGATCGACATCGGCTGCACGAGCGGGGTCAGCGCCTCCATCATGGCGCGGATGCGGCGGCCTTCATGGACGTATTTCGCCATCTCCGGCTTGATCACCACCGCGTCCGGGCAGGCCGCCAGCGCCTTGAACATCGGCATCGCGCTGCGCACGCCCCGCGTCCGCGCGATATAGCAGCAGGCCGACACAACGCCCCGCCGGCCGCCACCGACGATGACGGGCCTGGACAGCAATTCGGGTCGGTCGCGCTTCTCGACACTGGCGTAGAACGCATCGCAATCGACATGCGCGACAGTCAGGCGGAACAGTTCCGGGTGGGACGCCACGCGGCGCGATCCGCAGGACGCGCAACGCGGCTGGGCGGATGCGGCGGTTTGCAGGCAGTCACGGCAGAGCGTTGGCATGGGGGCGCGCCGGGTTTGTCCTGTTGGGACCGAAGGGGCTTTGCCCCTCCGGGCCACCCCACCAAAGGCTTAAGGCCTTTGGAAACCTCAACTTGGCACTGGGTGGCAGCGCGGTTTGAATCATGTCCTGCCGGCATGGCGAATGCAGGGCTTCATTTCGGCCGCGCGGCCAGGAACCCGCCAGTTCATATAGGGGCGGCGCTCCTCGCCTGCCGGTCATGCACTATCCCAAAGCCGCGCCGCCCCGAACACGCCGGACGAATCGCCGTGTTTCGCCTGCACGATGGGGGTGCGCGCCACATCGCCCAGGACATGCCGTGCCATCAGTGCCGGCACCTGGACATACAGATGCTGCATGTTCGACAGCCCGCCCCCCAGCACGATCACGTCGGGGTCGATGATATTGGCGATCAGGCCGAGCGCCCGCGCCAGCCTGTCCGCATGACGCGCCAGCGCGGCCGCCGCCTGGGCATCCCCCGCCGCCGCCCGCGCCGGGATGGCGCCCGCATCGCGCGCCCCCGGACCGTCGCAATCCGCCGCGAGGCCGGGCCCGGACAGGAAGGTCTCCAGGCAACCCTGCCGGCCGCACCAGCAGCGCGGGCCCGGGAATTCATCGGGACGCATCCACGGCAGCGGCGTATGGCCCCATTCGCCGGCGGTGCCGTTCGGGCCATCGAGCAACCGTCCGCTGGACACGATGCCACCGCCGCAGCCGGTGCCGATGATCACCGCGAAGACGGTGCGATACCCCGCCCCGGCACCGTCCGCGGCCTCGCTCATGGCCAGGCAATTGGCGTCGTTGGTGATGCGCACCTCGCGGCCGATCGCGGCGGCGACGTCGCGGTCGAGCGGCTTGCCGTTCAGCGCCTGGGTATTGGCGTTGCGGACCAGGCCAGTGGCCGGGCTGAGGCTGCCGGGGATGCCGATGCCGACCGTGCCGCGCCGGCCGGTCTCCCGCTCCGCATCATGCACGAGCGCGGCTATCGTCTCGACAGTCGCGGTATAGCCGGAAGGCGTGGCGACGCGCCGCCGCACGGCCACCGCGCCGGCCCGGTCCAGGGCCACGATTTCGATCTTGGTGCCGCCGAGATCGATGCCATAGCGCAGCGTATCGGTTTGCGCCGGGTCGGGGATCGGCGGTTTCATGGTCGAATCTGACATGCGCGCTCCAGTCTCCGGCACCATTGTGCACCGCCTGGGACGCCGCGCGGAACCCTGCTTGCGGCGGGGGGCGCCGGGTGGTGCAATCGGCGCATGGGTGAAACGCTGCTCGACGTCAAAGGACTGACCTGCCCGCTGCCGGTGTTGAAGGCCAACAAGGCACTACGCGCGCTGGCCGCCGGGGCACGGCTGACGGTTTTGACCACCGACCCGGCCTCGGTCGCCGATTTCCGCGCCTTCTGCAAGGAGACGGGCCACGCGCTGGTGGCCTTCGGGGAGGAAGCCGGGGCCTATCGCTTCGTCATCCGCAAGCGCGAGGACCCACCCGCGTGAGCGTCCTGCTGCTGACCCATCTCGCCTGCCTGCATCACGATCCCGGCCCCCATCACCCGGAATGCCCGGACCGGCTACGCGCGGTGCTGAAGGCGCTGGATGCGGGGGAGTTCGTGGATCTCATCCGCGACCAGGCGCCGCTGGCGACGATGGACCAGCTGACGCGCGTGCATCCGGAGAACTACGTCTCGGCGATCCTGGCGATCCGGCCCGAACCGGATGACCGTGTGGCCCTGGATGGCGACACGGTGATGTCCTGGGGCAGTGCGGAGGCCGCGCTGCGCGCCGCGGGCGCGGCGGTGGCCGGCGTGGATGCGGTGATGAAGGGCGAATACACCCGCGCCTTCTGCGCCACGCGCCCGCCTGGGCATCATTGCGAACCGGCCCGGCCGATGGGGTTCTGCCTCTTCGCCAATGCGGTGATCGCCGCCCGCCACGCGCAGGCCGAACACGGGGCACAGCGCGTCGCCGTGGTGGATTTCGACGTCCATCACGGCAACGGCACCCAGGCCTGCGTCGAGACGGATGCGTCGATCTTCTACGCATCATCACATCAATGGCCATTGTATCCGGGCACCGGGGATGTCTCCGAACATGGCGTCGGCAATGTCCTGAACGTCACGCTGCCCCCGGGGGCGGACGGCACGGCGTTCCGCGCGGCCTGGGCGGAAAGCATCATCCCGGCGGTCGAAGCCTTCGCGCCGGACCTGCTGATCATCTCCGCCGGCTTCGACGCCCATGCCGCGGACCCGCTGGCGCAGTTGCGGGTGCGGGAGGCGGATTTCGCCTGGCTGACGGAAGCGCTGTGTGGCGTTGCCGATCGCTGCTGCGGCGGGCGGATCGTGTCGCTACTGGAAGGTGGCTACGACCTGGAGGCGTTGGGGCGGTCCACCGCGATGCATGTGCGGGCCTTGATGCGGGCGTGAGACGGCTGGACGGGGCACACGCCACGCCGTATTGCCGCGCCACGTTTCGGGAAGGAACCGCCATGAACCGCCGCGCCCTGCTCGCCGCCCTGCCGGCCGCCTCGCTTTTGCCCGTCGCCGCCGGCGCGCAGGCCACCTGGCCCGACCAGCCCATCCGCGCCATCGTCCCGTTCGCCCCCGGTTCGGCGACCGATACGGTCGCCCGCGTGGTGGCCGATGGGATGCGCGCCACGCTCGGCCAGCCGGTCGTGGTGGAAAACCGCGCCGGCGCCAACGGGCTGATCGGCGCCGAGGCCGTCGCCCGCGCGCCCGCCGACGGCTACACCGTGCTGATCGGCACCAATTCCACCAATGCCGCCGCCAACGCCCTGTTCCGCCGCGTGCCGTTCGACATGGAGAACGGCTTCATCCCCGTCTCGACCATCGCGACCGTGCCGCTGCTGGTGGCCGTGAAGGCGGACAGCCCGTATCGGACGCTGGCCGACCTGCTCGCGGCGGCCAAGGCCCGGCCCGAGGGGATCACCTTCGCCTCGGCCTCCTCGTCCCAGCGTGTCGCGACCGAATCGCTCGCCGCCATGGCGGGGGTAAAGATGCTGCATGTGCCGTATCGGTCCTCGCCGCTCGCGGTGCAGGACGTGCTGTCCGGTCGCGTGGACCTGTTCATCGCCGACCAGGCGGTGATCCTGCCGCAGGCCCAGGCCGGCGCGCTGCGCATCCTGGGCGTCACCTCCGCCCAGCGGTCCGGCGCGGTGCCGGAGATTCCGACCGTGCGCGAAGCCGGCAGCCTGCCGGAATACGAGGTCATCGCCTGGTTCGCACTGTTCGTGCCCGCCGGCACCCCGGCTGACCGCGTCACGAAGCTCAACGCCGCGGTCGTCGCCTCCCTGGCTCTGCCCGAGACGCGGACCCGCCTGGGCACCTTCGGCATGGATATCCGCCCATCCACGCCGGCCGAGGCCGTCGCCTTCGTCCGCGCCGAGACCAGCCGTTGGACCAACGCCATTCGCCAGGCCGGCATCGAGCCGGAATAGCCGCCGCCCGCCTTTGGCGATAGAATGGCCGGGCATGGCCACAAAACCGACCGAGGCGGGCGACACGCCCGCCACCATCGAGACCCTCAGCTTCGAGCAGGCGCTGGCCGAGCTCGAAGGCATCGTCAAGGCGCTGGAAAGCGGCCAGGGGGCGCTTGAATCCTCCGTCGCCGCCTATCAGCGCGGTGCCGCATTGCGGGCGCATTGCGAACGCAAGCTGGCCGAGGCCGAGCAGAAGGTGCAGGCCATCGTCGAAGGACCCTCCGGCCTCACCCTGCGGGATGTCGAATAGCATGGACACCATCCCAACCCCGGCCGATGCCCTGCGCGCGGCGATGGCCGATGCGGCAGCCGAGATCGACCTTGCCCTCGACATGCTGATCCCGCCCTCGGAAGGCATCGAGGCCCAGCTGTTCGACGCCATGCGCTACGCCGCGATGGGCGGAGGCAAGCGGCTGCGTGGCTTCCTGGTGCTGGAAACCGCCCGGCAATTCCGCGTCGGCCGCGACACCGCCATGCGCACGGCCGCGGCGATCGAGATGCTGCACGCCTATTCCCTGGTCCATGACGACCTGCCCTGCATGGACGATGACGACCTCCGCCGCGGCAAGCCGAGCGTCCACAAGGCTTATGACGAGGCGACCGCGGTGCTGGCGGGCGATGCATTGCAGGCCAACGCCTTCTACGTGCTGTCCGAGCATGACACCCATGCCGACCCGGCCGTGCGCATCGAATTGTGCCGCGGGCTCGCCCGCGCCGCCGGCCCGCGCGGCATGTGCGGCGGGCAGATGATGGACATGCTGGCCGAAGCCGCCGGCGGGCCGATGGAGGAAGCCGAGATCGGCCGGCTCCAGATGCTCAAGACCGGCAAGCTGATCGAATTCGCCGCCGAGGCCGGCGCGATCCTGGGCAAGGCACCGATGCAGATGCGCCATGCGCTGGCCGCCTATGGGCGCGACCTGGGCGCCGCCTTCCAGATCGCCGACGACCTGCTGGATGCGACTGCCTCCCCCGAGGAAACCGGCAAGCGCACCGGCAAGGATGCGACCGCCGGCAAGGCCACGCTGGTCGGGCTGTTGGGCGTGGACCGCGCCCGTTCGCAGATGGAACGATTGGCCGCCCAGGCGATTGGGCATCTGGACGCATTGGGGGATCGTGCCGATCTGTTGCGGGCGCTCGCTTCCTATGCGATCGCGCGGAGGAATTGATGACGCGCCCCGCCACCCCCCTGTTGGACCGCGTGAGCGTTCCGACCGACATGCGGAACCTTTCGGCCGACCAGTTGAAGCAGCTGGCCGAGGAACTCCGCGCGGAGACGATCGACGCGGTCTCGACCACCGGCGGGCATCTGGGTGCCTCGCTGGGCGTTGTGGAGCTGACCGTTGCGGTCCATGCGGTGTTCGATACGCCGGTGGACCGGCTGATCTGGGATGTCGGCCACCAGGCCTACCCGCACAAGATCCTGACCGGGCGGCGTGACCGCATCCGCACTTTGCGCCAGGGCGGTGGTCTGTCGGGCTTCACGCGGCGCTCGGAATCCGAATACGACCCGTTCGGCGCGGCGCATTCCTCGACCTCGATTTCCGCCGGCCTGGGCATGGCGGTGGCGCGCGACCTGAAGGGCGACGACCGCCACGTCATCGCGGTGATCGGCGACGGCGCGATGAGCGCGGGCATGGCCTATGAAGCCATGAACAACGCCGGCGCGTCGAAGGCGAACCTGATCGTCATCCTCAACGACAACGACATGTCGATCGCCCCGCCGGTGGGTGCGATGTCGGCCTATCTGTCGCGGCTGATCTCCTCCCGCCCGTTCCTGTCGGTGCGCGACATGATGGCGCGGCTGGCCAAGCGCTTCCCTGCACCGCTGGAACGCGCCGCGCGGCGCGCCGATGAATATGCCCGCGGCTGGTTCACCGGCGGGACCTTGTTCGAGGAACTGGGCTTCTACTATGTCGGTCCGGTCGATGGTCACAACCTCGACCACCTGATGCCGATCCTGCGCAACCTGCGGGACACCGACCATGCCGGGCCGATCCTCCTGCATGTCGTCACGCAAAAGGGCAAGGGCTACGCACCGGCCGAGGCATCGGCCGACAAGTATCACGGCGTGCAGAAATTCAACGTCATCACTGGGGAGCAGGCCAAGGCGCCGCCCGGCCCGCCCTCCTACACCAAGGTCTTCGCCAACGCGCTGATCGCGGAGGCCGAGGCCGATGACCGCATCGTCGCGATCAATGCCGCCATGCCATCGGGCACCGGCATGGACACCTTCGGCAAGAAGTTCCCCAAGCGCACCTTCGATGTCGGCATTGCCGAACAGCACGCCGTCACCTTCGCCGCCGGCATGGCGACGGAGGGGATGAAGCCGTTCGTCGCGATCTATTCCACCTTCCTGCAGCGCGCCTACGACCAGGTGATGCACGATGTGGCGCTGCAATCGCTGCCGGTGCGCTTCGCCATGGACCGCGCGGGGCTGGTGGGCGCGGATGGCGCGACGCATGCGGGCATTTTTGACATCGCCTATCTCGGCTGCCTGCCCGGCTTTGTGCTGATGGCCGCGGCTGATGAGGTCGAGCTGATGCACATGGTGGCGACCTCGGCCGCCATCGGCGACCGCCCTTCGGGCTTCCGCTATCCGCGTGGCGAGGGCCTCGGCCTTGACCTGCCGGCCCGCGGGTCGGTGCTGGAGATCGGTCGCGGCCGCGTGCTGCGCGAAGGGTCCTCCATCGCCATCCTGTCCTATGGCGCGCGCTTGCAGGAATGCCTCAAGGCGGCGGACGACCTCGCCACCCATGGCCTGTCCTGCACGGTGGCCGATGCGCGCTTCGCCAAGCCGCTCGACACCGCACTGGTGGAACGCCTGGCGCGCGAGCATGAGGTGCTGATCACCATCGAGGAAGGCTCGATCCTCGGCTTCGGCGGATTGGTGATGCATCACCTCGCGATCCGGGGCCTGCTCGATCGCGGATTGAAGATCCGCCCGATGTGCCTGCCGGATCGCTTCATCGACCATGAAGCCCCGCGCAAGCAATACGACGAAGCCGGGCTGAACGCGCCGCAGATCGTGGCAACGGCGCTGGCGGCACTCGGGCAATCCGCGAAGGTACAGCCGGCGCGGGCCTGATCGGCCCCTGGCGCCGCGCCGTCGCGCGACGCATCCTCGCGCCTCGGAGCGGGATTGGTTCAACGTCGGTCACCAACCCCGCTCCACCTGTTTGTCCAACCGCGTGATTCAGGCCGTCGGCGCATTCGCACCTGCAGCCATCACGCTCCAATCCATCAGGGAGGATCGCGATGCACCGCTCCGAAGGCCGCATCCTGACGACGCATACCGGCAGCCTGCCGCGCCCCCGCACGCTGACGGAACTCTTTGCCCGCCGTGGACGCGGCGAAGCGGTGGATGAAGCGGCTGTATCGCAGGAGGGAAAGGCCGCCACCCACGCCATCCTGCCGCGCCAGGTCGAAGCCGGGATCGACGTCATCAATAATGGCGAGCAGGAACGCGATTCCTTCGCGCTGTACATCCGCCATCGCCTGACCGGGATCGGCGGCCAAAGCGAGCGCGTCGGCTTCGGGGACCTCGACAACTACCCCGAGTACAAGCAGTCCTTCACGGGTGCGAATGCCGAGAAGGTCGCGGTCAGCAACACCGCGCATCTGCCCGCGGCGATCGGCCCCGTCGCCTATCCGGACACCGCGGTGATCGACGACGAACTGGCCGAGTTCAACGCGGCGCTGGCGCCGCTCGCCGGCCGTTACGTCGAATCCTTCATGTCGTCGCCCTCGCCGGGCATCGTCGGCTCCATCGTGCAGAACCGCCACTACGACACCGAGGACGCCTATTTCGCCGCGCTGGGCGCAGCGCTTCGCGTCGAATACGAGGCGATCCACCGCGCCGGCCACGTCCTGCAGCTCGACTGCCCGGACCTCGCGCTGGAACGCCACGTCTCCTATCGCGACCGGCCGCTCGGGGAATTCCTCGGCTTCGTCGAACGCATCGTCGGCACCATCAACGAATCCATCGCGGATATTCCGCGCGACCGCATCCGCCTGCATGTCTGCTGGGGCAATTACGAAGCGCCGCACGACCTCGACGTTCCGCTCGAAGACATTTGGCCGATCCTGCGCCAGGCCCGCGTCGGCGGCTTCGTGCTGCCTTTCGCCAATCCGCGCCACGCGCATGAAACGCGGGTCATCGCGGAACGCCCGATGGATGACGACCAGATCCTGGTCGCCGGCGTGATCGACACGTTGACCAACTTCGTCGAGCACCCGGAGGTCGTCGCCGAGCGCATCGAGCGCGCCGCGCAGGCGGTGGGCGACCCCACGCGCGTGCTCGCCGGCACCGATTGCGGCTTCGACACCGCCGCGGGGCGCGGCCGCGTCACCCCCGATGTTGTGTGGGCGAAGATGCGCAGCATGGCGGAGGGCGCGCGGATCGCATCCGGCCGGCTGTTCGGGGGCTGAGGCATGTGCTGGCTCTGTCAGGCGCGCGGCGGCTTCCATGCGGAACCGGTGCCACCGCCGCCACCGCCCCCGAAGCCGCGCTGACCCGATGGCGAAGCAACGCGCGGATGTGGTGCTGGTGGAACGCGGCCTCGCGGAATCACGCACGCGCGCGCAGGCGCTGATCCTGGCCGGCAAGGTCTTTTCCGGTGAAAAGCGCATCGCCAAGGCCGGCGACCTGCTGGCGGATGGCACGGCGCTCGAGGTCCGTGGCCAGGATCATCCCTGGGTCAGCCGCGGCGGCATCAAGCTGGCTCATGCCCTGGCGTTCTTCGGGCTTTCGCCGGAAGGGCGCATCGGCCTCGACATCGGTGCCTCAACCGGCGGCTTCACGGATGTGCTGCTGACGCATGGCGCGGCGAAGGTCTATGCCGTCGATGTCGGCCATGGGCAGCTCGATTGGCGGCTGCGCAACGACCCGCGCGTGGTGGTGCTGGAACGCACCAATGCCCGCCATCTGACAGCCGGACAGATCCCCGAATCCCCCGCCGCGGTGGTGTGCGACGCGTCCTTCATCGGGCTGCGGACGGTGTTGCCGGCGGGGCTGGCGCTCGCTGCCCCGGGCGCCTTCGCCGTGGCGCTGATCAAGCCGCAATTCGAGGCCGGGCCGGAAAAGGTCGGCAAGGGTGGCGTGGTGCGCGACGCGGCGGTGCATGAGGACGTCTGCGCGATGATTCGCGACTGGTGGGCCGCATTGCCGGGCTGGCGCGTCCTTGGCGTCGAGCCCAGCCCGATCACCGGGCCGGAGGGCAATCGGGAGTTCCTGATTGCCGCCCTGCGGGGGTAGTTCGGGGACCTCAGCGTTCCATTTGCGACTTGGAGGCCCGAGGAGTCGGGAGGTGGGCTCGCTGTGCAACCGATAGGCCGCTTCCCGCCCTTCACGGACCCGGCAGCCAGACCCTGAACGTCGTCCCCACGCCTTCTTCGCTTTCGATCGCCAGCGTCCCGCGGTGCCGGTTCACGATGTGCTTGACGATCGCCAGCCCCAGCCCCGTCCCTCCGGCGCTGCGCGATCGCCCCCGATCCACCCGGTAGAAGCGTTCCGTGAGCCGGGGAATATGGTCGCGCGGGATGCCCGGCCCGTCATCGGTCACGGCGATCGCAACCCCCGGCCGCCCGTCCCGGCCGGCAGCCATCGTCACGGACAGCCGCACATCCCCGCCCTGCCGCCCATGGCGGATCGCATTGTCCAGCAGGTTCCGCACCACCTGCCCGACCTGGTCGGCATCGGCGGGGTCGGCGATCGCCTCCTCCGGCACGTCCAGCGCCAGCTGCGCCTTGCGCGCGGCCAGGATGGGCGCCAGCGCCTCGGCTTCCGACCGGGCCACGCCGGCAACATCGGCGCGGCCGGCCGGTGCCTGGTGTTCCGAAACCTCGATGCGCGACAGCCCCAGCAGGTCGTCGATCAGCCGGCGCATGCGATCGGCCTGCTCGGCCATGATCTGCAGGAAGCGTTGCTGGGCCGCGGGGTCGTCGGCCGCCGGGCCGCGGATGGTCTCGATGAAGCCGATCAGGCTGGCCAGCGGCGTGCGCAATTCATGGCTGGCATTGGCGACGAAATCCGCCCGGGTGCGTTCCACCGCGCGTTCGCGCGTCCGGTCCGACAGCACCACCAGGATGCGCCCGCCATCGGCCAGCGGCGGATCGAGCGGGATCACCTGCGCCATCAGGTCACGCGCCACGGGCACCGGCAGCGTCAGGTCGGCGGTGGCGGGGCTGCCGGTCGCCAGGGCGATGTCCAGCGCCTCGGCCAGGGCGGGATGGCGCAGCACGACGGCGGTATCGGCCGGGGGCGTGCCCGGCCCCTGCGGCGCACCCAGGACATCCCGCGCCGCGCGATTGGCGCGCAGCGGCACGCGATCGGCGGACAGAACCAGCAGGGGGTCCGGCAACGCTTCGATGATGGCGGCATCGGCGCGGCGCAACTGTTCGACCTGCGCGCCGCGTTCGGCCAGGCTGCGCGCCAACCGCGTCACGCCATCGGCGACATCCTGCACGGATGGCAACAACGGGGTCACATGCAGTTCCGGAACCCCGCCGCCGGCCGCCGCCGCACGGATGCGGGTAGCCAGCCGCGCGAGATTGCCCAGCCAGACGCGGGCGACGAGCGCCGCCGCCCCGATGGTCGCCGCCAAGGCGAGGAAGCCCGGCCCCGGTGCCAGCGCGCCCATGCCCATCAGCAGCAGCAACGCGGCGACCGGCATCCCGCACACGACGCCGGCGGCGCGCAACCAGGGACCGAACCGCGGCCGTTCACCGGTCATGGCGAAGGCGCATCACATCGTCCGGAGGTCGGGCATCCACGGCACGGGCTGGCGCGACGGCCAAGCCGGCCGCTGGCAACGCCGGCACCTGCCACGGCCAGCCGCTCTGATCAGGAGCCGGCACTGCCCGGCGACGGCGCAGGTTCCACCATGCGCGGTTCGCCCATGGCCTCCACCGCGAACAGCGCCAGGCCGCGCAGCACCACCCCATCGGGTTGCAGGCGTATCGGGCCGTCGACGCCGTCGAATACCTCCCCCGTGCTGGGTCCGGACTGGCCACGGGGGGTCAGCACCACGCGCGCGGCAACCCCCGCCGCGTCGTAGGCGACGCCGGCCAGACGCGGTGGCCGCTCCCCGAAGGCACCTTCATACCGCGCATCGAAGCGCGCGCGGCTGCCCGGGTCCGGCGCCGCGAACAGCGCACCCTGCAACGCCACCTCCTGCCCCATCCCGGAATCCTGCGCCCACAAGGCATGGCCGAGGATGCGGGGCGGCGGTTCGGACAGGCCGGCCGGGGCCAGGGCGGCGGCGATGGCACGCGCCGCCGCGCCGGAACTGCCCAGCATCACCGCATCGAGGCCGCCGCCTGCCCGGCTCGCCAGATCCTGCGCCACCGATCCCGCACTGGCGCGCGCGCCATGCAGCACGACGACCGGCTCAGGCAGGCCCCAGGTCGAGGCCTCCGACCGCATCGCCACCGCCAGCGCGCGGCCAAAGGCATCATCCGGTGCAGCCAGCCCGAACCGCCGTGCCCCGCCCGACTGGGCCGCGCCCATCACGCGTCGCACCTGCTGCGCCGGGGTCACGCCCAGCGTCCAGACCCCCGGCCCAGCCTGCGCCGCGTCATTGGTGAAGGCGATGATCGGGATACGCGCCGCCCGTGCGGGGGACGAAGCCGCGGATGTCTCGGCGGCCGTCAGCGGCCCGACGATGACCCGCACCCCGGCCGAACTGGCGCGCCGCGCCGCCTCGGCTGCGCCGGAGGTGCTGCCGCCGGTGTCCATCGGCATGAAATCGACATTGCGGTTGCCGCGTTCGAACAGTGCCAGCTCCGCCGCCTGGCCCATGGCCAGGCCCAGCGGCGCCTGCGGCCCCGACAGCGGCAGCAGCAGCGCGATGCGCGACCGCGGCGGTTCCTGCAGCGGCTGGCGTGACCCGATGGGCGACGCTTGCTGCGCACAGCCCGCGAGGCCCACAAGGACAGCCAGGACAGGAATGGAGGTTCGACGTGGGAGGCGTAGGCGAGGCAGTAGGGACACGATGCGAGGATCCTCCTCCCGCTGACCCGGCCGGGCGGCCGGGCCTGATTCTTGTCGCGACGCCGATCGGCAACCTCGGCGACCTGTCGCCGCGCGCCCTGGCGGCGATCACGGACGCCGATGCCGTGCTGTGCGAGGACAGCCGCGTCACCGGCGGCCTGCTCGCACGACACAGCATCGCTGCGACCATGATCCCCTTGCACGATCACAATGAGGCCGCGCAAGCCCCCAGGCTGGTCGAACGCATGAAGACTGGGCAGCGTTTCGTTCTGGTCTCCGACGCCGGGACCCCGCTGGTGAGCGACCCCGGCTACCGACTGGTGCGCGCGGCGATCGAAGCGGGGGTGACGATTTCCGCCGTGCCGGGGCCGAATGCGGCGGTGATGGCGCTGTCGCTGTCCGGCCTGCCGCCGCACCCTTTCCTGTTTCTGGGCTTCCTGCCGGCCCGTAGCGGGCCGCGTTCCGCCGAACTGGCCCGGCTGCGCGGGGTCGAACGCGCCGGGCTTTCGGCGACGCTGGTGTTCTACGAAGCCCCGCACCGGCTGGGCGAAGCGCTCGCGGCCATGGCCGAGGGGTTGGGCGCCGACCGCCCGGCCGCGGTGGCGCGGGAGCTGACCAAGCGGTTCGAGGAAGTCCGGCGCGGCACACTCGCCGCCCTGGCGGCGCACTACGCCGTGGCAGAGGCGCGTGGCGAGATCTGCATCGTCATCGGCCCGGCGCCGGAGGAGGAAGCCGCCGGCGCCGACGAATTGGACGCACGCCTGGGCGCGGCGATGGCGGCGGGCATGTCCCTGCGCGACGCCGCGGCCAGCGTGGCGGAAGCCACCGGGTTGAAACGGCGGGACGTGTATCGGCGCGCGCTGGAACTGGGCCAGCAGGCGCCGGATTGATCGACCCTGCCCGCGACACGGTTGAATGTGGCGGCCGACGTTTCACCACCATCTCCCGCCACCGGATCAGGTAGCATCGCGCCGCGCGACGGCAGCCGACGGGTGCTTCACCCGACCGGCGCAGGCCGGCCGGCGCCGCGCACCCGCGCCCTTCCGTCGCGCTGATCCGACGATCAGCACAATGGGAGAGGAGTCATGCCCGACGTGAACACCCAGCCCTCCGCGCTCGACCTGTTCGTGGGGAAGATGCTGGCCGATATCGGCGCGGCCATGGCCGGCGCCTCGGTGATGATGGGCGACCGGCTCGGCCTGTACCGCATGATGCGAGACTCGGGGCCGACCGATGCCGCGCGCCTGGCCCGCGCGACCGGCACGACGGAACGGCTGGTTGCCGAATGGCTGGCCGCCCAGGCGGCCAGCGGCTACGTGCAGTTCGACCCGGCCACCGGCCTGTTCTCGATGACGCCCGAACAGGCGATGGTCTTCGTCGATGAGGACAGCCCGGTCTATCTGGCCGGCGCCTTCGACGTCATCGCCAGCGCCTGGCGCGACGAACCACGCATCGCCGAAGGCTATCGCAGCGGGCGGGGGCTGGGCTGGCACGAGCGCGATGCCTGCCTGTTCTGCGGCACCGAACGGTTCTTCCGCCCCGCCTACCGCCACAACCTTGTGCAATCCTGGCTGCCGGCGCTCGATGGCGTGGTCGCCAAGCTCGAAAGCGGGGCCAGCGTCGCCGATATCGGCTGCGGACACGGCGCCTCGACGCTCATCATGGCGCGCGCCTACCCGAAATCCCGCTTCACCGGCTTCGACTACCATCCGGCCTCCGTGGCGGCGGCGCGGGAGAATGTGTCGCGTGAAGGCCTCGCCGACCGCGTCACCTTCGAGGTCGCCTCGGCACAGCAGGTGCCGGCGCGCGGTTTCGACCTCGCCTGTTGCTTCGACTGCCTGCATGACATGGGCGACCCGAAGGGCGCCGCCGCCAGCCTGCACGATGCGCTGAAGCCCGACGGCACGCTGATGGTGGTCGAACCCTTGGCGCGCGACCGGCTCGAGGACAATCTGAACCCGGTCGGGCGCGTCTACTACGCGGCCTCGGCGATGATCTGCACGCCAGCTTCCTTGAACCAGCCGGGGCAGGCCGGGCTGGGGGCGCAGGCTGGGCCGGGACGGCTTTCGGCGGTGATCCGCGACGGCGGGTTCAGTTCCGTACGGGTCGCGGCCGAGACGCCGTTCAACATGGTGCTCGAAGCCCGGCCGTGAGAGCGGCGGCGGAGAGGGATTTCGGTTCCTCTCCGCACCGCGATCAGCCCTCCGCGCGCGGCACCATCCGGCCGATCCGCCGACCGCCGAAGATGTGCACGTGGAAATGCGGCACTTCCTGGCCGCCATCCTCCCCCATGTTGGTCAGCACCCGATACCCGCCGGCCTCCAGCCCCAGATCCTTCGCCACCTTCGCCACCGCGCGCCAGAACCCCGCGACCTCGGCATCCGTCCCGTTCGCGGCGAAATCGGCGACCGAGACATACCGGCCCTTCGGGATCACCAGCACATGCACCGGCGCCTGGGGATTGATGTCGTGGAAGGCCAGCGCATGGGCGTCCTCATGCACGCGCTTGCATGGGATTTCCCCGCGCAGGATGCGGGCGAAGATGTTGGCGTCGTCATACGGCGGCAGTCCGGCTACGGACATGGGGCGCTCCTCCAGGGCAGATCGCGCGTGACCGGAATTCGCCAGGCGCGCGAGATGCTCGATCAAACACAGGCGTCGAGCGTATGGCGCCAGCACCGTCCGGCGCAAAACACACTCTGAACCTGGAGCGCATCCTCACCAGGACGGGGCGGGACGCAAGCTGCGGTGAAGCCGCCGCCCCTGCCGCTGGTCGATGGGGTCAGGCCTTCGGACCGTCATCCGGAATGGGCGTGCCATCGACAATGCGCCGCCAGGAAAAGCGGGCGAGGTCGATGCTGCGGAAGCCGCCATCGAGGATCAGTTCCGTGACCGCCCGGCCGACCGCCGGCGCATGTTGCAGCCCATGCCCGGAGAAGCCGGCGCAGAGCAGCATGTTGGGGACGCTGCCGATCCAGTCGATCACCGGGTTCCCATCGAGGTGGTTCATGTCGTAGTGGCCCACCCAGCCGCCGCGCGGCTTGATCGTCTCGAAGGCCCGGCAGTGTTCGGCGAGCTGCGGCCACAGCTGTTCCTCGAAGACCTCATGCTGCAGGTCCCAGTTGAAGCCGGGCGGTTCGCCGAAATTGGTGTGGCCGCACAGATAGACGCCGGCATGCTGCCGCAGGGAGAACCCGGTCATGTAGCGCATGGCCGGGAAGGACTCGACCGTATCCTGGGAGAGGAAATGGAATTGCTGCCGGCGCATCGGCGCGATCGGCACCTTCACGCCGACCATGGCGCAGATATCGGCAGCCCAGCAATTCGCGGTGTTGATGACGATGTCGACCGGCAGCGTCGCACCGGATTCCAGCCGCGCCAGCGAGACCCTGTTGCCCGTCATCTCCAGCCCGGCGACGCGGTCCTTCACATAGGTGATGCCGAGGCCTTCCGCCGCGCGCCGGTACCCCATCAGCGCGGCGTTGGGGTCGATCTGCCCGTCACCGGGCGAGAAGGCCCCGACCTCGGCGCCCTTGAAGGTGAAGGAAGGAAAGCGCCGCCGCAGGTCAGCCACGTCATGCATGCCGACCTCCACGCCAAGGTCCTGCTGCATCCGGACATTCGCCGCGAGCGAGGCGCGGGCCGCCGCGCCTTCGACCAGGAACAGGTACCCGATGCGATGGAATTGCGGGTCGAAGGTGACCTTGCCGCCGGTGACGTGCTGGTCGAAGGCAGCGTAAACGGCATCCCCATACAGCGACATCTGCACATTCTCGGGGATCGCATGTTGTAGGCGGATGCCGCCCACGGCGCGTGGCGTGGCGGCGAATTCGTAGGTCGGATCGGGTTCGACCACCGTGACCTCGGCGACGACGCCGGCCCGCGCGAGGGAGTAGGCGATGGCGGATCCCATGATCCCGCCGCCCACGATGACGATGCGCCGCATGGATGCGACTCTCCTTCAGGCTTGATGTTCGTTGCCCGGCCGGGGCGGGCGGTACAGGACGACTGCGCCGAACTTCAACTTTTCCCTTCTTTCGCCGTTTAGGAAAGCCAAAGGGGAAATTGATGGCCGATCTGCGGATCACTGCCTTGGTCGCACCGGGGCCGGCAGCCCTGCTCGAACAGGCGTTGTCCAAGCACGACACGCTGACGCCCAAGGATCGCGCGCTTCTGCACCATCTGCCGTTCAGGGTGCGCGCCTATGGTCGAGGTCACGAGATCATCGTCGCCGGGTCGCGACCTTCCGAAAGCTGTCTGATCGTCAGCGGGTTCACGGCGCGCGCCGTTCAGTTCGATGACGGCAGCAGGCAGCTGACTGGGATGCAGGTGACCGGCGACTTCATCGACCTGCACGCCTTTCTGTTGCGCCAGATCGACCACAGCGTCATTGCCCTGACCCCCTGCATCGCGGGTTTCACGCCGCATGCGGAATTGCGGCGCCTGGTGGCCGAGGCGCCCCACCTGACCCGAATGTTGTGGCTGACGACGGTGATCGACGCCGCGGTTCAGCGGACCTGGGTGGCGAATTTTGCGCGCAGGACGTCGCTGCAACATCTGGCGCATTTCGTCTGCGAGCTTTACCGGCGGCTGGAGGGGGTGGGCGTGGCGCGCGACCATCAGTTCGACTTCCCGGTCAGCCAGCAGCAATTGTCGGAGGTCCTGGGTCTTTCGGTCGTGCATATGAATCGGACGATCCAGAAGCTGCGTCGGTCCGGACTGGTGATCTGGAAGGCCAACCGCATCAGCATCCTGGACCTCAAGGGACTCGTGCGGCTCGCCGCATTCGATCCGACCTATCTGAGCCTGAGCCGCGAACCCCGGTAGGTGCCTCGGCGACGCAGATCATCCCGTATTCGATATAAAAACGACGCGCGGTAACCATCGTCCTGGCTCGTGCGTTCACTGGGCGCGGGCGAGCGAATCGCATGAGCGAACGTGTCTCGGACGGTACCTGAAGGGTCCTGCCGGGGGCCGCACCGAATGATCGCAGCATGCGGCGTGCCGCCATCCCTTTCTGCTGGACGCGCTCCTTGCACGGCCAATGAAGGACCGAACTCCATGAGAAGCCAGACACAAGGCGAGGTATTCCGGCGTAGCCTCATGGCCGGTGCCGCCACAGCGGCAGCGGCCGCTTCGGACAGGGCGGACGCCCAGCCGGCTTCCGGTACCAGCGCGGTCACCAATTCGGCTTCACCCGAAATGTCGAGGGTATCCATGCGGGTGAATGGCGACGTGCGCGCCATCCAACTGGACACGCGCACGACGCTGTTGGATGCGTTGCGAGAGCACCTGCAGCTGACAGGCAGCAAGAAGGGCTGCGATCACGGCCAGTGCGGCGCCTGCACGGTCATGGTGAATGGCCAAAGGATCTATTCCTGCCTGACCCTGGCCGTGATGCATGATGGTGATGCCATCACCACCATCGAGGGGCTTGGTCAGCCCGGTAATCTGCATCCGATGCAGGCGGCCTTCGTCAGGCATGACGGCTACCAGTGCGGCTACTGCACGCCTGGCCAGATCTGCGCCTCGGTGGCGGCGCTGGAGGAGATCAAGGCCGGCGTGCCGAGCCATGTGACCGCCGACCTGATGGCGATGCCCCAGGTCACGGCCGAGGAACTCCGTGAACGCATGAGCGGCAACATCTGTCGTTGCGGCGCTTATTCCAACATCGTCGACGCGATCACCGAAGTCGCCGGGAGGCAAGCATGAGGCCTTTCACCTATGAGCGGGCCCGCAGCCCCGCCGAAGCAGCGACAGCCGTCGCCCGCCAGCCGGATTCCAAGTTCATCGCCGGCGGTACCAACCTGCTTGATCTCATGAAATTGCAGATTGAGACGCCGGCGCATTTGATCGACGTGAATGGCCTCGGACTGGATCGGATCGAGGCGACACCGGAGGGCGGCCTGCGCATCGGCGCGCTGGTCCGCAACACCAGCCTTGCGGCCGATGAACGCGTACGTCGCGACTATGGTGTGCTCGCCCGCGCGCTGCTCGCGGGTGCCTCAGGGCAGCTTCGGAACAAGGCGACCACAGCCGGCAATCTGCTCCAGCGTACCCGCTGCCCCTACTTCTACGGCACCGCCCAGCCCTGCAACAAACGCCAGCCCGGCAGCGGCTGCGCGGCGATCGGCGGGGTCACGCGGCAATTGGGCGTAATCGGCACGAGCGAGGCCTGCATCGCCACCCATCCCAGCGACATGGCCGTGGCGATGCGGGCATTGGATGCGGTAGTGGAAACGATCAGGGCGGACGGCACCGCGCGCCGGATCCCCATCGCCGAGTTCCACCGCCTGCCTGGTGAAACGCCGCATATCGAGACGGCCATGGCGCGGGACGAATTCATCACGGCCGTGACCCTGCCGCCACCAATCGGTGGACGACACGTCTACCGCAAGGTGCGCGACCGCGCCTCCTATGCCTTTGCGCTCGTCTCGGTGGCGGCGGTGGTGCAGCGGGACGGCACCGGCCGTGTCGCGCTGGGCGGCGTCGCCCACAAGCCCTGGCGCGTGGAAGCCGCGGAGGCGGAGCTGCCCCGCGGTGCGAAGCAAGCCATGGCGGCCATCCTGGATGGCGCGCAGCCGACCCACGACAACGCATTCAAGGTCACCCTGGCGGAGCGAACGCTCGCCTCCGTCCTGGCCGAGGCGAGGGGCTGAGCCATGAAATTCGACACGCCCGCGACGAGCAATCCGATCGACCAGCTCAAGGTCGTCGGCCACCCGGTGGACCGCATCGACGGCCCCCGCAAGACGACGGGCACGGCGCCCTACGCCTATGAACGTCACGACGTGGCGCGCAATCAGGCCTATGGCCATGTCCTCGGTGCCGGCATCGGCAAGGGCCGTGTGACCGCCATGGACACGGCCGCCGCGCGGGCTGCCCCCGGCGTGGTGGCCATCGT
Source organism: Acetobacteraceae bacterium (assembly GCA_022842185.1). GTDB lineage: Bacteria > Pseudomonadota > Alphaproteobacteria > Acetobacterales > Acetobacteraceae > Neoroseomonas. Next base: position 23,497 of record JALHQB010000061.1, read on the forward strand.
CACCACGCTGGACATGCCGCGGTTGGAGAAGGGTCCGCGGAATACCGCCTCGCTGTTCGGCGGTCCTGACGTCCAGCACTACCATCAGGCGATTGCCGTTGTGGTGGCCGAGACCTTCGAGCAGGCTCGCGATGCCGCCGCGATGATCCGGGTGGAATACGCACGCCAGCCGGGACGCTTCGATCTCGCAGCCGAGGGGCCAAAGGCACAGCTGGCTTCCGCAGAGAGCGGCGAAGGCGGTGCGGCGCCGCAGGAAGACCGCACTGGTGACTTCGAGGGCGCCTTCGCCCGGGCCCCGGTCAAGTTGGACGAGACCTACACCACGCCCGACGAAAGCCACGCGATGATGGAGCCGCACGCCACCATCGCCGCCTGGGACGGTGAGACGCTCACCCTGTGGACCTCCAACCAGATGATTGCCTGGGGCAGGACTGACGTGGCGAAAACCTTGGGCATTCCTGAGGAGAACGTCCGTCTTGATTCGCCCTTCATCGGCGGCGGCTTCGGCGGGAAGCTGTTCCTGCGCGCCGATGCCGTGCTGGCGGCATTGGGTGCCAAGGCCGCGCGTCGACCGGTGAAGCTTGCGCTGGCGCGGCCGCTGATGGCGAACAACACCACGCACCGGCCTGCGACCATCCAGCGCATCCGCATCGGCGCCCAGCCGGACGGCCGGATCACCGCGATCGCGCATGAGAGCCTTTCGGGCGACCTCGAGGGCGGCGGGCCGGAAACCGCGGTGGCTCAGACCAAGCTGCTCTATGCCGGCGCGAACCGGCTGACGGCCATGCGCCTCGCGGTTCTAGACCTGCCGGAGGGCAACGCCATGCGCGCGCCGGGCGAGGCGCCCGGCCTGATGGCGCTGGAGGTGGCGATGGACGAGATGGCGGAGCGGCTGGGGATCGACCCCATCGCGTTCCGGGTCGTCAACGATACCCAGGTCGATCCCGAGGCCCCCGACCGTCCGTTTTCCCAGCGCCAGCTCATTGAATGCCTGCGGACCGGCGCCGAACGCTTTGGCTGGAGCCGCCGCAGCGCCACGCCCGGCCAACGCCGCGAAGGTCGCTGGCTGGTCGGCATGGGCGTGGCGGCCGGCTTCCGCAACAACCTGGTGATGGCGTCGGGCGCGCGGGTGCGCCTGGACGGAAGCGGGGGCGTGACGGTCGAGACGGACATGACCGACATCGGCACGGGCAGCTACACGATCATTGCCCAGACTGCCGCCGAGATGATGGGCGTGCCGCTGGATAGGGTGACGGTGCGGCTGGGGGATTCGAGCTTCCCGGTCTCAGCAGGGTCGGGCGGGCAGTGGGGCGGCAACAGTTCCACAGCCGGCGTCTATGCCGCCTGTGTCAAGCTGCGGGAGGCGGTGGCGCAGCGTCTCGGCTTCAACTCGGCCGAGGCGGTGTTCGCGGATGGCGAGGTCCGCGCCGGCAACCACAGCGCGCCGCTCGGCCAGGCGGCCGGCGCGGACGGGATGGTGGCAGAAGACACGATCGAATATGGCGACCTGGCCAAGCGCTACCAGCAATCCACCTTTGCCGGACATTTCGTGGAGGTGGGCGTGGATGCCGCAACGGGCGAGACGCGCGTCCGGCGCATGCTGGCGGTCTGCGCGGCCGGACGCATTCTCAACCCGAAATCCGCGCGCAGCCAGGTCATCGGCGCGATGACGATGGGGGTGGGCGCAGCGCTGATGGAGGAGCTGGCGGTGGACAAGCGCCACGGCTTTTTCGTCAATCACGACCTGGCTGGCTATGAGGTGCCGGTGCATGCCGACATCCCGCATCAGGAGGTGATCTTCCTTGACGAGGTGGACCCGATCTCCTCGCCGATGAAGGCCAAGGGCGTGGGCGAACTCGGCATCTGTGGAGTCGGCGCTGCGGTCGCCAATGCGATGTACAATGCGACGGGCGTGCGGCTGCGGGACTATCCGATGACGCTGGACAAGATGATCGACCGGCTGCCCCAGGTGGTGTGAGGCGAGCGGCGACCGCGACGCCACTGCCAGCATGATTCGCGTCGAGATCGGCTTCGCTGTCCAGGATCGCCAGTGTCGCCTGGATCGGCCGCGACTTCCGGTGCGTTTGCAGATAGCGTCCCAGAGGTCGGCCGACGGAGGCTCGCCCGCCAGCCCGCGGCTGCGTGTGCCCAGGCTGGTGACGCCCGGCAATGTCCAGCCGTGGCGACGGATCGCCGCCAGCAGCATCAGTGCCGGACGTGTCAATGCCCCATGGGCCGGCACCAGCGCCTGCGGTTTCACGATCGTTCGCGGTTTCAGCCGAAGCCTTACGACGCCGTGCCCGCGGTCATCCAACAACAGGTAGGGATCGATCACCGCAACACTGGCGCCGGCGCGCGCCATGGCAAGGGCGGTTGACGACTGGTTGACCTCAAGGGCGATACGCCGCTCCAGGTCGGCGTCAAGGAAACTCTTCTCCACCGGCCGGCCCATCGGAAGGCTGCGGCTGAACGAAATCAGCGGATAGGGCGCGATGTCCTGCGGCGTCACCTCCGCTTGCGACGCCAGGGTATGATCGCGCGCGACAACGCAGATCAGGTCAGCGGCGCAGAGCGGGACCAGCCGCGCATCGGTCTCCGCGATCGGCGTCAGCACAAGGGCGAAATCGACCCCGCCCTGCGCCACCGCCTTCACCGCGGACAGATTGTCCATGGTCTGCACCGCGATCTGGATACGCGGCCGGGCCCGCCGCAAGGAAGCGACGGCGACGGGAAGGAGGTTGTCCGACAGCGTCGGCGTCGCCGCCACCACGACGGAACCGACGCCCGCGTCGTGGATGTCGCCGACCAGGCGGTCGATGCGCTCCAGCCCTTTGAACACGCGGTCCACCTCGTCGAGGAAGATCCGCAGCTCCGGCGTCGGCTGCAGTCGCCCCCCTGATGCGGACGAACAGCGCGAAGCCGGCGCTCGCAGCACATTCGCGCAACATCATGCTGACCGCCGGCTGCGAGACGCCCAGGTCATTCGCGGCGGCGGTGACCGCCCCGTGCAGCGGCACTGCACGAATGACCTCCAATTGACGGAAGCTCAATTTCATCAGCCGACCTTATATGCGTTCCTATTTTTATCATGGTCTGATGATCGGGAATTGCGCATCCTAGGCTCAGGACTCATTGACCGAGCCAGAAGATAACGGTGGCGGCGAGGGTGATGGCGCTGAAGAAGGTGTGGGCGCAGCAGTCGCAGCGCATGGCGATGCGGCGCCAATCCTTGAGCCTTCCGAACATGATCCGATGCGGTGACGCTGGCGATACAGCACGGCGTCGTGCGGGATGGGCAGTTTCCGACTGCGGATTGAGGGGACGCATGGGGTGATGCCGCGGGCCGACAGCTCTGCGCGGAAGCAACCGCTGTCGTAGCCGCGGTCGCCGATGAGCTCGCGGGCTGGTGGGAGCCTGTGCAACATCAAGGCAGCGCCGCGGTGATCGCTGGCCTGGCCTTCGGTGAGCAGCGGCACGACGGGACGGCCCTGGCCGTCGCAGGTGGCGTGGAGCTTGGAGTTCAGGCGGCCCTTGGTTCGCCCGATGCAGCGGGGAGAAGCCCCTTTTTGAGCAGGCTGGCGGCTGTGCGGTGCGCCTTGAGGTGCGTGCTGTCGATCATCAGGCGCTCGGGCGGGCCGGCCTCGGAGGCCAGGGCTGCGAAGACGCGAACCGGCACCAGAGTGGGCGGGACCTCCGACTCCGTCCGCACGAGGCCCGGCATCGTCCCCTCGCGGGCCTGACGCCGCCACTCGAACAGCAGGCTGCGGCTCATGCTGTGGCGGTCGGCGACGCCTGCCACCGACGAGCCGGGCCGCATCGCCTCCTCGACCAGCGCCAGCTTCTCCTCCGTCGTCCAGCGGCGTCGCCGCTGCACCACGCTGATCACCTCGCCCCGCTGACCGTCCGGCAACGCCATACCCCTACGCGTAAGGGCGACAACCAACATCCGCGCCGCCCAGCAGCCGCGCAGGTCAGCCGACCAGCACCACGCGCCGCAAGGCAGTCGAGGGAGGACGCTTACCGCGGCCTACGGTCCCCACAAGACGCTCTAGCACTACAGTTGTATTTTTGATGAGGCTCTGAATCGTAAGCGTCCTCCCTCGGCTGCCTTGCGGCGAGCTGCGCTGATCGGCTGACCTTCGCGTCTGCTGGGGGCGTGGCGGAAGTCCGTTGCCGCCCTTACGCGTAGGGGTACGGGCGTTGC
>JALHQB010000062.1 GCA_022842185.1 Acetobacteraceae bacterium
GGGGGGCGCACCGCCGGGTTCACCCTTGCCGCCTTGCGCGGCCGCGATGCCTGGGACGCCGACCGCCCCGCCGGCGGCCGCCCGAACCATCAGCATGCGTCGGGCCAGGCGGCTTTCCTTGGAATCGGTCATGGGCGCGGTCCTTCGCATCCGAACGTTGCATACTCGACACCGGGCAGCAGGCGGCACAAGCCCATCGCAGATTGTCCGTGAACAGTTGCGTTCAGCACTTGCCTTTATGTTCTTGTTTTGTTCATATCGTCGCATGAGAACGCTGCAGCCCACCGATCCCTCGCTGGCCATCCCGCCCTGCCCTGTGGCGATACGGTGCGCCCCGATCATTCGATTCGTACCGGCGGCGCCGAAACGGCGGGTTGCCCGTCGGGCGATGCGTGATTTCACAGGCTTCCTGGCGCTTGCCTGGGCGATGGCCGAGATCGCCCTATGGGCCGGCTGACGCGGCGCGATCGACCGCCGCCCGAACGCAGCCCAGGGCACGACGTCGGCGCCGGCGGATTACGGTCCGTCCGCCAGCCGAGGCGCCGAACGCTACGCCTCGACCCTCTCGCGCAGGATGGTGACGGCCTGGCGGAAGGCATCGGCCATGCGCTGTGCCGGCATCGCGCCCGAGAACAGCAGGTGCCGGTCCAGCAGGAATGACGGCACCCCGCTGATCCCCGCCTGCGCCAAGCCCAGGGATTCCCCCACCACCTCATCGCGCGCCGCGCTGCCCGCGGTGAAGGCAGCGACAACCTGCTCCGGCAGCCCCGTCTCGGTGCCCAGCCGCGCAAGCACAGCCACGTCGCCGACATCCTCGCCTTCCTGGAAATAGGCCCGGAAGACCCGCCCCATCAGCGCGTGCTGCAACCCCGTCGGGCCGGCCAGCCGGATCAGGCGATGAGTCTCGACCGTGTTCGGCGTGCGCACCATCAGGTCGTGGCGGAAGGCGAGGCCGGCCCCGCGCCCGGCCTCCGCGACCTGCGCGTCGAGCTCCGCACCACGTTCGACCGACCCGAACTTCTGCGCCCGATAGGTTGCGCGATCGACGCCGCCGGCCGGCATGTCCGGGTTCAACTGATAGGGCAGCCAGCCAATTTCGAAGGTCAGGCCATCCTCGGCGAGGATCGCCAGGGCCCGGTCCAGATGCGCCTTGCCGATCCAGCACCAGGGGCAGATCGCGTCGGAGACGATTTCGAGCCGGCCGGCGGGGGCGGGGGTGGGGTCCATGGCGGGGTCCTTTGGGCGGCGGAAGGCCAGGCCGCGAGGATGGGCATGCCGCCGCCGCCGCACAACCCTGTGACGCCCGGGCAGGCGGCCGTCGCGTCCGGAGGCTTGACGGGGACCGGGTCTTGGAAGCGCCCCGGGGAGCGGGCATGGTCCAGCGCGATGACAACCATGACCTTCCCCAGCCCCCACCCCGCCCCCTGGCCCGAGGCCGCTCCGGCCGCGCTCGGCTTCGATGCCGGTCGCCTCGCCGATGCCGTGGCCTTCGCCCAGGCGCATGAGATCGACTGGCCCTACGACCTGGCCGGCCATCTCGGCCGCGGCTTTTTCGAACCGCCGCCGAACAACGAAATCCTTGGCCCGTTATGGCCGCGCACCGCGCCGGCCGGGCTGGTGACGCGCCACGGTGTGGTGGTCGCGCGCTGGGGCGACACTCAGGCCCCGAGCCAGACCTTCAGCGCCGCTAAATCCTACCTGTCGCTGCTGGCCGGTGTGGCCGTCTCCGACGGCGTGATCGCCGACATCGACCGCCCTGTGCGCGAGACGGTGGATGATGGCGGCTTCGACAGCGCGCAGAACGCGCCGGTCACCTGGCGCATGCTGCTGACCAACACCTCCGAATGGGAAGGCACGCTGTTCGGCAAGGCGGATTCGATCGACCGGGGCCGGGACCTGGGCGCCGAGGGCCAGGGCAAGAAAGGCGAGCGCGCGCTGGCCACCCCCGGCACGCATTGGGAATACAACGACGTCCGTGTGAACCGTCTTTCGCTCGCGCTGCTGCGCCGCTTCGGCCGCCCGCTGCCCGAGGTGTTCGCCGAGCGCATCCTGGGGCCGATCGGCGCCTCCTCCCGCTGGCGCTGGGACGGGTACCGCACGTCCTGGGTCGATCTGCCGGATGGACGGCGCGTGCAATCCGTCCCCGGCGGCACTCATTGGGGCGGCGGCATGTCGATCGATGCGGAGGACCAGGCGCGCATCGGGCTGCTCGCGCTGAACCGTGGGCACTGGGCGGGACGACAGGTGTTGCCGGAATCCTGGTTCGCGGCGTCGGTCACGCCTTGCGCGCTCAATGCGCAATACGGATTCCTGTGGTGGCTCAACACCGGCCGCGCGCGGTATCCCGCGGCGGGCGCCGATGCCTTCTTCGCCAGCGGAGCTGGCGGCAACCTCACCTGGGTGGACCCGGCGACCGGCATCGTCGCGGTGCTGCGCTGGACGGCGAAGGATGGCGCGGCGGGCTTCGTGGAACGGGTGATGGGCGCGCTGCAGGCGTGACGACACGTCGAGCCGGAGGAGGCAGCGCCTTCTCCGGACCGTGGCTGAACACGCGTGCCCTGCGTAGGCGGATCGGCTGTCTTTGGTGGCTCGCCGGGGCGAGCGCCCCGGCGCAGCGACGCAGGCAGCCCCCCCACGAAAGAGGGATTTCGTGGCCCTTTGCCGCGATCGGCGCGGCTGCCTCGGGGATGGGGCAATGCCCGTCCCCGATCGTCCTCACCCCTTGCGCGCTTCCCAATCCGCCAGCGGAATGCGCGGGATCTCCACGCGATCCGTCGTGCGCCCGTACCATCCGGCCCCGTGCATGCGCCCCACCAGGTCGAGCTTCGGCGTATCGAGGTAGTATTTCGCCGCATCCAGCACGCAATCGTCGCGCACCTCCATCGCCAGCACGCGGCCGAGTACGATGACGTGCCCGCGGGTCGGCACGAACTGGAACACCTCGCATTCCAGCGCGACCGGGCTTTCGGCGATGCGGGGCACGCGGACGCGTGAGGACGGCACCGCGGTCAGCCCGGCTTCCTGCAACTCATCGACCTCGGCGGGGAAGTCGATGGCAGTGACGTTCATCGCCTGCGCGGTCGGGTAGGAGACGAGGTTGACCACGAATTGCCCGGTCGATTCGATATTCGCCAGCGTGTCCTTGGGCGAGCCGCTCGGCTTGGGCGAACAGCCGATCGCCACGATCACCGGGTTGTCGGAGAACACGTTGAAGAAGGAGTAGGGCGCGGCGTTGATGCGCCCGTCCCGGTCCTGGCTGACCACCCATGCAACCGGACGCGGCACGATGGATGCGACAGTCAGCTTGTAGGCTTCGCGATGGGGGATCTGGTCGAAGTCGAACAGCATGGAATCGTTGTCCTTGTTTCAGGCGGCGCGATGCGGCGGGTTCTGCCCGTTGATCAGCAGCGCCTCGAGATTCTCGATACAGCGATTGCCCATGGCGTCGCGCGTCTCGATGGTGGCGGACCCCAGATGCGGCAGCAGGGCGACGTTCTCGAGCGCCATGTAGCCCGGATGGATCTTGGGTTCGGCGGTATAGACATCGAGGCCGGCCGCGCGGATGTGGCCCGATGTCAGCGCGGCGATCAGCGCGTCATCGTCCATCGACGGGCCGCGGCCGGTGTTGATGACGATGGCGCCCTTCTTCATCTTCGCCAGCCGCGCGGGGTTCAGCCATTTGCGCGTGCCCTCGCCACCGGGGACATGCATCGAGATCACGTCGATGGCGCCGAGAAAGCTGTCCTCATCGGCATGGAAGGTCGCGCCCTTCTCCAGCGCCTCAGGCAGCCGCTGGACATCGTGGTAGTGGATCTTCATCTGCATCCCGCGCGCCATGTCCGCGAGTTCGCGCCCGATGCGGCCGAAGCCGAGCACGCCGAGCGTCTTGCCTTGCAGCGTCACGCCCATGAGCTGCGTCGGCGCCCAGCCTTCCCATTTCCCGGCGCGCACCATGCGCTCGCCCTCGCCGGCGCGACGGGCGGCCATCAGCATGAGGGTGAAGGCGGTCTCGGCGGTGGCGAAGGACAGCACTTCGGGGGTGTGGGTCACGGCGATGCCGCGCGCCTTGGCCGCTTCGAGCGCGATGTGGTCGACGCCGACCGAGAAGGTGGTGATGATCTTCACGCTGTCGGGCAGCGCGGCGATCACCTGGGCATTCATGGGATCGCCGGCGGCGCACAGAATGCCCGCGGCGGCGGCATCGGTCGCACGTTTGGCGATCTCGGCGCCATCGCGGAACCAGGGCGCATCATCGAGGTTGAGCCGCGCATCGAACAGCGACGCGAGGCGCGCCTCGATGCCGTCCGGCAGTTTGCGGGTGACGAGGATGATGGGCTTGGCCATGGAACGCTTCCTGCATGTTTCGGCTTGTGGGCCGCACCATGACGCGGGGCGGCCCGTCTTGCCAGGGGGCGGGGGAGGGGGCAGGTTCCGCCCCGGTTCCTGGAGCGGTGTCCGTTCGCTTCGGCTCACGGAAGCCGCCCAGGCCTTTGTTTGAGCGAGCATCTTCACCCCATCAGGCGATTCCACCTGATGGGGATCTGCTCTGAGGCAGGAAACGAGAAGGAAACGACGATGGATCTCGGTCTGAAGGGCAAGCGCGCCCTGGTCATGGGTGGTGCGAAGGGGCTTGGGCGTTCGATCGCCGATGCGCTGGCGGCCGAAGGCACGGTGCTGACCATCAGCGGGCGCGACGTCGCCGCGATGGAGAAGGCTGCCGCCGACCTCAAGGCGGCTGGCGCACCGGCTGTCACGGTCGTGCAGGCGGATGTCTCCAATGGCGAGGAGATGGACAAGCTGGCCGATGCGGCGGTGGCGGCGATGGGCGGCGTGGACATCCTGGTGCTGAACCATGGCGGCCCGCCGGTCTGCACGGCGTCCGAGATGACGGAAGCGAACCTGGTCAAGTGGTTCCAGAACATCGTCGTCTCGCCGATCCGCATCACCATGAAGCTGATGCCGGCGATGCGGGCGCAAAAGTTCGGGCGCGTGATCGTGGTGGGGTCGTCGGGCATGCATCACCCGATCCCGACGCTGGCGCTGTCCAACACGCTGCGCGCGTCGATCTGGGCCTGGTTGAAGACGCTGTCGGGCGAAGTTGCGGCCGATGGGGTGACGATGAACATCCTCGCCCCCGGTTCGATCCGCACCGACCGCATCACCCAGACCGCCGCGGTGCGCGCCGAGAAGGCCGGCACCAGCGTCGATGAGGAAATCGCGCGCGCCGGCAAGGAAGTGCCGATGGGCCGCGTGGGCGAACCGGGCGAATACGGGCCGATGGGCGCGTTCCTCGCCGGCACGACGGGCGCCTACATCACCGGCACGATGATGCGGGTGGATGGCGGCCGCGTCCGCTCGATGCTCTGAAGCGACGCATGGCCGGGCGCATATGTGGCGCCCGGCCATTGCCAGAAGGTTGATCGCGATGCTGCCGAACCTCACCCCCGATACGGATCTCGCCGCGACGCTTTTCGCGGAACTGCGCGCGCGCAGCGTCGATGGGGAAGGGGTGACGCGCGAGGCCTATGGTCCCGGCGAGCGCATGGCGCATGCGCTGATGCGGGATGCGGCCGATCGCATCGGGCTGGAATCCAGCGTCGATGTCGCTGGCAATCTGTACATGACGCTGCCCGGCGCGGACCGGTCTGCGAAGCGGATCATCATCGGCAGCCACCTCGATTCCGTCCGCCAGGGCGGCAATTACGATGGCGCGGCCGGGGTGCTGGCCGGCATGGCGACGGTCGCGGGCATGAAGCGCGCCGGCTTCGTGCCCGGCCGTGACGTGACGGTGATGGCGATCCGTGCCGAGGAAGCCGGCGCGTGGTTCCCGGTCTCCTATCCCGGATCGCGCATGGCACTTGGGCTGCTGAAGCCGGATGGGCTGGCGGTGGCACGGCAGGATTCCGGTCGGACGCTCGCCGACCACATGAAGGAAGAAGGCTTCGATCCGGACGCTGTCGCGCGCGGCGAACACGCGCTGGGGCCGCACAATGTCGCGGGCTATCTGGAGCTACATATCGAACAGGGGCCGGTGCTGGAGGCCGAGCAGGTGCCCATCGGCATCGTCACCGGCATCCCCGGCAGCCGCCGCCTGCGCCAGGGGCGTGTGGTCGGCGAATACAATCATTCAGGTGCCACGCCACGGAAGTATCGGCGCGACGCGGCCGCCGCACTTGCCGAACTTGTGCACCGGATGGATGAGGAATGGTGCCGGCTGGACGCGAGGGGCCATGTGCTGGTCTGCACCTTCTGCACCATGGCGACGACCGTCGAGGCCGGCTTCACCAAGATCGCCGGCGAGGCGACGTTCCAGTTGGATGTGCGCAGCGTATCGCCGCGCGCCTGCGACATGATGTTCGAGGCGATGCACAGCTTCATGGACGAAATCACTGCCCGCCACGGCGTGACCTTCGACTGCGGCCCCGAGACCGGCAGCCGCGCCGCGCCGATGGATGAGGCGATCCGCGACGGCCTGGCCCGCGCGGCGGTGGCGCTGAACATTCCCCACATCGCCATGGCGTCGGGCGCCGGCCATGACGCCGCCGCCTTCGCCGAGGCGAAGATCCCCGCTGCCATGCTGTTCGTCCGCAACCAGAACGGCAGCCACAATCCGAAGGAATCAATGCGTATGGAAGACTTCGCGGCGGCTTGTGCCGTGGTGCAACGCTGGGCGGCGGAGGCGGCTCAGTGACGGCTCGTCTCGCAGTCGATATCGGCGGCACCTTCACCGACCTCGCTATTGAGAAGGACGGCCAGCGCTGGACCACCAAGGTCCTGACCACGCCGCATGCGCCCGAGAAGGGCGTGCTGGACGGCGTCGTGCAGGTACTCGCCAAGGCCGGCATGGTGGCGGGCGATCTCTCTCTGCTCATTCATGGCACCACGCTGGCGACCAACGCGATCATTGAACGCAAGGGGGCCAAGACCGCCCTGCTGACGACGGAAGGCTTCCGTGACGTCCTCGCGCTGGCGAATGAGGCCCGCTACGAACAGTACGACCTGAACATCGACCTGCCGGAGCCGCTGGTGCGCCGCCGTTGGCGCGTCACCGTGCCGGAACGGCTGGACAATACCGGCAAGGTGCTGGTGCCGCTCGATGAGGCTGCGGTGCGCGCGCAGGTGGATTTCCTCAAGGCCGAGGGCATCGAGGCGCTCGCCATCGGGTTTCTCCATGCCTTCGTGAATCCAGCGCATGAACAGCGTGCGGCGGCGATCGTGCGGGAGATGTGGCCGGGGATGGCGGTCTCGCTGTCGTCCGAGGTCTCACCCGAGATGCGCGAATGGGAACGGTTCTCCACCACCGTCGCCAATGCCTATGTGCAGCCGTTGATGGCGACCTATCTCGGTCGGCTCGAGACCGGGCTGCGCGCGGCCGGCGTGGCCTGCCCGCTGTTCCTGATGCTGTCGGGTGGCGGGCTGACCACCATCGAGACGGCGTCGCGCTTCCCGATCCGCCTGGTGGAATCCGGCCCGGCGGGCGGCGCGATCTTCTCTGCCTTCGTCGCGAAGCAACGCGGCTTTGACAAGGTGCTGTCCTTCGACATGGGTGGCACCACGGCGAAGGTCTGCCTGATCGACGATTACCAGCCGCAGGCGTCGCGCACGTTTGAAGTGGCGCGCGTGGGGCGGTTCAAGAAGGGGTCCGGCCTGCCCCTGCGCATCCCCGTCATCGAGATGGTGGAAATCGGCGCGGGCGGCGGTTCGATCGCGCAGGTGGATTCCATGGGTCGCATCCAGGTCGGCCCGGAATCGGCGGGCGCGGACCCTGGCCCGGCCTGCTACGGCCGCGGCGGCACGCATCCGGCGGTCACCGACGCGAACCTGTCGCTGGGGCGGTATGAACCGTCACTGTTCGCCGGCGGGTCGCTGCCGTTGCAGCCGGAACTCTCGCGCGCGGCGCTCGCGGAACATGTCGGCGGCAAGCTCGGCCTGTCGGGCGACATGGCGGGCCTGGGCGTCGTCGAGATGGTCGATGAGAACATGGCCAATGCCGCCCGCGTCCATGCCATCGAAAGCGGCAAGGGCTATGACGGGCGCATCGTCATCGCGTTCGGCGGCGGCGGGCCGGTGCATGGGTATCGCGTGGCGGAGAAGATCGGCGTGAAGCGGATGCTGGTGCCCAGTGGCGCCGGCGTCGGGTCCGCGATTGGATTCTTGCGCGCGCCCGTGGCGTATGAAGTGGTCAAGTCGCTGTACCAGCGCTTCGGCACTTTCGACATCGCAGGCGTCAACGGGTTGCTCGGCGCGATGTCGGCCGAGGCGCGGCAGGTTGTGTCCGAAGGTGCCTTCGGCCAGCCGGTCGAGGAGACGCGCATCGCCTATATGCGCTATGTCGGGCAGGGGCATGAGATTGCGGTCCCGGTGCCGGCCCGGCCGCTGACGACGACGGATGTGGCCGAGATTCGCGCGGCCTATGATGCCGAATACACCCGCTTCTACGACCGGCCCGTGCCGGGTTCGGATGTGGAGATCCTGTCCTTCGCCGTGACCGTCCGCACCGTGGTGGACCATGTCGAACCGGCCGCCGCCGTGCCGGACAGCCCCGCACCGAAGCCGATCCGAACCCAGATGGTGCGCGACACGGCGACCGGCGAAGTGACGGAATGGCCCGTCTATGACCGTGAGCATATGTCCCCCGGCGCGTTCCTGCCCGGCCCCGCCATCGTGGCGGAATCCGAGACCAGCACGCTGATCGGGCCTGGCTGGACGTGCCGGATGGATGGGCTTGGCTATCTCGACCTGACTCAGGAGGCCGCGTGATGAGCAAGGAAACCGGCGCACTCGCCACCATCCAGCGCCAGATCCAGTGGAACCGCCTGATCGCGGTGGTCGAGGAACAGGCGCAGACCATGATCCGCACCGCCTTCAGCACCACGGTGCGCGAAGCGGGGGATCTTTCGGCCGGCGTCTTCGACCTGCAGGGCCGCATGTTGGCCCAGGCCGTGACGGGCACGCCCGGCCATGTGAATTCCATGGCGGAATCAGTGGGCCATTTCCTGGCCAAGTTCCCGACCGCAGGGATGCAGCAGGGCGACCACTACATCACCAACGACCCCTGGCTCGGCACCGGCCACCTGCATGACCTGACGGTGGTCACGCCGGCATTCCGCAACGGGAAGATCGTCGGGCTCTTCGCCAACACCGCGCATATCATCGACATCGGCGGCCTCGGCATGGGCCCCGAGGGGCGCTCGGTCTTCGAGGAAGGCCTGTATATCCCGATCGTGAAGTGCTTCGACCGCAACGTCGCGAACGAGACCTTCTTCGACTTCATCCGCGCCGGTTCGCGCACGCCGGTCGAACTCGAGGGCGACATCTATTCCCTTTGCGCCTGCAACGATGCCGGGGCGAAGCGGCTGGTCGAAATGCTCGACGAGTTCGACATGGACACGCTCGATGACCTCGGCGCCTATATCTTCGAGGCCAGCACGCGGGCGACGCTCGCCGAGATCGCCAAGCTGCCGCGCGGCACCTACAGCGCCTCGATCAAATCCGACGGCTATGAGTCCGAGGTCACGCTCAAGGCCGCGATGACCACGCATGCCGATCGCATCGTGGTGGATTTCACCGGCACATCCGGCCTGTCCACACGCGGCATCAACGTCCCCCCCGCCTATTGTCGTGCCTATGCCTGCTTCGGCATCAAGGTCGTCGTCGCACCCGAGGTGCCGAACAACTGGGCGTCCCTGCTGCCGTTCCAGATGGAGATCCCGAAGGGATGCATCCTCAACGCGCCGCATCCCTATCCGGTGTCGGTGCGCCATGTCGTCGGCCAGCTGCTGCCCGACCTGATGATGGGCTGCCTGCACCAGGCGGTGCCGGACCGCGTCAATGCGGAAGGGTCGTCCTGCCTGTGGAACCCGCCGCTGCGTGGCGGATCACAGGTCTCGGGCCAGGCGGCGGAGACCGAGGATTTCGAGATCATCACCTTCAATTCCGGCGGCACCGGCGCGCGGCCGGGCAAGGATGGCCTCGACGGCACGGCCTTCCCTTCCGGCGTGCGGACCATGCCGGTGGAAGCGACCGAGAACGTCGCCCCCGTGATCTTCTGGCAGAAGCAGATCCGGCCTGATTCGGCCGGCGCGGGGCGCACTCGCGGCGGGTTTGGCCAGATCATGGAGATCGGTGCCAAGGGCGATGCCGAATTCGCCGTCAACGCCATCTTCGACCGCGTGGCCAATGCGCCGAAAGGCCGTGACGGTGGCGGCGAAGGGGCTGCCGGTTGGGTTGGCATGAACGACGCCAATGGCACCGTGTTGCGCACCAAGGGCTTCCAGACCATCCCGAAGGGCCGGCGCCTGCTGCTGAAGCTGCCCGGCGGGGGCGGCATGGGCAATCCGAAGGATCGCGACCCCGCCCTGGTGCAGCGTGATGTCGAGGACGGGCTGGTGAGCGCGGAGGCGGCGCGCGTTGTCTATGGCGTGAAGTGACGCAGGGGCGATGTCCCGTGCGCGCTGGATAAGGCTGCAGGTTGGAGGGGCGCTGCCCCTCCAAACCACCCCGCCAGGGACCAGCGGGTCCCTGGACCGCGGGACCTTGGCATTTTTCACGTAGGGCGATCCTCACCCGGTCCAATACCAGAATCGTGCATTCATCGTGGCACCGACGGCCGGCATTGAGGACTAAAATGGAGGTTTCCAAAGGCCTTAAGCCTTTGGTGGGGAGAGGTTTGGAGAGGGGCGACGCCCCTCTCCAAGGAGCACCATCGGCATACATTCGCGCCCATGGGGCAGCCCCCTTCGCGAATGCACCCGACCCCCACCCAATTCGAACACGCGCCCCCCCCGCAGCGGATCAGCGCGCCGGCTGCGCCATGACACGATCAAGGCCTGCCATGACATCGCCGATGATGTCATCGCGAGACCAGCCGAATATGTCGTAGCCAGCGCCGATGACCTCGACGCGCCACCATTGATGCCGCGATGCTTCCGCAGGCCGGGCCCCCGCCAGGGCAAAGGCTGCTTCCTTCATCGGATGCAGCCGCACGGCGTAGGCGAAGCGCCGGCCGCCGGGCAGCTCGGCGGTCAGCGCGACGGCATCGGCATCCGAGCTCAGCTCGGCGGTACCACCGCGCTTGCGCAGTTCGTCGCACACGGCTTCCAGCGCCGGGCGCACGGAGGCATCGAGATGGCGGGAGGCCGTGCTGCGGCTGGGCCGGTGCAGCGCCGCCGCAAGCCGCCTCTGCCAATCACCAAGAACGGGCGCGCGCGCTGGCACGTGCCCGGTGCGGGCCTCCTCTTCCTCCTTCAACGCTCGGGACAGACCCCAACAGGCAATCAGCATCACCACCGTGAAGGGCAGCGCGCCGATCAGCGCCGCGGTCTGCAGTGCCGACAATCCGCCCGCGAGCAGCAGCGCGGAGGCCAGCGCGCCGATCGCGCAGGCCCAGAAGATGCGCTGCCAGACCGGATTCTCCTCCGACCCGCCCGAGGCGATGGTGTCCACCACCAGGGCCGCGCTGTCCGCCGAGGTGACGAAGAAGGTCACGATCAGCGCCGTCGCGAGCCAGGCCGAAATCGACGACAGCGGCAGCGCATCCAGGAAGCGGAACAGCGCCAGCGTCACATCCTGTCCCACGGCAGCCGAGAGCCAGCCGCCCTGCGCCATGTCCATCTGGATGGCCGTGTTCCCGAATATGGTCATCCAGGCGAAGGTGAAGCCCGCCGGGGCCAGCAGGACGCCCAGGACGAATTCGCGGATGGTGCGGCCACGGCTGACGCGGGCGATGAACATGCCGACGAAGGGCGACCAGGCGATCCACCAGGCCCAATAGAGCAGCGTCCAGCCACCCAGCCAGCCGGATGGCTGGTAGGCATGCATCCGGAAGGTCCGCCCGACGATGTCGGCCAGGTAGGCGCCGGTGTTTTGCACGAAGGCCTGGATCAGGAACAGCGTCGGGCCAGCCAACAGAACGAAGCCCATCAGCGCGGCAGCGAGGATCAGGTTCAGCAGCGACAGCCGCCGGATACCGGCATCGAGCCCCGCCACCACCGAGACGAGGGTGATGGCGATGATCCCCACGATCAGCAGGACCTGCATCCCCGGGCTGATCGGCAGCCCAACGAGATGCGCCAGCCCGGCATTGGCCTGCGCCGCCCCGAAGCCGAGCGAGGTCGCCACGCCCAGCATGGTGCCGATCACCGCGAAAGCGTCCACGGCATGGCCGGCCGGGCCGCGGAACTTCTCCCCGATAAACGGCTGCAAGGCGGACCGGATGGTCAGCGGTAGACCGCGCCGGAAGCCGAAATAGGCGAGCACAAGCCCGACCACCGCATAGACCGCCCAAGCGTGCAGGCCCCAGTGGAAAAACGTGGTCACCATGGCCTGCCGTGCCGCCTCGATGCTCCGCGGCGCAATGGGGTCGCCGGTGGGCGGTGTGGCGTAGTGCATCATCGGTTCAGCGACACCGAAGAACATCAGGCCGATGCCCATGCCGGCGCTGAACAGCATGGCGAACCAGGAGACGTTATCGAATTCCGGCGTCTCGTCATCGGTGCCCAGGCGCACCGCTCCATGCCGTCCAAACGCCAGGAGCAGTGTGAACACCAGGAAGACAGCCACGGCCAGGATGTAAAACCAGCCGAAATGCAGGATGACCCAATCCTGCGCCTGACGAAAAACCTCGGCGGCAGTTTCAGGCGTGCTGATCGCAAATGCGACGAGGGCCAGCAAAGTGCCTGCGGCCCCCAGGAAGACCGGCCAGCACAGTTTGATTTTTGATGTTTTCATTTTTAATACGATCACTCAGTCTGTCTCGGGGATGATCCTCGGAAAATCCGCACGCTTGGCATGCGGTCTATTTTGTAACATGCAAGGTTCATTTTGGCCACATTTCCGCCATAGGTCGCGTGACTCTCAGCTTCGCGCGGTGACGGGGAATGGGGCGGTGGGGCGCCTTGAAGTACAGTTGCGCGCGTCCTGTTCACGGGGCATCCACCGCCCCGCCATTCCAAGCGCCGGCGTCTGTGGCAATGCGGGCGTAAAATTCCGTTCCCGACGCCCTCGTCTTGGCTTTCAACGCCGCACGGGATCATAAGAGCCCCGGCGGGCGCGCCGGCAGATGAGCGCGGCCCCGGCGAGGACGATCGCGTGATCACAGTGTTCATTGGCCTGGGCGTCTTCTGCGTCTCCATGCTGGCCGGATTGCTGGGCCTCCTGCTGCACCGGGTGTTGCCGGACCACCACCGTGGCACTGAGACAAAGGACGTGGTGCGGCTGGTACAGGCGCTTATCGCGTCGATCGCAACCCTGGTGCTGAGCCTGCTGATCGCTTCCGCCAGCAGCCATTTCCGTGACCAGACCGATGGTGTGTCGGTGCTTGCGGCCGACATCATCGTGCTTGACGGCGCGCTGGCCCATGCGGGGCCCGATGCCGTAGCCGCGCGCGCGGGGCTGCGCGACATGGTGCAGGCGGCCGTTGACGGGCTGGCGGTGGAACGCCGGAGTGACGTGACGCTGATCGACCCGGCCACCGTCGATGCCTTCTACACCGCCATCGCCGGACTGCGGACGACCACCGTGGCGCAGCACGCCGCCCAGCAGCAGGCGCTGACCATGGCAGGCCGATTGGTCCAGGCGCGCGCGACGTTGATGCTGCGAAGCTTGAACGACGGTACGCAATGGCCCTTCCTGGCGATGCTGGTGGGCTGGCTGGCCATCATGTTCGTGGCCATGGGCCTGTTCGTCCGCCCCAACCTGACCGTCCTCATGGCTCTGGTGACAGGATCGATCGCGGTGTCAGGAGCAATTTTTCTGATCCTGGAACTGAGCGACGCGCATGTCGGCATTCTGCGCGTTTCCGACACACCGCTGCGCTATGCCCTCGAATACCTGAAGCGCTGACGCGTCAGGCAATCTGCAGTTCCTGCAGCGATTGCTCCAGTTCCTGGAAGCTTGGCATGTGACCGGACGGCACCATCTTGCGCCCGGTCTCGACGGCCACCTGCGGCGCGTTGCCGTGCAGATGCGCCACCAGCACGGCGCGGATCACCTCGAAGAACTTGCTTTCCTCATCGACCACGCCCTTCAGCCGTGATGCGAACGGCCCCATCAGCCCATAGGCGAGCAGCACGCCGAGAAAGGTGCCGACCAAGGCGCCGCCGATCATCTTGCCCAACACCGCCGGCGGTTCGCTGATCGACCCCATGGTCTTGATCACGCCCATCACCGCGGCGACGATGCCCAGCGCCGGCAGCGCATCCGCCATGGATTGCATGGCGTGGGAGGGGTGCATCTCTTCCTCCTTCATCTTCTTCAACTCGCGGGCCATCACGTCCTCGATCTGGTGCGGGTCGTCGGCGTTCATCCCGACCATGCGCAAGTAGTCGCAGATTAGGTGGACCACATGGTGGTCGGCCGCGATGCGCGGGAACTTGGTGAAGGCCGCACTCTCCTCCGGTTTCTCGATGTGCGGTTCGAGCGCCATCGGCCCTTTCGTCTGTGCCAGGCGCACGAGGTAATAGAGCAGGCTCAGCAGGTCCATGTAGTCCTGCCGCGTGTATCGTGCGCCCTTCAACAGCTTCCCGAAGCCGCCGCCGACATGCTTGAGGTCCGACACGCTGTTGGCCATCACCACCGTGCCGATCGCCGCCCCGCCGATGATCGCCATCTCGAAGGGCAGCGCCTTCATGATGATGTCCATCTTGCCGCCGGCGGCGATGTAGCCGCCGAAGACGCAGGCGAGCAGGAAGCCCAGCCCGACGAGTGAGATCATGGCGGGGCATCCGGATTGAGGCGCAGCACGGTGATGGACACGCGACGGTTGGCGGCCGCGTTCGGTGCGTCAGGCAACAGCAGGTCGCGCTCGGCATGGCCGGACACGCTGCGGATGCGCGCCTCAGGCAGTCCGGCTTCGGTCAGCAGGCGTCGGGTGACGTTGGCCCGTTCGGACGACAGATCCCAATTGCTGCGCTCGCCGCCACCACGAAAGGGAGTTGCGTCGGTATGGCCGGCAATGGCGATCGGGTTGGGCAGGCGGGCAACGGCCTGGGACACGCGCGCCAGCAGCGCCCGCGCCCGGTCGTTCGGTGCGCTGCCGCCCAGCGCGAACATCGGCTGGCGGTCGGCATCGATCAACTGGATGCGCAGCCCCTCGGGCGTCTGTTCCACCAGCATCTGCCGCGCCAGGTCCGCCAGCGCCGGGTCGGCCGCGACCGCGTCGCGGATCTGCGCGGCGGCGGTCTCGAAGGCTTCGCGTTCGCGGCGCGCGAGTTCGCGGCGCAACTCCGCCTCGCCCAGGGCGGCGGGCTGCGCCTCGGTGGCTGGCGTGTCGGATGGCCCGCCGCGCGGGACTTCGGGACCGGCCAGCGCCCCGGGCGGTGCCACGACGGTCAGTTGCGGTTCTTCCGCGTCCTCGGCGCCGGGCGGGCCTTCGCGGCGCGGCATGGGGCGGGCGGGGGTGTCGGTGTCGTCTTCCTCGATGTCCATGACCGCGGGCAGTCGGCCGGGCTCGATGGTGGTCGCGCCCGTCGTCGAGGTGACATTGCCGTCGTCATTGGGCGTCTGCCCGCCGAAGGGCTGGCCGGAGCCTGACACCGAGCGCGCCAGCAGGTTGGTCGGCGCGAAGTAATCGGCCAGGCCGCGGCGCTGTTCCTCGGTCGTGGCGTTCAGCAGCCACATCAACAGGAAGAACGCCATCATCGCCGTGACGAAATCGGCATAGGCAACCTTCCAGGCGCCACCGTGGTGGCCGGCTTCGCCCGCCTCCTCGCGCCTGATGACGATGGTGGCGCCGCCCCGCGCGCCTTTTGCCTTGCCGGACATCGGGGCGACCATGCGCATACGCTGCTGACCAATTCGCTAATCGCGCGGATCGGCGGCTGCCGCGTGACATGCGCCGGGCGCTATGGTTTGGTCGGTTGCACATGGATCTTCCCGCCCAAACCCTGCCCGGGCCCGCCGAGACCGCGCCCTTCGTCATCTGTCGCCCAGCGCGGCAGACCATGCCGGTCGTCTTTGCGTCCCCCCATTCCGGGCAGGCCTATCCGGCATCGCTGCTCGCGGAGGCGCGGCTCGCACCGCTCGCGCTTCGCCGCAGCGAGGATTCCTTCGTCGACGAATTGTTCGCCGCGGCGCCGGCCCATGGCGCGCCCCTGCTGGCGGCCACCTTCCCGCGCGTGTGGTGCGATGTGAACCGCGAGCCCTGGGAGCTCGATCCCGGGATGTTCGACGGTCCGCTGCCGCCCTGGGTCAATACGTCCAGCCCGCGGGTCGGGGCTGGCCTCGGCACCATCGCCCGCATCGTCGCGACGGGGGAGACGGTCTATCGCCGCCGCCTGGCCTTCGCGGAGGCTGAGGCGCGGATCCGCGCCTGCTGGGAGCCGTATCACGTCGCACTGGCGCAGCTGATCGCCGAGACGCACGCCCAGTTCGGCTTCTGCCTGTTGATCGATTGCCATTCCATGCCGGCCCATCCGGCGCAGGTCGCCAATCCGCCGGACATGGTCCTTGGGGATGCGCATGGGACTGCCTGTGCCCCGCGCGCGACCCGCCTGGTCGAGGAAGTGCTGGTTGGGCTGGGGTACCGCGTGCGTCGCAACGATCCCTATGCCGGCGGCTACGTCACGCGCCACTACGGCCGCCCGCGCGAAGCCACGCATGCGCTCCAGATCGAAATTGCCCGCGCGCTGTATATGGATGAGACCCGGATCGAGCGCGGCCCCGGCCTGATCGCGCTGGTGCGCAGCCTCAATACCCTCATCGAGCATATGGCGAAGACCGACTGGGCCTTCCTGCGGACGTAACGCAGCGCACCATTTCCGGAGAAGAATATTCTCCATCCGGAGAAGATCCTGCTATCCTGGACGACGCGAAAAAAAAGGCGGTGCCCGAAGGCACCGCCAAGTTTAGGGAGGAAACGTCCAAGAAAGGCAGCAAGTGGCTAGGCCAACCTGCTGCCGTCGAGAATTTAGGGCGACCGCCGGACCACCGCAAGGGGTTTTTTGCGGTGCAGCAAAAATGATGCGACGCAGCATGTCCGCGCATATTTATTGCGTGGCACGGGCCTTGCGCCTTCAGTCCCATGCCGAATCGCCTTTCCCTGCCGACGGGATTTCTCCTGCTGCTGTTCACAGTGTTCTGCGCGCCAGCCGCGAGGCAGGCACACGCCAGCGACCTGGGCGCGGCCTGTCGCGCCGCAATCGCTACCGCCGAGCGGGAGAGGGCCATCCCGGCGGGTCTTCTGCAGGCGATCGGCCGCGTCGAATCCGGCCGGCGCGACCCGACGACCGGCCAACTCGCCCCCTGGCCCTGGACCATCAACGCCGAGGGCCGCGGCATGTTCTTCCCCAACCGGGAGGCAGCGATTGCCGAGGTCCGGCAACTCCAGGCCCGCGGCGTGCGCGTGATCGATGTGGGCTGCATGCAGGTGAACCTACACTTCCACCCCAACGCCTTCCCGTCGCTGGAACAGGCCTTCGATCCGCTGACCAATGCCCGCTACGCCGCGCAATTCCTGACCGAGCTGCGGGCCCCGACCGGGGATTGGGCGCGGGCGGCGGGGCATTACCATTCCCAGACGCCCGACCGCGCGGAACCCTATCGCGCCCGGGTGCTGGCCGCCTGGGCGGGGGAACAGGGGCGGCCCCCTGGTGACCCGGCGGCCGAGGCGGCACTGTTGGCGCGGGTCGCCGCCGGCGGATCAGGGCCGCTCAGCCTGGCCAATCGGGCCGACCGGGCGCAGGTCATCCCCTTGGCGTCAGGGGCGGCGGGCCGGGGGCTCGATGCGTATCGGGCGGCGCCGATCATGGCGATCGGGCGGGCGGCGCCGCCGGGACCGGTGCGGGCTTCGCCGATGATGTTCTTCAGGCGGCCGATGTGATCCCGGAGGGGTTTCACCCCTCCGGACCTCCCCACCAGGGACCAACGGGTCCCTGGACCGCGGGGAATTGGCGCCGGATGCGATCAGGCGGCGAATTCGGCGCGGATGGCGGCGCTGTGTTGGCCGAGCGAAGGGACGGCACCGAAGGGGCGCACGCCGTCGGAGAGTTTCGCCGGGGGCAGGGCGATCATCACCGGGCCCTTTTCGGTTTGTACCGGCGCGCGGCGCAGCGCGGGGTGTTTCTGCAGGCCCCCGCAATCGTTCACGAAGCCATAGGCAGTGTTGGCGCGCCGCAGCTTCGCCGCGCATTCGTCGCGCGTCAGCGTCGCGAACATCGCCTGGATATGCGCATCCACCATCGGGCGATGCGCGACGCGGTCATTGTTCACAGTGAAGCCGGGGCGCTGCGGCAGGTCGGGCTCATCCATGAAATGGGCGCTGAAGGACGCCCATTCGCGCTCATTCTGGATCGCGATCAGCACGTCATGGCCGTCCTTCGTCTGGAAGGCGCCATAAGGGCAGATCGACGGATGAGCCAGGCCGATGCGCGGCGGGTTGATGCCGGTTCCTTCATACTGCAGCAGCGGCACGGACATCCAATCCGCCATGCCGTCGAACAGCGACACCGCGATGCCGCGCCCCTTGCCGGTGATGGCACGCGACAGCAGCGCTTCCAGCACGGCGGCATAGGCGTGCATCCCGCACCCGATGTCGCAGGCCGATACGCCGACTCGCCCCGGACCTTCGGCGCGGCCCGTGACATAGGCGAGACCCGATTCCGCCTGCACCAGAAGGTCATAGGCCTTCATGGTGGCGTATTCGCCGTCCTCGCCATAGCCGGAGATATCCACGGTGATCAGCCGCGGATGCCGCTCACGCAATTCCGCGCTGCCGAAGCCCGCGCGCTTCATCGCGCCGGGGGCGAGGTTCTGGATGAAGACATCCGCCTTGGCGATCAGCCGTTCCAGCAGCGCCTTGTCATCCGGCGTCTTGATGTCGAGGCAGACGCTTTCCTTGCCCCGGTTCAACCAGACGAAATAGGAGGACTGACCGTTTGCCACCTTGTCGTAGCCGCGGGCGAAATCGCCCTCGGGGCGTTCGATCTTGATCACGCGCGCGCCGGCATCGGCCAGGCGCGACGCGCAATACGGCGCCGCCACCGCCTGGTCCATCGCGACGACGAGAAGCCCTTCCAGGGGCAGGTTCGGCTGGGTCATGGCGGTGTGCTCTCTCGGTCTTGCGGGCAGGCGCCCTGGCGCGCGGCGGCGAGCGGCAGCAACGCATCGGGCCAGGGATGGGGAAACGTGACGCGGCGCGCCTCGCTGGTGTGCCGGCCATCGGCGCCGATCGCGGCGCGCCTGGCCAGCCGCGCGCCGGTTGCGGCGCCGAGGTAGCCGAAGCGCCGGCGGCGCCGATCGTCGGAACGCGGCTCGGTGGTGGCGCGCGGGCAGGCGGCGGCCAAGAACGGAATGCAAAACGCCGCGCGCATCATGCCTGCATGACCCGTGCACGGGCGGCGAGAAGGTCCAGCACGGCGAAGACCCGCGACTCGATGGCGCTGCCTTCGCGGTAGTCGGCCGGCACCGCGCAATGCACGCGCCCTTCGTCGATCAGCTTGCGCGTGCGTTCCGCGCGATCGGCATCATCGGCGGGATGGACCGCGATCGAGTGCCCGCCCATCTCCTTCACCGTGCGAAAGCAGGGAATGTCGGTGTCGCCGTCGCCGATGAAGATCATGTTGGGGAACGGCACGCGCCGCTGGTCCTGCGGCTGATAGGCGTTGACCGCCTTGTTGTCCGCAAGGTCGAGCGCATCCTTGTTGATGCGGAAAAGATACTGCGTCTTGGTCGTGTAGTTGACCGCGATCGCCGGCGCGACGGCGGCGCCGGACGCGTTGTAGAGAAAGCCCGAGGCGAAGACCGCGCGGAAATGCTGGCGGATCGGCGTCCCTTCGATCAGCTCACGCAGGCCCGAGGAGATGACGTAGTGCTCGACGGCAAGGCCGCGCACCGCGCCCGCCGCATTCACCCGGTCGAACCAGCTGACCACGCCGGGGAACAGGCTGATGCCGGCACCATGGGCAGCCCAATCCTCGCGCCGCATCGGGATATCGGCATTCGCTGCCTCGGCCAGCATGCGATGCATGTAAGTGAGGATCGGATCGCCCTGCTGCTCCTCGGCCAGTGCATTGGCGCGCTTCCAGAACGCGCCGATGTCGAGGCGGAGCTTGGGCAGGAAGGCATGTTCCTGCATGTTGCCCGGCGCCAGGGTCCCGTCGAAATCATAGGCGATGGCGACAGGCACGCCGGTCATGGTCAGTAGCTCCGCGGCATCCCCAGCACATGCTCGCCGATATAGGACAGCACGAGGTTCGTGCTGATCGGCGCCACCTGATACAGGCGGCATTCGCGGAACTTGCGCTCGACGTCGTATTCCTCGGCGAAGCCGAATCCGCCATGGGTCTGCACGCAGGCCTCGGCGGCCATCCAGGCGGCTTCGGCGCAGACCATCTTGCCCATGTTCGCTTCCTCGCCGCAGGGCAGCCCGGCCTCGAACTTCGCGAGGCCCTTCTGCAGCAGGGCCTCGGCGGCGCGCATGGCGGCATAGGCCTTGGCGATGGGGAACTGCACGCCCTGGTTCTTGCCGATCGGGTTGCCGAACAGCACGCGCTGCTTGGAATATTCCACGGCCTTGTTGATGAACCACTTGGCGTCGCCGATGCATTCGGCGGAAATCAGCATCCGTTCCGCGTTCATGCCATCGAGGATGTAGCGGAAGCCTTTGCCCTCTACCCCGACCAGGTTCTCGGCCGGCACTTCCATGTTGTCGAAGAACACTTCGCAGGAATTGTGGTTCATCATCGTGCGGATGGGGCGGATGGTCAGCCCATTGCCGAGCGCGGCCTTCATGTCCACCAGGAAGGTGGACAGGCCGTCGGTCTTCTTCGCCACCTGGTCCTTCGGCGTGGTGCGGGCCAGCAGCAGCATCAGGTCGGAATGTTCGGCGCGCGACGTCCAGATCTTCTGGCCGTTGACGACGTATTTGTCGTTGCCTTCCTTGCGCGCGACGGTGCGCAGCGCGGTGGTGTCCGTGCCCGATGTCGGCTCCGTCACGCCGAAGGCCTGCAGGCGCAGCTCGCCGGTGGCGATTTTGGGCAGGTATTTCTGCTTCTGCTCGGCGCTGCCGTGCTTCAGCACCGTGCCCATCGTGTACATCTGCGCGTGGCAGGCTGCGGCGTTGCAACCGGAGGCGTGGATTTCCTCAAGGATCGCCGCCGCGGCGGACAGCGGCAGGCCGGACCCGCCATATTCCTCGGGGATCAGCGCGGACAGCCAGCCGGCCTCGGTCAGCGCGGTGACGAACTCTGTCGGATAGCCGCGGCGGGCATCCAGTTCGCGCCAGTATTCGCCGGGGAAGCGCGTGCAGAGCTTGCGCACCTCCTCACGGATTTCGGCATGGGCGTCGTTCGGCATCTGCATGTCCATGGGTGTTCTCCCGCTTCGCCTGGGATTAGTGCCGGGTTGGCCGACTGGCAAGGCGGCGGCCTCCGCTTGCCTTCGGTGTCGTCCCGGCATGCGCAGGTTCGGCCCGGGCAGACCGCCGGCTTGGGGCACTATCGCACGCATGGGCTGGGCCACCGCGGCGCCTGGATCGGTCTGCCCGAAACGCGCCGGCGTGCAGGGCCAGTCTTTTGAAGTGGGTGGTGGCTGCGGGGTGACGCCGTGAAATGCGTGCCCATTTGAACGGCTGACGACCCTGTGTGCCATCCGTCGCCGGGGCAACTTCGCCGCTGGCGGGGTCGTTGTCATTAAGCAGCAGGCTTGGCGGATGCTGCACCCTCATGCCGCGGCCCGTGCCGCGCTCGGCTCCTACGGGCTTCTGGAGACATCCTCATGAACGTGATCGCGCCCGGGCTTTCGAATTCAGTCGGCAGTCCCCTTGCTGAACGGTACCGCGCCGTGCGCGGCCGCACCGACGCCTTGGCGGCACCTCTCTCCCCGGAAGACCAGGTCGTGCAGTCCATGCCCGATGCCAGTCCGGCCAAGTGGCATCGCGCCCACACGACGTGGTTCTTCGAAACCTTCCTCTTGCGGCCGCATCTGCCGGGCTACCGGCCCGTGCGCGAAGACTATGCCTTCCTTTTCAACTCCTATTACGAGGCCGCCGGGCCGCGTCATGCCCGGCCACACCGGGGCATGGTAACGCGCCCCAGCAGCGGCGAGGTGGCCGAATACCGCTCGGCGGTGGACGCCGCGATGGCGGAGCTCCTCCAGGCCCCGTCGGATGAGGTCGCGTCCCTCACCGAACTCGGCCTCCGGCATGAGGAACAGCATCAGGAACTGCTTCTGACGGACGTTTTGCATGCCTTCAGCTGCAACCCGCTGCGCCCGGCCTACGACCCCCGCTGGCAGGAGCCGCCAGCAGCAGGCGCCTCGGTGATGCTGGACGGTCCCGATGGCGTGAGGCCGATCGGCTATGACGGACCCGAATTCGCCTTCGACAACGAGACGCCACGTCACCGCACCTTTCTCGAGCCGTACCGCATCGCAAGTGCGCTCGTGACCAACGCGGAATGGCTCGCCTTCATGGCGGACGGAGGATATGGCGATCCGCTGCTGTGGATGAGCGAGGGCTGGGCGGCACGCCAGGCCGAAGGCTGGGATGCGCCGCTGTATTGGGAGCAGCGCGACGGGCAGTGGATGGGCTTCGGCCTGGGTGGGCTGCGCCCGCTCGATCCACGCCAGGCCGTGCGGCACATATCCTGGTACGAGGCGGATGCCTTCGCGCGCTGGGCCGGCAAGCGGCTGCCCACCGAACAGGAATGGGAGGCGTCTTCGACGCTGCCCGGCTTGCGCCAGCGGGACGGGGTGGCGTGGCAATGGACCGGCAGCGCCTATCGCCCATACCCCGGCTTCACCCCCTGGGCGGGGGCCGTGGGCGAATACAACGGCAAGTTCATGATCTCCCAGATGGTCCTTCGCGGAGGCTCCCTCGCAACGCCGCCGGGACACACGCGCTGCTCCTATCGCAACTTCTTTCCGCCCGGGGCGCGATGGCAGTTCAGCGGGTTGCGCCTGGCGGAGGACGCAGCGTGAGCCGCGCCCACAGCCTCGACGCTGCCGAGATGCAGCGTGCGGCGCTCCTAGCCGACGCCGTCGCGGGACTGTCCGCACCGCGCAAGACGCTGCCCTGCAAGTGGCTCTATGACGAGGAAGGCGCGCGGCTCTTTGAAGCGATCACCCGCTTGCCGGAATATTATCCGACGCGGACGGAAATGCGGATCCTTGATGAGGCGGGCGAGGACATTGGCCGGCGGGTCGGTCCCGGTGCCTCGGTGGTGGAATTCGGGCCGGGCGATGGCATCAAGGCCGTGCAGCTCCTGCAGGCGCTCGCATCGCCCGAGGCCTATCTGCCGGTCGACATCGCGCCGGAATGGCTGGACGCCGCCGCGGCACGGGTCGCCAGGGCATTCCCGGGGCTTCGCGTGCAGCCGGTGGTGGCCGATTTCAGCCAGGCACTGGACCTGTCGGATCGGGCCGGCCCGCGCGCCCTCGGCTTCTTCCCAGGTTCCACCATCGGAAATTTTGAACCAGCGGATGCCGTCGCATTCCTCCGGCGCGTCCGGGGCGCGCTCGGCGCAAATGCCCGGCTGCTGCTGGGGGCGGATCTGGTGAAGGAACCGAAGGTGCTGGAAGCCGCCTACGACGACGGCGCGGGCGTGACGGCGGCCTTCAATCTCAATTTGTTGGCGCGGTTGAACGCGGAGGCCGATGCCAACTTCGCCCTCGACGCCTTCCGCCATCGGGCGATCTGGAACGCGGCGAAGGAGCGTATCGAGATGCATCTCGTCTCGATGGCCGACCAGTCTGTGCGGCTGGCCGGGCGGGTGTTCCGCTTCGCACCGGGCGAGACCATTCATACGGAGAGCAGCCACAAGTACCGCCCCGAAGCCCTGCGATCCCTGGCCGAGGCGGCCGGCTGGCAGGTCGCGGAGATGTGGACGGATTCCGCTGCACAGTTTTCAGTCTGGCTTCTGGAGGCATCGTCCGCGACGTCGCGGACCGACTGAAGCAGGGTGTTCCGGGGCAGCGGGGCGGGCGAGGGGCTTGTTCCGTGGCGCCGGACACGCGATCTGCGAGGGATCATGCCGGATACATCCATCACCGATCGCGTCGGGCCGTCGCCGGTCTTCGACAATTCCTACGCCAGGCTGCCGGAGCGGCTGTTCGCACGTCTGCCGCCGACGCCTGTCAGCGCGCCGCGTCTGCTGCGGTTGAATACTGCGCTGGCGCAGCGGCTCGGGTTGGATCCCGCGTGGCTCGCATCCCCTGCGGGCGTGGCGATGTTGGCGGGCAACCAGGTGCCGCCGGGCGCCGATCCGATCGCCCAGGCTTACGCCGGCCATCAGTTCGGCCATTTCAATCCGGGCCTGGGCGATGGTCGCGCCATCCTGATCGGGGAAGTGGTCGCGCCAGATGGCGCGCGGCGTGACATCCAGCTGAAGGGATCGGGGCCGACGCCGTTTTCGCGCCGCGGCGATGGCCGAGCCGCCGTCGGGCCGGTTCTGCGCGAATACATCATCAGCGAAGCCATGGCGGCCTTCGGCATCCCGACGACGCGGGCGCTGGCCGCCGTGGCGACCGGCGATCATGTGTTCCGCGAGGATGCGCTGCCCGGTGCCGTGCTGACGCGCGTGGCGTCGAGCCACATCCGTGTCGGGACGTTCCAGTATTTCGCCGCACGGCGGGACCCCGATGCGCTGCGCGTGCTGCTCGATTACGCGATCGCCCGGCACGATCCGGCGGCGGCTGAAGCCGCCAATCCGGCGGCGGCGTTTCTGGAAGGCGTGGCGCGGCGGCAGGCGGACCTTGTCGCGCAATGGATGCTGGTGGGCTTCATCCATGGCGTGATGAACACCGATAACTGCGCGGTGTCGGGCGAGACGATCGATTATGGCCCGTGCGCCTTCCTCGACACCTACCACCCGGAGACGGTGTACTCCTCGATCGACCAGCAGGGGCGCTATGCCTATGGCAATCAGCCGGGGATCGCGCATTGGAACCTGGCGCGGCTTGCCGAATGCCTGCTTCCGTTGATCGACGACAATGAGGAGGCGTCGCTGGAGCAGGCGAATGCCGCGCTCTCGGGTTTTGCGCCGCGCTTCGGCTCCGCCTGGCGGGACGGATTGCTGCGCAAGGTGGGCCTGACCGCCGCGCAGGACGGGGATGAGGACCTGTTGCAGGATCTCATGGTGCGGATGGCGGCGAATGAGGCGGATTTCACCCTGACCTTCCGTCGCCTGGCCGATGCCGCGGAAGGTGAGGCCGGCGACCCCGCCGTCCGATCGCTGTTCACGGACCCGGCCGCCTATGATTCCTGGGCGGTGGTATGGCGGGCGCGGCTGTCGCAGGAGCCGCCGGGGCGCGCCGCGGCGATGAGGTCGGTCAACCCGGCCTATATCCCGCGCAATCATTTGGTGGAGGAGGCGCTGTCTTCCGCCGTCCTGCGCGATGACCTTACCCCGTTTGAGGATCTGCTGACGGTGCTGGCGCGTCCCTTCGAGGATCAGCCCGGCAGCGACCGGTACGCACTGCCGCCGCGCCCCGAGGAGCGCGTGACGGCGACATTCTGCGGGACGTGAAGGCGCGCCCCTGCGGCCCGACGACCAGTCCAATAGCCAAAAAACGGAGGGGGACCGGGGGAGGTGTTCCTCCCCCGGCCTTCCTGTCACGCCGCCTGCGCGGTCTCGCTCTCGATCGCGCGCTGGGTCGGCTGGACCGGAATGCGGCGCGGCTTTAGCGTCTCGGGTACCACCTGCTTCAGGGCCACGTGCAGCAACCCATTGGCGAGGTCCGCCCCTTCGACCACGATGTGGTCGGCGAGCACGAAGCGGCGCTCGAACGCCCGGCCGGCGATGCCGCGATGCAGATAGCGGCGGCCGTCCTCAGGCTGCGCCTGGGGCTTGCCGGCGATGGTCAGGGTGTTCTCCTGGGCGGTGATCTCGATATCCGCTTCGGAGAATCCGGCCACGGCCATGGTCAGCACGTAGCTTTCCTCGCCGGTCTTCTCGATGTTGTAGGGAGGGTATCCGCTGGCATCGGGCGCGTTGCGCGCGGTGTCCATCAAGCGCGCCAGACGGTCGAAGCCGATGGCGGAGCGGAGAAGGGGAGAGAAATCGATCGCGTTCACGAGGAACCTCCTGCGGTAGCAAGGTCCGTTGCGGGGCGGATCCGGGCTCATTGGGCCCCCGATCGGGCGACCCTGCCGTTCCGCGCCGATGGCCCCCGAAGGGCGCCACCGGCAGGGATGGAGATTGGAAAGGAGCGCGCCGCGTTCAAGATCGCCGCGCCGCGGTTTGTCAGGGTGCCGGGCCGTACAGCGCGGCCTTGAGCTCGGCGAGGTCCGGCAGGGCTGCCCCGGTCTGCCAAAGCAGCGCCCGCACGCCGCGCCCGCCGGCGGAGAGCGATCCGGCGAAGCCCGCCTGGTACGGGCGCAGCGAGACGGTGAAGGGGCCGGGGCCGCCCTCGCCGATGTTGAAGGTCATCCGCAGCAGGCCGCCCTCCTCGATGGTCGCGGTGTCGAGGCTGCCGCTGCGCCCGGCGCGCGCGGCGCCGGCGAGCGGCGGCAGTGAGGTCCAGGTGCCGCTGACCGGGCCGGCGCCCTGGCGTGCGAGGTCCAGCGTGAGCATCGGCGCCGGCGCGTCCTGCACGCCATGTGGCGGGATCACCAGCAGCGTCCAGGTGCCGGGCAGGGGCGGCACCTGGCCTTCGGGTGCTGCGGTGACCAGCTGCACGGTGAAGACATTGTCCTGGCCGGGCTGGATCTCGACCTCGGCGCGGTAGGTGACCTCGCCCGGCGCCACGGCGCTGACGCGGTAGCGGCCGGGGACGAATTGGCCGCGGCCTTCGACGCTGGGCTCGGGCGGCGCCCAGGCTTCTGGCGGCAGGTCGGGGTCGAGGGGTTCGGCGGACCAGCTCACCGGGCCGGGCGGGTTGGGCATCGGCAGGCGGAAGGTGGCGGTGACCTCCGGGGCATTGTCCTGGCCCGGCGGGGCCTGGGTTGCGGCGGCGGCGCGGGCGGCGAGTTCGGCGACGCTTGGGGCCTGCGCGTCCTCGAAGGGGATGCCGACGCCGAAGCGGCGGGCGAACATGACCTCCGTGCGGGCGGCGTTGAGGTAGCGGACCTCGTATTCGCCCGGTTCCTGCGGCACGCGCAGCCGGCGCGTCCCGTTGCTGGCCAGCGCATTCGCCCAGCTTTCGGCGTGCGTCCGCGGCGGATCGCCGGGGCGCGCGATGACCACGCGTTCGCCGAGCCGGTTCGGGGCGCGGAAGGTGAAGACCACGCGCGCGCCGGGCGCGACCGAGCCGATCGACTCGAAGCCCATATTGGGTTCGACGACGCGGATCGCCTGGCGGGCGATGACGCCGTGAGTGGCGGTGCGCAGGATGAGATCGTAGGTGCCGGGCGTGGACGGCGCCTGGAGGCGGCGGGGATTGGTCGGGCGTGCCGCGCTGCCGCCGATGACGCCGAAGCCGGGGCCGGACGGGCTTCGATCGGCACCCTGCGGCACGAAGCCGATCAGGTCCACATGAGTCGCCTCGCCGCGCCAGCGGACGGGGTAGGTGAAGCCGGCCTCGGCGCTGTCGCCGATGTCGAAGGCGGCCTCGCGCGCCGGGGCTGGGGCGGCGTGCGGGGCGGCGGCGGGCGGCGGC
>JALHQB010000063.1 GCA_022842185.1 Acetobacteraceae bacterium
CGGCCGTCGCCGCGCAGCCGCAGCGACCGCCGCGGCGGCCGCGCCAGGGCACGCAGTGCCGCGCGGATCAGCGGCAGCCAGCCGGCAATGCCGACGCCGCGCTGCATTTCGCGGAACCGCACCAGCCGCGATGACCTGCCGACGACGGATTGATACAGGAAGACGTGCCCCGCCAGCGTGCCATGGGCAAGCGGTTCCACCGTGGCATCCGCGAGGCTTTGCGCCGCCGCGATCGGGTCCGCCGGCAGCCCGAGCCGCGTGGCGACCCGGTTCATGGTCCCGCCCGGCAGGATGCCCAGGATGATGTCATGCCCGATGAGGTGGGCGGCAACGGCGCGGATCGTGCCATCGCCGCCGATGGCGAACACCACCTCCGGCCGCGCGTCCAATGCGGCGGCGAGTTGCTCGTCGAGCGGGAGATCCGGCTGCACCGGCACGACAATCGGGTATCCCGCGAGGGTCAGCGTGGCGCTGAGCCTGCCGAACCATTCCTCATCGGCTTGAACCGAACCGGCGGCCGGATTGACGACAAGCGCAGCCCGCCTCGGCCGGCTAGGCGAGTCGGCTGGAAACGCGACGGTCGAGACCTCCGGCATGCATCCTCCAACGCGCGAGCTGTCGATACGGTTTCATAGCGAGTGTCGGCCGGTCGGGGCAGGCTGGGGCCGCCCGACGGGATGGCGTTACAAAACCGGGCTGAACATCGTCAGCGTGTTTTCCCACAACCGGCGCGGGATCGACCGATGCGCCATCGTCTCCGGCAGGATTTCCGTCGCGGAAGCCAGGTATGCGGCCTGACGCTCACGGACCTGCCGCGCGATCGATTCCGAACACAGCAGGATGTTGTTCTCAAAGTTCAAGTCGATGGACCGCCGGTCCATATTGGCCGAACCGATCAGCGCAACGGCCCGGTCCGGCACCAGCGTCTTCGCGTGCAGCAGCCCGCCATGGAATTCGAATACCCGGACACCTGCCCTGAGGAGTTCCGCGTAATGCGCCTTGCTGATCGCGCCCACCGCCCAGGAATCGTTGCGCGCCGGCAGGATCAGGATGGTTTCGACCCCACGCCGGGCGCATGACACCAGGGCGGCGAGCAGCGGCGCATCGGGCACGAAATACGGCGTGGAGATCACCACTTCCCGCTCCGCCCCGCCCAGCAGCGCGATGAACACGTCCGACATCGCGCCCTTCGGCGAACTGGGCCCGGTGCCGAAGGCGATGGCCGGGAAGCCATCCGGCGCGGCAGTCGGTGCCGGGGTGGCCAGCAGCGCGGTGAGATCCTCGCCCGCTTCGGCCATCCAGTCGCCGGCGAAGAGCAGCTGGTTCTGCAGCACGACCGGCCCCTCGAAGGACAGCATGATGTCCACCCAGGGGGCGAAGCGCGCCTTGATGCGGAATTCCGGGTCGGCGCAATTCTGGCTGCCGCAGAAAGTCAGCCGGTTGTCGATGACAACGATCTTGCGATGGTTGCGCAGGTCAACCCGATTGCCGAGCAGTGCCAGCGGGCCGCGCGCGACCGGCAGGGCGCTTTGCAGCCGCACGCCCGCATCGCGCATCCTGCGCCATTGCTCCGATCGCACCAGCGGCCGGGACCCGATGCCATCGGCGATGACACGGCAGGTGACGCCGCGCCGCGCCGCGCGGCACAGCGCCTCGACCACCAGCAGCCCGTTGGTGTCCGTGAGCCAAATGTAGAAGGACAGGTGGACGGTCGATTCCGCTGCGTCGATGGCCGCCACCATCGCCGCGATGGCCGCATTGGAATCGGGCGCCAGCCAGGCGGTGTTGCCATCCACAGGCGGGCAGCGCGCCAGCGCCTCGCACAGCCGGAAGGCGGGGCGGAAGCGCTCGGGGATGGCGTCCCGGCCGGCCGCCGCACCGCGGCATCCCGCCC
The DNA here is from genome assembly GCA_022842185.1 of Acetobacteraceae bacterium. GTDB lineage: Bacteria > Pseudomonadota > Alphaproteobacteria > Acetobacterales > Acetobacteraceae > Neoroseomonas. The sequence goes on from JALHQB010000063.1 coordinate 1,895, forward strand.
GCGCCTCATTGGCAAGCAGGTCAAGGATCTCGGCCGAACGATGCCGCAGCCGCCGGCCCAGCCGGGGTTCCCCCACCAGCAGGTAAAGAATCACGCCGACGCCTGGCAGCAGCAACAGCGCCAACACCCAGGCCGCCCGCGACATCGGGTCCCGGCTGTCGACCAGCAGCGCGCGCAGGATGACCAGCAGATGGATGAACGCGAAGACGACGATCAGGGCGGTGTGGGCGGATGGGAGCATGACTACCCGGCCTGCCCGGGAATGGCCGGCATGTCCATGGCGCGCCCGGCCCTATCGCGCTGCCAGCAGCAACCGGTTGACCCGTTCCATCGCCCGCGCCAGCGCCGGGAAATCCTTGGCGAAGGCTTCGCGGGACACGCCGTTGGCCGCCAGCTCGTCGCCGATCGCCCCGATGCTGCGCTGCCCGTCCACACGGGCGAGGATTGCCTGCGCCAGGCGCGGCAAGGCGATCGGCACGGTCAGCCCATCGAAGGCGATGCGCAGCACGCCATCGGGCGGGATGGATGCAGCGAGCTTCGCGCCATCGGTTTCTCGGAGCACCGGCACGCTGTCGGGGTCATCCCAGGCTGGGACCTGCGGCGTGGCGCCGGTACGCACGCAATAAGCGATGTGGATGCCCATATTGCCGGACGCTGCCTCGGCCAGGGCGGCGCGTTGCACCGGGTCCAGCGCCGCGGCGCGTTCGCGCAGCCGCGGGTCGGTCAGGAGACCGTCCGGATCGTAGCGGATGGGTTCGACCAGGCAGCGGATCTCAAGTCCGGCGCCGGCCACCAGCGCGGCAAGTTGCGGCACGGTGAAAGCGACGTCGCGCGGATTCAGGAGCAGGTCGTACAGCCCGGCATCGCCGCCCTTCACATGGTCGGTGATCCAGGGATTGCGGCGCAGCCAGTTGGTCTCCGGCAGTTGGCGCCACAGGCGCTTGGCGATCTCGACCCGGTCGCGCGGCGGCTGGTCGGGCGGGGCGACCAGGCGCAGCGCCTCCTGCACCATATAGACCCCGGTGCGGCCATGCGGCGCATAGACCATCAGCCCCACGCCGCCGCCGGGCGCCAGCACCGACACCAGGGCCTTCAGCCCCGCCTGCGGGTCCGGCAGGTGGTGCAATACGCCGCAGCAATCGATGTAGTCGAAGGGACCGACGCCGCTGGCCGGCAGATCGAGGATCGACCCTTCCTCGAAGCGGACGTTCTCCAGTGACCGCGCCGCGACCCGGGCGCCCGCGAGTTTTCGCGCGGCGGCGGAACGGTCGAGCCAGGTGACCGACCCGGGCCGCCCGGCCGACGCCATCTGCTGGGCCAGCATCAACGTGGCGTCGCCCGACCCGCCGCCGGCGACCAGGGCGGCCAGCGGCTGGGATGCGGGGCGCCGGGCACCGAAGATCCAGTGGTCCACCTCCCGCAGGTGGCTCGGGCTGCCGACAATCAGGCGCTTGGCCTCATCGCGCGGGTCCCGCTGGGGATACGGGTAGGCTTCGTACTGGGCGGCAAGGGCGGCGTCTGCGGCATCGCTCATGGCGGGGTGTTAGAGCAGATCGCGCCTGACTGGAATCGGTCAGGGGCGTGAAGATGCTCGCTCAAACGAAGGCATGGAGCGTCCCGCGCCAGTATGGTCTGGCGCGGGACGCTCCAGAGCAGATCGCGCCTGACTGGAATCGGTCAGGTGCGTGAAGATGCTCGTTCAAACGAAGGCGCGGAGCATCCTGCGCCAGCATGGTCTGGCGCGGGACGCTCCAGAGCAGATCGCGCCTGACTGGAATCGGTCAGGGGCGCGGGTGCCGTCGAATCCGGAACTCGACCGGCGCGCCGGCAGGCCCATTCCGACGGAACGGTCAAGCGTGGTTGCCCCGCGGAGCGGGGCTTCGTATCTAGGGGCCATGCGAACCCTTCTTCTTGTCCCGGCCCTGGTCGCCCTGGCCATCGTGCCCGCCTTGGCGCAGCAGCGTAATGGGACGCCTGCGCCCCAGGGGCCACGCCGCCTTGGCGACTTCCAATCCTGGACCGCTGCGGTGCACACCGAAGGCGGACAGAAGGTGTGCTATGCCTTCACGCGCGCCACCCGCACCGACCCATCACGCGAAAACGTCATCATGACCGTCACGCATCGCGCCAACGGGCGCGACCAGGTGGCCCTGTCGGCAGGATATGCCTATCCGCGCAATGCGGCGGTGACCGTGACGGTGGGCCAGACGCAGCTGGCATTCTACACCGGCGGCAGTTCGGCCTTTGCGCGTGACGGGCGTGCCGCCGTTGCCTCCTTCCGCGCCGGGGCGCAGGCGGTGGCACGTGGCCCCCGGGCCGGTGGGCGCGGCACCGCCACGGACACCTTCACCCTGACCGGCTTCACCGCGGCCTACGAAGCAATCAGCCAGGAATGCCCGGCGACAGCGCCACGCCGATGAGCGCGGCGATCGCCCCGGACGGGCTGGAGGATGCGGAACGCGCCCGCATCCTGGCGAAGGCGGCCATCTTCGCGCCGCCGCCGGCGCAGCTGGCCGATGGCCGGCGCGACCTGGTCGGGCTGTCCCGCGACGAACTGATCGCGGAGATGGCCGCGATCGGCGAAAAGCCGTTTCGTGCCAAGCAGTTGTGGCATTGGATCTACCATCAGGGCGAAACTGACTTCGCCCGCATGACCACCATCGCCAAGCCGATGCAGGGCAAGCTAGCCGACCGCTTCGTGGTCGGCCGCCCTGGTGTGGCGACGCAGCAGGACAGCGCCGATTCCACCCGCAAATGGGTGTTCGCCTTCCGCGACGAACAGCGGGTCGAAACCGTCTATATCCCTTCGATGGATGAAGATCGCGGCGCGGTCTGCATCTCCACCCAGGTCGGCTGCACGCTGTCGTGCAAGTTCTGCCACACCGGCACGCAGAAGCTGGTGCGCAACCTCGGCGCGGCCGAGATCGTCGGCCAATTCATGGCGGCGCGCGATTCATACGGCGAATGGCCCTCGCCGAAGGACGGCACGGCGCGGCACCTGTCCAACATCGTCGTCATGGGCATGGGCGAGCCGCTGTACAATTACGAAAACGTCGCCAAGGCGCTGCGCATCGTGATGGACCATGAAGGCATCGGCCTGTCGCGCCGGCGCATCACGCTGTCCACATCCGGCGTGGTGCCCATGATGGACCGCTGCGGGACGGAACTCGGCGTCGGGCTGGCGGTGTCCCTGCATGCCGTGACGGATGAACTGCGCGACGAGATCGTGCCGCTGAACCGCAAATACCCGATCGCGGAATTGCTGGCGGCCTGCCGCCGGTACCCCGGCGCGTCCAATGCGCGGCGCATCACCTTCGAATACGTCATGCTGCGCGGCGTGAATGACAGCGAGGCCGAGGCGCGCGAGCTGGTGCGCCTGATCCGCGGCATGCCGGCCAAGGTGAACCTGATCCCGTTCAATCCCTGGCCCGGCAGCGCCTACAAGACCTCGACCTCCGAGGCGATCCAGCGCTTCGCCGCCATTCTGAACGATGCCGGCTATGCCAGCCCGATCCGCCGGCCGCGCGGGCGGGACATCCTGGCCGCCTGCGGCCAGTTGAAGACGGAAAGCGAGCGCAAGCGCGCCTCCGCCGGCTGAATCCGGTCAGTCGGTTCGAGAGACTGACCGGAGGTTGCGACAACCGCGCGCTTCGGCGCGTCTGCAAACAGCCTCTCAGACCTTTTCGACTTCACCCCCGGCATCCACCCAGTTCTTGAAGCCGCCGAGGTTGCGGACATTCTCGTAGCCCATATCCTTCAGCGTCTTCAGTACCAGCGCCGACCGCCCGCCGGATGCGCAATAGGCGACGATCGTCTTGGACGGGTCGAAATTCTTGTCATGCGACGCGCCGGCGGTATCGGCACGAAATTCCACCAGGCCGCGCGGCACGGCGATCGCACCGGGCACCTTGCCCGATGCCGCGACTTCCGGCGGTTCGCGCACATCGAGGAACATGACGTCGGGGCGGCCGACCAGGGCCTTGGCTTCCTCGGCCGAAATGCGCGGCACGGCGGCTTCGGCGGCGGCGAGCATCTGTTGGACGGTGACGGGCATGGGGGTTCCTCCACGTTGATGAACGCAGCCTAGAGCAGATCGCGTCTGACTGGAATCAGTCAGGCGCGTGAAGATGCTCGCTCAAACAAAGGCATAGAGCGTTTTGCGCCAGTATGGTCTGGCGCAAAACGCACTAGCGCCCTAGCGCCATCCGCCCAGGGACGCGACCAGCGCCGCCGCCGCGGCCAGCGCGATGGTGGCGAAGGTGGCCACCATGCCGACCGTGCGGAAGCGGAAATCCTCCTGAAGGCGCGTGATGCCCCAGCCATGGGCGGCGCGCCCGGCCAGCAGCGTGGCGCCGAGCGCATGGAGCACCCAGCTTGGCGCGCCGCCGGATTCGGCCAACCCGATCAGGATCAGCGTGAAGGGGACGTATTCAGCGAAATTTGCCTGGGCGCGGACCGCGCGCTCCAGTGCGGGATCTCCCCCCGTGCCCAGCGCCACGCGTCCCGCATGCCGCAGTGGGATGACCCGCATGGACAGCCAGAGGAAGACGGGTGCGAGCAATGCGGCCCAGAGGGCGGTGATGGGCATCGGCAATTCTCCTGCATCGCGGCATCGGCTGCCGCGTGGATTGGACGGTCGCTTTCGATACCCCGGGAATCGCGAGCGGCAGGCGGACCCTTCATCGCAGCCCGGCCATCAGCGCCATGGCCGCGGCGGCGACCAGCGCGCCGAGCGTGAGAACCATGCCCAGGCCACGCAGCGCCAGGATATCCGGCGCCCGCGAAACCCCCGCCGCGTGGCACAGGCGGCCCAGGACCATCGCGATCCCCGCCGTATGCAATGTCCAAGGCGCCGCGCCGCACAATTCCGCGGCAAGCAGGGCGACAAGGAAGAGTGGGACGTACTCCGCAAAATTCGCCTGTACCCGCGCGGCCCGTTCCAGCGCCGGGTCCCCGCCGGTGCCGATCATCACCTGCTTCGGAAAGCGCAGGGCCATGACGCGCAGGGTGAGCAGCAGGAACAACAGGATGAGCGGGGCGGCATAAAGCGCCGTAATCTGCGGCATCGGGATCCCCTCCGTTCGACAGGGCCGGCCGGACGCGCCATATGCCGCCTGTTGGACACAGCATGACCGAACCCCTCGCCCTCTACATCCACTGGCCCTTCTGCGCGGCCAAGTGCCCGTATTGCGACTTCAATTCCCATGTCCGCGACCGGGTCGACGAAACCCGCTTCCGCGCCGCGCTGCGCCGAGAACTGGCGCATGAGGCCGCACGCAGCGGCCGTCGCCCGCTGGCGTCGATCTTCTTCGGCGGCGGCACCCCATCGCTGATGTCGCCGGACACGGTCGCCGCGCTGATCGACGATGCGTTGGCCTTGTTCGACGCCACCCCCGACATCGAGATCACCCTCGAAGCCAATCCCACCAGCGTCGAGATCGGCCGCCTGGCGGGGTTCCGCGACGCCGGGGTGAACCGCGCGAGCCTCGGCGTGCAGTCGCTCGATGAATCGGCGTTGCGGTTCCTTGGCCGCAGGCACGACAGCGCCCAGGCGATCGCGGCGCTGGAAGCCGCCCGCGCGATCTTCCCGCGCCTGTCCTTCGATTTGATCTACGCCCGTCCGGGCCAGGACGAGGCGTCCTGGCGGTCCGAGCTGCGCCAGGCCCTGGCGCTGGCCGCCGATCATCTCTCCCTTTACCAACTGACCATCGAACCCGGCACGCAGTTCCACACCCTGCACGCCCGCGGCGCCTTCTCCCTGCCCGAAGGCGACGACGCCGCCCGGCTGTATATCGCCACCGCGGACGAAGCCGCGCGCTTCGGGCTGCGTCCCTATGAGGTCAGCAACTACGCCAAGCCTGGCGCCGAGAGCCGCCACAACCTCGCCTATTGGCGGTACGGGGATTACATCGGCATCGGCGCCGGGGCGCATCAGCGCATAATGCGCGACGGGCGCATGCTGGCGACGCGCCGCCATCGCGCGCCCGAGGAATGGGCCAGCCGCGTCGAACGGGATGGGCATGCGGCGGTGGAGGAGGAGGTCCTGGCCCCGCGCGACCGTGCCCGGGAAGCCCTGCTGATGGGGCTGCGATTGGCGGAAGGCGTCGATCCGGCGCGCATTGCCGCCCGGTCGGGCATGCCCTTCGCCGAGGCCATCGACCCGGCGATGCTGGCGGCGCTGCTGGATGAGGACTACCTGGCCTGGACGCCCGAAGGGCGCCTGCGGGCGACCGAAGAAGGCATCGTCCGGCTGGACGGGCTGCTGCCGGTGCTGCTGCGCTGATCTACGGCGTGGTGTAGCGACTTGGAGAGGGGCAACGCCCTCTCCGGTTCCCAACCCGGCCGCATACCGCGCCCGTTCAACCATCCGCCCTGATGTTCAGCCGCCGGATCATGCCGCCCCACCGCGCTGTCTCCTCCGCCAGGAAGGCGGTGGCTTCGGCCGGTGACGTCGCCATCACTTCGAAGCCCGCGGCTTCCAGCCGCTGGCGCGCGGCGGGTTCGCGCAATCCGTGTTGGGTCTCCGCCGCCAGTCGCGCGACGCGTTCCGGCGGGGTCGAGGCTGGCACCACCATGGTCTGCCAGCCATAGGATTCCGCGTTCGCCAGCCCCTGTTCGGCGAGGGTGGGCACCTGGGGCGTCAGCGCGAAGCGATTGGCCGACGTGACCGCGATCGCGCGGATCTGCCCAGCCTGCACCTGCGCCAGCACCGCGGCGGTGGTCACCATCATCGCCTGGATGCGCCCGGCCACCAGGTCGAGCGTCGCGGGCGGAAAGCCGCGATAGGCGACGTGCAGCATCTCCAGCCCATCGTACCGCGCCAGCAGGTCGAGCATGCCCAGATGCCCACCGGACCCCGCGCCGACCGACCCGAAGGCCAGCTTGCCGGGATTGGCGCGCAGATGGGCCAGGAAGCTGGCCAGGTCGGTGACGGGCAGGTCGTTGTTGACCACCAGGAATTGCGGCCCGCGCGCCAGCAGGGAGACGGCCACCAGATCCTTCACCGGGTCATAGGGCAGGTTCGGATAGAGCGCCGGCGCGGTGGTCAGCGGCCCATTGATCGACAGGCCGATGAGATGCCCGTCGGTCGCCTTGGCGATGGCGTCGGTGCCGATGTTGCCGCCCGCGCCCGCGCGGTTGTCCACCACCACCGGATGCCCGAGGACTCGGCCGAGGTGTTCCGCGACCACCCGCCCCGTCAGGTCGGGGCTGGACCCGCCGGGGAAGGGGACGATGAATCGCACCGGGCGGTCCGGCCAGGCGTCCTGGCTGCGGGCCACGGACGGCAGCAGCGCGGCCGCGGGCAGGGCGGCGATGAGGCCGCGGCGATTCAGGGTCATGGCGTTTCCTCCGGCAGGACGGCGCGTTGCATCCGGGCGCAGTCCTATGCCTGGCACAAGCGGGAGGGAAGACGCTTCGCGCGCCCCACCGGCGACCGGCAACGCACGAACAGCGTTCACACCTGCCACACATTCGGTGATACAATCTGGGCGCGCGTCATACCGATGGAACACAACCCATGACTGCATGTCTTCGCGTGTTGATCCTTGGTGCAGGGCTGCTCGGCCTGCCTGGTTGTGCGACCGTGGCGATGAATGCGGCGATGCGGGCCGCCCATCCGCACCCGCCCTGGGATGGACAGGTGGCGCTGGCCTCGGAACCGACCGGCGCCCGGTGCGCCATCCATCGCGGAGACCGGGTGGTGGCCGACGTGCCGGCGGCCCCAGGCACGGTCCAACTGCCGCGGTCCCATGCCGTGCTCGAAGTGCGCTGCCAGGCGGATGGATACCTCGAAACCGCCGAGGCGCTGCGGCCACTCGATGACCCGGCGGTGTTCCGCATGGCCCCGAACGGCATCATCGGTGCCACGGCCACGGTCATCAGCCTCGCTTCGGCGCGGACCATGCGTTACCCGAGCCAGGTCACCATCGCGATGGTCCCGGCGGTCTTCCCCGACGAGGACGCGCGCAGCCAGTTCTTCGAGGCGCGACGGGGCAGCATCCTGGCCGCCCGCGCGGCGCAGTTGGCCCTGGCGGACGAACGTTGCCGCGCCCAGCCCGACAGCACCTGCGATCCTGCCGCCATGGTGATGCGGCAGGAACAGGATGATGATCTCGCGCGTCTGGAGCGGATGCGATCCGCGGCGCGCGTCGGCCCTGATCCGGTCGCGGGCCTGGGTGTCCAGGTCGCACGGGCCGATCCGCCGCAGTGACGGCCCGGCCAGCGGATCGCCGCGGGTGAAACGCGGCGATCACTGCGCCGCAGCCATGAGCCGCCCGCCATGGATGAAGCCGAAGGTCGGGAAATTCGTCTGGCCCATGCCGTTGACCGGCGGATACCAGACCCGCACCAGCGACCAGTCGTTGTTCGGGGAGACATCCATCACCGGCTGATCCCGCGCGATCCGGCCGCGATTGCCGCCTGACGCCCAATTGGCGTGATCCACGCGGATTTCGCGCGAGGAGACCATCCGCGTCACCACGGACAGATGACCCGTCCGGTTTCGCTGGGTTCGCATGAACACCAGAACCGACCCGACCCGCGGGCTGCGGGACCGGTCATAGCGCCCCGACTGCGCCGCGGCGTCCCACCATTGCCAGGCATCGCCGGCAAGGTCGATGCCGCTGCGCGCGCGCGCATAAGGCACGCAGGAGGTGTTGCCTCCCGCATAGCCAGGCACGGAGCCCCCCGGCGCCGTACCGCGTGTGCTGCCGCAGGCCCCCAAGGCCAATGCGGCAAGTATCGCGATCATGCGAAGCACGACCCCGAACCCCCTGATTCCCCTGCGTTATGAATAGCACGACTTCCTGGCGTTGTGCAGCAGGAAGTCGCGTCCGGCCGCCGGTTCACGCCGGCGTCCCGCCGCGCCATCCTGCGCGCCGTCTGATACCAACGGCCCGATCTCCTGACCCGGGCCGACGCCGCGAATGCGGCGCGCCGGTCGTCCGGCGAAGCCGAGCAAACCGGAGGTTTGCGCCCGGCGCTTGCGGGCCTGAAAAGGCAGTACCAGCGGTCCATGAAATGGGCCGTTGGTTATGACATGGGGGGATATGCGGTGGGCGAGCCTGTCGAGAGCGGGATTGTGGATGGTGTGGCGACCCTGTGGCTGGCCCGGCCGGAGCGCGGGAACGCGATCGGCAGCGAGATGGTCTCGGCGATCGAGGCGGCGCTCGACGACGCGATGGCGGCCGGGGCGCGGCTTGTCATCATCCGTGGCCGAGGACGGAATTTCTGCACCGGGCTCGATCTCGCGGATCTGGAGACAGTCACGGATGGTGAACTCGCGCTGCGGATCATCCGCATCGAAGTGCTGCTGCAACGCATCCATGCCCTGCCGGTGACGACGATGGCGATCGCCGGCGGCCGGGTGTTTGGCGCCGGGGCTGACCTCTTCGCCGCCTGCGACCATCGCGTGGCGCTGCCCGGGACAAGCTTCGCCTTTCCCGGGCCGGCCTTCGGATTGGTGCTCGGCACCGGGCGGCTGGCCGGGCTGGTCGGGGACGGCGCCGCACGGCGCTTGCTGCTGGCGGGCGCACCGGTGGATGCCGCGCGGGCGCTGGCGCTGGGGTTGGTCACGGACATCGCCGAGGAACCGGCGCTGGAGGACGCGATCACGGCGGTTCGGGCGGCGGCGGTCAGGCTCGATGCCGCGACGGTCGCGGCGCTGCATGGGCGGACGCGGCGGGCGGATGATGACGCGGATCTCGCGGCGTTGGCGCGCTCGGTTGCCAGGGCCGGGCTCAAGGCACGGGTGGTGGCGTATCGGGCGGCGGCGCTGCGGAAGTGAAGGGCGTTGGCGCTGCGCCCCTTACCGGCTCAGCGCATGGCGGCCCATCATCCCCCGCTCCGGCCGTTGCGCGGTGCGGTGTTCCAGGTCTCGGCCGGCGGGGCCGCGCCCTGGCTCGGGTTCCAGTGCCCGGACCGGCGCAAGGCGTCGGCGACTTCCGGCGGCATGTAGGTTTCGTCGTGGCGGGCGAGCACTTCCGTGGCGCGGAAGCTTCCGTCGGGCAGCAGGCGGCCCAGGGTGACGACGCCCTGCCCTTCACGGAACAGGTCGGGCAGGACCCCCGCATAGGTCACGGAGATGGCATTGGGGCCATCGGAGATGCGGAAGGTCGCCGCGGGTCGGCCGTCGGCGCCGGTGCGGCGTTCGACCGACCCTGTCTCAACCAGGCCGCCGAGCCGGATGGCGCGGTCGCCGGTCGGGCGCTGCGCGATCACGTCCGAAGGCGATAGGAAAAACACAAGATTGTCCTGGAAGGCTGTCAGCGTCAGGGCGGTGGCGGTGCCCAGGCCGAGGCCGGCGAGCAGCAGGACCATCAGGCGGCGCTTCTTGCGGGTCATGGCTGTGTGCTCTGGCGTGCGACATGCGACGCCGTGCTGTTGGCAGACGCAGATGGCTCCGGTCTTGACGCGGCGCAAGTCACGGCTGTTCGCCGCGCCTGTCGGCCCTGGGATCGAGCGTGTCGAGCAACCGCCGCGCGGCCCGGTGCCGCAGCGCCGCACCGATCGCCAGCGCGGCGAAGACCCCGAAGGTCAGCAGATAGGACAGGGTGATATGCCACCAGTGCAGGGTCATGCGGGCACCGCATCCTCGCGGCGTGCGCGGGCGAATTGCAGCGCCCGCACGCGGCGTTCCATCACCGCCGCCCGCGTACGGGCAAGCACCACGGTGCCGAACAGCAAGGTGAAGCCCAGCGCGCAGGTCAGCAGCGGATAGAGGATATCGACATGCATGCCCGGCGCATCGAGCCGGGTGACCGAGGCCGGCTGGTGCAGGGTGTTCCACCAATCGACGCTGAACTTCACGATCGGCACGTTCACGATGCCGACCAGCGCCAGGATGGCGCCGGCGCGGGCACCGCGTTCGGCATCGTCGAAGGCGCGGACCAGCGCGGCATGGCCGAGCCAGAGGAAGAACAGCACCAGCACGGAGGTCAGTCGCGCATCCCACACCCACCAGGTGCCCCACATCGGCTTGCCCCACAGGCTGCCGGTGACCAGGCACAGCGCGGTGGCCGCGGCGCCGACGGGGGACAGTTCCCGGGCGGTGAGGTCCGCCAGCGGATGCCGCCAGATCAGCGACATGACCGACAGGACCGCCAAGCCCGTGTAGCCGCCCATCGCCAGCCAGGCCATCGGCACATGGACGTACATGATGCGGACGGTCTCTCCCTGCTGCCAGTCGGGCGGGGAGAACCACAGCCCCCAGGCCAGGCCGACGCCCAGCACCAGGATCGAGGCGCCCCACAGGAACGGCATGACCCGCGCGGTCGCCCGCAGGAAGCGGCCGGGATTGGCGAAACGATGGAGCGTCCGCGGCCCGGCGGGCCGGTGGGGGGTGGTTCCGGTGGTGAGGGCGGGGGGATGGTCCACGGGAGCAAACTAGGTGAAGGCGGCCGTTTTTTGAAGCGTGCCGACCGTGGTGGTGCCGAAAACCGGCATTGCACGGGGCATATTGATGCGCGGCCCGGCCAAGGGTTACCTGCATCGGCGCGGGACCCACCCCCACGCATGCAGGGGGGCGCAGATGTTGAACGCCGTGATGATCGCACGCAGGAACCGGATGCCGGCGGCATGACGGCGCCGGCCACCACCGCCGGCCCGGCACGGCCGCGCCCGCCGTTTGAAGGACAGGACGCATGAATCGCTGGCTGGTGAAGTCCGAACCCGACGCATTTTCCTGGGACCAGCAGGTCGCGAACGGCATCGAGCCATGGACCGGGGTGCGCAACCACTCGGCCAAGGCGAATCTGATCGCCATGCGGAAGGGCGACCGCGCCTTCTTCTATCATTCCAATATCGGCAAGGAGATCGTCGGCGTGGTCGAGGTGGTGCGCGAATCCTACCCCGATCCGACCGCCGAGGCCGGCAGCCCCTGGGTCTGTGTGGACCTCAAGGCGGTCGGGCCGGTGCCGAAGCCGGTGACGCTCGCGGCCATCAAGGTGGAACCGTCGCTGGAAGGGATCGCGCTGGTCCGGATGTCGCGCTTGTCGGTCATGCCGATCTCGGCGGAACACTGGACGATCCTGGCGAGGATGGGTGGATGGAAGGGCAAGTGAGCGAACGCGTGCTCTGCGCGCTGGATGACATCCCCGATGGCAGTTCGAAGGGCTTCCCCGCGGCGCCGGGTGGCTTCCTGGGGCTGTTGGCGATCCGGCGGGGACGACAGGTCTGGGTCTATTTGAATTCCTGCCCGCATATCGGCGTGCCGCTGGACCTGGTGCCGGACCGGTTCCTGGACGCGAAGAAGCAGAACATCCTGTGTTCCACGCATGGTGCGCGGTTCCGTGTCGAGGACGGGTTCTGCACCAGCGGACCATGCTACGGGGAATCGCTCGAAGCGGTCCGCGCGCATGTGGATGCCCAGGGACAGGTCCGGGTGCCGGAGGATGCGGGGCTGTAGCGGGCCAAGCGTACGGTCGTCGGCCGGCTGGCCGAGCTGGGCTTCGAAGTCTTGCGGCGCAATGCGGCCGACGTGCCGGACCGCAAGGCGTTCACCATCGCGCCCGGCACCGTCGATCCGCGCAAGGCGCTGATGGAACTGGACGAGATCGTTGCCGAAGGATTGGGACCTGATGATCGGCGCGGGTCATTGTTTCGGCATCGCGCTGACGCATCCCAAGGGGCGGGCGGCCAAGTGGCATCATGTGGTCGCCGGTTTCGGCGCGATCGGCTCGGGGCTGCCCGCGGCGATCTGCGTCGCGGCCCAGCCCGGCCGATTCGCGGCACCAGGCCCACGGCGTTCGCCGGATCCGCTGGTTTTTTGCCGCGAGGCTGTCGCCGCCATCGCGAATGTTGACCTGAATGAAAACGGGGGACCAAATCCCGACGCAGAGAAGAATCCACGGTCGGGGAGGCCAGCCCATGGCGGATGACATCATCGCGGTGAAGCCCGCAATCGCCGCGACGGCGCATATCGACGCGACACGGCGCGACGCCATGGTCGCGGCCGAGGCGCGCGACGCCGATGCCTTCTGGCGCACCGAGATGGGTCGCATCGCCTGGATGAAGGAACCGTCAAAAATCAAGGCGGTCGATTTCACCGGCGATGTCTCGATCAAATGGTTCTGGGACGGGGAGCTGAACGCCTCGGTGTCCTGCCTCGACCGGCATCTGGACGCGCGCGGCGACCAGGTGGCAATCATCTGGGAAGGCGACGACCCCAATACCGACGCGAAGGTGACCTATCGGGAACTGCACGCCCGCGTCTGCAAGCTCGCCAATGCGATGCGACGGCTGGGCGTGAAGAAGGGCGATCGCGTCTGCATCTATTTGCCGATGATCGTGGAGGCCGCCGTCGCCATGCTGGCCTGCGCGCGCGTCGGCGCGATCCATTCGATCGTCTTCGGCGGGTTCTCGCCGGACAGCCTGTCGTCGCGCATCCAGGATTCCGAATGCTCGATGCTGATCACCGCCGATGAGGGCCGGCGCGGCGGCCGCAAGGTTGCCCTGAAGGTCAATGCGGATGAGGCATTGCTGTCATGCCCGTCGATCCGCCATGTCATCGTCGCGAAGAACACCGGCGGCGCGGTCGCCATGAAGGAAGGCCGCGACCATTGGTGGGACGCCATCACGGCCGACGAACCCGCCACCTGTGAACCGGAGCGGATGAACGCCGAGGATCCCCTGTTCATCCTGTACACCAGCGGTTCGACCGGCAAGCCCAAGGGCGTGCTGCACACCACGGGCGGCTACATGGTCTGGGCGTCCTTCACGCATGAAAACGTGTTCGACTACCGTGACGGCGAGATCTATTGGTGCACCGCGGATGTCGGCTGGGTCACCGGGCACACCTACATCGTCTATGGGCCGCTCGCGAATGGCGCGACCACGCTGATGTTCGAAGGCGTCCCGTCCTGGCCTGACAACGGACGCTTCTGGCAGGTCTGCGCCAAGCACAAGGTGAACATCTTCTACACCGCGCCGACCGCCATCCGCGCGCTGATGCGCGATGGCGATGCGCCGGTGAGGAAGCACGACCGCAGCTCCATCCGCATCCTCGGCAGCGTGGGCGAACCGATCAATCCGGAAGCGTGGCTGTGGTATTACCGCGTGGTCGGCGACGGGCGCTGCCCGGTCGTCGATACCTGGTGGCAGACCGAGACGGGCGGCATCCTGATCTCGCCGCTGCCCGGCGCAGTCGCGCAGAAGCCCGGTTCGGCAACGCTGCCCCTGCCGGGTGTGAAGCCTGCGATCGTCGATGCGGAAGGCAACATCCTCGAAGGCGCTGCCGAGGGAAACCTCGTGATCCTCGATTCCTGGCCGGGCCAGATGCGGACCATCTATGGCGATCATGCGCGCTTCGGGCAGACCTATTTCTCGACCTTCAAGGGCATGTACTTCACCGGCGACGGCGCGCGGCGCGACGCCGACGGATATTACTGGATCACCGGTCGCGTCGACGATGTGATCAACGTCGCCGGCCACCGGATGGGCACGGCGGAAGTCGAATCCGCGCTCGTCGCGCACCCGGCGGTGGCGGAAGCCGCCGTGGTCGGAATGCCGCACGACATCAAGGGCCAGGGCATCTACGCCTATGTCACGCTCAAGGCCGGGGTCGAGACAACGGAGGCGCTGCGCAAGGAACTGGTCGCCTGGGTGCGCAAGGAGATCGGGCCGATCGCGACGCCCGACGCGATCCAATGGGCGCCCGGCCTGCCCAAGACGCGATCGGGCAAGATCATGCGGCGCATCCTGCGCAAGATCGCGGCCAACGAGACCGAAGGGCTGGGCGACACCTCGACCCTGGCCGATCCGGGTGTCGTGCAGGAATTGATCGAGAACAAGGTCGGGTAGCCGCCGTCAGGCCAGCACCATGCCCTTGGCCCGGTAGGACGCGGGTGGGACGAGAGGAAAATACGACCGGCACGTTATGGTTGTCGTCCGCTGATTCATTATCATCCTATGATTGAGCGCGAAGGCGGGTCCATGCAAACGATATGGCCGCGGTTCCCGGCCCTGATCGTCACCCCGCCATGGCCGGGACGTCATCGGGGCCAGGGGATGGTGCCCACCTGCGCCAACCCGCCCTCGACCGCCGTCACACAAGGAACCTGACCATGATGTTGGAACGCCGCCGCCTTTGGATGCTGGGCCTTGCGGCCGCCGGTGTCGCCGCCCTGCCCGGGGCGGCCGAAGCCTGCACCGGCATCACGCTTCGCGGCGCCGACGGATCGGTCATCTTCGGGCGCACCCTGGAATGGGGCAGCTTCGACATGCTGCCGCGCATCGCCGCCGTCCCGACAGGCGTTGCCCTGGCAGCGCAGACGATGCCCGACGGCAAGGCCGGCATCACCTGGACCGCCCGCCACGATTCGGTCGCCATCATTGCGCTGGGCAAGGCCGTGGTGATCGACGGGCTGAACACCGCCGGGCTTTCGGTGGGGATGTTCTACCACCCGGGATTCGCGGTCTATTCGCCCTACGATCCCGCACAGGCCGACCGGTCCATGGCGATGACCGACCTCGCGGGGTTCCTGCTGACGCAATGCGCCACGGTAGAGGAAGCCCGCGCCGCCATTGCCCGCATTCGCGTCGTCCCGATCGTCGAACCGGCGATCGGCATCCCCGCGCCCGCGCATGTCATCGTCACCGAAGCCTCTGGCCACGCCATCGTCATCGAGGCGCATGAGGGCACGCTGCGCATCTTCGACGCCCCGATCGGCGTCATCACCAATGCGCCCGGCTACGACTGGCACATGACCAATCTGCGCAACTACGTGAATGTCTCCGGCCGCGGCACCGCCCCGCGTGAGGTGGACGGCGTGACGCTGGCGCCGCTGGGCGAAGGCAGCGGGATGCTGGGCCTGCCCGGAGACTTCACGCCGCCCAGCCGCTTTATCCGCGCCGCCGCCTTCGCCGCGACGGCGCGCCCCACGACGGGCGGCTTCGATACCGTGCGGGAAGCTTTCCGCATCCTCGACAATTTCAACGTGCCCGTGGATGCGGTGAAGGGGGATCCCGGCGCTCCGGGGACGCCGCAGGTGCTGTTCAGCGCCACGCAATGGACGACCGTCGTCGATCTGAAAACCCGCACGCTGTATTACCATACGCAGTTCGACAGGACGGTGCGGCGGGTGGTTCTGGGTACGATCGACTTCGCCGCGCTAGGCGGGCGGGTCACGTCGCGGCCGCTCGATGAACAGCGCGTGGAGACGATCCGCGACGTGCGGCCGCAGGGGTGAGGCCGGAGATTGGAGGGCGCTGCCCCAGGCGCGCGAATATGTGGCGATGATCGTGTTTGGAGAGGGGCCTCGCCCCTCTCCAAACCTCTCCCCACCAAAGGCTTAAGGCCTTTGGAAACCTAAACTTCGGTGCTGAACGCCGGGGGGCGGTGCCAAGATGGATGACTTGTTCTTGGCAGTGGGCGGGCAAGGACGGCCCTCCGTGAAAAGCGCCAAGGTTCTCGCGGTCCAGGGACCCGTTGGTCCCTGGCGGGGTGGTCTGGAGGGGCAGCGCCCCTCCCATCTTCGCGCCTATTGGGCGCTGCCCCTCCAAGCTACCCGCCAGGAGCCGGCGGGCTCCTGGACCGCGGTCACTTGGCGCTCCGGGCGAGGCCTTCCTATTCATTCTGTGCTCCGACCGACCACAACGACATCACCAAGGTCGAGGTAAAGCCTTTGATGGGGTGAGGTTCGGAGAGGGGCCAGGCCCCTCTCCGCGGCCCCATCACTCCACCGTGGCCGGCCGCGTCTTCCACAGGGACCACAACACGCCGGCGGTGATCATCGCCAGTGTCACCCCCAGTGAAATGGCCGGATCGACCTTCCCCACGATCTGGTTCCAGAAGATCTTGGCGCCGATGAACACCAGCACCATCGCCAGCGCATACTTCAGGTAATGGAAGCGATGCACCATCGCCGCCAGCGCGAAGTACAGCGCCCGCAGGCCAAGGATCGCCATGATGTTCGCGGTATAGACGATGAAGGTGTCGGTGGTGATCGCGAAGATCGCAGGCACGGAATCGACCGCAAAGATCAGGTCGGCGATGTTGATGACGACCAGCGCGAGGAACAGCGGCGTCGCCACGCGCACCACGGCGCCGGTCTTCGGGTCCGGCTCGCGCACGAAGAAGCGCTGTCCGTGCAGCGTGTCCGACACGCGCATGTGCCGGCGCATGAAGCGCACCAGCGGGTTCTTCGCGATGTCCGGGTCGCCTTCCGGCACCACCATCATCTTGATGCCGGTGACGATCAGGAAGGCGCCGAAGACGTACAGCACCCACGAATATTCCTGGACCAGCGCCGCACCGACGCCGATCATGATGCCGCGCAGCACGATGACGCCGATGATGCCCCAGACCAGCGCGCGATACTGATACTCGCGGGGTATGGCGAAGTACCCGAAGATCAGGCTGATGACGAAGACGTTGTCGATCGACAGCGCCTTTTCGATGAAGAAGCCGGTAAAGAACGCCACCCCGGCATGCGTGCCATCGGATGTGGCGAGGTGCCCGGCATCATGCGCCCACCAGATCCCGGCGCCGAACAGCATCGCGAAGCCGATGTAGAAGGCCGACAGGCGCAGGCTTTCAGCGATGCCCATCGCCTGGTCCCGGCGGTTCAAAACACCCAGGTCGAAGGCGAGTAACAGGGCGACCACGCTGAGAAAGCCCGCCCACATCCAGACGGGCTTGTCCAACCACTCCACGCTCAGGAATTCCATCCCGGCATCTCCCTCTCTGGCGCGATTCGCAAAATCGGCCGGAAAGGGCCTCGAATCGCGCGGTTTCCCACGCGATCCGACATCACGGACGCCATCCATGAAGGATGGCGCCCGCCAGAGGGGCCCGGATCAGACCTCCTAGATGCTTTCGGGCCTGCCCGACGTCAAGACCCGTTGCGGCGGACGCCATGATGCCCCATGTGGATTTGCAAGGGCGTGGCCGGACCACTAGGTTGCGCCCCGTTCATACGGTTTAAGGCTGCCCCTCCGGGGGCCGGCCGCAACGGGATCGAGGCGCCACAATGGGTTCGTTCAGCATCTGGCATTGGGTGGTTGTTCTGCTTGTCATCCTGCTGCTGTTCGGCGGCGGCAAGATCAGCGGCCTGATGGGCGACCTGGCCAAGGGCATCAAGTCCTTCAAGGCGAACATCAAGGAAGACGAGAAGGACGATTCGATGGAGGCGCAGGCCCCCACCACGCCGCCGGCGGGGAACATTCCCGGCCCGCAGCAGGGCACGGCGTCCGCCACGCAGGCCCAGCCGCAGCCGGGCAACCGCCCCGCGGCCTGAACCGACACGCTTCGTACGGCGCGCCGGCCCGTTCTGCTGCCATCCACCCAAGTTCGGGCGGACAGGCAGCGGGGCGGGCCGCAGCCATGTCCGGGCTCGCCATCGGGAACTTGTCGGGATGACCTTCGAAGACGCCGCATCAGCCATCGCCACGGCCGGGCGCCGCATGGATGCGCTGGGATGGGTGCCCGCCACCGCCGGGAATCTTTCGGTCCGGCTCGGTGCGGATGACATCGCCATCACGCGGTCCGGCCGCCACAAGGGCGCCCTGGCCCCCGCGGATGTGATGCGCGTTGATGCCCTTGGCGCACCCCGCGAACCGGGCGCCAGGCCGTCCTACGAAACCTTGCTCCATTGCGGCATCTATCGGCGCTTCGCGGATGCCGGCGCGGTGCTGCACGGGCATTCCATCGCCAATACCGTGCTGTCGCGCCGCGCCGGGGCCGCCATCCGCCTCGCCGGATATGAATTGTTGAAGGCATTCCCGGGTGGGCCGACGCACGACACCGCGATCGACCTGCCGGTGCTCGACAACGACCAGGACATTCCCCGCCTGCAACGGGTGCTCGATGCGTTGTGGCATGATGCGCCGGGCGTCCCGCCGGGCTATGTCATCCGCGGCCACGGCGTCTATGTCTGGGGCCCCGACATGAACGCCGCGATGACGCGGCTTGAGGCGCTGGAATTCATGCTCCTCTGCCATCTGGAAGAAGGGAGGCACGCATCATGAGCCTGCTCACCATCCGCGACGCCGCGACCGGCGCCGAGACCTACCGCACCGACGAAGCTGGCAAGATCGCCGCAGCGCTCGCCCCAATCGGCGTGCGCTTCGAACGCTGGCCCGTCGCGGACCTGCCGGACGGCGCGGAGGCCGATGCCGTGCTGGCCGCCTATCGCCCGCAGCTCGATGCCTTCCTGAAGGAAAGCAAGGCGGGCACGGCGGATGTCATCCGTCTGACCGCCGACCATCCGCAGAAGGACGCGATCCGCGCGAAATTTCTGTCCGAGCACATCCACACCGAGGACGAGGTCCGCTTCTTCCACGAAGGGGCGGGCAATTTCGTGATGCATGTGGATGGCCTGATCTACGACGCGCATTGCACGCGCGGCGACCTGATCTCGGTGCCGGCCAATACGAACCACTGGTTCGATGCCGGCGAGATCCCGCACGTCACGGCGCTGCGCGTCTTCACCGAGACCACGGGCTGGACGCCGCACTACACCGGCAGCGACATCGCCGCGCGCATCCCGGTTTCGGTCGGTTGACCCCGCCTGCCTGCATCCTGACCGACATCGAGGGCACCACCACCGCCATCGCCTTCGTGAAGGACACGCTGTTCCCCTTCGCGCAGGCCGAACTCGATGCCTTCCTGGACGCGCATGAACAGGACCCTGCCGTCGCCGCCGTGATGGCCGATGTGCGTGCCATCGCCCATGAACAGACGCCGCGTTCGGCGCTGCGCCAATGGATAGCCGAAGATGCCAAGGTCACCCCGCTGAAGACGCTTCAGGGGCTGATCTGGCAGGCCGGGTATCTGGATGGGCGGCTGAAAGGCCATCTGTGGCCGGATGTGGTGGGGAGCCTGCGGGCCTGGTCGCGGGCCGGGCTGCGGCTCGCGGTCTATTCCTCCGGTTCGGTGGGCGCGCAGAAGCTGCTGTTCGGCCATTCGGATGCCGGCGACCTGACCCCGCTGTTCGAAGGCTTCTTTGACACCAAGGTCGGCGGCAAGCGGGATGCCGCATCTTACGCCACCATCGCCGCCGGGCTGCATATCCCGCCGGGCGAAATCCTCTTCCTGTCCGATGTGGCCGAGGAACTGGACGCCGCCGCGGCCGCCGGCCTGCGGACCTGCCAGGTGGTGCGCGCCGGGGACGGCACCCTGCCATCCGGCCGCCATGCCGAGGCCGCGGACTTCCCTGCCGTTGCCCGGCTGTTCGGCCTGCCCGTCGCGGGCGCCTGACCGGCCCGGCGCCGGTCCAGCGCTGCGATCGGCGGGTTGGCGCTTCCCGCCGGACATGTCTAGAAGCGCCTGTATCGTTGGAGCGCTTCGCGCAGGCACGACCTGGCGCAAAGCGCGCCTGCGTTTGATCGAGTATCTTCACGCGCCTGACCGATGACAGTCAGGCGTGATCTGCTCTAGAGCGTTTTGCGCCAGACCATGCTGGTGCGAAGCGCCCTATGCCTTTGTTTGTGCGAGTATCGTCACGCGCCTGACTGATTCCAGTCAGGCGCGATCTGCTCTAAGCGCGGAGGGTTCCCGCCATGCTGACGACCTGGACGGTCGAGGACGGCCGCTGTCGCGTGCGCGAAGGGGCGATGTCCGACATCACCGCCGTCTTGCCGACCGAGGTGCGCGCCGCCGCCGCCGCCGCGGCCGACCCGGACTCCCTGCGCCACGCGGTCTGGATCGACCTGCTCAACCCGACGCTCGAGGAGGAGAAGGCCGTCCAGGACGCGCTGCGCCTCGAGATCCCGACGCGCGAGGAGATGCAGGAGATCGAAAGCTCCTCGCGCCTGTACCGGGAGGGCGATGCGCTCTTTCTCACCGCCAACTTTCTCTATGGCGTGGACACCGGGGATTACAGCTCGACCGCGATATCCTTCGTGCTGACCAACTCCACGCTGGTGACGGTGCGCTACGCCACGCCCAAGGCCTTCACCGTCTTCGGCACCCGGGCCCAGCGCCAGCCGGCGACGCTGCTGGCCTCATCTGACGCGGTGATGCTGCATCTGTTCGAGCAGATCGTGGACCGGCTGGCCGACGTGCTGGAACGGGTGGGTGCCGACATGGATCGCGCATCCCAGCGGACCTTCCGCGCCGCGCGCGCCAACATCAAGGCGAACCGCCGCGACGACCAGTTGAAGGACACGCTGATCACCCTGGGGCAGGTTGGTGAAGTGACCACCCGCACCTCCGAGACGCTGCTCGGCCTCAATCGCATCCTCGCCTTCGTGGGGGCGGAAAAGGCAACGGCGGTGCGCAAGGAGAACCAGAACCTCATCAAGACGCTGGTGCGCGACGTGCGGTCTCTGGTCGAACACGCGACCTTCCTGAACGGAAAGGCACAATTCCTGCTTGATGCGGTGCTCGGCGTCATCAACGTGGAACAGAACAACATCATCAAGACCTTCACCGTGGCCTCGGTGGCGCTGATGCCGCCCACCCTGATCGCGTCCATCTACGGCATGAACTACGAAAACATGCCCGAACTGAAATGGGAGTATGGCTACCCCATGGCCATCGCCCTGATGATCGTCAGTGCCATCCTCCCCGTCCTGTATTTCCGCCGCAAAGGCTGGCTGTAGGAGCCCCGAACGACATGGCCGAACCGACCCGCGTCGCCGCTTCCCTGACCAATTGCCGCTGGGGCGCCTTTGATGCGTCCTTCCCGCCCGTGGCCTCGATCGATCCCGGCGAGCTCGTCATCCTCGAATGCCTGTCCGGCGGGCCGGAGCAGATGCCGCCGCAGGAGAAGATGCTGGCGGTCCACCCGATGCTGCGGGAAGTGCACGCGAAGCTGCCGCGCCTTGGCGCGCACATCATCACCGGCCCGGTGGAGGTGCGCGGCGCCGAACCCGGCGACGCCCTGCGCATCGACATCGAGAAGATCGAACTTGGCGCCGAATGGGGCTTCTGCGGCTTCCGCCCGCTGTTCGGCACGCTGCCGGAGGATTTCCCCTATCGCCGCACCATCCACATCCCGGTGGACAAGGACGCGATGACCGGCCGGCTGCCCTTCGGTCCGAAGGAAGGTGGGATGGACCTGCCGTTGGCGCCCTTCTTCGGCGTGATGGGCGTCGCCCCGCCGGCCGATTGGGGCATGATCAACACCAAGGAGCCGCGCGCGATGGGCGGCAACCTCGACAACAAGGAACTGACCGAGGGCAGCACGCTGTACCTGCCGGTGTTCAATGAGGGCGCGCTGTTCTCCGCCGGTGACGGCCATGGCGTGCAGGGCGATGGCGAGGTCTGCATCAATGCGCTGGAGATCTGCCTGACCGGGCATTTCCGCCTGTCGCTCGTCAAGGGTGGCGGCGCCAAGGACCCGGTGCTGAAGTTCCCGCGCGCCGAGACGAAGACGCATTTCATCACCATGGGCATGAACGAGGATCTCGACCTCGCCATGAAGCAGGCGCTGCGGGAGATGATCGCCTTCATCTGCTCGCGCACCAACCTGTCGGATGCCGACGCCTATCAGTTCTGCTCCCTGGCGGTCGATTTCCACGTCACCCAGACGGTGAATGGCGAAAAGGGCGTGCATGGGATGCTGAAGAAGGGTCTGCTGTTCTGAAGCACGGCCTGCTGCGGCGCTTCTTCGCCTATTACAGTCCCTGGAAGGGTCTGTTCTTCCTCGATTTCGGCTGCGCGGTGCTGTCCGGGCTGCTGGAACTCGGCTTCCCGATGGCGGTGCGCATCTTCATCGACCGGCTGCTGCCGGGGCAGGATTGGGGCCTGATCCTGCTGGCGGCGGCCGCGCTGATGGTCGTCTATCTGGTCAATGGCGCGCTGACGGCCATCGTGAACTACTTTGGCCACATGCTCGGCATCAATATCGAGACCGAGATGCGGCGAAAGGCCTTCGACCACCTCCAGAAGCTCTCCTTCCGCTTCTACGACGAGCAGAAGACCGGCCATCTGGTTGCCCGCATCACCAAGGATCTCGAGGAAGTCGGCGAGGTCGCCCATCACGGCCCCGAGGACCTGTTCATCGCCATCATGACCTTCCTCGGCGCCTTCGCGCTGATGTTCATGGTGAACCCGACGCTGGCCTTGATCACCGCGGCGATCGTCCCGCCGGTCGCGATCCTGTCCACCCGGTACGGCAGCCGCATGACGGCGACCTGGCGCGCCATCTTCGGCCGTGTCGGCGCCTTCAATGCGCGGATCGAGGAGAATGTCGGCGGCATCCGCGTGGTGCAGGCCTTCACCAATGAGGATCACGAACGCGCCCTGTTCGCCGGCGACAATGCCCGCTACCGCGACACCAAGCTCGCGGCGTACCGAATCATGGCGGCGAGCCTGTCGCTGTCCTACCTGGGGATGCGGCTGACGCAGATGGTCGTCATGGTCGCCGGCGCCTGGTTCGTGCTGCGCGGCGAACTGACCGCGGGCGATTTCGTCGGCTTCCTGCTGCTGGTCGGCGTGTTCTTCCGCCCCGTCGAGAAGATCAACGCCGTGCTGGAGACCTACCCCAAGGGCATTGCCGGTTTCCGTCGCTACCTCGAATTGCTGGAGACCCAGCCGGACATCGCCGACGCGCCGGACGCCGTCGCCGTCGGCCGGCTGCGCGGCGTGATCCGCTATGAAGGCGTGACCTTCGGGTACGACGTCGCGCGCCCGGTGCTGCGCGGCATCGACCTGTCGATCGGCGCCGGGGAAACCATTGCCTTCGTCGGCCCGTCCGGCGCCGGCAAATCCACGCTGTGTTCCCTGTTGCCACGCTTCTACGAAGTGCAGGACGGGCGCATCACCATCGATGGCATCGACATCCGCGCCATGACGCTGGCGTCCCTTCGGGGGCAGATCGGCATCGTGCAGCAGGATGTCTTCCTGTTCGGCGGCACGCTGCGGGAGAACATCGCCTATGGCCGGCTGGGTGCGACCGAGGCCGAGATCATCGATGCCGCCCGCCGCGCACGGCTGGATGCCATGATCGCGGACCTGCCGCAGGGCCTCGACACCATCGTCGGCGAGCGCGGCGTGAAGCTGTCGGGCGGGCAGAAGCAGCGCCTCGCCATCGCGCGCATCTTCCTGCGCAACCCACCCATCCTGATCCTGGACGAGGCGACGTCGGCGCTCGACACCGAGACGGAACGCGCGATCCAACAATCCCTTGCCGAACTGGCGCAAGGCCGGACCACGCTGGTCATCGCACATCGCCTGGCAACGATCCGCCATGCCGACCGAATCGTGGTGGTGGATGCCGGTGGGATCGCCGAACAGGGCGATCACGGTGCGCTGCTTGCCGCGGGCGGCGCGTATCAGCGGCTTCAGAAGGCGCAGGATCTGGCGTTCTGAATGAAAGATAAGGTCGGGGGAGAGAACTCCCCCGATCCCCCTCCTTTTTTTGTCAATTGGCCACGATCCACGACGGTCAGGACCGATGGACAGACAATGGGTGGGGGGTTTTTCTCCTCAGCGAAACGGCCCCGGCTGGCCCCCAATCTGCGGCTGCACCAAAACCGACGGGGCCATGCCCGGCGCTTGGCTGATGGTCGGGTCGGGCGGACACATCGGGCGCATCACGCCGCAATCCCACACGAAGCGGTCCGGGCGGCCGGACAGCTGCCCGCCACGCTCGAAGCGGCACTCGCACAGCTTGCCCGCCATGCAGGCCGCCTGTCCTTCGACCTCGGGCGCGCAGGACGGCGGGGCCTGCGCGTCAGCAGGCCAGGAAGCGAGCAACAGAACCACGGCGATCCACAGCATGGCGCAAGCCTATGCCAGCGGACGTTACGGAACCGTTGCCGCGCATCCGCCCTGCGCGATCTTCAGTGCGGATAGATGCCGACCACCACGGGGCGGGACGGATCACCCGCCTCGAACATCACCCACACCGATTCGCCGACTGACGGCGGCGCGGCACCCGGCGCGCCCAGCGCGCGGCATGGCATGGCCCACCCGCTGTCCTGGTCCCCGAGCACTGCCGGCACGCGCACCTGCATCCGCCCCATCGCCATGGGATCCAGGTTGTTGACGCAAATACCGCGAAAGATGCCGTGGTAGTTCATGCTGGGGCCTCCGATGAGAGCAGATCGCGCCTGACCGGAGTCAGTCAGGCCGGTGAGGATGCTCGCTCAAACAAGGGCATAGAGCGCATAGCGCCAGGACGGTCTGGCGCAAAATGCTCCATGGCCGCGGCAGCATGGCATGACCATGGCCGGGGATGCAGTTGATCTGCACCGCTTGACGCGATGCAGCGCAATCGGTCTATCTGGGCAATGACAGGCTGCAGGGCCCGTCGCGCGCCAGACACCGTCTTGCGAGGCCCTTCCGATGCCGCTCGGTGACACCGACCCCGACCCAGCCTCCTCCGCCTTTGTGCGGTTGGTGGGTGACCGCACCTGGACGAAGCGCATCGCCGCCCTGGCCCAACGGGCGCAGACCGGAGCGCTGTCGGGCCGCGCCGCGCAGCAGCGCCACGCGCTGGAATTCGCCCTGGCCCGCGCCGCCGGCCCGCGCGGCGCAGCCAGGCCC
>JALHQB010000064.1 GCA_022842185.1 Acetobacteraceae bacterium
CAAGTTCGGCACGACGCCACGGCACGCGCCGACAGCCCAGAGGCCCGCATGGATGGCATGCGGTCCGCCCTCCTGGCCCGGCATCCAGCACTCCCCCTGACCATGATCGACAGCGCCCTTGCGGCGTTGGAACCCGGAGGCCACCCCGAGACGCCACGGCACCGGGTTGTCCGGCGGTTCGCCCGTCGGGTGGGCTTCCGGTCCGTCTCCGGGGATTACGTGCCGTGACGCCACGGAGGGGCACGGCTGCGATGCTGGACGCGCTGGCGCCAGACGCTGCGGAGGCCGGGCAGTGGGTGTCAGTGGCCTGCCGGTGCGGCCATACGACGGCGTTGGGGCCTCACAGCTACGGCGGGGCGTCGTGCCGGCTGCGGGACCTGGCGAGGTTGCTACGGTGCCAACAGTGCGGGTCACGGGGAGCGGCTAGGGTATGGGTGACGGAGCGGTAGACAAAGGAGCGGTAGCCGTTATCCGTGCCCAAGGCACCCGCGCCCATGGCAGACGAAGTGGCGTTGCGGCCATCGTGAAGAACATACGAAGCGCCCCACTGGTGGATTAACGACGGCCGGGCGAGAATGACCGATGCCTGATCGCGTCATTGTCCAAGATGAGGAAGTTCGGGCGGCTCCACGACCGGCCGCAGGCGGAAGTCGCTCAAACAAGACCGCATCGCACGAAGATCAGGCATGACACTCCCGATCCCACTAGTGACGCTTAATCCAGGAGCGATCATTGCGCGCAACGTCGCGCGTTTCCCTGAGGACTACGGCGCTGTGTTCCGCAGCACCACGCTCGTCGCAGCCTTGGCCGCGAGGGAGCCGGCCATCGTTCTGATCAACGGCCAGCAACTGACGGACGTGACGACCCGGCTGGAAGGCGTGCTGTCGCGCCCTGCGCTACGCGCGGGGCTGACGCGGCACTTGTCGCTTGCGATCGACGCCAGCGGCGAGGGCTTTCCCCTGGTACCCGAGTATCTCGCCCGCTGGCACGCATTGTTTGACGAGCACGGCATCCCGCCCGGCCGCGTCGCTTATCTGACGCATAACGAACGTGCCCCGGCGGCCATGCGCACGTGGTTACGGGAGAGCGAGCGCAAGGCGGGGATCCGCGTCCTGCTTCACCATCCTTTCCTGCATGTTCAGTCGCTCTGGGTTCGCCGCGACTGGGCGGACCCGAAAGAGCAGACGCGTCGGGTTCAGGCTGCTCTGACGGCGCCTGACGAGGTGTCGCGGAAAGCTCTGTTCCTCTGCCTGAATAACAAGCCGCATGCTCATCGCATGGCGATCGTGGGGCGCATCCTGGGGGGTGATCTTGCGGCGCGAACCATGTTGTCGTTCGGCGGGGCGACAAAAGGTATCGCACAAATGGACATGGCGCCCATCCTCAAAGACGCGCGCCAATTGTTGCCACGCTTTGCCCGGGACTTCGACGCACTCGATGCGAGGTTGACCGACCTGCCCCTGACCATCCCCGGCGATGGCGAGGACGACGTGGTCTTCGGAATGCCCGAAGCCCTGTATGGGCGCGCGCTGATGAGCCTCGTCGCAGAGACCAACTTCATCCAGGCCGTAACCGAGCGTTTCACTGAAAAATCCGTGAAGGCGCTGGCCGCTGGGCATCCGATCATCCTGGCGGCGCTACCCGGGACATTGCGGCTCCTGCGTGGCGTCGGCTTCGCCACCTTCGATCCCTACATCGATGAGGGTTACGACGGCATCGCCAATCCACAGGACCGACTTGACGCGTTGCTAGCCGAAGCGGAACGGATCGCCGGCTTGTCCGAGGCGGAATGCGCCGCGCTCCTGCGCAGATGCTTGCCAGCAATGGAGCACAACATGCGCCATGCGGCGGAAGCGCTGCCGGAGTTGATGCACCGAAGGCTCTGGGAACTCGGTCGGGCGCTAGTCTGGATGGCGCAGCCTCCCGACGGATGAGAAGAGCCGTGCAAGGGGCATCGACCACGAGCCCCGAGGCTCGTCAGGCGGGTGCGGTCAGGCTTGGCCTGGTCCATAAGTGTGATACAAACAGGCTCCGTGGCGGCCCGCAAACCGAGGAATTACCTGGGGTCCACCCCATCTATAGTGTGCCGCCCGCCCGGGACAGGCCGCAACCGTCCCCCCAAACCGGAACCGAGATGACCGCCGCCAAACCCCGCCTTCACGTCCTGCTCGCCGGCCCGCGTGGCTTCTGCGCCGGGGTGGACCGCGCGATCCGGATCGTCGAGGAAGCGCTGAAGCGCCATGGCGCTCCGGTCTATGTCCGGCATGAGATCGTGCACAACCGCTTCGTCGTCGAAGGGCTGGAACGCCTCGGGGCGATCTTCGTCGATGAACTGGCCGAAATTCCCGATGACGGGCAGCCGGTGGTGTTCTCCGCCCATGGCGTGCCGAAATCCGTCCCGGAGGAAGCCCGGTCGCGCGAGATGTATTTCCTCGACGCCACCTGCCCGCTCGTCAGCAAGGTGCACCGCGAGGCCGAACGCCACCACGCCCGCGGCCGCCACCTGCTGCTCATCGGCCATGCCGGCCACCCGGAAGTGGTCGGCACGATGGGCCAGTTGCCCGAAGGCGCCATGACGCTGATCGAGGACGCCGAGGCCGCGCGCCACGTCACCCCGCCCGCCGGCGCGACGCTGAGCTACACGACGCAGACGACGTTGTCCGTCGATGACACCGCCGAGATCGTCGCCATCCTGCATGAACGCTTCCCCGAAATCACCGACCCTGCGAAGGACAGCATCTGCTACGCCACCACCAACCGCCAGGGCGCGGTCAAGGCGGTGGCCGCGCGCAGCGAGCTGGTCGTTGTCGTCGGCGCACCGAATTCTTCCAATTCCGTGCGCCTGCGCGAAGTCGCCGAACGCGCCGGCGCGCCGCGCGCCGTGATGGTCCAGCGCGGCGCGGACCTCGACCCCGCCATCGCCGATGGCTGCGCCACCATCGGCATCAGCGCCGGTGCTTCCGCCCCCGAGATCCTGGTCCAGGAAGTGGTGGAACGCCTGCGCGAACGCTTCGAGGTGACGACCGAGGAAGTGACAGTGGCGCTTGAGGACGTGATCTTCCGCCTGCCGCCGATGCGCGCCCTGACCTGATGGCCGTCTATACCGAAGTGACCGACGAGGCGCTGCGCGCCTTCCTCTCCGACTATGCGCTCGGCGACCTGGTCGCCTTTCGCGGCATCGCCGAGGGCGTGGAGAATTCCAACTACGCGCTGAAGACGGAGGCGGGGGATTTCATCCTCACCCTGTACGAAAAGCGCGTCGATCCGGCGGAGCTGCCCTATTTCCTCGGGCTGATGGACCATATGGCCGGGCGGGGGCTCGCCTGCCCCACGCCGGTGCATGCGAGGGACGGCCAAGCGCTGCGCGTGCTGGCCGGCCGGCCAGCGGCGATCGTGACCTTCCTGCCCGGCGTCTGGCCGCGCAAGGTGCGGCCCGACCATTGCGCGCCGCTTGGCCGGGCGCTGGCGCAGATGCATCGCGCGGGGGAAGGCTTCGCCATCCTCCGCCCGAACGCGCTGGGTCCAGGGGGTTGGGCGCCGCTGCTCGATGGCTGCCGCGCGCGCGGCGATGAGGTGCAGCCGGGGCTGGTGGGGGAACTGGACGCGGCGCTTTCCGGCATCCTGGCGGCCTGGCCGGGCGAAGGCGCACTGCCGCGCGGGCACATCCATGCCGACCTGTTTCCCGACAACGTCTTCTTCCTGCCGGATTCGGGCGGGAAGCCGCAGGTCTCCGGGTTGATCGACTTCTATTTCGCCTGCTCCGAATTGCTCGCCTATGACGTCGCCATCTGTCTCAACGCCTGGTGCTTCGAGGCGGATTACGCCTTCAACGTGACCAAGGCGCGGGCGCTGCTGTCGGCCTATGACGCAGTGCGGCCGATGTCCGCCGATGAACGCGCGGCCCTGCCGGTGTTGTGTCGAGGGGCAGCGCTGCGCTTCCTGCTGACGCGGCTGTATGACTGGACGCATACCCCTGCGGGGGCGCTGGTGACGCGCAAGGATCCGCTGGAATACCTGCGCAAGCTGCGCTTCTTTGTGCAAGCCGACAGCGCATCGGCGTTGGGGCTGTGATGCGGATGCGCAGAGTGGAGGGGCGCCGCCCGATGGGCCGGAAGATTGGAGGGGCGCTGCCCCTCCAAACCACCCCGCCAGGAGGCAACGGCCTCCTGGACCGCGGGACCTTGGCTTCGTTCCCGCTCGGGCGTCACGATTTGGGCAGCCATCTTGGCACCGCCCTACGACGTGCAGCACCAAGACGGAGGTTTCCAAAGGCCTTAAGCCTTTGGTGGGGTGAGGTTTGGAGAGGGGCGACGCCCCTCTCCAAGGCGCACCATCAGCAGACCTTCGCGCGCATGAGGCGCCGCCCCCCCACGCCACCCCGCCAGGAGGCAACGGCCTGCTGGACCGCGAGAACACCGCTCCGGTCCGCCCGATGACGGCCGACCCGCGCCCGATCGTGGAGATCTGGACCGATGGCGGCTGCAAGCCGAATCCTGGCCCCGGCGGCTGGGCGGCCATCATGCGCTTCGGCGAGCATGAGCGCGAAATGTCCGGCGGTGAGCCAGAGACCACGAACAACCGCATGGAGCTGACCGCGGCGATCATGGCGCTGGAGGCTCTGAAGAAGCCGTGCCGCGTCGTCGTGAACACCGACAGCGAATATGTGAAGAACGGCATCAGCCGCTGGATTCATGGCTGGGTGCGCGCCAATTGGCGGAATGCGGCGAAGGAACCGGTGAAGAACCTCGACCTTTGGCAGCGGCTGCTGGCGGCCGCCAAGCCCCATGACGTCGAGTGGAAATGGGTGCGCGGCCATGCCGGGGACCCGATGAACGAACGGGCGGATGTGCTGGCGACAGCGGCGCGGGATGCGGCGGCATCGTGATGCCGCCGCATCCCGGTTTGATCACCCGCGGATGAACGCCAGCAGATCTGGGTTCACGACATCCGCATTGACCGTGCACATCCCGTGGCCGAATCCCGGATAGACCTTCAGCGTCGCGCCTTTCACCAGCTTCGCCGACAGCGTCGCTGAATCCGCGATGGGCACGATCTGGTCGTCATCACCATGCATGACCAGCGTCGGCACGGTGACCGCCTTCAGATCCTCGGTGAAGTCGGTTTCCGAGAACGCCTTGATGCCGTCGTAATGGGCCTTCGTGCCGCCCATCATGCCCTGGCGCCACCAATTCTGGATCACGCCTTCGGACGGCGTCGCACCGGGGCGGTTGAAGCCATAGAACGGACCGCTCGGCACATCGCGGAAGAACTGCGCGCGGTTGGCGGCGAGCGCGGCGCGGAAGCCGTCGAACACCTCGATCGGCAGGCCGCCCGGATTGGCGTCGGTCTTCAGCATCAGGGGCGGCACGGCGCCGATCATCACCAGCTTCGCCACGCGGCCCTGCGGCTGTCCGTGGTTAACGGTGTAGTGCAGGGCTTCCCCGCCGCCGGTCGAATGGCCGATATGGACGGCGTTGCGGAGGTCGAGCTTCTGCATCACCGCCGCCGCATCGGCCGCATAATGGTCCATGTCGTGGCCATCGCCGGTCTGGGTGGACCGCCCGTGGCCGCGGCGGTCATGCGCGACGACGCGGAAACCCGCATGCAGGAAGAACAGCATCTGCGCGTCCCAGTCATCGGCGCTGAGCGGCCAGCCGTGGTGGAAGACGATGGGCTGGGCGTCCTGCGCGCCCCAATCCTTGTAGAAAATCTCAAGACCGTCGGTCGTGGTGACGAAAGGCATGGGGGCGTCTCCTGGGCCAGGGTGATGGAAGGCGATGCGCCGTGGCTGGCGCCCGGCTACGGCGCGGGGTCGCGCAGTTCGTCGTGGATGATCCCGACCAGGCATGCCGCACCGAACGGCAGCAGGTCGTCATTGAAATCATAGCGGCCATTGTGCAGCGGCACGGCGCTGCCCTCGGCATCGCCCGCCTGCCCGAGCAGCACGAACGCGCCCGGCGCTTCATGGAGCATATAGGCGAAGTCCTCCCCCGCGGTCAGGGATGGGAGGTCGCTGCGAATGGCATCCGCGCCGACAACCCGTGCCGCCACGCGCGCCGCCAGCGCCGCTTCATCGGGCGTGTTGATGGTGGGCGGATAGGACCGCCGGTAATCCAGTTCCACCGCCAAGCCATGCGCGGCCGCGGTGCCGGTCACCGCCTGCCGGAACAGGCCCTCCATCATGGTCCGCATCTCCGGCAGCAGGGTGCGGATGGTGCCGCGCATCTCCACCGTGTCGGGGATCACGATGTCGGAGGTGCCGGCATGGAACTGCGCGACGCTGAGCACCGCGGTGCCATGCGGATCGACGCGCCGGCTGACCAGCGATTGCAGGGCGGCGTAAAGCTGCGTCGCACCCGGCAGCGGGTCGATGCCGCGATGCGGTTCGGCGCCATGGCTGCTCTGCCCGCGAAGCCGGATGACGAAGTAATCCACCGCGGCGAGCACCGTGCCCGGCCGGATCGCCACGACGCCCAGCGGCAATTGCGGCAGGTTGTGCAGGCCATAGACGGCATCACAGGGAAAGCGGCGGAACAGCCCGTCCTCGACCATTGCCAGCGCGCCGGTCAGGCCTTCCTCGGCAGGCTGGAAGATGAAATGCACGGTGCCGGCGAAGTCGCGCGTCTGCGCCAGATGCTTCGCCGCACCCAGCAACATCGCGGTGTGGCCGTCATGGCCGCAGGCATGCATCACGCCTGGATACGTGCTGCGATGCCCGACGTCGCTCGTCTCCGGCATCGGCAGCGCGTCCATGTCGGCGCGCAGCCCGATCCTGCGATTGCCCGGCATGGCCCCGCGCAACACGCCGACGACGCCGGTGCGCCCGATGCCCTGGTGCACCTCGATCCCCCAGGCCGCCAGCCGCTCGGCGACGAGGCCCGCGGTGCGCGTTTCTTCAAAGCCGAGTTCCGGATGCGCGTGGAAGTCGCGCCGCCAGGCGGTCATCTCCGGCGTGAGGGCGGCGATCCGATCAGGGACGGGCACGATCGGCATCCTTGTTGCAGAACCCATGTGAGGTTAGGGATCGCCAATTTGATGTGTCAATAAATGATATGGTATTGTCATCAGATGACACTTTCTTCGGCGTTCCCCGAATTGCCATCCGGCGTGCCGCTGGTCCGGGCGCTCGACCGCGGGCTGGCGCTGCTGTCGGCATTCTCGCCGGAACAGACGCAGCTCAGCCTGACCGACCTCGCGCGCGCCGCGCAGCTCGACAAGGGAACGGCACGACGCCTGTTGCAGACCCTCATGCGCGCGGGGTGGGTGCGGCACGATGCCGCCACCGGACGCTATGCGCTTTCCACGCGGGTGCTGGCCGTCGCAGCTGCGGTGGAGACGGGCGCCGCGCTGCGCGCCGCGGGAACCGACGTGCTGCACGACCTGGCGCGACAGACCGGGGCAACGGCCTTCCTGTGGATGGTCGAGGACGGGATGGCCCTGTGCCTCGCCCGCGCGGTGGCGCCGCAGCCGGATGTGGACGCGGTCTGGTTTTCGGTTGGTGCACGGGCGCCGATGAATTGCGGCGCCGGGCCCAGGGTCCTGCTCGCCGGCCTGACGCCGCGGGACCGCGACCGCGCGCTGGCGATCCCGCCCGTCATGCGGACACCAGCGAGCCCGATGGACCCCGCCCAGCTGCGGCGCGACGCCGAGGCCATCGCCGCGCGCGGCTGGGAACTCGCACGCGACGATTTCGTCATCGGCCTTGCGGGGCTCGGCGTGCCGATCCGCGCACCGCGTGGCCCGATACTGGGCGCCCTGAGTCTTTCAGGGGTGACATCGATCTTCGGTGATCCTGACGCGCCGACGCATCTGTCGTTGCTGCGCGACGCGGCAGTGTCGATCGCCGGTTGCATCGATGACAGCTGAAGCCTTCGCTCGTTGTTTCTTCCTGCTGGAATCGAAGACGTTCGTGTTGACCCGAGCGTCCTGACGCAGGCATTCGCGCGACGATGACGAATATCCGGTCGACTTCATGCATGCACGCCGAAGTCAGTGGAATGCGAGTCACCCGACTGTCACGATTGCTGCGTCGTCCGACCACGAACGGATCGCCATGGCCGCCCCGCCCGACATCAGCACTGCAGCCGCCGCCGCGTCGCTGATGTCCGGCTATGGCTGGATGGATTCGAACATCACCTATTCGATCGCAGGCGCCGACAGCAGCTGGCCGGCGTATGAGGGCGCGGGCGAACCGGCTTCATCCGAATACGGCACCTTGTCCGAGGTTCAGGCGCAGCGGGTCCGGGATGCCATGGCCGTCTGGGATGGGCTGATCGAGATCGGCTTCACCGAGACGGACGACGCCGCCGATCCCGGCCGCATCCGCGTTGCCGCGACCGGCACCGACTATTGGGGATTCGCCTATTATCCCCACAGCCACGACAAGGGCGGCGACATCTGGATCAGCAGCGGCGCGATCGACACCACCGCATTCGCGGTCGGCACGTACGATTGGCAGGCGCTGCTGCATGAGATCGGCCACGCGATCGGCCTGAAGCACCCCTTCGCGGATTCGCCGGTGCTGCCTATCGCGCTCGACAACTACCGCTACTCGGTCATGTCCTATACCGGATTTCCCGAATACGTCCTGACCTTCAGCTTGGCACCGGGGGGCGACATCACCTGGGTGGCCGCATGGACCTACATGGCGACGCCGGGCCTGTTCGATATCCTCGCCGCACAGGACCGCTATGGCGTGGATACCCTCACGGGCGCGGGCGCCACGACCTATCGCTTCGATCCGGCGGATGCGTCCATCCAGGTCATCCAGGACGCCGGCGGGATCGATACCTTCGACCTGTCGGCGCAGTCGCGCCCCTCGGCGATCGACCTGCGCCAGGGCGCCTTCTCCTCCATCAATATCTGGTCCGGCGCGGAGCGGATCGAGGCCGAGGTTGCCCGGTTCGGCGAAGACCATCGCACGACCATCGCCGGCATGCTCAACGACCCGAACGTCTATGGCTGGCGGGACAATGTCGGGATCGCCTTCGGCACGGTGATCGAGAATGCGCGGCTGGGCCGCGGCCACGACCACGCGACCGGCAACGACGCCGCGAACATGTTGTGGGGTGGCGCCGGGCGGGACACGCTGATCGGCGGCGACGGGGCCGATACGCTGGATGGCGGGGCCGGCGATGATCGCCTGGAGGGCGGCGCGGGCGATGACCGCTATGTCATCGCCAGCGCCACGGACAAGGTCGTGGAATGGGCGGGCGGCGGCACCGACACCATCGTCACCTGGCGCCGCGCCCATGTCCTGGAAGCGGAGGTGGAAGTGCTGCGCGCAGCCGGTGCCGCTGCGGTAACCCTGGTCGGGAACAGCCTCGGCAACACCATCTTCGGCGGAGCCCTGGCCGATACGGTCAATGGCGTGGACGGCGATGATCTGCTGTACGGACTTGGCGAGGCTGACCGCCTGTACGGCGTTGCCGGCCATGACACGCTGCTGGGCGGCATCGGCGAGGACAGCCTGTTCGGCGGTGTCGGCGACGACCGGCTGTGGGGCCAGGCGGGAGATGACTGGCTGGTCGGCAGTGCCGGCGACGACAGGGCCATCGGCGGCGATGGGCGCGACACGGCGTACGGGCATGACGGCAATGATGTGCTGTCCGGCGATGCGGGCGCCGACCTGCTGCTCGGCGGACCCGGCACCGACACCCTCACCGGCGGGGATGGGACCGATACGCTGGTCGGCGGTGCGGGCGCGGATACGCTGTTCGGCGGGGCGGGCGCGGATGCCTTCCGTTTCCTGGTGACCGGCGAAGGCGGTGACGTGATTCGCGATTTCGACCGCGCGCAGGGCGATGTGATCGCGCTCGCCACCACCGGCTTCCGGCGCGGCACGGCGGCCATGCTGGTCGCCGACAGGAACTTCATCGCCCAGACCGACCCTCAGCCCCCGGTGCGGGAGGTCGCCTTCCTGTACGACACGGCGACCGGCGCGCTGCGCTATGATGTCGATGGCAGCGGCAGCATCGCCGCGGTGCTGCTCGCCACGCTGGCCGGCGCGCCGGCGCTCTCGGCGGCGGACATCATCTACGCCTGATCTCCGTTCCCGCGCTGCGCCGCCTCCGTGCGGCTGTCGTGCCCGGTTCCGCTCTAATAATAGCTGAGTTCCCGTGCCTTGCCCCTGAAGACGCGCCAGGCGAGCGCCGTATAGGCGAAGATGGTCGGCAGCACGACGATCACGCCGATCAGGATGATCGACAGGCTCTCTGGCGCGCTCGCCGCCTGCCAGATGGTCAGGCGTTCCGGCACGACATAGGGAAAGAACGACCAGGCCAGGCCGGCGAAGAACAGCGCGAACAGGCCTACCCCACCCCAGAAGGGCATGCGCCGCCGCGCGTCATCGACCAGCGGCATCCGCGCCAGCAGCCGCGACAGGCCGACCAGCAGCAGCAGGGTCAGCACCGGCAAGGGGGCGAGGAACAGAATCTCGGGGAAGGAAAACCAACGGTCGAAGATGCGGCTGCTGACCAGCGGCGTGACTGCCGACACCAGCAGGATCCCGATGCCCAGCGGCCAGACCGCCATCCGCGCCCAGCCGATCGCCGCCCGCTGCAGATCGCCTTCGGTGCGCCAGATCAGCCACGCCGCGCCGATGAAGGCATAGGCGACGGGCAGGCCGAGGGCCGCCATCGCCGCGAAGGCATAGGCGTGCCAAGCCTCGGAGAAGCCGAGCACGTAGCGCCCCAGCATCCAGCCCTGCGACAGCGACGCGACCAGCGACCCGGTGACGAAGGCATGGTCCCAGTGCCGCTTGCGCCGTGCCGTGATCGCCTTGGCGCGGAATTCGAAGGCAACGCCGCGCAGCATCAGCGCCACCAGCATCAGCGCGACGGGCAGATACAGCGCCGTGAGGATCACGCCATGCGCCGATGGAAACGCCACGAGCAGCAACCCGACACCGAGCACGAGCCAGGTCTCATTGGCGTCCCAGAAGGGACCAATGGCGGCGATCATCCGGTCGCGATGCGGTTCATCGGCCATGCGCGGCAGCAGGATTCCGACGCCGAGGTCGAAGCCGTCCAGCACGACATAGTTGAAGATGCTCACTGCCATCAGCACGGCGAATATGACTGGCAGCCAGTCGGCGGGGACAAAGGGGGTCATGCCGGTACGCCCTTCACGGCTGCTGTTTCGTCGATCGGCGCATGGGCGTGGCGTGCGAGCCGGAACACCGTGACGATGTAGGCGAGCAGCAGCGACCCATACAGGATCAGATACATCGCCAGCGTCAGCCCGATATTGCCCGCCGGCACCGGCCCGGCCGCCTGGGCGGTGGTCAGCACCCCGGTCACCAGCCAGGGCTGGCGGCCGATCTCGGTGACGTACCACCCGGCCAGTGTCGCCACCCAGCCGCCGAAGGACATGCAGGTGAGCCCCATCAGCAGCCATCGCGGCAGCGACCCGCGCCGCCACAGCAGGATGGCGCAGGTGAAGCCCGTCAGGATCATCAGCATGCCCATGCCGACCATGACGCGAAATGCATAGAAGACCGGCGCGACGGGCGGGTGGTTGCCCGGATAGTCGCGCAGGCCCGGCACGATGCCGTTGATGTCGTGGCGCAGGATCAGGCTGGCGAGGTCGGGGATGCCGATCTCGAAGCTGTTGCGCTGCTCGGCCTCGTTCGGGATGGCAAAGATCAACAGCGGCGCGCGGGACTGGGTCACCCAGTTGCCCTCCATCGCGGCGACCTTCTGTGGCTGGTATTCCAGCGTGTTCAGCCCGTGCTGGTCGCCCAGGAAGGCCTGCAACGGCGACAGCACCGCGGCCATGACGATGCCGGTGCGCAGGGTCGCCATCACCGACGGCGCGCGGTCCCCGCGCAGCAGCCGATACGCCGAGATGCCCGCCACCAGGAACGACACGGTCACCGCGGAGGCCGTGACCATATGCGCGAGCCGGTAGGGGAAGGACGGGTTGAAGATGATCGCCATCCAGTCGGTCGCGTGGGCGACGCCCTCGCGCATCTCGAAGCCCTGGGGCGTGTGCATCCAGGAATTCAACGCCAGGATCCAGAAGGCGCTGAGGGTGGTGCCGAAGGTCACGAGCACCGTCGCACCCGTATGGACCCAGCCCGGCACCCGGTGGAAGCCGAACAGCATGATGCCCAGGAAGGTCGCTTCGAGGAAGAAGGCGGTCAGCACCTCATAGGCCAGCAGCGGCCCCGCGATGTTGCCGACCTTCTCCATGAAGCCGGGCCAGTTCGTGCCGAACTGGAAGGACATGGTGATGCCGGACACCACGCCCATGGCAAAGGACAGCGCGAAGACCTTCACCCAGAATCGGTAGGCATCCATCCATTTGTCGTCGCCGGTGAAGCTGAAGCGCAGCTTGAAGAACAGCAGCACCCAGCCCAGCGCGATGGTGATGGTCGGGAACAGGATGTGGAAGGAAATATTCGCCGCGAACTGGATGCGGGCGAGGATCAGGGCGTCCAAGGTCAGGCCTCCTTCTTGCCGCGCACCAGGCCCACGACCCGGTCTTTTGCCTCAAGCAACTTCGTCACTCTCGCACCCAGCGCAAGCAGAGCGGCGAGACGTTCGCTCTCCAACCGCTTCACATCATCGTACCAGGTGGTCAGGCTTTCGATCATGCCGTGCATCGCAGCCATCCGCGCCTGGGCGTGGCGGTCGGCGTCGTTGCCCGGTTCCTGCATGAGCAATTCCCGCAGGACCGACAGGGTCGGGTCCACCTCGCGCTTCTTGCGTTCCTCGGCCAGCGTCCGGAGGATCTGCCAGACATCGTCGGGCGTGGTGAAATGGTCGCGCCGGTCGTCGGGCACATGCTTTGGCAGCACCAGGTTCCAGGCCTGCAACTCGCGCAGCCCCATCGAGACGTTGGAGCGCGAGACGCCGAGCGCATCGACGATGTCCTCGGCATTCAGGGGCCGTGGCGAGACATACAGCAGCGCGTAGATCTGCCCGACGGTGCGGTTGATGCCCCAGCGCGACCCCATTTCGCCGAAATGGAGCACGAAGGCCTGGGCGAGCGGTGGCAGGTTCATGCTGATACAGTCATTTCAGAATTTTCTGAAAGTTAGGTGAAGACGATGCCGGGATCAAGCCCGATCGCGCAGCACGGCCGCGCCCGGACCGCCTGCCCCTGATCGGTACCAAGTTTGAGGTTTCCAAAGTCCTTAGAGCGTTCTGCGCCAGACCGTACTGGCGCAGAACGCTCTATGCCCTTGTTTGAGCAAGCATCTTCACGCGTCTGACTGAGTCCAGTCAGACGCGATCGGCTC
Source organism: Acetobacteraceae bacterium (assembly GCA_022842185.1). Taxonomy (GTDB): domain Bacteria; phylum Pseudomonadota; class Alphaproteobacteria; order Acetobacterales; family Acetobacteraceae; genus Neoroseomonas. Next base: position 13,247 of record JALHQB010000064.1, read on the forward strand.
CAGGCTTTTGGTAGGGTGAGGTTCGGAAAGGGGCGACGCCCCTTTCCGAGGCGCCACCTATCCCGGCAGGGTCGCTACCGCGCTCAACCCGCCGTCCGGCCGGTTGTGAAGCACCACATCCCCGCCATGCGCGCGCATGATGTTGCGCGCGATGGTCAGGCCCAGGCCGGTGCCGCCGGTCTCGCGGTTGCGGCTGTTCTCCAGCCGGCGGAACGGCGTGAAGACCGCCTCCAGCTCCGCCTCGGGGATTCCCGGCCCGTCATCATCCACCGCGAGCCGCGTCAGGCCCGAAGCGTCGCGCGACAGGTGGATGCGCGCGGCCCCGCCATAGGCCAGCGCATTGCTGACCAGGTTCGCCACCGCTCGCTTCATCGCCACCGGGCGTGCCCGCGCCGTCAGCCGTTCCGGCCCGTCATAATCGATCGCCTCGGCGAGTTCGGGCCGCGCATCGGCGGCTTCATCCGCCACGGTCCGGCACAGCGCCGCAAGGTCCAGCGCGGCCGCCGGTTCGGCCGCCGCGTCGTCGCGCGCGAAGGTCAGCGTGGCGGAGATCATCTGCTCCATCTCATCGAGGTCGGAGAGCATCTTCCGCCGCTGCTCCTCGTCATCCATGAACTCGGCGCGAAGCCGCAGCCGGGTGATGGGCGTGCGCAGATCGTGACCGATGGCCGCCAGCATCTGCGTGCGGTCGGCGACGAAGCGGCGGATGCGCGCGGCCATCTGGTTGAAGGCGCGCGCGGCAGTGGCCACCTCCGACGGCCCCTTTTCGTCCATCGGCGGCGCATTCACGTCGCGGCCGAGCCGGTCGGCCGCGGCGGCGAGCAGGCGAACCGGCCGCATCAACCGCGCCACCGCGCCGACGATCAGCAACGCGGCGGCGACCGTCATCAGCACGAAGGCCGCGAGGAAGGTCGTGGAATGCCATGGCCGCGGCGGCGGCATGCGGATGCGGAAGTTCAGCCACTCATTGTCCGGCAGTCGCAGCGACACGCGCAGGCCGCCAGGGTGGTCGGGACCGATCCGCATCTCCCGCGGACGGAAGCGCGGCGGTCCGGATTCCAGCATGTCATCGAGGCGAAACACCCGCGCGACGTCGGGCGGCGGCCGCGGCGCACCGGGGCGCACCGTCGGACGGTCGCTGAGTTCAAGCGCCAGCCCCTCCGGCAGATCGAGATCGGCCAGCAATTGTTCCCGCCGGTCGGCCGGCGCGAGTATCGCGGTGCGCCAGATCGCGCGCACCCGCCCGGTGATCTCCCGCACTTGATTGAAGCGCTGGAGGTCCACGCGATCCAGCGCATGGATGGTCAGCCCCGCCGCCTGCACCAGCATCAGGGCAAGGATCAGCCAGAAGGCGGTCCGCCCGCCAAGGCTCTCGGGCAGGCCGAAACGCCGGCGTGGTTCAGCCACGTTCCACCGTGGCCGCCAGGACATAGCCGCCGCCACGCACGGTCTTGATCAGGCTGGGGTTGCGCCCGTCATCCTCAAGCTTGCGGCGCAGGCGGGACACGGCGACGTCGATCGCGCGGTCGAAGGGGCCGGCCTGGCGGCCGCGCAGCAGGTCCATCAGCATATCGCGCGTCAGCACCCGATTGGCGCGTTCCACCAGCACCAGCAGCAATTCGTATTCGCCGCCGGTCAACGACACTTCCGCGCCATCGGGGCTGAGCAGCCGGCGCCGGGCAGGTTCCAGCGTCCAGCCGGCGAAGCGGATGACCTTGGCCGGCGGTTCCTTCGTCGCGCCCTCCCCGCTCGCGCGGCGCAGCACGGCGCGGATGCGTGCCAGCAATTCCCGCGGATTGAACGGCTTCGCCACATAGTCGTCGGCGCCGAGCTCCAGGCCGACAATCCGATCCGTCTCCTCCCCCATCGCGGTCAGGATCACCACCGGCACGTCGGATTGGCTGCGCAGCCAGCGGGCGAAGTCCAGGCCTGTCTCCCCCGGCATCATCAGGTCGAGCACGACAAGGTGGTAGCGCCCGAGCGGCCAGACGCGCCGCGCATCGCGGGCGTCGCGTGCGGCGGTGACGCGCATCCCCTGTTTTTCCAGGAATCGCGAGAGAAGGTCGCGGATCTCGCGGTCGTCATCGACCACGAGGATGTGCGGGACAGGTTCCATGTCCTGTTACAGTAGCGCGTCCCGGCGGATGTTCAGCCCATCATCGCGTTTCGATGCGTAACGGACATGCCCGCCGTTGCGCTGCGTTGCAATTCGGTCGCTTTGCGGGCTTCGTGCCGGGCATGTCCGACCCATCTCGTCCTGTCAGGAGCGACGCGCCCCGCCCACCCCCCGGGCGCCGCTCCGGGGCGGCGGGGGCGATCCCCCTGACTGTCATGTCCCCCGCCGCCTCCTCCCCCCCGCCCGATTGGGCACGGGCGGGGATTGCCGAACTGGCTTTGCTCGACCCCGATTTCGCCGGCATCGAGGCCGCTGCCGGGCCGCTGCCATGGCGCAGCCGAGACCCCGGCTTCGCGGGCCTGCTGCGCACCATCTGCGGCCAGATGATCAGCAACCAGGCCGCCGCCGCCATCTGGGGGCGGTTGTCGGCGCTGCCAGGCGCGCTGGATCCCGCCGGATTGCTGGCGCTGGACGAAGCGGCGCTGCGCGGGGCGGGGCTGTCACGGCCCAAGGTCGCGCATGTGCGGGCCTTGGCGGCCGCGATCGCCGATGGGCGACTCGACCTGCCCGCGCTGCGCGATGCGCCCGATTCGATGGCGGTCGCGGCGATTTCGGCCGTTCCGGGCATCGGTCCCTGGACCGCGCAGGTGCATCTGCTATTCGGTTTCGCCCGTCCGGACGTGTTTCCAATGGGCGATGTGGCGCTGGCCGCGGGCCTCGCGCATCTCAAGCGCCTGCCGGAACGCCCGACGCAGAAGGCATTGGTGGAGATGGCGCGCGCCTGGTCGCCGTGGCGTTCGCTGGCGGCGCGGCTGCTGTGGCACCATTGGCGGCACGCGACCGGACGGCCGACCGGCGAAGCGGCCTGACCGCACGGCTACCCAACCCAATTCTTCGGATCGCGGCGACGCCGCGATCCGGGAGCGCACAGCGCGACCGCGCCCAGACCACCAGTCACGCCCGGCACCCCAGCGCGTGGCGCGAAGGCAAGGCCGGCGGATGCCGGCCGCCCGCCGTCTGAGGGACAGAACAACGACCCAGGAGCGCACAGCGCGGCCGCGCCCAAACCGCCAGTCCCGCCCGGCACACAGCGCGGGGCGCGAAGGCAAGCCGGGCGGATGCCCGGCGCCCGCCGTCTGAGGGATCCCACAACCGGGTCATATCGCGACAACAATATTGCGCTATGCTGCCGCGCATCATGCTCCAGCGCACCCATCGCGGCATCGGCCGCCTGCCCTACGAAAACGTCGCCCTCGTGCTGCAGGGGGGCGGGGCGCTGGGCGCCTACCAGGGCGGTGTCTATCAGGCGCTGCATGAAGCGGAGATCGAACCGAACTGGGTCGCCGGCATCTCGATCGGGTCGATCAATGCCGCGCTGATCGCCGGCAACGCGCCCGATGACCGGCTGCCGGCGCTGCGCGGCTTCTGGGAAGGCATCACCGCGCCGCATGGCGGGCTGATCGGCGGGGCGTGGGACGCGATCGAACCGCCATCGCATGGCACCGACATGCGCCGCTGGGTGAACGGCGCACATGCCGCCGCCGCGATGTTCCAGGGCACGCCCGGCTTCTTCAAGCCGCGCCTGCCCCCGCCCTACATGCACCCGCCCGGTTGCCATGAGGCGACCAGCTATTACGACACCTCGGCGCTGAAGAAGACGCTGCTGGACTATGTGGATTTCGACCGCATCAACCACGATGGCGGCGTGCGCGTCAGCCTGGGGGCGGTCAATGTCCGCACCGGCAATTTCGCGTATTTCGACAGCCTGACCGATGTGATCAAACCGGAACATGTGATGGCGTCCGGTGCGCTGCCCCCAGGCTTTCCCGCGGTGGAGATCGACGGCGAGCAGTATTGGGATGGCGGCATCGTATCGAACACGCCGCTGCAATGGGTGGTGCAGGACCGCCCGATGCGCGACACCATCGCCTTCCAGGTGGATCTCTGGAGCGCGCAGGGGCAGTTGCCGCGCGACCTGCCCGAAGTCGCGATGCGGCAGAAGGAGATCCAGTTCTCCAGCCGCACCCGGCAGAACACCGACCAGTTCGTGAAGATGCAGCGCCTGCGCGTCGCGCTGCGCAAGCTGCTGGGGCAGGTGCCGGCCGAATTGCTGGCGTCGGAGGAAGGCCAGCTCCTGGTCGAAGCCGCGGTGGACAAGGTGTTCCGCGTCGTCCACCTGATCTACCGGTCCCGCCAGCATGAAAGCGATTCCAAGGACTACGAATTCTCCCGCCGTTCGATGCGCGAACACTGGGAATCGGGACATCTCGATGCGGTACGCACGCTGCGCGACCCCGAGGCGCTGCGCCGCCCGACCTCGGATGAATGCGTCGTGACCTACGACCTGGCACGCGGCAACGAATCCTGACACTTCACCACACCGAGACGAGGACGCGATGACCGAGGACGAGATCCGCCGCGACGCCTTTGCCATGCCCTTCAGCAGCCCCGCCTATCCGGTCGGGCCGTACCGCTTCGTGAACCGTGAGTTCATGATCATCACCTACCGCACCGACATGGAGAAGCTGCGCAAGATCGTGCCCGCGCCGCTCGAAGTGACGGAACCGCTGGTGAAGTACGAATTCATCCGCATGCCCGATTCGACCGGCTTCGGCGACTATACCGAGACGGGGCAGGTCATCCCCGTGACCTATAAGGGCCGCCACGGCGGCTACACCCACTGCATGTTCCTCAACGATCATCCGCCGATCGCCGGCGGGCGGGAGCTGTGGGGCTTCCCCAAGAAGCTCGCCAGCCCGACGCTGAAGGCGGAGATCGACACGCTCGTGGGCACGCTGGACTATGGCCCGGTGCGCGTCGCCACCGCGACGATGGGGTACAAGCATCGCCCGGCGGATCATGACGCGGTGTTGGCGTCCCTGGGCACGCCGAACTGGCTGCTCAAGATAATCCCGCATGTCGATGGCACCGCGCGCATCTGCGAGCTGGTCGAATACTACTTGCAGGATGTGACGCTGAAGGGCGCCTGGACCGGACCCGCGGCGTTGTCGCTGATGCCGCATGCTCTGGCACCCGTGGCCGAACTGCCGGTGCTCGAGATCATCTCCGCGACGCATCTGGTGGCCGACCTCACGCTCGGACTTGGCACGGTGGCGCACGACTACCTGGCCTGAGGGCACTGGACTCCGCCGCGCCGGCCTGGAAGGGTCGGCGCGTCATGCCTCCCATTTCCCCCCGCATCCGCGACACCCAGGACCCGCCGATTCCCGCCGTCCGTGCCTGGGCGGCGCGGTATGGCGGCGCGGCTGGCCCCTTGCTCGACCTGACACAGGCGGTGCCGGGATACCCGCCGCATCCGGATCTGCTGGCGATGCTGGGCCAGAGCGCCGGCAGCCGGGCCACCGCATCCTACGGCCCGATCGACGGCGAACCGGCGCTGCGCTCGGCGCTGGCGGCGGATATGTCGCGCTTCTACGGCGCGGCGATCGGCACCGATGATGTCGCCATCACCTCCGGCGGCAACCTCGCCTTCACCATGACGATGACGGTGCTGGCCGGCGCCGGCGAGAAGGTGATGCTGCCCGCGCCATGGTATTTCAACCATCGCATGGCGCTGACCGCGCTCGGCATTCCCTGCGTGCCGCTGGAATGCCGTGCCGAGGACGGGTTCCTGCCCGACCCCGACCGCGCGGCAAGCCAGATGGATGGCGTGCGCGCCATCGTGCTCGTCACGCCCAACAACCCGACCGGCGCGGTCTATCCGCCCGGCCTCATCGCACGCTTCGCGGTGCTCGCCCGCCGTCACGACGCCTGGCTGGTGTTGGATGAGACCTATCGGGATTTCCTCAGCGCCGAGCAATCGCCGCCGCATGCGCTGTTCGCCGACCCCGATTGGCGGGACGGCTTCATCCACCTGTATTCCTTCTCCAAGGCGTATTGCGTGCCCGGCCATCGTGTCGCGGCGATCGCATCGGGGGCGGGGTTCCGCGGCGCGCTGATGAAGGCGCTCGACACCATGCAGATCTGCGCGCCGCGTGCGGCGCAGACGGCGCTGGCCTGGGGTGTCGAGGCGCTGCGTGACTGGCGGGTGGCCAATCGCGACCTGATGGCCGGGCGGGCGGAGGCCTTCCGCCGTGCGGCGTCGCAACTGCCGGGGTGGCGGCTCGATGCGCTGGGCGCCTATTTCGCCTATCTGCGCCTGCCGCAGGATGCGCCGGATGCTGTCGCCCTGGCGGAGACGCTGGCGGTGGAACGCGGCCTTCTCGGACTGCCCGGTCCGTTCTTCGGACCGGGGCAGGAACGCCACCTGCGGCTGGCCTTCGCCAATGCCGAGGAGAGCGTGATCGCAGCGGTGCCGTCCCGCCTATGACGCGCGGTCGCACCGAAGCGGTTCAGCGCCTGCCGCTCCGCATCGTGGCGAACTGCGCCACATGCTGAACCGACGCGCGCTGCTGTTCGCCTGCCCCGCTTTGCTCGCCACGCCAGCCCTGGCGCAGGAAGGCGAACGCCAGCCGGCGCCGCTGGCCACGCCGCGCCCAGTTCGCCTGCGTCCGGGGGCAGACCCCGTCATGCTCGAATCCGGCTTCGACGACGGCGATCGGCCGCCGCTGGTCGTCCGCTTCGCCGGCCCCGGCGCGCCCCAGGCGGCTTTCCGCTTTCCGTCCTGGTACGGCTATGCGCGCGTCTTCGCGATCCGCCCGATGCGCGGCCGCGACATCGTCTTCGTGGCCTTCGAGGGCAATACCGGCACCGGCACCTATCAGGAAATCCAGGCCGCGATCGGCCAGGACGATGACGGCATCGCGCGCATCCTGGCGCTGGAGACGCTGCATTACCGCCTGACCGGCCCCTGCGACAGCGGCACCTGGCTGTCGATCCGCGCGACGCCGCTCGCCGATGGCGGCGGGCTGCGGCTCGATCAGTTCTGGCGCCGCCAGGGCGAAACCTGCCCGCCCCGCCCCGGCGGGCCGGCCCGCAGCCGTGCGGAATGGGGCACGACACTGGCCTGGTCGGGCCGGGGGGCGATGCGCGCGCCACCGCCCGCGCCCGGCGCACCGCCGGCGCGCCGGCTGGTCGAGGCATCCCGCGCCAAGGTCATGACCTGGCTCGCCGCCGCACCGCGCACGGAAGTGCCGCGCGATGACTTCGAGACGCTCGGGCTGATGCAGACGATGGACTACGCCTGAAGACTTGCCGCGCAGATCGCGCCGGCGTCATGCCAGCGGCCGCGTATGATGACGTGTGGGTGGCAGGAATGGAGGGGCGCTGCCCCATGCGCGCGGATTTTTGGCGATGGCATGCCTTGGAGAGGGGCGTCGCCCCTCTCCAAACCTCACCCCACCAAAGGCTTAAGGCCTTTGGAAACCTTAACTTTGGTGCTGAACGCCGTCGGTCGGCGCCAAGATGACTGCCCCATTCGTGACACCCGACCGGGAACGACGCCAGTATCCCGCGGTCCAGGGACCCGCTGGTCCCTGGCGGGGTGGCTTGGAGGGGCAGCGCCCCTCCAATCTTCACGCCTATTGGGCGCTGTCGCTCCAAACCACCTCGCCAAAGGCCTAAAGGCCTCTGGACACCTTGAGTCGGTGTTGGGCGAGGCAGGCGTCGCCTTGCAACAAGGCTTTACCAGGTTTGCAAAACATTCTTGGCATGTTTCCTGCCCGAGATGCCGGGCACCAGGAATGAGCGTTCTGCGCGCCAAGCCTTCTAGCGCGGCGGCGCAGGATCGAACCCATTCGGCGTCACCCCGCGCGGGCGAATGAAGTCATACGGCCCGCGCGGCAGGAAGCGGCCGGTGCCGGGTTCGGCCTGCACGATGCCGTCGCGCATCACCACATCGCCGCGGCGGATCGTGGCCACGGGCCAGCCCGTCACCTCCAGGCCTTCATAGGGCGTGTAGTCGATCGCGTGCTGCATCAGCGCGTTGGTGATCGTGACCTTCTTCGCCGGATCCCACAGCGCGAGGTCGGCATCCGCGCCCACCGTGATCATACCCTTCCGCGGCGCAAGCCCCATCAGCCGCGCGGGGTTCGTGCTGGTCAGGCGGACGAACTCGTCAAGGCTGATGCGCCCCTTCGAGACACCCTCGCTGAACAGGATCGGCAGTCGCGCGGCAAAGCCGGGAATGCCGTTCGGAATGTCGCGGAACACCGCATCCGACCCGTTCTGCCGCTTGCCCTTGTCGCCTTCGAAGGAGAACGCGCAATGGTCCGACGACACCACATCGAGCGTGCCGCGACGGATCATGTCCCAGATGCGGCCCTGCTCCTCGGTCGTGCGGGGCGCGGGGCTGCACATGAACTTCGCGCCTTCGAAGCCGGGGCGGTCCATGTCCGCGGCGGTGAGCGCGATGTATTGCGGGCAGGTCTCGCCCCATACCTTCACGCCGCGATATTGAGCGCGCGCGATCTCCTCGGCGGCTTCGGCGCAGGACACGTGGAAGATCTGGATGGGTTGGTCGACCAGTTCGGCCAATGCGATCGCGCGGTGCGTCGCTTCGCGCTCGACCACCGGCGGGCGCGACCAGGCGTGGTATTTCGGCGCGGTCATGCCGTGCTTCAGCAACTCGGCCGTGCGCCAGGAAATCGCGTCGTAATTCTCGCAATGCACCGTCACCAGGCAGCCGAGCTCGCGCGCCTTGGCCAGCACGCGGATGAACTGGCCATCGGACAGATGCAGCGGTTCATAGGTGAGGAACACCTTCAGGCTGCGCACGCCCTCGGCGACCACGCGCGGCACCTCGACATCCATCACCTCGTCGGTCGGGTCGGAGATGATCTGGTGGAAGGCGTGGTCGAGCATCCCCCTCGCCGCCCGCGCGCGGGCATCGACGTAGCGGTCCCAGACGCCGAAGCCCTTCCATTGCGGAATGAAGCAGACCACGGAGGTGGTGCCACCGGCGAAAGCCGATTCCGAGGCGGTGGCGAAGGATTCCTCGCTGACCGTGACAGGCGGTTCGGCGTCACCGGTGCTGGCATAGCCGCCGCGGGAGACTTCCTCGATGTGGCAATGGCTGTCCACGCCGCCGGGCAGCACCAGCAGGCCATCGGCCTCAATGATTCGGGCGGCGTCGGTGATGCGTTCGGCCAGCGCCGCGATGCGCCCGTCCTTCACGCCAACGTCGCAGCGCACCGTGCCAAAGCCGGTCGCCACCTGGCCGCCGCGCACCACGAGGTCGTAATCCGCCATCACCGCTCTCCATCCGCTGCACTGCAACAGTGCTGCGCGATGGGGGGCGCGTCCAGCGTCAGCGCGCGCTGACCAGCATCGTCATCCCACCCTTCGGCCGCAGCGCCAGCCGGCAGTTCGGCCGCGGCACGAAGCCCGGGGCCAGCGCGAAGCGGAAGCGGCGGAACAGGATGGCGGCGAAGACCATCACCTCCGCCATGCCGAAGGCCGCCCCGGCGCAGATGCGCGGCCCGACGCCGAAGGGCATGTACGCGAAGCGCGGCCGCCGGCGCGACGCATCGCCCAGGAAGCGATCCGGGCGAAAGGCATGCGGTGCCTCCCACAGGGCTTCATGCCGATGCAGCAGCCACGGCACGGCGAGCACGATGTCGCCGGTCCGGATATCCCACCGGCGGATGCGGTCGGGCTGCGTCGCCTGGCGGGCAAAGACCGCGACCGGCGGATAAAGCCGCATCGATTCCTGCACCACCGCGCGGGTGAACACCATCCCGTTGATGTCCGCGAAGGCCGGCGCGGCGGCCGGCAATTCGGCGGCCATGCGGTCGGCCGTGGCCGGATGCAACGCGGCGAGCATGGTCGTCCAGGTCAGGGTGATCGCCGCGCCCTCCGCCCCCGCGAGGAGGAACATCACCACCTCATCCAGCAGGCGCTCCCCGGCCAGCACGGGCGACCCATCCGCGCGATGCGCGGCGCGCAGCGCACGCAGCAGGGGCGTGCCGCCAGCGGGGCCGGCATCGGCGATCAGCCGCGCGACACGGCCGCGCAAGGCCACCGCCAGCCGGTTCGCCCGCCGCCGCGTCAACCAGCCCAGCACATCCGGCAAGCCCATCAGGCCGAGCAGGTCCACCACCTCCGCCGCATCCTGGTAGGCGGTGAAGGTCGCGGCGATCGTCTCGGCTTCCTCCGGCGGGACGCCATCGCCGAAGACGGCGAGCAGCAGCACGCGCGTGATCGCGGTGGCGAAGACCGCCGCGACATCGACCGGGCCATCGGCACGCGCGATCCGCTCGGCACATTCCTCCGCCGCGCGGACGTAGCAGGTATGGAACTGCGCGAGGCCCGATGGATGGATCGGCGGGGAGATCGCCTCCCGCCGCTCGGCCCAGTCATCGCCGGATGCGATGAAGCAGGACCCGCCGACCACCGGGCGCAAGGCGTCCTCCAGGAAGCGGGATTTGCGCTGATAGGTGTCGTGCTTCGTGACAAAGACCTCGCGCACCACCTCCGGCGCATTGGCCACCAGGATCAGGCGCCCCGGCAGGCGCGTGGTGAAGACCTGCCGGCGATAGGCATCGGCGGGGAAGATCGACAGCACGTCCCGGCGCGCGCGCAGCAGGCCGCCGATCGCCGAGGGCCGTCGTGGCGCCGGGGCAGGCATGGGTGGGACGAAGTCGGCGATAATGGCCTCCATCACGGCAGGATAGGCCGGCGCCGCGGATCGGTCACCGCAGCCCCCCGGGGCCGTACCGAACGGCGCTGTACGGCCCGGCGCGCAGGTGGCGCGCTAAGCCATACGGAACATCTGGACAGGCGCAACCATCGCATGCAGATAATCAACCCTGGCGAGTAAGACCGGATCGGCCGCATACGTTGCGCAAACGGCGCAGCGCGGCGCTGATGCAGCGCTTTTCATCAATCGAATGTTCATATCTGCGAGATTCGCGCTATCTTTGGGGAAATCCCAGCCCGAGTTCCGTGCGAGTGAACGTTCCTGCCCCTTTGCGTAGCCGTCAAGTCAACCGCCTGATCACGGCCCTGGTTTCGGCCGTGGCCTTGCCCGGTGGGGCCTGGGCGCAGGTACCGGCCAATGTGCCGCGCCCGCCGCCACCGCCGGTTGACCTGCAGGACCGTATCCTGCCGCCGCAGGCGCCCAACCTGTCACCCAGCGCCCAACCGCCGCCGCCTGAAGCCCGTCGCGGTCCCGGTGAGGGCCAGCAGGTCGCGATCAGCACCGCGACGGTGCAGGGCAACACGGCGATCGATGACGCCGATCTGCGGCGGTACCTGACGCCGATCGAGAACCAGTCCGTCGCCCTGTCGCGCATCGAGGAGACGCGGCTCGCGCTGCTCGGCGCCTATCGCCGCGCGGGCTATCCTTTCGTCTCGGTCGCCGCCGCCCTGGTGCCCGGCGCCGATGGGCGGGCCGAGATCCGCTTCGCCATCACCGAGGGCTATGTCGCCGAGGTCCGCCTCGATGGCGATATCGGCCCGGCGGGGACGCAGGTGCTGCGCTTCCTCGAACGGGTGAAGGAGGTGCGCCCGATCTCCACCGCCGCGGTCGAACGCGCCTTGCTGCTGGCGTCCGATGTTCCGGGCGTGCGCGTGCGCGGCGTGCTGCAGCCGATCCAGGGGGAACCGGGCGCGCTGCGCCTGGTCGCGCAGGTCACGCGCTCCGTGGTCAGCGGCTATTTCAACGTGGACAACCGCGCCTACAACCTCACCGGCCCGTGGGAGGCGCTGTTCGTGGGTGGAGTGAATTCGCTCACCGAATTCGGCGAACGGACGGAACTGACGCTGTTCGGATCCGAACAGGGAACGCAGTGGTTCACCCAGGCGGGATTCGAGACCTTCATCGGCGGGTCTGGCCTGCGCGTGCGCGTCTATGCCGGGATGGGCAATACTTTGCCCTCGGGCCAGCTGGCGCAGATCGGCTACAATGGGGAGACGCTGCTCGCCGGTGTGGTGGCAACCTATCCGCTCATCCGCTCCCGCCCCGTGAATCTCTGGGCGGTCGCACAGGTCGATATGTTCGACAGCACGACATACACCGGCGTCGGCACGTCATCGGGCCGTTCGCTGGCGGGGCGCGACCATATCCGCACCGCGCGCGGCGGCTTCGATGGCCAGGCGCTGGATACCTTCATCCCGTTCCTGCCGCCGGGGACCAACCAGGGCGCCTTCCGCGCGAGCCAAGGCATCATCGACTGGGATGCCACGGCGAATGACGATCCGCGCGCGACGCGCATCGGCAGCGAATTCGACTTCACCAAATACACCGGCGAATACCAGCGGATCCAGCCGATCTTCTCGCCCTTCGACGGCGCGATGATCAACATCCAGGGCTATGTGAACGGCCAGTGGTCGGCCAACATCCTGCCAAATGCCGAAAAATACTATCTGGGCGGCAACCGGCTCGGCCGCGGCTTCTATTCGGGGCAGGTGACGGGCGACTACGGCTATGGCTATGCGTTCGAGCTGCAACTCGACCTCGCCTATGAAATCCCGGCCGAGCCTGCGCTGGGGAACAATCGCGGCACCACGCAGTTCTACCTGTTCCGCGACATGGGCTGGGCATACCAGAACCTCGACACCGACGCCGACCGGCGGCTGTCGTCCTGGGGTGGCGGCGTGCGGACGGTGATCGCGGATACGGTGCAGGTCGATGTCGAACTCGCCCGGCGCATCACGACACAACCCGATGGCCAGTTCTCGGAGCCGCTGCGGGCGACGCAGCTGTATTTCCGCACGCTGATAAGGTTCTGAAGCCCATGCCGCGTCGTGCGCCCGCCCGCCCTGCCCGCCCCCGCATCGCCGCGCCCGCGCCGCTGCGCGCGCCGGTTCGCCGCTGGTGGCTGCTG
>JALHQB010000065.1 GCA_022842185.1 Acetobacteraceae bacterium
ACGCGCTGGCGTGTCGAGGAAGGCTTCGAGACCACCAAGAACGAACTTGGCCTCGATCACAATGAAAGCCGCTCCTGGCACGGCTGGCACCGGCACGTTTCCCTCGTCATGCTGGCCTATGCCGTCATGACGGCTGTCCGATCCCAGACCAATGCCGTGGCACCGAAATAAACGAAGGTGGGAGCGCGGCGAAACTCATCCGTTGGTCGGTCCAGGACATCCGCCGTCTCGCCATGAAACTGGCGCAACGTCGACTGCCTGTCGCCCGCATACTGGCTTGAGTGAAATGCACGCCGCAGGAACGGCAGTGCACGGACCAGCCTTCGGTTAGGGACCGGCGGGAAAGGGCTGCAACAGCTCCCATCGGGCCGCGGAACAGGCCGTCATGGTCGTGCCGTGTCCGCTTGGCCCTTTTGAAAAGGCGGCGAATGTCCGCACCCCGGCCAGTGTCGCTACGTATCTCCTGTTCGAGGGGCGGCTCCTGCTGGATCGTGGCCCGTTTGCCGATGACCCACTGGCGATGCGCGCTGTCCGGCGATTGCGTTTGCCGCCCTCATGCTGGTCCGGCGCGACGACCTCCGGCGCCGCCCCGGGCCGGCATCACGACCCTAAGGCGCCTTGGCCGCCTCCTGAGCCCGTTGATAGCTCTCGATGACCGCTGTGTAGTTCGGCGCGACCAGCGCATAAAGCTGGGCGAGGTCGGCCGCTTCCGGGCGTGCCTAGGTACGATGAAACTCGGACAGCACCGCGTTGGTGATGTTGGCTTGACGCCGCCCTGCACGAGACGCGCGAGCGTTGTGCGCGACACAATCTCGCTCGGATCGCCTGACGCGTCCAGCACCGCATAGACATCGTAGCCGGCGGCATGGGCGTCGAGCGCAGGGAACATCACGCAGACGCTGGTCCAGACGCCGGCCATCACGAGGGTCTTCCGGCCATGGGATTGGACCTGCGCAACAAAGGCGTCGTCATGGGCACTGTCCTTACCTCAGTTTGGCGGGAGCGAAGATCGATATCCAATGCTCCGCCAAGGCCTTGGATGAGGGCGTTGCGTGGCGCCTGTACGATCGGGCAAGGCGACAGCTGCAACGCAGAAAATGAGATGGTCAGCGACGTGCGGTGTTCTTCCGATTTGCATAGGACGATGCGGGCCGAGAGCGTGATGGTCCGACGCACCCGCGCGTCGTGCTAACACAGTCAGCGAGCAGTCTGAGGTTAAGCAGGATAAAACATGGTTGGGCTTCTTCATGAGACACTCGGACACACGTCAAGCGTGTAGCATCTGGCGCTCACACGGTGGTGATGCTGTCGTGGCTGGAGCCGCGATCATGGTGCTTGGCAGCGCAATGCCGCCTGCTCCTTTTGTGACAAGCAACTCGCGAGGCCGAATCCGCGGGTTCGCACGCCCGCGATGAATCCTTGCCGTCCATTGCAGTCGCGCGGCGGAGCTGACGCTCCCGCGCCCGGGCACTTCATCGCCGCCGGTGTCGTCGCCCTCGCGCAGACGCCCGGCATCGCGAACGATTGACGTCGCACCGCCCCGCCTGGCGCGATAGGGTACAGTTCGGCAGCCTTGGCGCTGTCCGGCGCACCGTTCGGGACTGCCTCCATGCCGCATTCCGGGCTGACAGCAACCTTCGACGATCCGGACGCCTTTGCGTCGAGCGTGCATAATTGCGACGTCGCGCTGGCTCCATTGCAGCGCGGCCGCTTCGCGGCACGCATCGCGCTGGCCAGATTGCCGGAGATGAGCCTGTGCCTGGCTGCCGAGGACACGCCCCGACGCGCCACCATGTCCTTCGCACCGGACCGCTTTTTCCTGCGGCTCATCGCGCCGTGGGACCGCGGAAGGATCAGGGCCGGCGTGCCCGATGTGCCGGGAACTGTTGCGTGCAAGGCGGGCGAGCGTGGCGTCGAGGACGTCATCACGGAGCCGGTGGTATCCCGCTCGCTCTCCGTCCCCATGGCCTGCATGCTCTCACGGGCGGAGCTGCTGTTCGACGAACCGCCCTCCTTCCTGTTCCAGCGCTCTGCGCCGCTTCGACTGTTGCCGCTTACGATGCTGCGTTTGGTCTTCATGCACCGGCAGATGGTACGCATCGCCACCGATCCCGGCGTCCTGGATGGCGGGCGGATCGACGCCATGCAAGCGGATATGTGGGACGCACTCGTCGAGGCCATGATGCAATGGCCCAGCGCCAAGGACGCGACACCCCTGCATCGCGGCCAGGCGATCATGCGGCGGGTGATGGACTACATCACCGCGAATGAAGATCGGCCCATCGCGCTCGCGGAAGTGTGCGCGGTGGCCGGCTGCTCGGCGAAAAGCCTGCAGACGCTGTTCCTCCGCACCTTGGGCGAAACGCCGAACCGCTACATGCGCCGCTGGCGGCTGTGGCGAACGCGGGAGGCGCTGGTCGCCGCCGATCCTGCCTCCGCCAACGTCTCCGGCATCGCCGTGGGCTTCGGGTTCTGGGAGTTGGGGCGCTTTTCGGTCGCCTACCGGGCGATGTTCGGCGAGAGCCCGTCGCAGACCCTGCATGGTCCCGCGCAGCGGCCGCGGACACCCAACAGGCCGAGCGTTACGATTTCTGCATAGTCAGCCCGCTGGTTCACCGCCCATGGTCCGACCCTGACGACGGGGCGGCGACGCGGGTGGTTCAACGGAGGGCAAGACATCGGCCGATCCATGACCCCGTGATCCGCACGTTGCTGGGAAGCGTCGGCCGGGCAGAACGCGGCGTATCCCCCGGAAGCTCCAGACCGCGTCGGCGACGAGCGCTTGGCAATGCTTGAAGCGGCGCCATCGCCCGTGGCCGCATCGGTCGAGTTGCCCGGTGGCACCTTCCTCATGGGGTCCGACAGCCATTATGTGGAGGAGCGGCCGGCGCATCCGGTGCACGTCCCACCCTTCACCATGGACGCCACCTGCGTGACCAACGCGGCCTTCGCCGCCTTTGTCTCGGCGACCGGCTACCGGACCGTTGCCGAGCGGCCACTCGACCCCGCGCAGTACCCGGGCGCGCGGCCCGAAATGCTGAACCCCGGCAGCCTGGTGTTCCACATGACGGATGGCCCGGTGGACACCGCCGACTACCGCAACTGGTGGTCCTGGGTGCCGGGCGCCTGCTGGCGCCATCCCGAAGGCCCCGGCAGCGGCGTCGCCTATCGTGCCGACCACCCGGTGGTGCAGGTCGCCTTCGAGGATGCCGCGACCTACGCCGCCTGGGCCGGCAAGGCGCTGCCGACCGAGGCGGAGTGGGAATACGCCGCGCGCGGCGGGCTCGACGGTGCCGAATTCCCCTGGGGCGATGATCTGGCCCCCGGTGGTGAGCACCGCGCGAACACTTGGCAGGGACCCTTCCCGTGGCGGAACTTCGCGGCGGATGGTTTCGCCGGAACCTCCCCGGTGCGGTCCTTCCCGCCCAATGGCTACGGCCTGTTTGAGATGTGCGGCAATGTCTGGGAGTGGACGACGGATTGGTTCGCCCCGCGCCACGCGCCGGACGCGGCGGCCCCGACCTGCTGCGGCGCCGGCCGCGGCCCGACGCTCGAAGGCAGTTTCGATCCGGCACAGCCCGCCATCCGCATCCCCCGCAAGGTGGTGAAGGGCGGATCCTTCCTCTGTGCCCCCAGCTACTGCCGGCGCTACCGACCGGCCGCCAGGCACGCGCAGATGATCGACAGCGGTATGAGCCATATCGGCTTCCGCTGCGTGACACGGCACACGGCAACCACCGGAGAGCAGCCATGACAGAACACAACGATGCCGGCCGCGTGAACCGGCGCAACATGCTGCTTGGCGGCGTGGCCACGGTGGGTGGAACCACGCAGATGGCCCAGGCGCAGCAGCGCCCGGCTACGCCCGCGCCGGCCCCGGCCGCCGCACCGCAACCCGCGGCGGCGGGCGCCAAGCCGAACATCGTCGTCATCTGGGGCGACGATGTCGGGCAGTCCAACATTAGCTACTGGACGCGCGGCCTGATGGGGTATCGCACGCCCAACATCGACCGCGTCTTCAACGAAGGCATGGCCTTCACCGATTACTACGCGGAACAGTCCTGCACCGCCGGCCGATCCGCCTTCATCACCGGCCAATGCGTCGCGCGCACCGGCCTGTCCAAGGTCGGTCTGCCTGGCGCCGCCGCCGGCATGCAGGCCGAGGACCCGACCATCGCCACGATCCTCAAGGGCATGGGCTATGCGACCGGGCAATTCGGCAAGAACCACCTTGGCGACCGCGACGAGCATCTGCCGACGGCCCATGGCTTCGACGAATTCTTCGGCAACCTGTATCACCTGAACGCCGAGGAGGAGCCGGAGAACGAAGATTATCCGCAGAATCCGGAGTTCCGTCGGCGCTTCGGCCCGCGTGGCGTCATCAAGAGCTTCGCCGATGGGCGGATCGAGAATACCGGACCGCTGACGCGCCAGCGCATGGAGACCATCGACGACGAGTTCCTCGCCGCCGGCATGGATTTCATGGATCGCCAGAAGGCGGCCAACAAGCCCATGTTCGTCTGGCTGAATGCGACGCGCATGCATTTCCGCACCCATGTGCCGCGGAACCTCCGCGGCCGCTCGGGTCTCAACGAATACGCGGATGGCATGCTTCAGCACGATGCGTGGGTGGGCGCGATCCTGAAGAAGATCGACGACCTCGGCATCGCCGACAACACCATCGTCATCTACGGCACCGACAACGGCCCGCACTACAACACCTGGCCGGACGCCGCCGTCACGCCCTTCCGCAGCGAGAAGAACAGCAACTGGGAAGGCGCCTATCGCGTGCCCTTCGCCGTCAAATGGCCGGGCCGCATCCAGCCGGGCAGCGTGAGCAACCAGATCGTGTCCAATCTGGACTGGTTCCCCACCCTGGTTGCCGCGGCTGGTGACACCGACATCAAGCAGAAGCTGCTGCAGGGCTTCGCGGTGGGCGGCCGGACATACAAGGTGCATCTGGACGGCTACAACCAATTGCCACTGATCACCGGGCAGACCCAGGAAGGGCCACGCAAGGAATTCTACTACTTCAATGACGACGGCCAGATGGTGGCGATGCGCTATGAGCGCTGGAAGGCCGTCTTCATGGAGAATCGCGGCGTCGGCTTCGGCGTCTGGCGGGAACCCTTCGTCACCCTGCGCGTGCCCAAACTGTTCGACCTGCGCATGGACCCCTATGAGCGGGCCGACGACAGCAGCAACACCTACAACGATTGGCTTCTGAGCCG
The DNA here is from genome assembly GCA_022842185.1 of Acetobacteraceae bacterium. Lineage (GTDB taxonomy): Bacteria > Pseudomonadota > Alphaproteobacteria > Acetobacterales > Acetobacteraceae > Neoroseomonas. Next base: position 5,232 of record JALHQB010000065.1, read on the forward strand.
CGTGTATCTGTTCGTGCCGGCGCAGGCGATGGCACGGCAATTCTATGAGACCTTCCGCGAGTTCCCGCCGCGGCAGCGCCCAGACAGCTTCAATCTCGAAGGGATCCTGCGACAGATGGAGGGCGCGGCCGCCGGCGGCGGGTGAGATCCCAATGTCGGCCATCGACGCGCGCGCAGCCTTCGCGGATCTGCGCGCGCGCATGGGCCAGGCCATCATCGGCCAGGAACGGGTGATCGAGCGCCTGCTCATCGCCCTGCTGGCCGATGGCAACGTGCTGGTCGAGGGCCTGCCGGGCGTCGCCAAGACGCGCGCGGTGAAGGCGCTCGCGAAGAACCTGGATGCGGAATTCCGCCGCATCCAGTTCACCCCCGACCTGCTGCCCTCCGACGTGGTGGGCAGCCAGATCTACGAACAGAAGACCGCCGAGTTCCGCTTCGAACCCGGCCCCGTCTTCGGCAACATCGTGCTGGTCGATGAGATCAACCGCGCCCCCGCCAAGGTGCAATCCGCGCTGCTGGAAGCGATGGAGGAACGCCAGGTGACGGTGGGCGGCACGACCCATGCGCTACCGCCGCTGTTCCTGGTGATGGCGACGCAGAACCCGATCGAGCAGGAAGGAACCTATCCCCTGCCCGAGGCGCAGCTCGACCGGTTCCTCATGAAGGTCTCCGTGGACTATCCCCCCGCCACGGATGAGCGCGCCATCCTTCGCCTGGTCCGGGGGGAGGAACAGGCGAAGCACGGCGCCGCCCCCGCGGCGCCGGCGCCCATCCCGCAGCAGGCGGTGTTCGACGCCCGTGCCGCGATGTCGCACCTCACGGTCGCGGAGGCGATCGAGGACTACATCGTCGCCCTGGTCTGCGGCACGCGGGATGCGGCGGCGCTCGACGGCGAACTGGGCGGCTGGATTGAGGTAGGCGCCAGCCCGCGTGCGAGCATTGCGCTGGACCGCGCATCGCGCGCCCATGCCTGGCTCGCCGGGCAGGATCACGTGTCGCCGGAGAATATCCGCGCCATCGCACCCGACGTGCTGCGCCACCGGCTGATCCTGAGCTACGAGGCGACCGCCGCGCGCGTCACCGCCGATGCCGCGGTGGAGCGCCTGATCTCCCTCGTCGCCGTCGCGTGACCGCGCCATGGACCCGCGCATTGTCCCGACGCTGGAATGCCTGATCGGGTTGCAGCATGAGGCACGCGGCTTCTCCTTCCTGCACAGCCAGCCCGTGACGAGCCTACTGGCGGGGCGGCGCGCCTCGCGCATCCGCGGCCGCGGCCTGTCCTTCGAGGAGATCCGCGCCTATCGCCCCGGCGACGATGTCCGGCTGATCGACTGGCGCGCGAGCGCGCGCACCGGCCATACCCAGATGCGCGTCTTCACCGAGGAACGCGACCGGCCGACCCTGATCGTGGTCAACCTGACCTCGGCGACCTTCTTCGGTTCCGTCCATGCGACCAAGACGGCAGTGATCGCGCAGACCGCGGCCCTGGTCGCCTGGCGTGGCCTGCGCGCGGGCGATCGGCTGGGTGCCGTGCTGTTCGGCGATGACGACCATGAGGAGCATCGCCCGCACCGCAGCCGTGCGTCGGTCATGCGCATCCTGGGTGCGGTGGCGCGGCGGGCCGCGGCGCTGCCGGATGCGCCGATGCGCGCGGTGGCGTCCGCGCCGCTCAACACCGCGCTGCGCGCCGCGGCGGCGATGGTGTCTCATGACTGGCTGGTGGTGGTGGTCAGCGACCTCCAGGCCGCCGACGACCAGACCCGTGCACTGGTCGGCAGCATGGCGCGGCACAATGACGTGGTGGCCGTCGCTGTCTCCGACCCGCTGGAGCGCGTGCTGCCGGCGGCACCCTGGCGCGGCGTCGCCACCGATGGGGCGGTGGTGGGGGTGCTCGACCCGGCGCAGAACGGGCTCGGGGCACGGGTGTCGGATCGCCATGAACACCGCATCGCCTGGCTGAAGCAATCGGGCCTGGCGATGCAGACGCCGGTCCTGCCGGTCGGCACCGAGGATCAGGCGGCGCCGCAGCTGCGACGGATGCTCGGCGCCGCCGCGGCGCCAAGGCGAAGCGCGCGATGAACCCGGCCGCCCCGACGCGGGAGGCGATGCACGGCCTCATCCTCCCGCCGCCCGTTCCGTTCTGGCCGGCGACGCCGGCGTGGTACGCGTCCATCGCGATGATCGCGGCGCTGCTGGCTTGGCTCGGCTGGCGCGCCTGGCGCCGGTGGCAGGCCAACGCCTACCGGCGGGAGGCGCTGCGCGCACTGCCCTCGGCGCAGCCGGCCGAGATCGCGGCGATCCTCAAGCGCGTCGCGCTGGCGGCCTGGCCGCGCGAGGCTGTGGCGTCCCTGTCGGGCCGGGACTGGGCGGCGTTCCTGCGGCGCACCGCGCCGCGCGCGCGGCTCGATGAGGCGACGGCCGAAAGACTGGCCGCGCTGGCCTACGAACCCGCCGAGGCCCACGCTGATGCCGCGCGCTGGATCAGGTTCCATGACGTTCGGGCTTGACCATCCCTGGGCGCTGGCCCTGCTGCCCTTGCCGCTTCTCGTGCGATGCCTCCTGCCGGCCTATCGCGAACAGAGCGTCGCGCTGCGGATGCCCTTCCTGGCGCGCCTCGCCGGCACGGGCGCAGCGCCGCCCGAAGCGCCACGCACCGGTGCCTTGCGGCTTCTCCTCGCGATACTGGCCTGGTCGCTGCTGATCCTGGCCATCGCCGCCCCGGTGCGTGTGGAGCCGCCCATCACCCGCGAGACCGGCGGGCGTGACGTGCTGCTGGCGCTCGACCTGTCCGGGTCCATGGACACGCAGGACATGGCCGGGCCGGATGGCGCCACCATCACCCGCCTCGATGCCGCCCGCGCCGTGCTCAAGGACTTCATCGCGCGCCGCAAGGATGACCGCCTCGGCCTGATCGTCTTCGGCAGCGCGGCCTTCGTGCTGGCGCCCTTCACGCAGGACCACGCGGTGCTGTCGGCGCTGCTCGACGAGACGACGCCGCGCATGGCCGGGCCGCAGACGATGATCGGTGACGCCATCGGCCTCGCCGCGCAATCCTTCGAACGCGCCCAGACCCAGGGCCGGATGATGATCCTGCTGACCGATGGCAACGACACCGGCAGTCGCGTTCCGCCGCAGCGCGCCGCGGAGATCGCGGGACGGCTCGGCGTGAAGATCTACACCGTGTCGCTCGGCGACCCGGCGGCGGTGGGCGAGGCTGCGCTCGACATCCCGGCGCTGGAAGCGATTGCCCGGGCGACCGGCGGCGCACATTTCCATGCCACCGATCCGGGCGCCCTGGCGGAGATCTACCGTCGCATCGATGCAATGGAGCCTTCGCCGGCGGAGGCCCGGTCCTGGCGCCCGCGGACGCAGCTGTTCGCCTGGCCGCTTGGCGGCTTCGCGCTGCTCGCCGCGATGCTCCTGCTGCTGCCTGACCTGCGCGCCCTTCGGCGGTGGCCGGCATGACGGCGGTGCTGGACATCCTCGGCGACTTTCATTGTCTGCGGCCCTGGTGGCTGCTGCTGGCGCTGGCGGGACCGGCGGCGCTGCTGCTCGAACACCTGCGGCGGCAGGAGGCGGGCGGCTGGCGGGGCGTGGTGGCGCCGCATCTTCTGTCGGTGCTGCTGGTCACAGGCGGGCGGCGCGCCCGGTTCCGTCCTGCCGTCGCGGCTGCCGTCCTGTTCCCGTTGGCGGCCTTCGCCCTGGCGGGGCCGAGCTGGCAGCGCGAACCCAACCCTTTCGTGACGGACCGCGCGACCATGGTCGTGGCGCTCGACCTTTCGCGCGCGGGCGAACCGTCTCTGGAGGCCGGCAAGCGCAAGATCCGCGACCTGTTTGCCGCCCGGACGGGGGCGCGGACGGGACTCGTCGCCTATGCCGGCACGGCGCATCAGGTACTACCGCCGACCGATGACGGCCGGCTGATCGAGACCTATCTCGCGGCGCTTTCGCCGCAGGTCATGCCGCGCGACGGGGCCGCCGCCGCTGCGGCGCTCACCACGGCAATCGCCATGCTCGACGCCGAACCAGGTGCGGGAACGGTGGTGTTCGTCACGCCATCCGTGCCGGCAACGCAGGCCGCCGCCTTCTCGGCGGCAGCGCGCGCGAGCCGCCATGGCGTGCTGGTTCTGGCGACGGGTGGCGGCCCCTTTGACGGCGCCGCCGGCGCTCCGGTCGTGGCGTCAACGCCGGACACCCAGGACGTCGCCGCCATAGCGGCGCGCGCCCAGCGCCATTTCGCGCTGGCGCCTTCCGACGACCCGGCCATGCGGTGGCGCGATGCGGGGCCGTGGCTGGCGCTGCTGGTCGTGCCCTTCGCGGCGCTGTTCGCGCGGCGGGGCTTCCTCGCGGTGGTGCTCGTCACGATGCTGGCGGGCGCCCGGCCGGTGCTGGCGGTGGAGGGCGACCTCGCTTGGTTCTGGCGGATCTGGCTCACGCCCGACCAGCGCGCCCAGGTGCTGGTCGATCGCGGCGATCCGGCACGCGCGGCGGCCCTGTTCACCGACCCGATCCGGCGCGGCGCGGCGCTCTACGCCGTCGGCGACTATGAGGGCGCAGCGGCGGCCTTCGCGCAGGATGCGGGTGCGACGGCGGCCTATGATCGCGGCAACGCCCTGATGATGCGCCCGCAAGGCTGGAACGATGCGATCGCGGCCTATGACCGCGCGCTGCATCTGCGCCCGGACTTCCCGGAGGCACGCGAGAACCGGGCCGTCGCCGAGGCCTTCCGCCGCCAACAGCAGGAGGCCGAGGCCCAGCGCGAGGCCAACCAGACCGACGACCCCGAGGCCCGGCCGCCCAATCCGGACCAGGTCGTCGCCGACCAGACCCCGCAGCCCGACCAACAGCAGCAGGATCCGCAACAGGGCCAGCAGAACGGGCTGTCGGACGATCAGATCCAGCAGATGTGGATGCGCCGAGTCGGCGGCACGCCGGCCGACTTCCTGCGCCAGCGCTTCACCCGCCAGGCTTCGGAGGCGCAGCGGTGATGCGTTGGGTCGCCGTCATCGTCCTGCTGCTGGCCGCGCCCGCGCTGGGGCAGGAGCCCGCGCCCTTCCTGCTGCGCATCGCCGTCTCGCCTGATGGCCCGGTCTGGGTGGGGCAGCGGATCAGCGTGACGCTGACCGCGATGACGCCGGTGCGCTTCGCCGCCCCGCCCTCCTGGCCCGATCTCGTGGCATCGCCGGGGCGCATGATCGTCCTGCCCGAAGGCAACACGGTGCCGGGCACCGAGCGCGTGGACGGTGCCAACTACGCCGCCCTGCAACACAGCTATTCCATCGTCACCGCCGAAGCCGGGGATGTGGTTCTCGCCCCCATTGGCATGAGGGTGCGCGTCATGGGGGCCGACGGCCAACCGATGGAGGCCGAGGCCACCGCCGCGGAGAGCCGGATCACCGCGCGACTGCCGCCGGGGGTGCGTGACGTCACGCGGCTTGTCGTGGCCCCGTCCTTCCGCATGACCGCGGCGACCGAGGGCGAAACGCGCGAGATCAATGTCGGCGATGCAGTCGTCCGCACGCTGCGCATGGAGGCCGACGACACCACCGCCATGCTGCTTCCTCCCGGCGCCTGGGGCCAGCCCGAGGGCGTGCGTGTCTATCCCGACCCGCCCGTGCTGCAGGACCGCAGCGATCGTGGCGTGTACCACGCCCTGCGGACCGAGCGCGTCGCGTTCGTCCCACAGCGGCCCGGTCGTTTGGAGCTGCCCGGCTTCTCGGTGAGCTGGTTCGAACCGCGCAGTGGCCGGCTGCGGGAGATGAAGGTCGATCCGCTGGAGGTGCAGGTGCTGCCCGCACCGGCTTCCGGCGCAAGGGCCGAGACAGGTGGCGCGCGCTCCTGGATGACGGCCGCCGGCATCGCCGGGTTGGTGCTGCTGACGGGTGTCCTGCTGTTGTGGTGGTGGCACCGCAGGCCGCGCCACCGCCAGCCGCAACCTATCGCCCCACTGGCTGCCGCCTGCCAAGCCGGCGACGCCCAGGCCGCGCTGCGTGCGTTGTATCGCTGGTGCGACGCCATGCTCCCACCCGGCGGCGACCGGACGGTTGGTGCACTCGCGCTGCGAGCAGAAGTGCCCGAGCTGGCGCAGCAGGCGGCGATGCTCGAAGCCAAGGCCTTCGGGGGTGACGGCACGGGCTGGAACGGCGCGGCCTTGCTCGATGCCGCGCGCAGGACCGAGCGCGCATTGCGCCACCCGTCGCGTGGCGCACGCATGGTCGCGCTTCCCGCCCTCAATCCGATCGATGCAACACGGCTGCCGCCGCGCCTGACCCAACCACGCTGGGCACGATGACCAACAGAGGAACGACACCATGACGGACGCCCCGACCCTTGCCCGGCGCAGCTTCGGCGGTCTGTTGCTCATGGCGGCCACCGCCAGCGCCTCGGCGCAGACCGGTGCGGACCCGCTGCCATCCTGGCGCGATGGACCGCGCAAGCGGGCGATCCTCGACTTCCTCACCGCGACGACAACGCAGGGCGGCGCGGGCTTCGTCCCGCCGGCCGAGCGCCTGGCGGTCTTCGACAATGACGGCACGCTGTGGGTCGAGCAGCCTGTCTATACCCAGGTCGCCTTCGCGCTGGACCGGCTGCGGGCGCTGGCGCCCCAACATCCCGAATGGCAGACGCAGGAACCGTTCCGCAGCGCGCTCGCCGGCGACATGGCGGGGCTTGCCGGCAGCGGCATGCGTGAGCTGATGCAGATCATCGGCGTGACCCATGCCGGGATGAGCCCCGACGCATTCCACGCGATCGTTCTCGACTGGCTCGGCAAGGCGCGGCATCCGCGCTTCAATCGGCCCTATACGGAGCTGGTGTACCAGCCGATGCTCGAAGTGCTTGCGCTGTTCCGCGCGCGCGGCTTCCGCACCTGCATTGTCTCGGGCGGCTCGGTCGAGTTCATGCGGCCATGGACTGACGGCATCTACGGCATCCCGCCCGGGAACGTGGTTGGCACCACCTTCCAGATGCGCTTCGAGAATGGCGGCCTGCTGCGCCTGCCGGAGGTGGACCTGGTGGATGACGGGCCAGGCAAGCCGGTCGGCATCTCGCGCTTCCTCGGCCGGCTGCCGCAGGCCGCCTTCGGCAATTCCGATGGCGACTACGAGATGCTGCAATTTGTCACCACCGGCCCGGCGCCTCGGCTCGGGATGTTCGTGCATCACGACGATGCGGAGCGCGAGTTCGCCTATGACCGGCAATCGCATTTCGGCCGGCTTGACCGCGCACTGAACGACGCGGCGTCGCGTGGATGGCACCTGATATCCATGAAGGACGATTGGTCGGCGGTGTTCCCGGCATGAGGAACATCCGGCGCGCCTTGATCGATGGGGCGATGGTGGTGCTGCCCATCGTGCCGGTGACCTCGTCGTCGTGCTTTCAGCAACTCAGCGTGTGCAGGCGCTCCGCTGGGTCGGGCATCGGCGCATCGATGTCAGCAGAGCGCGTGACCGGCGGACCGTGGCCCCGGTGCTCGTCCGCGCCGGTTCACTGGCGCCTGGCGTCCCGTTCCGTGACCTGCGCGTCTCACCGGAACACGCTTTCCTGGTTCAAGGGCGCCTCGTTCCGGCTCATCTTCTCGTCGATGGTGTTGAGATCGTTCAGGAGACCTGGTGCCAGTCCGTCACCTACTGGCACCTGGAACTCGAGCAGCACGGCATTCTCGTCGCTGAGGGCGCGCCGGCGGAGTCCTACTTCGATGACGGAAATCGCCACTTCTTCGACAATCCAAACATCGTCGTGCTCGGATCGCCTTTTCAACGTAGGCCAGGCGGGCGTTACGCGGAGCAGGCTTGTGCGCCGCCGATTCTGGACGCCGCGGACCCGGCATTGATCGCCATTCGCCGAGCCCATCGACGCAGTGCCTAGCGGCAAGTCGAGACGATACGTGGAGCGGAGGAAGAGACAAACCGTGCACCAGGGACCGTAGCGCGCGCTGCCCGCAGCACTTGGCCGAAGCGCGCCAGGCACTGCTGCGGGCTACTGCAGGTGCTTGAGGCAGTTGCCGGCTGCGGTGGCACTACCCCGCGCGGATGAGCGCGAGACGCTACCATTCATGACGAGGTCGCGCGTCTTCTCTTCCAGCACGGCACGAATTTCTGCCGTGGGCGTGATCGACGGCGCGGTGGCGTCGAAGATCAATCTCGCCTCTGGCGCCAGCGACGCCGCGCAGGCATCTGCAGCGGCGCGATTGGCCGAGGCGGTCATGGGGAGAGCGCAGATAGCAACGGCGATTAGGAAGCGCTTCACGCGGGTTGATCCTGATCCAATGAGCTTCGCGCGAGGCTAACCGGGCTTCGGGCGCGGCGAAAGAAGGAAAGTCGGCCGCGAACAAATCGGAAGTCCGCGGTATTCGTCGATTTTGCGGCCGAATAGCACACTGACGCAGACGGAAGGTGCAGGAGGCGGGCGCGACCCTCAGACCCTCAGATCCCAACAATGACGATTACCGTTTCGGTTATGCCAAGAGCATCCCAGCGCAGCGCCCGGCTGGGAATCTTCCGTTTGCGTCAGTGCATTGGAGCATGATTGGTTATTGTTGAATCGCCGGATTCCGCATCGGCCTGGCGCGATACCATCCGCCAGGCTAGCGGCGAGACGCTCGACCTCAAGGCCTACGAGGCCGACATGCGGCATCTGATTGATACCTACATCAAGGCGGACGGCGCCCGGGCGATCTCCGACTTCGACGGCATCGGCCTGCTGGACCTGATCGTGAAGAGCGGCATCGCGGCGGCCGTGAATGGGCTGCCGCCGGGAGTCAAGAAGAACCAGGGCGCGGTCGCGGAGACCATCGCCAACAACGTCCGTAGCAAGATCATCAAGGAGAAGCTGAACGATCCGGCGTTCTACGATTCTATGTCGGCCCTGCTGAACGATGTGCTGGCGGATTTGCGGGCGAACCGGATCACCTACGAGGAGTTCCTGCAGAAGATTGCCGACCTTGCGACGCAGGTTCAGTCGGGGAAGGCAGAATCCACGCCGAAGACGCTGGATACGCCGGGCAAGCGGGCGCTGTTCAACAATCTGGGTCAGGATGAGGCGCTGGCCCTCGCGATCGACGCAAAGGTGAAGATGGCCCGACCGGATGGCTTTCGCGGGAGCCAGGCGAAGGAGAACATCATCAAGCGCGCGCTGCTCCCGCTTCTGGGTGGCGATGCCGCGGAGGTCGAGAGGATTTTCTCCATCATCAAGGCGCAGCCGGAATACTGATGGCGACCAAGCTCCAGATCGGCGACCTCGCGGTCCAGGTCACCCAGAAGGACATAAAGAACGTCCATCTGAGCGTTCATCCCCCTCATGGCCGGGTCAGCATCGCGGCCCCTCTGCACCTGAGCGTCAGCGCGATCCGTGCCTTCGCGATCGGCAAGCTATCCTGGATTCGGCGGCAGCAGCGAAAGCTGCAGGAGCAGGAGCGGGAGACGCCGCGTGACTACCTGGACCGGGAGAGCCACTACGTCTGGGGCCGTCGGTGCCTGCTGATGGTCGTGGAGCATGACGCGCCCCCGGCCGTCGAATGGCGCCACCATCGGTTGGTGTTGGCAGTCCGAACTGGCATGGACGAAGGCCGCCGGGGTGAGGTTCTAGAAGCCTGGTACCGGGACCAGCTCCGCGAAGAGGCCAAGCCGCTGACGGCGGAATGGGAGCGTCGGCTCGGCGTTGGCGTTGACCGGGTGTTCATCCAGCGGATGAAGACACGCTGGGGCAGTTGCAACCCAGCCAGCAACGCAATCCGCCTCAACACAGACTTGGCAAAAAAAAGCCGCGGGAGTGCCTGGAATACATCCTGGTGCACGAGTTGGTTCACCTGTTGGAGCCGACTCATAATTCCCGGTTCGCGGCACTGATGGATCGGTTTCTGCCTGGTTGGGAACATCGGCGCGACCAGATCAACAGGCTTCCGGTGCGTCATGTGGACTGGACCTACTGAGAAAGGTCGGGGGCCACTTGAGTGGATTCGCGCTCCGAGGGGCCACCGGTAGGCGGTCGCCTTGTGGAAAACCCCGAGCTCGTCGGAGGGAGATTTTCGTGAGATCAACGAGATAGAGCTTGAGGGCTAAATCGGGCCACCCCCAAGCTTCGGAGAATTTCGGTGCTCCGGAGAGCGACCCCCGGGGTCGTTCCGTTCTCCAACCATCAACCCAACGCGGCAAAACCCCAGGAAATCTGCGGTTCAGCGCGCCGTCGAGGAGTGGGAAATATGAGGTTGGAAAACCGACTGGAGCAGCGATGGGAACCGGGGAATGAAAGTCTCTGGGCGTAGCGCGCGTTGGAGTGCGCCGGGGGGCCAAATCGGGGCTGTGGCCGCAACACGACGTGGTGGCTCGCCGCGCCGCTGGTCGTGTTGTCCCCTGGCACACGTGAAGCCCGTTTACGCCGCCCACACAGCTACGCCAGTTCCAGCGCCAGCGCTTCCCACGCGAAGCGGTCGATATGGTCGGCGCTGATCAGGCCGAAGCCGCGTTCGCGGTCGTGCTCCGGCAGCGGCAGCGTGCCGGTATGGGGCGCGGCGGCCCAGCGGGTGCTCCAACTGTTGCGGAAGATGAAGTAGCCGCCGATCCGGTCGCGCTGCGACGGTAGGAAGCCGACGATGCAGACGGCATGGCCGGCGTTGAGGACCTGCTCCGGCTCGGCGGGCGGCTGCGGTACCTCGCCGGTGACGATAGTGCGGGCGCGCTGCCAGTCGGTGGGGCCGGAGACGTGCTTGGCACGGAGCTGAGGCAGCGCAACGGCGACCGGATGGGGATGGCCGGCGCGCAGCTCGTCCAGGATCTTCTGGGCAAGGCCGCCGCAGGGTGGGTCCTGTGGAGCGGTCCAATACCAGCGCTCCTTGGCGTGCTGCAGTGAGGCGGACGGCGACGGGGGCTGCGGCAACAACGGCGCGTCGTCCGCGTAGTCTTGCAGGGGAGGCACGCCATCACACTCGAAGCGTTCGGCCGCCTGCTTGAGCCGGGTGGCGCCGACTTCCCAGCCGGGGGGCAGGGGGGTCGGGTAGTGCATGCGCATCCGCACGTAGAGATAGTTGGCGGAAAGTGGCGCAGGGATGCTGCCGCCGCGCCGCGCCACCAGCAGTTCCACGCAGCCCACCGCGGCGAAGGCGACGCAGGTGGGGTTGCGGTGCTGGCTCCGCGCCGGCCAAGCGGCGAGGGGGAGGGCGTCCGTGAGGTCGATGGGCGCGGTGTTCACGAGTCTTTCCCCGCGCTCGCGCGGGAACACCTCGCTGGGCTTCTTAGGTTGCGCGGCCCCGCTGATCAGCGGCGGCCAGCTCGGGTTGAGATTGGCGGGCGGAAAGGTGATTGCCGGCGACGCAGGCGCGCTGGCTTGGTTCTCCGGCGGAGCGCCTGGGCCCGGCGGCGGGCAGCAGGGCGGCAGCCTTTCCAGCACCTTGTCGGCTATGAAGTCGGCAATCTCACCCCTAATTGGGTCGAGCTTCTCCGGCGCCTCGGGCGACGGGCCGATGGCGAGCCCCGGCCATTCGCGGGCGGCGCGGCCCAGCAATGCGCGCAGGCGGCGGTCGTTGAGGCCTTCGAGCCAGTCATAGGCCTTCCGGGCCATGCGGCGGCCGGCATCGGTGTCGGTGGTGAAGTGCAGGCCGGCGATCTCCCGGTTCTCCGCGATGCGGGTCGCATGCGCTTCCAGCGCGCGTTCCAGCGGCGGGGTGCGGCTACCGCCATTCGCCAGGCGGAACACCTCCGCCATCAGCAACGCGATCAGGAAGGATTGCAGCGCGTGGTTGCTGGGGTAGGCGGGATGCCCGGGCGTCGGGAGTACCGGGCTCAGCGCCGGATAGTTCGCGACGGGACGGGCGCGGCCGTAGCGCGCCTTCCAATGCATCCCGACGACATGGCCGAGCGCCAGGCCGAGGGCAACGACCGTGGTGCTCATCGGGCGGCCCCGGCGCCCCCCGAGGAAGCGCATCCAGGCGGCGCCGAGCCCGGCATCCTGTGCGACAATCTCCGCAAGGCGGCGCGGGCGCTGTTCCCGCTTGTCCAGCAATTCCTTGATACGTACCGGCAGCTGCGCCTGATGCTGCGCCTCCACATCCGCTGTGGTCTCGCCGGGTCGAAGGAGGTTCGTGGCGCCGATCAGCTCCCGGCCGCCGAGCAGGGCGAGCAGCGATTGAGCGCGGAGCGAGGGGTCCCAGCCCTCGTCACGGAATCGCTGGCCGAGCAGCATCGGAAAGCCGCCCTTGCCGTAGTCGGACTGGCTCAGATCCCACTCGTCGAGGCTGTCGGTGACGAGCAGGCTGCCGGCGGCGAAGCCCGCGACGCCGCCATCCACCCCGCCGTCCACGCCGCCATCGACTCCCCCATCCACTCCCCCGTCAACGCCGCCGTCCCGTGCGCCGTTCATCGGCACTCTCCTGTCCAGGTTCGGATGATATTCGTCATGCCGGAAACCCGGCCATGGTCAGATGTTCGGCGTAGGCGGTGCTCACGCCTTGGTCGGCGAAGGGCAGACGGACGGCAAATTGAGCAGTCCGAAATTCGGGCTCCAGCGCCAAGACAGTCCGCGTCAGAAGTCGCGCATCGTCGACCCGCCCAATTGCCGCTAGCGCCGCTGCGGCCATGCGCAATGCCGAGGTGTAGTTCGGATTGCGGCGCACCGAACTCAGCCCCCAGGCCGCTGCAGCGCTCATATCGCCAGCCGCGTAGCATGCGATCGACAAGAAATGCTCATGGCGAAACAGCAACGGGTCCTGTGGCGACAGTGCAATCGCCCTCTCTGCACGGCGGATCGCCTCCCGGGCTTCGCCAATGAATGCATAGGTCGGACTGCTCCAGAGCCATACCTGGGCGTCATTCGGCGCGGCGGAGAGCGCGCGTCCGATCAGTTGTCGCGCCTCACCATAGTCGCGAGCCAGAATCGTGCGGCTGTGGCCGAGCAGCGCCAGCGCCCGCGCCGCGAAGGGATCGAGGCGCACCGCGTCCCGTGCTGCGGCCTCTAGTCGGGCCGTGTCGCCGGCCCGATCGGCCGACCAGCCTTGCCCGAGCCGCAGGCTGAACCATTCCGCGAGCGCGGTGCGGGCCCCCGCATAGCCGGGGTCGAGGGCCACAGAACGCCGAAGCATCTCGCCAGCATCCTCGAACGCCGGCCGCTCAAGGCGAAACACCAAGTCTCGTGCACGGAGCAGCAGATGATACGCGTCGATCTCATCGCCACGCCGGCCACGGCTTCGGCGCAGCTCCGCGTCGTGCACGCGCGGCGTCAGCGTATTGGCGACGCAGGCCGCGATCCGATCCTGAGCGTCGAAGAGCTGCTCTTCGCGCGTGTCGAAGACCTGTGCCCACAGCACCGCGAGACTGGTCGTGTCGACCAGCTCGACGGCCAACCGGATCTGCGGGCCTGCCCGACGCAGGGTGCCGGTCACCGCGTAGCGCGCACCGAGCTCGCCCACGAGGCGGTTAAGGTCGAAGGCGCCAACGAAGCCGCGCGTCGAGCCACTCGATAGCACCACGGGCTCCCGGAGGCCCGCCAGCGCGCAAACGATGTCCTCGACTACGCCGTCAGCGAATGTACCACCTGACTGGTCCGGACCGAGCACACGGAACGGCAGGATGGCTACAATCGGCACAGTGCTCTCGATCACCGGGGAGGGCGGTCGGGCCGAAGGCGATGGCGCGGTCTGCTCATCGAAACGCCCGAGCTTGATGTCCGCCACGAGCGCCTGGGTCGAGGCGGCGGGCTCCATGTCGAGCTCTTCGCCGAGCGCCTTGTAGAGATCGGCATAAGCGCGGAGTGCTGCCGCGGTATCGCCCTGCACCGCGGCCAACCGCATGATCATTCGGCAGGCCGACTCGTCCAGCGCGTCGAACCTGAAAGCGGCCTCTGCCAGCCGGAGGCGGTCGCGTGCCGGCACGTCCTCCCGGTCGCAGGCGGTCTCAATCGCCAATCGCAGCCTAGCCTGCCACGTTTGTCGTATGCCGATCAGCCACTCGCCGAACCGCGGCGCGAGATCGTCGTATCCCGCCAGTAGCGCCGCCGCAGGATTGCGCATGCCAAGCACAACGGCGGAGAACATCCCGCCCGCGATCTCGGCCAGCATGTCCTGCGCGTCCACTCTAGCGTCGGGAAGTGCCACCACCTCCCTGTCAATGCGCAATGGCGCGCAGCCCGCTTCCGAGAAGGCCTGGCGCAGTTCGAGCAGCGTCTGGCGAAGGCTCGCGCGGGCGTTTCGCTCGCCAGTGTCGCCCCAAAACAGATCGGCTAGACGCTCACGGCGTTCGAAGCCCCCGCCGTCCAGCGCGAGAAAGCCGAGAAGGGCCCTGGCCTTCCGGTTGGGCAAGGGCAGCTGCACGCCCCGGCAGCGCAGTCCGATGCCGCCGATGAGAGTCAGCTCCAGTGGCGCGTGCTGCACTGCCGGACGGCGCTCCGCCATCGACTCGGTCATCGCGCCTGCGTCGATCATGTCCCCGCCTGCTCTCGTGCAGGGTTAACTTTCAATTATTCGCGCCGCTTTCGCAACCATTCCTGTCGTCCGGCCCGCAATGGCGCTGCTGCGTCCCGGCTGGCCGGCTGACGTCCGGCTGACGGTGCGGTGACGCCCGGCACCTCAGCCTCTCGCGCATCGCCACCGATCGCGAGGAGAGCCGGACATGACGAACGCACCGATCACACTCATGATTGGGGGTAGGCCTGTCGACCTAACGCGTAGCGAGCGCTGGATCGCCCTGCGTCCACGCCCAGGGCACGAGGCCGGCGTCGGCCGGGCCGTTGCCGCGCTCGGACGCGCGGCCGTCGATTCTCCAGTGTTAGGGGAGAGCTTCGGTGGTTTCCGCTTGGTCGATCTCGGCGACGTGGTGGCGGCGAGGAAGGTCGACCGCCAGCTCGACCTACTGCGCGCGGAGCCGGGCGTCCAGGCGGGCACGCATGTCTTCCACATGGTGGCCGATGGCGCGACGGACGGGGCCAAAGACAAACCGCCCTTCGTCCCGACCGGCGACATCCTGGTCGGCTTCGTCTCGGGAACCGTGCCCCAGGCCCAGCAGGATGTGCTCGACCGTTTCGCACTGAGGGTGCTCGAAGGCCGCGGCGAAGACACCGTGCTGGTTCGCACCACAGCGCTGTCGACCAATCCGGTCAGCACCGCCGCGGCCCTGCAGGCAGAGCCGACGGTGCAGCTCGCCGAGCCGGAACTCGCCACCATTCCCGAGCGACGCGACTTCGCCCTGCCCGAGGACAGCCTTCTCGCCGAGCAATGGCACCTACAGAACTCCGGCCGCCATCGCGGCACATCGCTGGGCGGCACGGCAGGCGCGGATGCGCGCGTGGTCGATGCCTGGCAGGTCAACGGCTTCGGTGCGGCCGAGGTGGTGCTTTCGGTGATCGACGACGGCTTCGATCTCGGGGGTCCCGACCTGCCGCCAGCGTCGCACGTGGTCGCACCTCGGGACTTTACCCGCGGGACCAGCGAGCCGCTCCCGAGCAGCGCCGATCCGCACGGGACCGCCTGCGCCGGTGTCGCGCTCGGTCGGCGCGGAGGCGGGCGAATTGTGGGCGTGGCGCCCGATGTGAGATTCATGCCGATCCGCTGGGGGCGATACCTCAGCGACAGCCAGATCGAGGCCTGGTTCGGACACGCGACCGAATCGGGTGCCTGGGTAGTGAGTTGCAGCTGGGGCGCGGATGCTCCGTATTTTCCGCTTTCGAAGCGTATGAGCGATGCCATTGCGCGCTGCGCCCGACAGGGACGCCAGGGCAAGGGATGCGTCGTGGTTTTCGCGGCAGGCAACGACCGCCACGACATCGATTCCCCCGCTGCCGGCACACTCGACGGCTTTGCCACGCACCCCGACGTGATCGCGGTCGCCGCCTCGGATAGCCGAGACGCGATTGCCGACTATTCGAACTATGGCGACGCGATCTGGTTGTGTGCGCCCTCGAGCAGCCATGCGGGGTGGGGCGTCCTCACGGCGGATGGTCGCGGCGGCCTCGGCTATGCCGCGGACGAATACACATGGGATTTCGGCGGCACCTCGGCCGCATGCCCCGTGGTCGCCGGCGTCGCCGCGCTGATGCTCAGCGCCAACCCCGCACTCACCGCGCTCGAGGTGAAGCGGATGCTAGCCGCCACGGCGCGGCGGATCGGTCCCGGCGTTGGCTATGTCGCCGGACACTCCCGCGACTTCGGCCATGGCTGCGTTGACGCCGCGGCCGCGGTCCGTGCGGCGCTGGCCGCACGCTGACCGCCGGCCCGCAACGCCATCCGAACCCCAGAACAGGAGATCGCCGCTATGCGCCTCAAGCCAATCGCCGCGAGCATTCTCGCCACATTGCCGATGATGGCCTGCACCGCCGTCAACACCATCGACTTTCCGCTGCCGGTGCACAGCCAAAGTCACCTCCAGCGCGACGCGCAGGAGCAGGTGCTGATGTTCAGCGCCCCGGGCGAGGGCGATCCGGGCGGCTGGACCGAAGTCGCGCGCGCCCTCGACGTGCTGTCCCGCGACGACCCCGGTAGTCTTGCCGCCGCGACGAGCCTGCTGACGCAAATGTGCCAGCCCGAACGGCGGGATCCGCGGACGGGGTCCGGTGCGCCGCGGACCTTTGCGCTGCCAGCTTTCGCGGCTCCACTGATTCTGGCTGCCATAGATGTCGGCGTCACCGCGCTGCGGCAGGAGATCGACCGCTGGGCATCCAGCTACGAAGCGAGCTGGAGCCCGAGCACCTATGTGGGCGAGTTCTACGACGGGCCGCCGCAAGGTGGCATCGAGACGGCCCGCTTCGCCTACCCCTGTTTCGCGGTGGTCCGCACCATCGATGAGGGTGAAGGGGCCCGGATTGCCTTCCTGCATATCGGTCACTTCAAGGCATCGGGGGACGGCATCGCCGTGCGCATCGAGCCGCTGATACACCGGCATGCTGGCACAAAGGCGCGCGTCGGCAGCGGCGGCACATTCAACGCCGCGATGATCATCGCCGTGCAGGGCCTGTGGGTCGACCAGCGGCGCGACATCGTCACGACGCGCGACACCGTCTTCACCGCGACTGTCAATTTCGGGACGCAGAACCTCAATGCACCGCGGACACGTCTGTACACCTCCGCGCAGGAGAGGCGCGCCGGCTCAAGCACCTGGTTTCCCTACGTGCCGGTGAGCATCCGCAGCGCAAGAGCCGGCCGGACGCCCGAACTGTTCGGCTCGGGCCCGGTGAACATCACCGTGACGGTGGCCGAGACCGCCGCCGCGCGCGATCTCGCCGCCGCCGCGGCGCGCCAGGCCGACAGCCTAGTCGATCAGCTTGCCGCACGGCTGCGGGAGCGACTCGCCGAGCAGCAGTGACCGCGCCCGCATCGTGCAACACCCCATGACAGGAGAGCGTGATGAGTTTCGAAATTGAGGCAGACGACGGCATGTCGCGACACGCCACGATGATGACGAGGGCGACCTCCGAGCAGGACCTGGCCCAGGGCGTCACGCGCTGGATGATCGGGAATTTCGGGCCGACGCTGGACGCGGCCGTCGCATCGACCCCGTTCACCGTGCCGCTGCTCTGCGCCATTGCGTGCCGCGAGGCCGGTGCGTACTGGCTGCCGCTCACGCCGAACAGGTCGGCATCCGAGATCCTCGGCCTGTGCGTCTACGACGCCAGCGGCGACGTCGCGGGGGCGCCCCGGAACGCATTCCCCGTCAACACCGCCGCATTCCGGCTCGCCTATGGCGAGGCGTTCACCGCGATGCTGATCGAACAGGCAAACGCCTCGCGGACCGCGCGGGGGCGTGCCCCCGCATCCATCGTCTACAAGGGCTACGGCATCTTCCAGTACGACCTGCAGCATATCCGCACCGACGAGGACTTCTTCGGTGCCCGCCAATGGTACGATATTGCAGCCTGCACAGACCGCGCCGTGCGGGAGCTAACACGGGCCTTCGCGGTCACCGGCACGCTGCGAGATGCGGTCCGCGCCTACAACGGCTCGGGCCCGCGGGCGGAGCAGTATGCGCGGGATGTCATGCGGCTGCTGCCCGCCTGCGAGGACGCGGCTCGCCCGCCGCCCCCCGGTACTGCCACGCTGGCCGTTCGTCGCTCATCGAGCGCGCCCTCGGCGGCGGGGCCTACCGTCAGCGACGATCCGGCAACACCGTTCGAGGGTGAGATCAGTGACACGGCCGACATCGACACGGCGCGTCTGCTCGCCAATCTCGGTGCGCCTGCGGTGTCCGACATCGTGCCGTTGCGCTTGGCGGCTCCGGCTGATGCCGGCACGACCCGCTTCGACATCCAGCGCGCGCAGGACTTCCTCGATGCCTGCCGGAGTTCGACGCCGCGGGTGAATTACGGCCTGGGCAGCAAGGTGCCGTTCCACGGTGCGGTCCCGGGGCGCGACTTCACCCGGGTGGATTGCAGCGGCTTCGTCCGCGAGGCGGTGCGCCTCGCGACCGAGCCCATGGCGCGGTTCCCGGACGGGTCGGTCGTCCAGCACGACTGGATCCGCGCCCATCGCTTCGAGCGGTCATCGGTGGCTGATGGTAGCGCGGATGATGACGACGTCCGCATTGCCTTCCTGCGACCGCAGGACTCGTCGAAGGGGGTCGGGCACGTCGCGCTGATCCGCCGCGGCTGGACGCTAGAGTCGCATGGCGGCGTTGGTCCTGACTCGATCCGTTGGAACGGTCAGGGCTGGCAGGACAGGGCGTTCGTCTACATCCTTGCCCGGGGCGGGCAGTTCGGTACGGCGCACAGCGCGCCAGCATCCCCTGCGACCCGCACGCTTGCGACAACGTTCACGGTTCGCCACGGGCACCGCTACCGTGCCACGCTGCGGCTTCGTGGCTGGGAGGCGCTCGCGACCAACGGCATGATCGCCGAGGGCCTGGTTCGGTTCGGCTTCATCGATGTGTTGGTGACGGGGAGTGGCGACGTTCGGATTGCTGAAGGCACTTGGGGCGGTGTCGACGCCTCGGCGGGGCTCGATCACCACATCACGGACGTTGTAGAATTGGCTGCGGCACTCAGCCCAGGGTAAGCGTGTAAGCCGCAGCGGACGGAGCTTGTGAGCGCCCAGATCGCGAACATGGTCACAGCGCGCACCCGGCAGACGGCGAAGTCGTCCAATATGCCGCAAGCCCGAGCCGCCGCCACTGCAGCGGCTGGACTGGGGCGCCGTGGATCGGCAATGGGATCGTGTTCGGGGGTGTCATCTGCCAGCCTCCGCGCTGTAGCACCACGCGTGGCTGAAATTCGATACCAGGTTCAGTGAGCCGCACAGTGGTGCGGCCGGGATCTGTCGACGCCAGCGCCGGGCGCGCTGAGCGTCGAGGGCCCGCTCGATGCGTTCGACGCTGCGCAGCATCGCCGCCTGCTGCGCCGCAAAGCCGGCGAGCGTGCCTTCATTAGTGGCGAAGCGCCCGGCCAGCCTACGCGGGTCTCGCCCACCGAGCACGGACAGATGGTCGAGCCGGGGTTTCGTCAGGATAGGAATGATTGGCTTTACCTTACTGGCACTCTGAGTTGGCGATGCCTTGGCGGCAGTAGGCCGGGCGGGCTTCCTCACGCTCGCGAAGATCATTCGACGAGGCATGGGCATCCTTTGCCGGCCTCGCGCCCAGCCCCACCTTGAAACACACCCAACGCCTTTTCCGAATCCCCGCAATTCAAACCTAACCAATCAGGCTCTAGCTTCCCGCGAAGTCGGGTAGCTTCGTTTGATCGGCGAGAGATTCCCTCCTTTGCTTTAAGCGAGCCAGCCCCCACCGTAAGCGCTTGTGAAGTCGATTTGCACGAGGAGGTCATTGAAGTCGCGGTCGCCACCCCCCTGAACGTCTTCCCACCCCCAGGTGTTGAGGCCGTAGCTCCAAAGGTGACCGAGCGAGCCGTCATTGGCGTTGGAGAATGCCCAGAAGCTGTGGCCCGAACTCTCGTTCACCAGTTTCATGGCAATCAGGTCGGC
>JALHQB010000066.1 GCA_022842185.1 Acetobacteraceae bacterium
GTTGCGGTCGGAATCGGAGTCGTCGAGGAAGTTGGTCCCCAGGCCGGCACCGATATAGATGCCCTGAACCCGCGGGTCCCAGCTCTGCGCGTTCGCGGTCGCGGCCATCGGCAGCGACAGCAGCGTCGCGGCAAGCAGCGTCTTCTTGAAGGTCATCGTCATTCCTCGCATCCGGATCCCGCACCGGGGTGACCGGTGCTCATGGCGCCCCCCGTACAGGGGTTCATGCATCACTTAACCACAACTTCCGGGCGTGTGCCGGGTGATCCTCGCGTCGATTCAACATCGACGAGACACTGTGGCGACGGCGCCACACCCTGTGGCACCAGGGTGCCCGCGGTGTGGCACGTCGCCACGATGGTATTTTTACGCACCTGTCCGCATGCGGGGTCTAATCTCGCCCATGGCGGCCCTCCCGCCTGGCCGCCGTCGCACACGGCCGGTCCACGGCCGGGCATAGGAGGAACCCGTCGCCATGACGCATGAAGCCAAGGTCGCACCCGCGTCGAGACCGCCGGGCGGGGCCAAGCCCCGCGCGGTCGCCCTGATCGGTCCGCAAGGCAGCGGCAAGTCATGCCTGTTCGACGCTCTGCTCGCCGCCGCCGGCAGCCAGCCCCCCCGCAGAACCGAGGCACGCAGCCGGACGATGGGCACGGAGATGCGCCTTGCTCACTGCACGGTGCTGGATGAGCCCTGGGTGCTGATCGACTGCCCAGGTTCGGTCGAGTTCGGCCAGGAAGTCGCCGCAGCGCTGGCTGTCGCTGACATCGCGGTGCTGGTGTGCGAGCCCGATCCCGCCCGCGCCGCGGCCTTGGCACCCGCGTTCCACGCCTTGGAGCAAGCTGGATTGCCCGCCATGGTCTTCGTTAACAAGGCCGATACGCTGGGTGATAGCCGCATCCGCGACACGATCGCGGCGCTGCAGGCCCATTCCCGTCGCCCGCTGGTGCTGCGGCAGGTGCCGATCCGCGAGGGCGGCGCAGTCACCGGCTACGTCGATCTGGTCAGTGAGCGCGCCTATCGCTGGCGGCGCGGCGAATCCTCGGAGTTGATTAGGATTCCCGACACCATGCAGAACCGGGAGGCCGAAGCGCGCGCGACGCTGGCCGAGGCACTCGCCGACCATGACGACGCTCTGCTGGAGAAGGTCGTCGAGGACGCCATTCCGACGCCCGAGGATCTCTACCGTCCGCTGCATGCCGACGTGATCGCCGGCAGCCTCGACCCGGTGCTGTTCGGTGCGGCGGAACGCCGGCATGGCGTGATGCGGCTGTGGAAGGCGTTGCGCCACGACACCCCCGCTGTGGAGGTGACCGCCGCGCGCCACGGTCTCGACCCGGAAGGCGAACCGGTCGCACAGGTGTTCCGCACGCTTCATGCCGGCCATGGTGGGCGGCTGTCCTTCGCGCGCATCTGGCGCGGCACGCTGAAGGATGGTGGCATCCTGGATGGCGCGCGGATCGGCGGCGTTACCAGGTTTCCCGCCGGCGAGCCGGCCAAGGTGCCGGAAGCCGGTGCGGGCGAGGTGGTCGCCCTTGGCAGGCTCGATGCCGTCGTGACGGGGAGCACGCTTTCGCCGTCGGGCACAGTCCAGCCTTTACCCTTTCCGGCGCCGCTGCCGCCCGTCTATGCGCTCGCGATCGTCAACGAGGACCGCAAGGACGATGTCCGGCTGTCCGGTGCGTTGCAGCGGCTGGCGGAAGAAGACCCCTCGATCACCGTGCTGCAGGATGCCGAGATGGGGCAGATCCTGCTGGGTGGGCAGGGCGACATCCATCTCGGGCACGCCGTCGCACGGCTGGCCGAGGCCCATGGATTACGGGTGACCACGACCCGCCCGCGCATCGCCTTCCGCGAGACGATCCGCCATGCCGCCCGTCATCATGCGCGCCACCGCAGGCAGACCGGCGGGCATGGGCAGTTTGCCGACGTGACGCTGGAGGTTTCACCCCGCGCTCGTGGCGAGGGCTTCGCCTTCGAGGATCGGATCGTCGGCGGCGCCATTCCGCGCAAATACATCCCCGCGGTCGGCGAGGCGGCCGAGGAGGCGTCGCGCAAGGGACCGCTGGGCAATCCGGTGGTGGATGTCGCCGTGGCGCTGCTCGACGGAGCCTTTCACTCGGTCGATTCGTCGGACATGGCCTTCGCCACCGCCACACGAATCGCCATGCAGGAAGCGCTGGCCAAGGCAGAGCCGGTCATGCTGGAGCCCGTGGACCACGTGACCATCCTGGTGCCGCAGGACGGAACGCCGGCAGCCCAGCGCCTGCTGTCCGGCCGCCGCGGCCAGATCCTCGGCTTCGCCGAGAAGGAGGACTGGCCGGGTTGGGATGAGGTGCAGGCGCTGGTGCCGGAAGTCGAACTGCACGACCTCATCATCGAGTTGCGATCGCAAACCATGGGCCTGGGCACCTACACGCGACGCTTCGACCATCTGGCAGAAGCGCGCATGCGGTGACCGGGATGCGGCCGCGTTCAGCCCTTCAGGTCGTCGGGCACGCGGCCGCCATTCTCGGCGAACTTCGTCATCACCTGCTTATGCAGCCAGACATTCATGGCCGCGCTGTCCTCGGTCGAGCCGGTGTAGCCGAGTTCCTGCGCAAGCTGCTTGCGCGCGGCAAGGCTGCTGTCGATTCCCAGCAGCTTCATCAGGTCGACAATCGAGGTCTTCCAGTTGAGCGTCTGGCCGGACTTGGATTGCATGTCCGTCAGCACGGCGGCGACATCGACTGGCGCCGCCGTGCTGTGACCCGGCGCTTCAGGCGCGGAATCCGGCGCCGCGGACAGCGGGGCCGATCCGGCCTCGGTCGCATCGTTCGGAGCGGGAGCGGTGGGTTCCGCGGTCGCTGACCGCCCGAATATTCCGCCCATGATGGAGCTGAGGATGCTCATCGCCTTGGTTCCTTGATTGCTGATCAGTACGCGGGGGGGGGGGGGATGGGAGGCGTGGTGACGCAGCCGGGGGGCACGGGCTTTCGATTCCCGCCATGCGTGCCACACTGAACGCAACCACATGGGGAAGCGTTGCATGGCCAGCCAATACACCGTTGCCGATCTCGTCGCCGACTTCCTGCCGCAGGTCGGTGTCTCGACCGTCTTCGGCATCGTATCCGTCCACAACATCCCAATGCTGGACGCGATCGGGCAGCGCAACGCACTGCGTTATGTCATGGCGCGCGGCGAAATGGGCGGCGCGCATATGGCCGATGCCTATGCACGGGTGACCGGGCATCTGGGCGTGGTCTTCACCTCGACCGGGCCGGGCATGGCGAACGCCATCCCCGGCCTGGTGGAAGCGCGCTTCGCGGGCAGTCCCGTTCTGCACATCACCGGCCAGACCGCGACCAAGCACATCGACCGCGATGTCGGCACGGTGCATGACGTGCCGGGGCAGACGGCGATGCTTGCCGGCGCCTGCAAGGCGGCCTTCCGCGTGCGCTCGGCGAATGAGGCCTTCGGCGTGCTGGTGAAGGCGGCCGCGACGGCGCTGTCCGCCCCGCGCGGGCCGGTCTCCGTTGAAATTCCCATCGACCTGCAACGCGCGCCGATCGAACGGCCAGCCGGTCTCGATGCGCTGATGCTGCCCATCGCCGCACCGCTGCCGCCGAGCGATGCGGAACTGGACGCCGCCGCCGAAATCCTGGCGTCAGCGAAGCGACCGATGCTGTGGCTCGGCAACGGTGCCAAGCAGGCCGGCGATGCGGCGCTGCGGCTGATGGATCTCGGCTTCGGCGCGGTGTCCTCGTGGAACGGGCGCGGCACCATCCCCGAGGATCATCCGATGACCCTGGGCGGCCTGCACGGCAACGGGTCACCGCGCGTGCAGGATTTCTACGCCAGCGTCGATGCCATGCTCGTCGTCGGCTCGCGGCTGCGCGGGCATGAGACGGGCGACTTCTCGATGAAGTTGCCGAAAGTCCTGATCCATGTGGATTGCGATGCGACCGCCGATGGCCGCACCTATCCGAACAGCCTGTTCGTGCATGGTGACGCCGCGCTGGTCATGGCGGGCCTCGCCGACCGGCTGGCCGGGCGGCGTTCGATCGAAGCCGGCTTCGCGGCGGATTTCGCGGCGCTGCGCGCGCGGGCGCGGGATGAGTATCTCGCCACCCTGGGTCCCTATGCGGCCTTTCCCGATGCCATCCGCGCCGCCCTGCCGCGCGATGGCGTGTGGGTGCGCGACATCACCATCGCCAATTCTACCTGGGGCAATCGCGTCTTCCCGCTCTATGACCCGCGCAACTCGGTCTATCCGGTCGGCGCCGCCATCGGGCCGGGGCTGGCGCTGGGCATCGGCGCATCCATCGCGGCGCAGGGGCGCAAGACCATCGCCATGTGCGGCGATGGCGGCTTCTCACTGGGCATGTGCGAGTTGTTCACGGTCGCGCAGGAACAGCCGGACCTAGTGACCATGGTGATGAACGATGGCGGGTATGGCGTGATCCGCCACATCCAAGACGCGGTCGCTGACGGCCGGCAGTTCGGGCACGACCTGCTGACGCCGGACCTGCAGGGCCTCGCGGCACTGGCGGGGCTGCCATTCTTCCGGGTGTCGAGCGCGGAGACGGTCGGGCAGGTGGTCAGCGCGGCACTGGCGGTGAAAGGGCCGGCGGTGGTGGAAGTGGACATGCGCGCGATTGGCGCCGTGCCGCCCTATGCGCCGTATGCGACCATGGGGAAGCATGCGGAGCGGGCGCGGCAGTGACGCGACTTGGAGAGGGGCTTTGCCCCTCTCCAAACCTCACCCCACCAAAGGCCCGAGGCCTTTGGAAACCGATAGCTGGCGCCAAGCTTGGACGGGTCGGCCGCCATTCAGACCAGCGGTGATCCTCCAGGCAATGCAAACAGCGCGAGCATCAGCACCACCAGCAGACCAAGACAGACGAGAACGGCGCGGATCGCAATCCCGCGGCCAAAGCGCTTGTGTTCCCCAGGATGCGGCGGCAGCAGACGCGGCGCCCCCACGTAGAACAGAAAAATCGAATAGCCCCAGAGCGCGGTGGCAAGGACGATCCCGACAAACGGCGTGAACAGCAAGGCGAGGCCGATCCAGGCGGCCGTCGGAGCATAGGCGGCGAGCTTGGTAGCCGCGACGCGATCCGGCACGGCAGAAAAGCGCGGCGCGTTCATGAGGATCAGAGCGCGCATCGCGAGGATGCCGAGCACGGTCAACACGCCATACAGCGGCAGAGTGATGACTGCCGAACGCCATGAAAAAATCGACGTCGTCGTCCGCGTGCCGATCGGCACCAGCGTTCCGTCAGGCCGGCGCATGAATATCTCGGTTTGCTCAGGTTGGGCTGCGCCCAGCAACCAGTACAACACCTTGGCGATGGCCAGCGCCATCAGCGCGAGCGTCGGCACATATCGGGCCGCCAGATAGCGCGTGCTGTTGCCCTCGGCGGCGATGTCATTCCAGGTTTGATGCGGCGCCACCATCAGACCCTTGGCGCGCTGGAAGACCTTCATCGACCCATCCTGTGCATCGCTTGCATGTCATTCCTCAATCGACCAAACGGAACGCCAAGACCAACCGCGTCGATTCGACGTTGAACTTAGAGGTCGATCCTAAACCGCACGGTTTCGTCAACGCCATACGCCGCCTCCTTCCGGAAGCCCCCCATCAACACCCCGCCATTCGCGATGATCACCCGCTGCGACGCGACGTTCTCCGGGTCCGTCGTCAGCTCGACATGCCGCAGCCCAACCGCCCGCGCCTCCGGCAGCAGCAGCCCCAGCGCCCGCGTCGCAACCCCCTGCCCGCGCTTGCCCGGCACCACCGCATAGCCAATGTGCCCCAGCACATGCGCCGGCAATTCGTCAGTGCCCACCTGCCACCGCAGGTGAATCGCCCCGCAGAACTCGCCATCCCAAATCCAGCGCGTATAGGCCGGTAGTCGCTTCACGCTTGACCCATCCGGTAACATGATCGGCGCACCTTGCGCTTCCGGATCATGCAGGCTGTCGAGGAAGGCATCCGCATCGCGTTCGATGGCTGAGAGATGCGCGCGCGCCACGGCGTCCCCCGCGACATTCGCCGGCGACCAGCCCCCTTGCAAAGCTGCGACATACTGCAACAACGCAGCCCGTCCCGGCCGGATCAGCGTGGTCACGATACTCACGGCGCAAGCACGCGGCGCGCCGTCCACCCCGCCACGCCGCAGCCCGCGATCACCAGTGCCATCGGCACCGCCGTCCCATCCTGCAACGCTCCGAGCAGCGCACCCACGCCGGCCCCGATGCTGAATTGCAGCGTCCCCATCAGCGCCGAGGCACTGCCCGCCACCGCCCCATGCGGCCCCATGCCCAGCGCCACGGTCAGCGGCATCACCGCCCCGATCATCGCGATGTAGAAGAACAGCGCGACAAGAAGCGCAGCGAAGCCCCCGATCCCCGTTGCCGAGACGAGCAGCAGCGCCAGCCCCGCGGCCAACGGCACCCAGATCACCACCGGCAGCAGCCGCGCCGGCGCGATGCGCTGTGCCAGCCGCCCGACCACCTGACCCATCACCATGATGCCGAGCGCATTGGCGCCGAAATAGAAGCCGAAGTTCTCGGCCCGCACGCCGTGCAGTTCCATGAACACGAAGGGCGACCCGCTGATGTAGGCGAACATCCCGCCGATGATGAAGCCGCCCGCCAGCGCATGCCCGACGAAGCGGCGATTGCCCAGCAGCGCCCGCCACACGCGCAGCACGCCCAGCACGCTATCGCGGCGGCGACGATCCTCGTGCAGCGTCTCCGGCAGCAACAGCGCGATGACCACGAACATCGTCCCGCCATACAAGGCCAGCAGCCAGAAAATGCCGCGCCAGCCAAAGGCCGGCAGCAAGGCGCCGCCGATCATCGGCGCGATGATGGGTGCCACGCCCATCACCAGCATCAGCTGCGCCATCAGCCGCACCGAACCGCGTTCATCCGTCACGTCACGCACCACTGCGCGCGCGATGACCATGCCCGCGCAGCCACCCAGCGCCTGCAGCAGCCGCGCCGCCGTCAGCGCCTGGATGTCGGGTGCCAGGGCGCAGGCAACGGACGCCACCGTGTACAGGCCAAGCCCGACGAATAGCGGGCCGCGCCGCCCGTGCCGGTCAGCAAGCGGTCCGTACAACACCTGCCCGCAGGCAAGCCCCAGGAAGTAGATGGCGAGCGTGCCCTGCACCGCCCCCGCCGACGCGCCTAATGACGTACCGATGGCCGGCAGCGCCGGCAGGTACATGTCGATCGAGAACGGCCCGATGCCTGCCAGCGCGCCCAGGATGAGCGCGAGCCTGCGGTGGCTGGGCGCGGCAGTCACGCCCGCAGTACCGCGCGACCCATCACGACAGCCGCCGCAGCCGGGTAATGACGGCCCTTCATGCCCCCTCATCCATGGCACGCAGGATCACCAGAACCTCCCGTCGCATGGGTTCCGGCAGGCCGTGCATCGCACCCGCGACCTGGCGCAGGGCGCGTCGCAAACCATGGATCTGGTCGAGCAGGCTAAGCGCCACGCCGACGCCCTCATCGTTCACGCCCATCGCCTCCCGCAGGTCACGGATCAGGCAGGCGCGCGCCAGGTCTGACTCGCTGAATCCGGTGGCATCCGGCCCGCGCGGCGCAATCCAGCCGATCGCGATCCATTGCTCGATCGTCGCGGCCTCAATGCGCAGCGCGCGCAGGGTGTCGTCGTCCTCGGCCATGTCAGCTCTCCATGCCCAAGCGAGGGTTCTGCGCCTTGCCCGCCTCCCAGGATTCGGCGAAGGCTTCGAGTTCCGCATCCGGCGCATCCGGCAGCACGATGCGCAGGGTGGCGAAGGCATCGCCGCGCGTGCCGTCCTTCCGCAACACCCCCCGGCCGCGCAGGCGCAGCACCGTTCCGGTGTTCGACCCCTTGGGCACCTTCATCGCCACCGCACCGGCCGGCGTCGGCACTTCGACCCGCGCGCCAAGCACGGCTTCGGTCAGGGTCACCGGCAAATCCAGCAGAATATCGTCGTCCCGGCGGGTAAAATGGCGATGCTGGCCGACCATCACCTCGACCAGCAGGTCTCCGGGGGCACCGCTGCCGAGGCCCGGCGTGCCCTTGCCGCGAAGCCGCAGCACCTGGCCTTCCCGCGTACCCGGCGGGACGGTGACATCGACCACGGCACCGTCCGGCAATGTCACCCGCTTGGTCGCGCCATTCACCGCTTCGAGGAACTCGATCTCGAGGCGAGCGTGGATATCCCCGCCCTTCATGTGGAATTGCCCCCCGCCCTGGCGGCGCCGTGCACCGCGGCCGAACAGCGCGCCGAGCAATTCGTCCTCATCCATCATGTCCGCGAAACCGGCTTCGCTGTCGTAGGACGAACTTTCAGCGGCATGGTCGCGGTAGTAGCGCGGCGGCGGGCGCTCGGCGCCGGAGGCGTCGATCTCCCCCCGGTCGAAGCGGGCGCGCTTTTCGGCATCGCCCAGCAGGTCGTTGGCGGCCGAGACCGCCTTGAACCGTTCCTCGGCCTTTTTGTCGCCTGGGTTGAGGTCGGGATGGTGCTTGCGGGCAAGCGCACGGTAGGCCTTGCGGATATCCTCCGCAGAGGCATCGCGTTTGACGCCCAGGACGTCGTAGGGATCTGCGCTCAAGGGACCTCCTATGCCTCGGCCAGCGCTGCGAGCATGCGGATGTGACTGTCGATGCCGCGCTCGAAGCAGACCAGGTCGAATTTCTCATCCGGGCTGTGCACCTGGTCGTCATCGAGTCCAAAGCCGATCAACAGGCAATCGAGACCGATGATCTCCTTGATCTGCTGGACCACCGGCAGCGATCCGCCACCGCCCTGCAGCACCGCCGGCCGGCCGAATTCGGCGGTCAGCGCGACCTGCGCGGCGCGGATGAAGGGGCTGTCGGACGGTATCTCGATGCCCTCACCATAGGTGAAGACCTGGATCTTCACCTGCGCATCCTCAGGCAGCCGATCGACGATGAAGTCGCGGAAGCCGGCGATGACCTTGGGCGCGCTCTGCCCCGCGACGAGCCGGAAGGACACCTTCGCATGGGCCTGCGACGGGATGACGGTCTTGGCCCCTTCGCCGGTATAGCCGCCCCAGATGCCGTTCACATCGACGGTCGGCCGCGCCCACAACCGTTCCAGCGCCGACCGCCCGAGCTCGCCCACCGGCACTGAAAGTCCCACGCCACCGAGGAAGGCAGCCTCGTCGAAGTTCAAGGCATCCCACTGCGCGCGCCGCTCGGCTGAAATTTCCGCCACGCCGTCGTAGAAGCCCGGGATCAGGATGGTGCCGGCCTCATCACGAAGGTCACCCAGGATGCGGGTGATGAGGTTGATCGGATTCAGCGCCGAACCGCCATACAGGCCGGAATGGACATCCTTGTTCGCCGCGGTGATGTCGATCTGGGTATAGACCAGCCCACGAACGCTGGTGACGATCGATGGTGTCTCGATGTTCCACATGTTGCTGTCGCTGATGACGACGACATCGGCATCGCGCAGGGCCTCGGCATTCGCGTCAAGGAAATCGGGCAGGTTCTTCGAACCCGTCTCCTCCTCCCCTTCTACCATCACGGTAATGCGACATGGCGGACCGCCGGCGGTCTCATGCCAGAAGCGCAGCGCCTCCAGCCAGGTCATCACCTGGCCCTTGTCATCCACCGCGCCACGCGCGACAGCGCGCCGGCCGTTCGGGCCATCGGCCAGCACGGGCTCGAAAGGCGGACTGGTCCAGAGTTCCATAGGTTCGGCCGGCTGCACGTCGTAATGGCCGTAGAATAGCAGGTGACGGCCGCTGCCGGTGGGGCCGGGGTGATGGCCCAGCACCACGGGGTGGCCCGCCGTATCTTTCAACGCGGCGGTGAAGCCGATGCTGCGCAGTTGATCGGCTATCCATTCGGCCGCCCGCCGGCAATCGCCCGCATGCTGCGGCTGGGCGGACACCGACGGGATACGCAGCCAGTCGAACCAGCGCGCCCGGGATGCCTCCCGCCGCGCGGCGGCATGAGCAAGGATGGTATCGACTGTGGTCATGCTTCTTTCGCCTGGCTGCGGAGGACGTGCTTCTGGATCTTGCCGGTGGAGGTCTTTGGCAGCTCGGCGAAGACGATATGGCGCGGCACCTTGAAGCCGGCCAGGTGCTGCTTGGCGAAGGCAATCAGTTCCTCGGGTGTCGCACTGGCGCCGGGCTTCAGCTCGACGAAAGCACAGGGCGTCTCGCCCCATTTCTCGTCAGGTCGGGCAACCACCGCCACCACGGACACCGCGGGGTGCTTGTACAGCGCGTCCTCGACCTCGATGGAGCTGATGTTCTCACCGCCGGAGATGATGATGTCCTTGGAGCGATCCTTGAGTTGCACATATCCGTCCGGGTGCTTCACCGCGAGGTCGCCGGTATGGAACCAGCCGCCCGCGAAGGCGGCATCCGTCGCCGCTGCGTCCTTGAGATAGCCCTTCATTACGACATTGCCGCGCATCATCACCTCGCCGAGGGTCGCACCGTCCGGCGGCACCGGCTGCATGGTCGCTGCGTCCATCACGTCGAGGCCTTCGAGCGCCAGATAGCGCACGCCCTGGCGCGCCATCAGCGCCGCCTGGTCGCCCGCCGGCCTCGCGTTCCATTCCGCATGCCATTCATTGACGACGGCGGGGCCATAGACCTCGGTCAGGCCATAGACGTGGCAGACGGCAAAACCGGCGTCCTTCATCGCGGCCAGCACGGCCTCGGGTGGCGGCGCGCCGGCGACGATGAACTTTACCTGCCCTGGCAGGTCTCGCTTCTCGGCTTCGGGCGTGTTGAGCAGCGTCGCCATGACGATCGGTGCGCCGCACATATGCGTGACACCTTCATCGCCCATCAGTCGCCACATGTCGGGGCCGCGCACCGCGCGCAGGCAGACATGCACGCCAGCCTGCGCGGTGACCGTCCAAGGAAAACACCAGCCGTTGCAATGGAACATTGGCAGCGTCCACAGATAGACCGGATGCCTGACCATTTCCGCCGACAGGACATTGCCCACTGCCAGCAGCTGCGCGCCGCGATGGTGATAGACGACGCCCTTCGGCTTGCCTGTGGTGCCGGAGGTGTAGTTGAGCGTGATGGCGTCCCACTCGTCGCGCGGCATCGGCCAGGCGAAGGCCGGATCGCTTTCGGCAAGCAGCGCGTCGTACATTATGCCACCAAGCGTCTCGGTCGATGGCGCCAGCGGGTCATTTACCTCGATCACGATCGGCTTCACCGTCGCCTGCAACAGGGCAAGGCGCACGACCGGCATGAACTCCGTATCCACCACCAGCGCCTTCGCCTCCCCATGGTCGAGGATGTAGGCGATGGTCGCGGCATCGAGCCGGGTGTTGATCGTATTGAGCACCGCGCCGGCCATCGGGACGCCGTAGTGACACTCCAGCATCTCGGGGATGTTCGGCAGCACGGCCGCGACGGTATCACCGCGCGCGATGCCGTGCTTCGTCAGCGCATGCGCCAGCCGCACGCAGCGGTCACGCAGATCACGGTAGTTGCGCCGCACAGGCCCGTGCACCACGGCGAGGCAGTCCGGATAGACCTGCGCCGCGCGTTCCAGGAACAGCAGGGGCGTCAGCGGCTGGTGATTCGCCGCGGTTCGGGCGAGATGCGTCTCGAAATCGGCCATGTCACCTTCCTCAGCGATCGTCCCAGACAGGGCGGCGCTTCTCGAGGAACGCGCCGATCCCCTCGGCCGCATCATGCGCCATCAGATTGTCCGCCATGACGCAGGCGGCTTCGCGATAGGCATCGGCCAGCGGCAGTTCCACCTGGGCGTAAAAGGCGCGCTTGCCCATCCGCACCGTCAGTGCGGATCGCGCGGCGATGGCCGAAGCGAGGTCGAGTGCCGTCGCCATCACGCGATCGGCAGGCACCACGCGATTCACCAGGCCGATGCGGTGCGCCTCCTCGGCGGAGATCATCTCGCCGAGCATCAGCATCTCCATCGCCGCCTTGCGCGGCACCGCGCGGGCCAAAGCCACGCCCGGCGTCGAGCAGAACAGCCCGATATCCACTCCCGGCGTGCAAAAGCGCGCCTGGTCGGAGGCAACGGCCAAGTCACTCGTGGCGACCAACTGGCAGCCCGCTGCCGTCGCGACGCCCTGGACCGCGGCGATGACCGGCTGCGGCAGGCCGATGATCGCCTGCATGACGCGCGCGCAAGTGTCCATCGCGCGGTCGTAGAAGCCCCGGCCCTGGTCGGCGTCAGCACGATGCGCGGTGATTTCCCGCAGGTCATGCCCGGCGCAGAAGACCGGCCCCGCGGCCGCGAGCACGACGCAGCGCCGGCTGGCGTCCTCGCCAATACCGGCGAGCGCGCTCTCCAATGTCTCAAGCATCTGCAGGGACAGGCTATTGCGCGCCACTGGCCGGTTCAGCGTCAGGACCGTGATCCCGTCGGCCCGATCATCGCGCAGCAGCATCGGTGCCGCCGCCCTGACCTCGGTTGATGCGCTCATTCTTCCAACCCCTACGCCGTGCCACGCAATCCTAGAGGATTTTCCACTTCGGCGGAATCTGCACCGGCCCTTGCCGTCGTCGGCGGGCCGGGCCAGCCTCCCCACCTTTGGTCAACTTAGGGGGAATGTCATGGCCTGGACCGCGCACACCATCATCCAGAACGGAAAGGCCATTCCTTTCGAGGATGCGAGCATCCACCCCCTGGCGGTCGGCCTCGCCTATGGCGCCTCGGTCTTCGAGGGCATCCGTGCCTACATGAACCCCGCCACGGGGCGGCTTTCGGTGTTCCGGCTGGAGGAACACCTGGTTCGGCTCGACCAGGGCATGAAGTTCATGCGCTTCGACGACCCGCCCTCGCGCGACGTGCTGCGCCAGGGTGTGCTCGATGCGATCCGGGCCAATGCACCGGACGACGACTGCTACATCCGCCTGCAGGTGCACATCGAAAGCCGCGGCAACCAATCGACGACGGGCACAGTTGGGTGGGTCTGCGCTGCCATCCCTCGGGAAAGGTCGCCCAAGCGCGACAGCGGCTTGTCGCTTGGCGTATCGTCCTGGACGCGCATCGCGGACAACACCATGCCCGCGCGCATCAAGGCGACGGCGAATTACCACGCCGGGCGTATCGCGACGCTGCAATCCAAGGCCGATGGCTACGACGCGCCGATCCTGCTGACACGGGACGGTAAGGTGAGCGAATCGGCGGGTGCCTGCCTGTTCATGGTGCGCGACGGCGTGGTCGTCACGCCGGCGCGCGACAGCGACATCCTGGAAAGCGTCACGCGCGACACCGTGCTGCAATTGGCGGCTGAGTTTGGCCTGCGGACAGAAGAACGCCGCGCCGATCGCACCGAACTCTATGTCGCGGATGAGATCTTCCTGTGTGGCACAGGGCAGGAGCTGGTGCCCGCCGCGATGATCGACCGCCTGCCGGTCGGCGACGGCAGGCCCGGCCCGATCACGATGCAGTTGCAGGCGGCGTATGAATCCGTGGTGCGCGGCACGACGGATGCGCATGCTGAATGGCGTACCGCGGTTTGAAGCAAGAAAGGTCGGGGGAGAGAACTCCCCCGATCCCCCTCCTTTTTTTGGCCCTTGGCGCCAGCCACCGAAGGTCATAGCCAACAGACAGAAAAAGGAGGGGCTTTGGGGGAGTTCATCTCCCCCAACCTTCCTTCATGGAATGGCGCACGCCGGTCCAGTGACCGACGTGCGCCAGTTGGGGAGCGGGCCACCCCGGGGGTAGTCAGGGTGGTTGTCCGCCCCTATCGGCAATCCCGGCAGGCCGAGGGGATCAGTAAACCCGCCGGGCGCCGTTTCCTTACGCCGCGCGCAGCGGCACCGCGACGAAGCGGCGGGCACCGTCACGCTCGACCTGGAGCGCGATGGAGGACCGGCCGGCGGTCCGGGCAGCGGTCACCGCCTCAACCACATCCTGCGGCTGGGCGGTTTCCCGTTCCCCGGCGCGCAGCACCACGTCGCCGGCGCGCAGCCCGCGCTCGGCCGCCACGCTGCCCGGTTCAACCCGGGTGATGGCGACACCACCTTCCGGGCGCGGCGCCAGGCCGATGCCCAGGGAAGGCTGCGCGGGCTGGCCCGGCTTGCCGGCTGCGGTGGCGTTCGCCGGGTTGGCCCCGATCTCGACGCGGCGCTCCATCGCCGTCCCATCCCGCAGCACCGCGAGCGTCGCGGTCCGCCCCGGCGCCACATCCGCCACACCGGCGGCGAGGTCACGCGGGGTCTCCACACGGCGGCCATCGATGGCCGTGATCACGTCACCGGCACGCAGTTCCGCCTTCGCCGCGGGGCTGTTCGGCTCAACCGCATTCACCAGCGCGCCCTTGGTGTCATCCAGGCGCATCGCGGTCGCCAGGTCACGGTCCATCGGCTGAAGCGAGACGCCGAGCCAGCCGCGCTGGACCGAACCGTGATCGCGCAACTGAGCGACCACATGCGTTACCATCTTCGACGGCACTGCGAAGCCGATGCCGATGTTCCCGCCCGAGGGAGAGAAGATCGCGGTGTTGACGCCAACCACCTCGCCCGACGCGTTGAACAGCGGCCCGCCCGAATTGCCCGGATTGATCGAGGCATCGGTCTGGATGAAGTCGTCATACGGACCCGCGCCGATCTGGCGACCGCGCGCCGAGACGATGCCCGCCGTGACGGTGCCGCCCAGGCCGAACGGGTTGCCCATTGCCATCACCCACTCGCCGACGCGGGTGCTGTCGCTGTTGCCGAAGGGCAGCGCAACCAGCGGCGTGCCGGCCTCGACCTTGATCAGCGCGATGTCGGTTGCGGTGTCACGGCCGACGACGCGGGCCTGGAACTCACGACCATCGGCAAGTTCGACCTTCACTTCGTTGTTCTCGCCGACCACATGCGCGTTGGTCACGATGAAGCCTTCGGCGTCGATGACGAAGCCGGAACCCTGGCCGGCGCGACGCTGCTGCGGCTGTTGCTGCTGCCCCTGGCCATAGCGGCGGAGCATTTCCTCCATCGGGTTGACGCCGCGCCGGCCCTCGGCAGCGGCCGGGGTGGCGCGTTCGGTCGTCAGCACGCGGACCACGGAGGGGCCGACACGGGCGGCCACATCGGCGAAGTCCGGACCGGCCGGGCGCGGCAGCGCCACGCCGGCGACCGGCGCCGGGGTCGGCTGGGCGGTGCCCGGAATGGCCGTCAGTGCGGTGGTGCCGAGCGCGAGCG
Source organism: Acetobacteraceae bacterium (assembly GCA_022842185.1). GTDB lineage: Bacteria > Pseudomonadota > Alphaproteobacteria > Acetobacterales > Acetobacteraceae > Neoroseomonas. The sequence continues at coordinate 15,157 of JALHQB010000066.1, forward strand.
CCAGGACACCGGCGATGATCGTGGGACGGCGGAGGTTGAAGCGGGGCATCGATGGTGTCTCCCAGTCGAGGATGTCAGGGCCAGGCCGCGATGGTCTGGCGTCCTGCACAGAAAGCACCCACCCGCATCCACGCCCCCTGTCGCGTCCCTTACTGATCCGTATGCTGGGCGCAGCGGTCCGGCAGCTTGGGACATCGCATAACGCGTCGCATGAGGGACGGAGGCACCGTGAGGATCCTGTTGGTCGAGGACGACGCCGACACCTCGGCCTATGTGGCGCGCGGGCTGGAGGAAGCCGGGCACCTCGTGGACCGCGCGGCGGATGGCCAGGATGGCTTGTTCCTCGCCACGGGCGGCGGCCACGACGTCATGGTGGTGGACCGCATGCTGCCCAAGCTCGACGGCCTGTCGATGGTGCGCGCCGTGCGCGCGGCCGGCATCGCGACGCCGGTGATCTTCCTGACGGCGCGCACCGGCGTCGGCGACCGGGTGGACGGGCTGGAAGCCGGCGGTGACGATTACCTCGCCAAGCCCTTTGCCTTCGCGGAACTGCTGGCGCGCATCAACGCGCTCGCCCGTCGCCCGCCCTTGCAGCAGGAAGTGACGGTGCTGCGTGTGGGGGACCTGGAGATGGATCTGATTCGCCGCAGCGTGATCCGCGCCGGCAAGCGGATCGAGTTGCAGCCGCGCGAGTTTCGCCTGCTCGAGTACCTGATGCGGCGGGAAGGCCAGGTGGTGACCCGTACCATGCTGCTGGAGGGCGTGTGGGATTTCCACTTCGACCCCAAGACCAGCGTGGTCGAAACCCATGTCAGCCGGCTGCGCGGCAAGGTGGACAAGGGCTTCGGCCAGGAGCTGCTGCATACGGTGCGTGGCGCCGGCTACGTCATCCGTTCCGATGCCTGAGACGGCTCCAAGCTGGGCCTTTGCCCGCACCACGGCGTTCCGCGTCACACTGCTGCACCTGCTGCTGACGCTCACGGGCACGGCGTTGGTCGGTGGCGTGGCATGGTGGGTGACCGCTGGCTTTGCGGTCCGCCAGGCGGCCGACGAGATCGAGCGCGGCATGGGCGTGCTGCTGCAGTCAGGCGCGCTGTCCGGCGCGCGTGGAGTCGCCTTGTCGATCGAGGCCCGGCTGGCCGCCGATCGAAGCGGTCAGGAATTCTACCTGCTCGCTGCGCCGGACGGGCAAAGGCTGGCCGGCAACCTGTCCGGCGTATCGAGCGAGCGCGGGTGGCGCGAGGGGACCATCCGCCAGCCTGACGGAGCCGGCGCGCCCGTGCTGATGTACGCCCAACCGCTGCCGGGGGGCGGCGCGCTCGTGGTCGGGCGCGACCTGACCGCCGCGCGCGCGCTGGAACAGCGGCTGCTGACCAGTGCCGGCTGGGTGGGCGGGGCGGTGCTGCTGCTGGGCCTCGGCGGCGGGCTGCTGATTGGGCGATCGATCGCCCGCCGTGCCGCGGCGATGGAGGCCGCCCTTGCCGCCGTGCAGGGGGGCGACCTCGATCGCCGCCTGGCGGTACGCACGGGGGGTGACGAGTTCGACCGTCTGGCAGCGCGCATCAACGCCACGCTTGATCGGCTCCAGGCGTTGATGGCGGCCTTGCGGGAAGTGACGGACGACATCGCCCACGACCTGCGGACGCCCCTGACACGGCTGCGCCAGCGCCTGGAGGACGCCGCCCGCGCCCCAACGACGGCGGCGATCGAGGCGGCGCAGGCGGAAGCCGACCGGTTGCTTGAGATCTTTGCCGCGCTGCTGCGGATCGCCCAGGTGGAATCCGGCACGCAGCGCGCCGGCTTCGCGACGGTCGACGTTTCGGCCATCGCGGAATCGGTCGCCGAGGTCTATGCGCCGGCCGCCGAGGAACGTGGTCAGACGCTGGTGACGGACATCGCCCCGGGGGTGACGGTCACAGGGGACCCTGCGCTGTTGACGCAGATGCTGGCGAATCTCGTGGAGAACGCGATCCGGCATGGGCGGGAGAACGGCCACGTCCGGCTTTGCGTCGTCGCTGATGGCATCACCGTCACCGATGACGGCCCGGGGATCCCCGAGGACGAGCGCGGGAAGGTGTTCGGCCGCTTCCATCGCCTGGATGCGGCGCGATCGACGCCGGGCAGTGGGCTTGGCCTGGCACTGGTGCGCGCGGTGGCGGACCTCCATGGCATCGAGATCGCCTTGGAGGATGCGACGCCCGGTCTGCGCGCGCGGCTTCGCTGGTCGCGGTAGGCGCCAGGCAGGCGATGCCATCGGGCCGGCTGATCCAGGGGGCCGGTAGGTAAATGGTCATCTGTCGGTGTTACGAGACACAGCACTGCATTCCCTCATGAACGGTGCTCGGCCGTGCCTCTTTCGTTGCCCATCCTGACCCGCGCAATGGCGATCGTGGCGTCGCTGATCCCAGCCGTCGCATGGGCCGATGAAGCAGCCGACTGCACTGTGGGCTACGTGCCGACGCCGGGTTTGTGCCTCTCCACCGAGGCCACGCTGGACGCCGTGGCGAATCTGCGCGGCGGCATCCGCCAGGGAGTCGCGGCGATCGGCCAGGTCTGGTCCGAACTGGATAGCGACTGGGGAAGGATCGCCGGTCTGGACGGTTGGCGAACGCGGATCTCGATCATCGGCATCCTCGGACGGCAGCCCTCCCCGACATTGACGGGCAGCCTGGCGCCGACCAGCAACATCGAGGCGCTTTCGACGGTCCGGCTGTTCGAATTGTGGGCGGAGCGCGCGTTGGGCGACTGGGGGTCGATCCGCTTTGGCCAATTGGCGGCGGATGGGGAATTCACCATCGCTGACCCTGCGAGCACCTTGGTCAATGGGACCTTCGGCTGGCCTGTGGCACTTGCAACCGACCTGGCCGGGGGCGGGCCAGCCTACCCGCTCGCGGCGCTGGGGGTGAGGCTGGTGCTCGGCAACCCCCAGACGGGGACTGGGCTGCGATTCGGTGTCTTCGACGGCAATCCGGGCGGTCGTTATGGGCCGGACACGGATCCCCAGCAGCACAACCGCTATGGCATAACCTTCAGCACCAGCGGTGGCGCGCTGATCCTGGCCGAAGCCGTGACGGGCGGCGCGGCGCCCGATCCCGATGGGCATAGACCCTGGGTGTTGAAGCTGGGTGGCTGGTACCAGACCGGCGGAGCCGATTCGCCCCGGTATGATGCTTATGGCGCGTCGCTCGCCGACCCCGCTTCGGACGGCCAACCCCGGCGCTTCGCCAATTCCTACGGCATCTATGGTGTCGCGGAGGCCATCGTCTGGCAGGAGGAGGCGACGCAGCTCGCGGTATTCGCGCGCGCTTTCGCACAGCCGGCGGACCGCACCACCGTGTCACTGCAACTGGATGCGGGGGTGACGCTCCGCGGGCCTTTCGGCCGCGCGCAGGACACGGTGGCCATCGCGGTATCCTGGGTGCAAATCGGGTCGGCGGCCCGAGGATATGATCGCGACCTGGCGGTGTTCGACGGCGCTGTCCCGGTGCGGAGCCATGAGACGGTCGTCGAACTGAATTACGATGTGGCCATCATACCCGATCGATTTTATCTGCGGCCCTTTGTGCAGGCGCTGATCAACCCAGCCGCAGGGCAGCCGGTCGAGCAGGGGGCTGCCGCCATGCCGCTGCCGAATTCGCTTCTGGTCGGGCTGCGTGGGGTGGCACGATTTTGAGTCTGGAGGTTGTGCCGTGCGCAAGGCTCCGGTTGGCCATTTGGGAGGAAGACCTGGATCGTCCGGCGCAGGCAAATCGTCAGAACGTTCTTCCCGTCTGCGTCACGGCGTCATGGCCCCTTCGTCATCGCCAGAGGACTTCCTCCGGCAAGGTCCTGCCGCGTGCCTCCTCACGCACGATGCGCCAGAAGCGGCGGACCTCGCTGCGTACATCATAGGATTCGACGCCAACGACGCGCAGCATCAGCCCCGCGCCGTTGGGCAGACGCGACACGCCGGAGATCGCGCGCGGGGAGTCCGTTCCGAAATTTGTCTCGAAGCGTTCCTTGATGCGTGATGCTGTCTCGACGGGCGTGATGCACATGACGTTGGCGAAGGCATCGAAGCCGCGCATCACCGCGGCGAAGTCGATCATGCCGTCGTCGCGTCCGGCCAGCAGTTTTTCGGCGAACAGTTTGCGCCCATCGGGGCGGCGCACCGCCACGGCCATGGACAGCAGGTCGAAGCCGAAGCGTTCCTCGGCATGGTGGTGCTTGCGGCCGGCCAGGACCATTTCGCCATACAGCAGCGTCGCATCCGGGGCGACGGTGATCTCGGTCTGGTTGATGAAGCGCGAACCGCGATAGGGGATGGTGAAGTCCGGCAGATATTCCAGATAGGCGCCAGCATCGACCTTGATGGTCTGATGCTGGGATGCGTAATTCGCATCCATCTGGTGGATGCGGTTCGCACTTTGCGAATTGACAAGGGCGCAGGCGCCCTCGCCGACCGAAATCTCGATCCTGTACCGGTCGCCCTGCAGGATGCCGCCGCCCACCGAGATGATGGCGCAGATCGGCAGTTCCGGCATGGCCTCATCCCAGTACAGCGCCTGCTGCACCAGAAGCGGGGCCACGCGATACAGGTCGTGCAGAACGGAACGGCCATGGCGCATCGAAAAGCCCAGCCGCAATTCACCCACCTTGCCCGGACCGGCCGCGCGCATCTGCGCGGGCTGCGTCTGGTAACCGCGCAGCTCGCGCGCGGCATCAAGCCGGCCGAGATGCTCGTGCAGTGTCACGCCGCCGTCGCCGGCGCGTTCACCTTCACGTCGAACAGCGCCATGTCGAGGATCAGTTGCAGCAACGTATCCACGCCCTCGCCGGTCTTGCAGTTGGTGAAGACGAAGGGCTTCTTGCCGCGCATGAGCTTGGAATCGCGGTCCATCACCTCAAGGCTCGCGCCGACATAGGGTGCGAGGTCCTTCTTGTTGATGACCAGGATGTCGGACTGGCAGACGCCCGCGCCGTTCTTGCGCGGGATCTTGTCCCCGGCCGCGACATCGATGACGTAGATGTAGAAATCCGCCAGCGCCGGGCTGAAGGTCAGGGTCAGGTTGTCACCGCCCGATTCAATCAGGATCACGTCGCTGTCGGGGTATTTCTCCTCCATCTCCTCGACTGCGGCGATGTTCATCGATGGGTCCTCGCGCACCGCGGTGTGCGGGCAGGCGCCGGTCTCGACGCCGACGATCTTCTCCTCGACCAGGATGCCCTTCAGCGTGCGGCGCACCTGCTTGGCATCCTCGGTGGTGACAACGTCGTTGGTGATGATCAGCGGCTTGATGCCGAGATCGATGAGCCGCGGCGTGATGACCTCGATGACCGCGGTTTTGCCGGACCCCACGGGGCCGCCGATGCCGATGCGCGTGATCTTCTTCATCGCCGTATCCTTTGCCGATGCCGGTTCAATTCATGAACAGCCGGACATGGGTTGTCGTGTGGTGTGCCACCAGCACATCGAAGACCGGCGCGAAGGACGCCATTTCTTCGAGCGTCAGGTCGCGCACCGCGAGGTAGTCGTCCTGCGCGCGGCCCTGCACCGCGAACAGGATGCGCTGCGTGTCCATGTGGTCGATCCGCATCAGCCGCAGCGCGGCGCTGAGGAGCATGGAGGCGACGCCGTACTGGTGCATCACGAAGGCCTCGACCTCATCCGCACCCAGATGCGCGAGCGCGATCGCCTGGCCAACCGGAAAGCAGCCCGGCGTGGCATCGGCCTTGATGTCGCGAAGCCAGAGGCCCAGCGGCGGGCAGGGCGTGATCTTCAGCACCAGCTCGGCGTACTTGCGGCCCATGCGTGCCAGCATCATCTGCTGTTCTTCGCCGACGCGGCGGCACATCAGTTCCGCATCGGCGTGCAGGATGGCGCCATGGTCGCCAGCCACTGCCGCGCGATGGGCGTGCAGCATCGCCACGCCATCCATCCGGGCGGCTTGGCGCAGCATCAGTTCCACATACTGCTGCAGATCAGCGGGGTTGGTGACCACGCCGGTCTGCAACGCCGATTCCAGCCCGTTGGAAAAGGCGAAGGACCCGACCGGCAGCGTTGAATCGGACAGCTGCAACAGGCGGCCGAGATGCACCATGTCATGCGGCGCGACACGCGGTGGAGCGTCGTCGCGCGGCATCACGGCTTCGCGGGGTGCGGGTGGCTGTGCGGGTGGTCGTGGTGGTGATCGTGCGAATGCGAATGGCTCGGCGTACGCGCCTTCGCTGGGCCTTCATGGTGGTGATGCGGCGTTGCATCGGCGCCGGCGAACAGCAGCCGGACCTCCTTCGCATCCAGCTTCGCCGCGATCTCCTCGCCCGGCGCGAAGCGCGTCCGGACATGTTCGAAAGCGTGGGTGCGCATGACCGAGGCCATCACCTTCTGGTCCACCGACAGCGGCACATACACCGTCGAACCCTTGATGACCGCCGGCCAATGCTGGTTGCCCAGCCCGTGGCCGAGTTCGAAGCAGGTCCGCAGGATCTCCAGTGGCGACAGGCTCTCCAGCCCCTCCAACTCAATGACCAGCACATCTTTCAATGCGATGCGTGCAATGACGATGATGCCGGCGGCTTCGTCGTAATGCAGCACGTCATCATTGTGCAGGTGTTCGGCGCGCGGCAGGGAAATGGCGAGTTCTATGCCGCCCTGTGTCGCCTTGCGGAGCCGGCTTTTCGGCGCTTCCCATTGTTCCAGCATCAGCGGATCGACCCGCGCATGATGCGAACGGTCATGCCACAGCGGGTCGGCCAGGTTACCGAGCTTGCCCTCGACGAGTATCATCACGCCTCCGCACCAGCGTCGCCGCCGCGCACCATCATATCCAGGCCCTATCGGCCACGCCGGATCAGCTGAAGAAATACAGCTGGTTCAAGGGAATGCTCTTCGCCGGCTCGATCGTCGCATGCTTGCCATCGACGGTGACGGCGAAGGTCTCCGGATTGACCTCGATGTTGGGCAGCGCGTCGTTGCGGACCATCGATCCCTTGGTGATCGTCCGCGTCCCATAGACCGGCATGACCTTGGACTTCAGATCGTACCGATCCGCGATGCCATCCGCTTCCGCGGCGAGCGAGGTGAAGGTCACCCGCGTCTTGTGCAGCGCCGATCCCATCGTGCCGAACATCGGGCGATACATCACCGGCTGCGGCGTCGGCAGGGAGGCATTCGGGTCCCCCATCAGCGCCCAGGAAATCATGCCCCCCTTGATGACGATCTTCGGCTTGGCGCCGAAGAAGGCAGGCTCCCACAACACCAGATCGGCCATCTTGCCGACCTCGACGGACCCGATCACATGCGCCACGCCCTGCGCGATGGCCGGGTTGATCGTCACCTTGGCGACGAAGCGCAGCACACGCTGATTGTCGTTGCCGGACGTGTCGCCGGCATAGGCACCCGCGCGCTGCTTCATCAGATCGGCGGTCTGGATGGTGCGGATCCAGTTTTCGCCGACGCGACCCATCGCCTGGCTGTCGCTCGACAGGATCGAGATGGCGCCGAGATCGTGCAGCACGTTCTCGGCCGCGATCGTCTCGGCGCGGATGCGGCTTTCGGCGAAGGCCACGTCGGTCGGGATCTTCGGGCTGAGGTGGTGACAGATCATCGTCATGTCGAACAACTCGGCCTGCGAGTTGATGCCATAGGGCAGCGTCGGGTTGGTCGAGCTGGGGATGACGTTGGACAGGCCTGCGACGCGGATGATGTCGGGCGCATGGCCGCCGCCCGCACCCTCGGTGTGGTAGGAATGGATGGTGCGGCCTTCGAAGGCGGCGATGGTGTTCTCGACGAAGCCTGCCTCGTTCAGCGTGTCGGTGTGGATGCAAACCTGCACATCCATCTCATCGGCCACGGTCAGGGAAGTGCGGATCGCCCCGGGCGTGCTGCCCCAATCCTCATGAATCTTCAGGCCCATCGCGCCGGCGCGGATCTGTTCCACCACCGGCGCGCGGCCGGTGCTGTTGCCCTTGCCCAGCACGCCCGCATTCACCGGCCAACTGTCGAAGGACCGGAGCATCATCTCGATGTTCCAGGTGCCCGAGGTGATGGTGGTGCCGTTGGTGCCGTCGGTCGGGCCGACGCCGCCGCCGAACAGCGTGGTGACGCCATTGCTGAGCGCGGCTTCCGCCTGCTGGGGGGCGATGAAGTGCACATGCGCGTCAACGCCGCCGGCGGTCAGGATCAGATGTGCCCCGGAAATCGCGTCAGTCCCTGGACCAAGCGCCAGGCCCGCGGTGACACCAGACATGATCGAAGGATTGCCGGCCTTGCCGATGGCGCTGATCAGGCCGTTCTTGATGCCGACATCGGCCTTGATGACTCCCTGCACCGCATCGAGGATCGTGACATTGGTGATGACGAGATCCGGCGCGCCGGCGGCCGAGGTCAGTTCACTGTCATAGCCCATGCCGTCGCGCACGGATTTGCCGCCGCCATAGACGGCTTCCTCGCCATAGACGCGCAGGTCCTTCTCGATCTCGATGAACAGGTTGCTGTCGGCCAGGCGGATCTTGTCGCCGGTGGTGGGTCCATACAGGTCGGCGTATTGCTGACGCGAAATCTTGGCCATCGTGGGATTCCGTCTTTTGCCGTGGTGACGAGGCGTCAGGATTTGGTCTTGTAGCCGTAGCGGGCGGCCCGCTCCATCGCATCGGCCAGCCGGGGGCGGTAGGCGTCGTAACTTTCCTCGCCGACCCAGCCATCCACCAGGTTGTTGAAGCCGATCACGCGCTGCTTGCCCTGGTAGGGCACGAGCACGACTTCCTTCTCATCGCCTGGTTCGAATCGAAGGGCGGTGGAGGCCGGGATATTCAGCCGCTGGCCGAACGCCTTTGGCCTGTCGAATTCCAGGAACGCGTTGACCTCGAAGAAATGGAAATGCGACCCGACCTGGATCGGCCGGTCCCCGGTGTTGCGCACCTTCAGGGAGGTGGTCGGGTAACCGGCGTTGATTTCGATATCGCCTGAACCGAGGACCAGGCCGCCCACGGGCGTCTTCTTCGCGTCAGCGGCCATGGCCGTGCTCCTCGTCTACTGGATCGGGTTGTGGACGGTGACGAGCCGGCTGCCATCGGTGAAGACGGCCTCGACCTGGACGTAGGGGATCATCTCGACCACGCCCTCCATCACGTCGTCGCGCGTGATGACCTTGCTAGCCATGGTCATCACTTCCTCGACGGTATGGCCGGCGCGGGCGCCGTCCAGAGCAGCGGCCGTGATCAGCGAGACGGTTTCCGGGTGGTTCAACTTCAGGCCTTGATCCTTTCGCTTCTGCGCGACCTGCGCGAGCATGTAGATCATCAGCTTGTCGATTTCCCGAGGGGTGAAATGCACGCGCTGCCTCCGCAAGCAAGCTGTCTGTTCCGGTTCACCTCTACACGAAATGAACTCGTGCGCCAGACTGGAGAGCCTGTTTCAACGACGCCCCGGCGCGCCGATGGCGCCGAGAAATTGAGGTAGGAGGGGCTTTGGGCACCAAGCAGCGGCTAGGGAAACGGTGCGGGGAGGTCGAAACGCAAAAATCCCGCCTGCGGGTGCAGACGGGCTGGGTATATTACGAATTTCGGAACGCTGGATGCGGGGACAGGATTTGAACCTGTGACCTTCAGGTTATGAGCCTGACGAGCTACCGGGCTGCTCCACCCCGCGTGGGAAGTGATAATGCAAAGGATCCGGCCTGGTGGCCCGGCG
>JALHQB010000067.1 GCA_022842185.1 Acetobacteraceae bacterium
CCGCAGCCCAATCCGCTGCCGCTGCCGCCCAGCCCGGCGCCGCCGCCGCCCGAACCCGCCCAGCAGGCCGGTACCGGCACCACGCCGCCGGTCGCCCGCCCGCAGGACCGCAGCCAATCGGTGCTCAACACGCTGGAACGGCTGCGCACGACACAGCAGCAGGACCGCCCGCCGACCGCCCGGCCCAACCCCAGCGGGTCCCCCCAGCAGGGCGGCGGCAGCCCGACCGGCACCGCCGCGCTGACGGCGGGTGAAATCCGCGGCATCGCCGACCAGGTGGCGGAATGCTGGAACGTCGATCGCGGCATGCTGGGCCTCGACCAGATCATCGTGGAGTTGCGGGTGCAACTCGACAGCCAGGGCATCGTTCGCAACGTAGTGCCGAATGGATCGCCGCCGGCGGACCCGCGTGCGCGGTCGGTGTATGAATCGGCCCGCCGTGCCCTTATGTCGCCTCAGTGCAACCCTTTGCGCGTCCCGCCGAACAAGTACCAAACGATCATGGCGTCCATCTTCCGCTTCAATCCCAGGGGCCTTGTGCGATGAACCCTTTCTCCTCCTTCGCGGCCACGCGCCGCCGGGTGCTGATCGGCGCCGGCGCCGGCCTGGTTGCGCCCGGCATCGTCGCGGCGCCGCTGTCCTCGGCCTATGCGCAGGGCGCGGTCATCGACATCACGCGGGCGCGGACGGATCCAATTCCGGTCGCCATCCCCGACCTCGCCGGCGACAGCCGTGGGCGGGACATCGCCCGCGTCATCCAGGCAAATCTGCGCAATTCCGGCCTGTTCCGCCCGGTCGATCGCCAGGCCTTCATCCAGACGCCCGAAGCGGCCGCCCAGACGCCGCGCTTCCAGGATTGGCGGGTGATCGGCGCGCAGGCGCTGGTGACCGGCCGCGTGGTCGAACAGGGCGGCCAGCTGCGCGTCGAATTCCGCCTGTGGGACGTGCTGCCCGAAACGCAGTTGCAGGGCACCGCCTTCACCGCGCCCGCGGCGAATTGGCGCCGCATCGCGCATCTGATCTCGGACGTGATCTACGAACGGCTGCTGGGCGAGAAGGGGTATTTCGATACCCGCGTCGTCTATGTGTCCGAGACCGGCCCGCGCGATCGCCGGGTCCGTCGCCTGGCGATCATGGACCAGGATGGCGAGAACCACCGGATGCTGACCGATGGCCGCTTCGCCGCGCTGACCCCGCGCTTCCATCCTTCCGCCGAACGCATCGCCTTCATGTCGTACCAGGACCGCGGCCAGCCGCGCGTCGTGCTGTTCGACATCGGGTCGGGCAGCCAGCAGGTGCTGGGCAATTTCCCCGGCATGACGCTGTCGCCGCGCTTTTCGCCCGATGGGCGGTCGGTGGTGCTGTCATCGACCCGCGGGGGGGATGCGAACATTTTCGTCGTCGATCTCGGCAGCCGCCGCGAACGGCAATTGACCAGCGGCGGCGGGCTGGACGTGTCGCCGTGCTTCTCTCCGGATGGATCGCAGATCGTCTTCAACTCTGACCGCGGTGGCGACCAGCAATTGTATGTGATGGATGCCGGGGGCGGCGGTGTGCGCCGCATCTCCTTCGGCAGCGGCCGCTACGCCACGCCAGTGTGGTCGCCGCGCGGGGACCTGATCGCCTTCACGCGGTTCGGCCGCGGCGGCTTCGCGATTGGCGTCATGCGCCCGGATGGGTCCGGCGAGCGCATCCTGTCCGAAGGCTGGCAGATGGAAGGCCCGACCTTCGCGCCCAATGGCCGCGTGCTGATGTTCTTCCGTGAAAGCCGCGCGACGGATTCCCGTGGTGGCGGGTATTCGTCCCGCATCGCCTCGATCGACATCGCCGGCTTCAATGAACGCCCGGTGCCGACGCCGACCGATGCCTCCGACCCCGCCTGGTCGCCGTTGTTGTCGTGAAAACCCTGCCGCGCCGCGCTTGACCGCGGGTGCGACGGGGGCTTAACCCCCCCCTTGATCACACATCACCCCTCTTCGGGAGACCCCCACCGATGACGACCCGCCTTCTCGGCGCCGTTGCTGCCGTCGCCCTCCTCGCCGCCTGCTCCAACACCGACCAGAACGCCAATGCGGGCGGGGCCGGCGCGGGGGCGAACACCGTCCGTCCGGGCAGCCAGGAAGACCTGGTCGCCAATGTCGGCGATCGCGTGCTGTTCGGCTTCGACAGCTCGCAGATCAGCGCCGACCAGCGCCCCATCCTGCAGCGCCAGTCCGAATGGATGGGCCGTTACCCCGATGTGCGCGTGCAGGTCGAAGGCCACACGGACGAACGCGGCACGCGCGAATACAACCTGGCGCTCGGCCAGCGCCGCGCCAATGCGGCGCGGGACGTGCTTGTGGCGTCCGGCGTGAACGGCGCGCGCATCAGCACCATTTCCTACGGCAAGGACCGGCCTTCGGCGCTGGGGTCGGATGAATCCGCCTGGGCGCAGAACCGCCGCGCCGTCACGGTCGTTCAGTAAAGGGAAGGGGGCCGGCCCCGCGTCGGCCCCGTCGCCAATGGCCCATCGCATCCCGTTCCTGCCCGCCCTGCTGGTCCTGCCGCTGCTGGCCCCCGTTTCGGCCCTGGCGCAGATGGACAGCCGCGAGGGCATCGCGTTGCAGAACCAGATCCTGGAACTGCGGCGCGACCTCGATACCGTGCGCCGCGGTGGCGGCTACGCGCCGATGCCGGCTCCGTCACGCGGCGGCGGCGGTGGCGTGCCGCCGGAACTGGCGCAACAGCTTCTCGCCCGCGTCGGGGAGCTGGAGGAGCAGGTGCGCCGGATGCGCGGCCAGCTCGATGTCGCCGAAAACGCCAATCGGCGTCTGACGGAGGATGTCGAGAAACTGCGCGGCGACATGGATTTCCGGCTCCAGCAATTGGAAGGCGGTGGCCGGTCGGCCGCCCCCCGCCCTCAGCAGGGGTCGGTGGCCGTCCAGCCACCGGCCCCGCAGCAGGCACCCGCCAACCCGCCCCTGGCCGGCCCGCGAACCGCTGAACGCGCCATCGCCGACGGCCAGGCGGCGCTTGGCCGGCAGGACTACACCGCCGCCGAAGCCGCCGCGCGTGAAGTGCTGCAGGGCCGCCCCGGCCCGCGCATCCAGGACGCCAACCTGCTGCTGGGGGAGGCGCTGCTCGCCCGCCGGCAGTTCCAGAATGCCGCCCTGGCCTTCAATGACGCGTATAACGTGAATCGCCGGTCGTCGCGCGCGCCCGAGGCGCTGCTTGGCCTGGCCAATTCCTTCCAGGGCTTTGGCGCGCGGCGGGAAGCCTGCGACACGCTGGACCAGTTGCGGTCGGACTATACGCAGGTGTCCGGCGCCCTGGCGCAGCGTGTGGCCGAGAGCCGGCGCCGGGCGCAGTGCCGCTGACAGCAAGGCCGGCGGAGCCGTCTTGTCGCTAGGGAGTTTTGCGCCAGACCGCGCTGGCGCAAAACATTCTATGTTTTTGTTTGAGCGAGCATCCCCCCGCGGCTGAGCGATGCCCGTCAGGCGCGATCCGCCCTAGCCGCTACGCCCCCCGGCATTGCGGCGCGCGAGCCGCTTCCCGACAATATATCCCCACGCCATGTTCGGCCCGATCGTCGTGCCGGTGCCGACGTTGCGCGACCCGATCGGGTTGGCCATGGCGATGCCGGCGGCGAACAGTCCCGGGATGACGCTGCCATCGGGCCGCAGGACCTCGGCATGTTCGTTGGTTCGCGCCCCGCCCTTGGTGCCCAGGATCGACCGGCTGAACGGCATGGCGAGGAAGGGCGGGCGGGTGATCGGGTCCATCCCCGCGCGGCGGCGCTTGTCGCCCGCCGCCGCGGGGTCGGGCCGTGCCGGACGGCCGAAATCCGCGTCGCGGCCTTCGGTGGCGAAGGCATTGAAGCGTGCGACGCTCGCCTCCAGGGCCGCCGGGTCCACCCCGATCAGACCGGCCAGGGTCGCGATGTCGGGGGCCGAGCGCAGCCAGCCGGGGTCGGCCGTCGCCGCCCAGCGCACCGGCGGCACCTGGTCGAGCATCCGCGCATCGGTGATCACCCAGGCCGGCAGGTGGACCGGCTGGCCGGTCGCCGGGTCGCGGCGGTCAAGTGCCTCCCCGATATTGAAGGTCAGCTCGTTCATGAAGCGCTGGCCGTGCCGGTCGACCAGCATGGCGTTGGTCTCGGTGTGGAAGGGCACCGGCTGGGCGAGCACCTGGCCCTGGTAGCGGACGGGGATGGACGGCGCGATGGTGGCCTGGTCCATGCGCGCGAGTTCGGCCCCGGCGGCGGCGGCCATGCGCTGGCCGTCGCCTTCATGCGCGGCGGGGCTGCCGCGATAGTCGACAGGGCCGGGGAAGTGCTGCGCCAGCATCGCGGCATCCCATTCGAAGCCGCCGGTGGCGATCACCACGCCGGCGCGGGCGGTCCAGGCCTGCCGCGCGCCGCCATGGTCCACAACCGCGCCGGTCACGGCACCCGTCGCGTCCTGCGTCAGTTCGACGGCGCGCGCCGACAGCACGAACCGTACACCGGCATCCAGGCAGCCGCGCAGCAGCCCGGTGACCAGCGCGGTGCCCTTGCCCCGCGCATTGACCAGCCAGCGCCACAGCAGCCGCGGCGCGAGCGACAGCGCGGTGCTGTAGGGCTTGTGGTAGATGTCGGTGGTGACCGCCTCGTGATAGGTGAAGATCTCGGGGATGGTGGAGCGCCGGATGCGGAAGGCGAATCGCCCCGCCCGCCAGCGGCTCAGCGCCCTGGGCGACATCATCCGCCCGCGCAGCTTGGCCCCCGGCAGTGTCCGCAGCGGGTCGGGTTCGGGGGTCAGGGCGAAGCGCAGGGGGGTCTTCGCTTCGACGAAGCGCAGCATCTCGGGCGCGGCGGCGACGAAGGCCTGCCACAGCGGTTCCTCGGTCTCGGCCCAGCCATCGGGGGCGGCGGCGCGGATATAGGTCAGTGCTTCCTCGGCGCTGTCCTCGATGCCCGCTTCGGCCGCGAGGTGGTTGGCTGGAATCCAGGTCCCTGCGCCCGACATGGCGGTTGTGCCGCCAAGCCGGTCGGTCTTCTCCAGCACCGTCACCGACAGGCCCTGCGCGGCGGCGGTCAGCGCCGCCACCAGCCCCGCCGAGCCCGAGCCCAGCACCAGCACGTCCGTATCGAATGTCCCCATGGCGCGTTCATCGCGCCGCGCCGGCGGTCGGGCAAGGGCGGATCGCGGCCGGCGGCGGCGCATCATCCGCCGGGCCGATGACGATGATCCGGCAATCCCATTGGCATCCGCGGGCGCGAAGGCGCATCTGGAGAGGCAGACGAAGGAGCACCCGCATGCCCGACACCCTGCCCACGCCGACCCCCGCCCGCGCCGCGATCCACCCTGGCACGCGCATCGGCCATGTGCATCTGAAGGTCGCCGACCTCGAACGCGCGCTCGGCTTCTGGCGGGACGTGATCGGGCTGGAGGAACAGCAGCGCTATGGCGACCAGGCGGTGTTCCTGTCGGCCGGCGGCTATCACCACCACATCGCGCTCAACACCTGGGAGAGCAAGGACGGCGCCTGGCCGCCGCCGGGCACCACGGGGCTGTTCCATGTCGCGTTGCTGTACCCGGACCGCCGCGCGCTCGCGCAGGCGCTGCAACGGTTGCTGGAGGCCGGCTGGCCGCTGGAAGGCGCATCCGACCACGGCGTGTCCGAGGCGCTGTACCTGCGCGACCCCGACGGCAACGGCGTGGAACTGTATCGCGACCGGGGCGAGGCGGATTGGCCGCGCGACGCGAATGGCAGGCTGGCGATGTTCACCCGGCGGCTGGATGTGAACGCGCTGCTGGCCGAGGCGACAGAGGCCCGCTGACAACCCGGCGCGCCGCCGCAATCCACGGCGGCGCATCGCGGCGCTTGCATGAAATACCGGTGCCATTGCCTATTTGAGGCCACAAATAAACACGGCGTCGTGAATGCAGTGATTGCACGACAATGTTGGTCATCGACAGCATTGAAGGCGTAACGTCCCGGCGGGAGGGACGTGGCGATGCATGCGATGTTCTGGGCACTCGGCGCAGGATGCGTGGTGGCCACCCAAGGTGGCGCGGCGATCGCGCAGACCGAAATCGCGGCCAGGCGGGAATGCCTGCAGGCCATCCGCGAACAGGGCGTCAGGGGCTATGCCCTGGAAGCGCCGCGCTACCTGCGCACCTCGGATGGCGCCTCACTGGCCGGGCGGATGGTGCAGGGGCCGATCCGCCTGGACTTCACCTGCGCGATCGACCGGCGCGCCAGGGTCATCGACCTCGCCGTGACCCGCCCGCCTACACAATAGAGCAGATCGCGCCTGACCGGGCCGCGGCCATCACAGCGCCTGCTGCGCATCCTCGCGGAGCATCTCCAATTCCAGCCAGCGCTCCTCGGCGCCGGCCAGCGCGGCCTGCGCCGTCGCCAGGGCTTCGGTCGCCTTGCGGAAACCCACCGGGTCGCGGGCGTAGAAGGCAGAATCGGCGACCTTGGCCTCCAGCGTCGCGATCTCGGCGGTCAGCGCCGCC
Organism: Acetobacteraceae bacterium; assembly: GCA_022842185.1. Taxonomy (GTDB): domain Bacteria; phylum Pseudomonadota; class Alphaproteobacteria; order Acetobacterales; family Acetobacteraceae; genus Neoroseomonas. Next base: position 6,486 of record JALHQB010000067.1, read on the forward strand.
ATCCGTGGCGGCAGCGTCTTGAGCTCATGCTGTTCCTTCGCGTTCATCCGCACGCGCTGGCGCACCGGCGCCGTGGCGCGCGGCGCGGTCTCGGCGCGGGCGGCCGCCTTCGCCTCGGCCCGCGCCGGTTCGCCGGATCGCGCCCGCACGCCATGGCCGCGCTGGGCCACCATGTCGGAATACCCGCCGGCATAGTCCTGCCAGCGCCCCTCCCCTTCGGACGCGATGACGCTGGTCACGGTGCGGTCCAGGAAGTCTCGGTCATGGCTGACCAGGATGACGGTGCCGGCGTATTCCGCCACCAGCTCCTGCAACAGATCCAGCGTCTCCAGGTCGAGGTCGTTGGTCGGTTCGTCCAGCACCAGCAGGTTGGACGGCTTGGCGAAAGCGCGCGCCAGCATCAGCCGGCCGCGTTCCCCGCCCGACAGGGCTGACAGCGGCGTGCGCGCCTGTTCCGGTGTGAACAGGAAGTCCTTCATGTAGCCAATGACATGGCGCGGCTGCCCGTTCACATGCACCTGGTCGCCACGGCCTTCGGTCAGCGCGGCGGACAGGGTGATGGATGGATCAAGGCTGGCGCGCTTCTGGTCCAGGCCGACCATCTCGATCGCGGTGCCGATCCGAACCTCGCCGCTGTCGGGGGCAAGAACGCCGATCAGCATGTTCAGCAGCGTGGTCTTGCCCGCGCCGTTCGGGCCGACGATGCCGACGCGATCGCCGCGCATGATGCGGGTGGTGACGGCATCGACGATCACGCGGTCGCCATATGATTTGCTGATGGCATCGGCGGCGACGACGAGGTTGCCCGACCCCGCGGCCTCGGACGCCGCCATCGTCACACGGCCTTGCGCGCCGACGCGCTCACGGTGCTTGGCACGCAGCGTGTGCAGGTTTTCCAATCGCCTGACGTTGCGCTTGCGCCGGGCGGTGACGCCGTAGCGCAGCCAATGTTCCTCCCGCACGATCTTGCGGGCGAGTTTGTGGGCGTCGCGCTCTTCCTCCTCCAGCACCTGGTCGCGCCAGGTCTCGAAATGGGCGAAGCCCTGTTCGAGGCGCCGCGTCGTGCCGCGATCCAGCCAGACCATGGCGCGCGACAGCCGTTCGAGGAACCGGCGGTCATGGCTGATGAGCACCAGTGCGCAGTTCAACGAGGCGAGTTCGGATTCCAGCCATTCGATCGCCGGAAGGTCGAGGTGATTGGTCGGTTCGTCCAGCAGCAGGATGTCCGGGGACGACGCCAGCGCGCGCACCAGCGCCGCGCGGCGCGTCTCGCCACCCGACAGCGACGCAGGCAATTCATCGCCGGTCATGCCGAGTTGTTCGAGCAGATAGCGCGCACGGTAGGGGTCGTCATTCGGCCCCAGCCCCGCCTCGACATAGGCCATCACATTGGCGAAGGCCGACAGGTCCGGTTCCTGTTCCAGATAGCGCATGGTGGAACCGGGCTGAAGGAAGCGGGTGCCGCCCTCGGCTTCGATCAGGCCGGCGGCGACCTTCAGCAGGGTGGATTTGCCCGACCCGTTGCGCCCGACCAGGGCCAGCCTTTCACCGGCCGAGACCGACAGCGATGCCCCTTCCAGCAGGCGGGTGGAGCCGAAGCCGTGGCGAATGTCGGTGAGCAGCATCAGGGGGGGCGGAGCCATGGCGCGTTCCTCGCCGCTCCGCCCGGCGCGGTCAACCTTGCGTGCCGACCCTCGGTCGCAGCCGGGCCAGCAGGCGCCCGTCGATCAGCACCAGACCGGCCCCGATCAGCGCCATGCCGGCCAGGTGCTGGGCCGCCACCGCCTCCCCCAGCACCAGCGTACCCAACAGGATGGCGCTGACCGGCACGAGGAAGGTCACCAGCAGCAGGTTCACAGCCCCCGCCAGCGCCAGGATGCGGAAATACAGCACATAGGCGACAGCGGTGCAGAGTATCGCGAGACCGGCAAGCGCCCCGATCGTCGCCACCGACGGTATGGATCGCCGCCATGGCGCATCGACCATCAAGGCGAGCGGCACCATCAGCAGCGCCGCGGCGGTAAGTTGCCCCAGCGCCGCCTGCATTGGCGCTACGCCCAGCCGGCCAAGCCGCCGCCCATAGACCCCGGCACAGGCATAGGAGAAGGTCGCGAGCAGCATCGCGGCGGTTGCCGGCAGGGCAGTGGTGGCGCCGCGCAGCACGTCCATGCCGCTCATCACGGCGACCCCGGCAAAGCCCAGCAAGGCACCGACCAGGCGCGGCGCCGTGATGCGTTCATCGCGGGTGGCCACATGCGCGACCACCACACCCCAGAGGGGCGTCGTGGCATTCAGGATCGCTGCGACGCCCGAGGGCAGGGTCTGCTGCGCCCAGACGATCAACGAGAAGGGAATGGCGTTGTTGAGCAGGGCCATCCCGCCGATCGCCCACCACACGCCGCGGCCGCGCGGCGGTGCGACACCCAGCACGGGCAGCACCGCCCACAAGACCGGCGCCGCCAGCCCGACGCGCGCGGCGACGATGCTGAAGGGCGGCAGTTCCGCGACGGCAACACCGACGAAGAAGAACGATCCGCCCCATAGGGCCGAAAGCAGCAGCAAAAGGGACCAGGCGCGCGCGGACATGGCAGCGTCTTGGCAGGTCTGGCCTGACCCGGCCACTCCGGGCGTTGCGGCGTTGCGGCGTTGCGGCGTTGCGGCGCTGCGGCCGCGTCGCCGCGGTGGCGAGCACCGCGCCGGCGAGGCGCGGATCGGGGTGGCGCAGCAGGACCCCGGTGCCGCCGCCCCGCCATCATCCTACCCCGCGAAGGGGTCGCGCATCATGATGGTGTCGTCGCGTTCCGGGCTGGTGGACAGCAGCACGATCGGCGCTTCCACCAGTTCCTCGATGCGGCGGACATACTTCACAGCCTCGGCCGGCAGTTCGGCGTAGGACCGGGCGCCGCGCGTTGACCCGGCCCAGCCGGGCATCGTCTCGAAGATCGGCTCGGCGGCCGCCTGGGCGCGGAAGGCGGCCGGCAGGTACTTCACCGTCTCGCCATGGATGCGGTAGCCGGTGCAGATCTTCAACTCCGGCAGCCCGTCCAGCACGTCGAGCTTGGTCAGCACCAGGCCCTGCACGCCGCCCACCTTCACCGCCTGGCGCACCATGCAGGCATCGAACCAGCCGCAGCGGCGCGGCCGGCCGGTGACCGTGCCGAATTCGCGACCGCGCTCGCCCAGCAGCCGGCCGGTTTCGTCGAACAATTCGGACGGGAAGGGGCCAGACCCCACCCGCGTCGCATAGGCCTTGGCGATGCCCAGCACGAAGCCGATCGCATCCGGCCCGGCGCCCGACCCCGCCGCCGCATTGCCGGCGACGGTGTTGGACGAGGTGACATAGGGATAGGTGCCGTGGTCGACATCCAGCATCACCGCCTGCGCGCCTTCGAACAGGACGCGCTTGCCGGTGGCGCGCGCCTCCGCCAGGCGTTCCCAGACGGGTTCGGAAAACGGCAGCAGCTTCGGCGCGAGCGCGAGCAACCCGTCCAGCAATTCCTGCTTGGCGAATTCCGGCGCGCCGAGGCCGCGGAACAGCGCATTGTGGTGCAGCAGCAATTCGTCGAGCTTGGCCGACAGCGTCTCGGGTTCCGCCAGGTCGCACAGGCGGATCGCGCGGCGGCCGACCTTGTCCTCATAGGCCGGGCCGATGCCACGGCCGGTCGTGCCGATCTTGTCCTCGCCGCGCGCCGCCTCACGCGCCTTGTCCAGCGCAGGGTGGAGCGGGAGGATCAGCGGCACGTTCTCGGCGATGCGCAAATTCTCGGGCGTCACTTTCAGGCCCTGGGCGGTGACGCGGGCGATCTCGGACAGCAGCGCCTCGGGGTCCAGCACCACGCCATTGCCGATGATGCCCAACTTGCCGCGCACCACGCCCGAAGGCAGCAGGCTGAGTTTGTAGGTCTCATTGCCCACCACCAGCGTGTGGCCGGCATTGTGGCCACCCTGGAAGCGCACGACGATATCGGCGCGGCTGGCGAGCCAGTCCACCACCTTGCCCTTGCCCTCGTCGCCCCATTGGGCGCCGATCACGGCGACATTGGCCATGGGTTCAGTCCTTCGTCAGGATCGGGACGGCCGCGCCGTCCTTCAATTCATGGGTGCAGCGCAGGCGCTGCGGCGTGTCCTCGGCCGCGAGCGCGGCGACCGTCGCGAAGCCCTGGGCGCGGAAGGCGGCGCCATCGATGCCGGCCGGCAGGAACAGCCGCGGCATCGGCGCGGTGGCCGGCGCGGCGCGCAGCACGGCGTCCGGGTACAGCGTCATGCCTGTCGCCGGTTCGTCATTGAGCGACATGTAGCGGCCACCGCGGGCCAATTCGCCGGCCATGCCCGCGCCGAACAGCGTGAAGGCGACCCCGGTGTGGTACTGGAAGCCACGGAATTCCACGGGATCGAGCGTGATGCGCAGCCCCGGCGCGCGCGCCTGGATGGCGGCCAGCACGGTGGCGGCATTCTGCGCGATGGCCCGCGCCGCCGGCGGCAGGTCGGCCGCATCCAGCGCGGCGAGCGCCCCATCGGCCGGTCCGGTGGCGGCCATCAGCCCGGGCAGGACCGCCAGCGCGGAAGGCCCGCCCTGGACCAGCGCGGTCACGGCGGCACTGTCCTTGCGGTCCAACGCGTGGGCAAGGCTGATCCGCAGCGCGGGCGTCACCGCCGCGGCGTCGAGCAGCGCCGGCACCATGGTCGGCAAGGTGACGTCCAGGCTGACATCGGTCACGCCGATCGTCGCCAGGGCCTCGACGGCGACGACCGCGACCTCGGCATCCGCGGCGGGGGCGGCGCCGCCGATCAATTCGACACCGGCCTGCGGCAATTGCCGGGACGGCGCCAGTTGCGTGCCGCGCACCCGCAGCACCTGGCCCGCATAGCACAGGCGCAGCGGCCGGGCCTGGCCGCCCAGCCGCGTTGCGGCAATGCGCGCGACCTGCGGCGTGGTATCCGCCCGCAGGCCCATCATGCGCTGGCTGACAGGGTCCATCAGGCGGAAGGTCTGTTCGGCCACCGCGGCGCCGGACCCGGCGAGAAGGCTGTCCTCGAATTCCAGCAGCGGCGGCTTGACCCGTTCGTAACCGTGGCCTGCGAAGACGGCCATCATGGCTTCAACGAGGGCGGCCTCCCGCTCGGCGTCGGGCGGCAGCAGGTCGGCGAGGCCCGCGGGCAGCAGGGCGGGATTGGGCAGGTCGTCGGTCATGGCCGGCCGAGGGTGTGGCAGGGCGCCCGCCGCCGGGCAACCCCCGGGACACATACAGTGTGGGTTGCCGCGATTTCGCCCTGCCTTGGCCGGGCTGCCGCCATGCGGCGGGCGCATAAGCGCGGACGCGGCTTTACCAATGGTCAAGGATTGCCGCCGCAGCATGTTTGCCCGGTTGACGTGTGATCGGGCCGCCGGTGGCCCTGCGCCGCAGGGCGCCACGCAGTGAAGCCAACACGGGAGCGAGTGTCATGTCCGAGGCCAGCGCCACCTTCACCGTCCCCCACCGCGATGTTGGCGACGCGGATGTCCTTTCGCGGCTTGAACACCCCGGCCGCGCCTTCGCCTATGCATTGCTGCTTGCGCTGCCGCTGTGGTGCGTCATCGGCGTCGTCATCTGGGCGATGGCTTGATCGTCCGGGGACGGCTTTGCGCGAACCTCACCCCACCAAAGGCTTAAGGCCTTTGGAAACCTTCGATTTGGTGCTCAACGCCGTCGGTCGGTGCCAAGCTCAAAGCCCGCTTCTTGGCATTTGACCGGGTCAGGAACGCCCCGTGCGACAAGCACCAAAGTCCCGCGGTCCAGGGACCCGTTGGTCCCTGGCGGGGAGGCTTGGAGGGGCAGCGCCCCTCCAATCTTCACCCCCCGGGGGGCGATTGCCCACCGTGATCAGAACGCCAGCGCTGTCGCGTGCACCACCAGCGGCAATTTCCGCACGCCGTCCAGCACGCCTTCCGGCATCGGCCCATCCAGCCCGACCAGACAGATCGCATCCCCGCCCGGCGCCGACCGCCCCAGATGGAAGGTGGCGATGTTCACCCCTGCATCGGCCAGCGCCATGCCGAAGCGGCCGATGAAGCCGGGCCTGTCCTGGTTGGTGACGTAGAGCATGTGCGGGGCGAAATCCGCCTCGACGGCGATGCCCTTGATGGCGACCAGGCGCGGCTTGTTCTCCGCGACCAGCGTGCCGTCGATCGACCGTTCGAATCGGTCGGTGACGACGGTCAGGCGGATCAGCGTCTGGTACTCGCCGCTGCGCTCGACGGTCGTCTCGGCGACTTCGATGTCGCGCTGCTTCGCCAGCACCGGCGCGTTGACCATGTTCACCGCGCCCATCAGCGGCGTCAGCACGCCGGCCAGCGCCGCCGCGGTCAGTGGGCGAAGGTTCAACTCCGCCACGGCGCCTTCGTATTCGACGCGGATCGCGCGGATCGCGCCATCCTGGGACGCGGTCAATTGCCCGGCCATGGCGCCCAGCATCCGCGCCAATTCCATATAGGGCTTGAGGCGCGGGGCTTCCTCCGCGGTCACGCTCGGCATGTTGATGGCGTTGGACACCGCACCGGTCAGCAGGAAATCGGCCATCTGGTCGGCCACCTGCAGCGCGACGTTCTCCTGCGCCTCGGCCGTCGCGGCGCCCAGATGCGGGGTGCAGACGACGTTGTCCAAGGTGAATAGCGGGCTGTCGGTGGCCGGTTCCGTCTCGAACACATCGAGCGCGGCACCGGCGAGGTGGCCGGACTTCAGCGCGTCATACAACGCCGCTTCATCGACCAGCCCGCCACGCGCGCAGTTGATCAGCCGCGCGCCCTTCTTCATCCGCGCGATGGCGTCGCGGGAGATGACGTTGCGCGTCTGTTCGGTCAGCGGCGTGTGCAGGGTGATGAAATCCGCCCGCGCAATCAGGTCATTCAGCTCGACCTTCTCGACGCCGATCTCGACGGCGCGCTTCTCCGACAGGAAGGGGTCGAAGGCGATGACCCGCATCTTCAGCCCCAGCGCGCGATCGGCGACGATGGATCCGATATTGCCGCAGCCGATCAGCCCGAGCGTCTTGCCGAACAGCTCGACGCCCATGAAGCGGTTCTTCTCCCACTTGCCGGCCTTGGTCGATGTGCTGGCATCGGGAAGCTGCCGCGCCAGCGCGAACATCATCGCGATGGCGTGCTCGGCGGTGGTGATGGCGTTGCCGAAGGGCGTGTTCATCACCACCACGCCGCGCGCGGTGGCGGTGGTGACATCCACATTGTCCACGCCGATGCCGGCGCGGCCCACGACCTTGAGGTTCGGCGCGGCCTCCATCACTTCGCGCGTCACCTTGGTGGCGGACCGCACGGCCAGGCCGTCGTAGCCGCCGATGATGGCGCGCAGTTCGGCCGGGGACAGGCCTGGCTTGAAATCCACCTCGATGCCGCGGTCGCGGAAGATCTGGACCGAGGCGGGGGAGAGCTTGTCGGAGATGAGAACCTTGGGCATCGGTCAGGCCACCACGATTTCGGCTTCAACGGTCGCCAGCGCCCAGTCGAGCCAGGGCAGCAAGGCCTGGATGTCGCTGGTCTCCACGGTCGCGCCACCCCAGATGCGCAACCCGGCGGGTGCATCCCGATAGGCGCCGGCATCGAGGGCGACGCCTTCCTTCTCCAGCAGGCTGGCGATGCGCTTGGCCGCACCCGCCTGGGCCTCGGCGTCCAACGTGGTGAACCAGGGCGCGGTGATGGTCAGGCAGATCGATGTGCAGGACCGCGTCGCCGCGTCCTCGGCCAGGAAGTCGTAGCCCGGCTTGCCGGCAACCCAGCGCGCGATGGCGGCGAGGTTCGCTTCGGACCGCGCGATCAGACCCTTCAACCCGCCGACCGATTCGGCCCAGCGCAGGCCGTCGATCGCGTCCTCGACGCACAGCATGGATGGGGTGTTGATCGTCTCGCCCTTGAAGATGCCCTCGATGAGCTTGCCGCCCTTGGTCATGCGGAAGATCTTCGGCAACGGCCAGGCGGGCGCGTAGGATTCAAGCCGCGCGACGGCGCGCGGGGACAGCGCCAGCATGCCATGCCCGGCCTCCCCGCCCAGCACCTTCTGCCAGGACCAGGTGACGACATCGAGTTTGTCCCACGACAGGTCCATGGCAAACGCCGCCGAGGTAGCGTCGCAGATCGCCAGCCCCTCACGCTCGGCCGCGATGAAGTCGGCATTCGGCAGCCGCACGCCGGAGGTCGTGCCGTTCCACACGAAGACCACGTCACGGTCGGGCGCGACCTGTGCGAGGTCCGGCAGTCGCCCATAGGGCGCTTCCAGCACCCGCGCATCCTTCAGCTTCAGCTGCTTGATGATGTCGGTGGCCCATTCCTTCGAGAAGGATTCCCAGGCCAGCACATCGACACCGCGCGCGCCGAGCATCGACCACAACGCCATTTCGACGGCGCCGGTATCCGACGCCGGCACGATGCCCAGGCGCCAATCGGCCGGCATGCCCAGCACAGCCTTGGACCGGTCGATCACCTCGGCCAGCCGCGCCTTGGGGTCCTTCGCGCGGTGGCTGCGGCCCAGCAGCGCGCCATCCAGCGCGGCCAGCGACCAGCCGGGACGCTTGGCACAGGGACCGGATGAAAACAGGGGGTTGGCGGGACGGAGTCCCGGCTTGCGGGTGGCGTTTGCCATGATGCAGCTCCCTTCCAGAAGCAGGGACCTGCCGCGCAAGGGCAGCGGCGGATCGGCCAGCATGGCTTCGTGTCGAGAAGCGGTAGCGGCATGGTCACGATGGCGGCTTCATCGTACCAGGTCGCCGGACGCCATCAGCGCGGAGCGATGCGTCGGTCCGATCGTCTGCCCTTGCGGGGCAGGTCCCATATGCGTCCCGGTGGGGGGACGTGGCCCGCAGCCGACATAGACCCCCGCCGCGACCCACGCAACTGTGAGGCTCGTCGTCCGTTTCGGTGCCATGTCGCGTGCACAGGCTTCGATTCTCATCCTCGTCGGCCTGGTGCTGACGCTGTTCATTCTTGCGCCGGAGGTCCCGCTGCTCGGCTTTGCCGGCTTGCTGGTCGCGGTCGCGCTCAGCCTGCCGGCGGCGCCGATCATGCGCTGGACCGGCGCGCCGCGCTGGGTCGCGGTGCTGATGGTCGTGCTGGGCGTGATTGCCTTGGCTGTCGCGGCCGGATCGCTGGCAGCGGCGCCGCTTGCGGACCAGGTCCGCCAGTTGGCCGTCGATCTGCCGCGAAGCTTCCAGTCCCTGCAGGACAGGATGATGGAGACCAGCTGGGGCGCCTGGCTGGCCGAGCGCATGGACGTGCCGAGCGATGGCGCGTCCCAGGGCATGGGCTTCGCCGCCACGGCGGCCAGCACCACAATCGGGTGGGTGGGCAATGCCGCGGTGATCCTGCTGGTGGGCGTGTATCTGGCGGTCCGCCCGAGGGATTACGTCGCGGGCCTGCGTGCGCTGCTGCATCCGTCGGTCGAAGGCGATACGGCCAAGGCATTGATCGAATGCGGCACGGTGCTGCGCGGATGGCTGGCCGGCCAGGCCTTCGCCATGGTGGTGAGCGGCTCGCTGACCTGGATCGGCCTGACGCTGCTCGGCGTGCCCCTGGCCGGCGCGCTGGCGGTGCTTGCCGCGCTGCTCGGCTTCATTCCCAATATCGGGCCGGTGATTGCCGCCGTGCCGGCAATGCTGCTGGCGGCGACGATCTCGCCCTGGCTCGCGCTGTGGGTCGCCCTGCTGTTCCTGGTGGTGCAGTTCATTGAGGGCAACATCCTGACGCCGCTGGTGCAGGCGGAAATGGCTGACCTGCCGCCTGCGGCGCTGATGATGGCGCAGGTGCTGATGGCGTCGTTCTTCGGGCTGCTGGGCATCGCGCTCGCCGCGCCGCTCGCGGCGGTGGCCGCAGTGCTGATCCGGCGGGGCTACGCGGAGGGGTGGCTCGGGCGCCAGCCGGCGAAGGATGATGGGTGCTGACGCCAGGGGGTGATGGCCGCAGCTGCGAACGCACCAGAGGTCTGAGTGACGCGATCTCGCTTCAGGTTCGGATCTGCACGGACAGCGCCGTGATCATCGACATCGGATCGCCCGCTGACGAAGCGCCGGCCTCCGCCGCCGCCGTATTCGCCGCGGCAATCAGGTAGCGTTCGGCAAGCTTCCGCACCGCGCGGTCATCCTGCAGGCTTTCGAGCTTCAGCCGCGATGTCACCGCCCGGCCCTGGGTTTCGACCGCCTGGATCGCCATGGCATCCGGCAGGCCCAGCGCGCCGGTCACCACCCGCCGCATCACGGCATTGCCGAGCACGTCATAGACATCCGTGGCCTGGGCGGCGGATTCAAGAAAGTACAGCGCATCCGACAGCCCTGCCTGCTGTTCATCGAGCCCGGTGCGGTACTGGTATTTCAGATAGGCGTTGGACATGGCCTCGACCAAGGTGGCATCGCGAAGCCCCTCGAGCCCCGTGGCATGCACGCCTAGCGTGGCCGACGCGTTCTGCCAGGCGGTGCCCAGCTGCGCCGCCAGGCCTTTTTCATCCGCGGGGTTGGACATCAGCGCACGGCGCACCAGGCCGGCATTGCTCTCCTGCCCCGCCAGGCCAAGGGCCGGCATGAGCACGTTGAGGATGCGCGGGTCCTGCAGGGCCTTCTCGATTGTCTCGGCCTTGTCCAGCGCGGTGCGGAACTGCGCCAGCGCGGACAGCGTGACGGGGTCCTTCTTCTCACGCGCGATGCCCTTGGCCTCGGCGCCGTCAGCCATCGCGCGACGCAATGCCGGGATGGCCTGTGCCGCCGAGCCGGACGCCGTGCCGCCCGATGACGACACGCCAAACAGCGCCTGCACCTGCGACAGGGTGATGTTCATGCCACATCATCACCGATGCCGGGTAAGCAGCAGGTTAACCAGGCAGGCGCGATGGGTCGAAGGTGATGCCGTGGTCCAGCGGTCCATGCCCGGCACCGAACCCCGGCGCCGCCGCGATCGCCGCCAGCACATAGGCCCTCGCGCGCATCACCGCATCGCGCAGCGACATCCCCTGCGCCAGGCCCGCGGCGATCGCACTCGCCAGGGTGCAGCCGGTGCCGTGGGTGTGGCGCGTGTCGATGCGCGTGGCGGTGAATTCCTCGACACCTTCCGCCGTCACCAGCAGGTCGGTCAGCGCCGAACCCTCCATGTGCCCGCCCTTCAGCAGCACACCCGGCGCACCAAGCCCGCGCAACGCATCAGCCGCCGCGCGCATCTCCGCCAGCGTGCGGATCGGGCGGCCCACCAGCGCCTCAGCCTCGGGCAGGTTCGGCGTGATGACGGTCGCCAAGGGCAGCAACCGCGCCTTCAGCGTCTCGATCGCATCGGCATCGATCAGCGGATGGCCGCCCTTGGCGATCATCACCGGATCGACCACCAGCGGAACGCCGCGGGCACGCGCGGCGATCTCCTCGCACACCGCCTCGATCACCGGCACCGCATGCAGCATGCCGGTCTTGATCGCATCCGCGCCAAGATCGTCGAGCACGACAGCGATCTGCTGGCGGATGAAGTCGATCGGCACGCCGGACACGCCATGCACGCCCAGCGTGTTCTGCGCGGTCAGGGCGGTGATGGCGGTCATGGCGAAGCCGCGCAGCGCGGTCACCGCCTTGATGTCGGCCTGGATGCCGGCACCGCCGCCGGAATCACTGCCGGCGATGATGAGGACGCGGCCCTTCATGGCAGGAAGGTCGGGGGAGAGAACTCCCCCGAACCCCCTCCTTTTTTTGGCACTTGGCGCTGAACGCCAAGGGTGGGCGCCAATGGACAGAAAAAGGGTGGGGGTTCCGGCCTTGTCGGCGTTGCGAAGCAACGTCGATGGGAGACCGGTTTGAGGGAGGTTGTCCTCCCCCAACCTTCAAGCCCCGTCATGCCGCCCGCGCCTTCGCCCGTATGGCATCCGCCAACCGCGCCACCGTGCCCTCCACCAACGCCTCATCCTCCGCTTCCGCCATCACGCGGATCACCGGCTCGGTGCCGCTGGCGCGGATCAGCACGCGGCCGCGCGCACCCAGCGCCGCTTCCTCGGTCTCGATCGCCGCCTTCACCGCCGCGTCATGCAGGGGGGACGCGCCGGCGTAGCGGATATTGACCAGGCGCTGCGGCAGCGGCTCGAAGCAACGCAGCACCTCGCTGGCGCGGCGGCCTTCCTCGACCAGCACGCCGAGCACCTGCAACGCCGCGATCAGCCCATCCCCGGTCGTGCCGAAATCCGGCATGATCATGTGGCCGGATTGCTCGCCACCCAGGTTGCACCCCGCCTCGCGCATCCTCTCGCCGACATATCGGTCGCCGACCGCCGTGCGCAGCAACCCCACGCCCCGCCCGCCGAGGAAACGTTCAAGCCCCATGTTGGACATCACGGTGGCGACGACGGCGCCGCCACGCAGCCGGTCCTGCGCATGCCAGGACCGCGCGATCAGCGCCAGCATCTGGTCGCCATCGACGACCTGGCCTGCCTCATCGACCAGCACGACGCGATCCGCATCGCCATCGAGCGCGATGCCCAGATCGGCGCGGCGTTCGCGCACCAGCGTGGCGAGCGCGGCGGGCGCGGTGGACCCAACGCCCTTGTTGATGTTGAAACCATCGGGGGCGACGCCGACCGAGACGACCTCGGCACCCAGTTCCCACAGCACGGTGGGCGCGACCTTGTAGCCGGCGCCATGGGCGCAATCGACGACGATCCGCAGCCCTTCCAGCGTCCGCCCGCGCGGGAAGGACTGCTTCGCGGCCTCGATGTAGCGGCCGGGCGCATCCTCAAGCCGGCTGGCGCGGCCCAGCCGGCCGGGTGCGACCATCGCCGCCGTCAGGTCGCCGGACATGAGCGCCTCGATCTCGGTTTCCTGGTCGTCGGTCAGTTTCAACCCATCGGGACCGAACAGCTTCATGCCGTTGTCCTCATAGGGGTTGTGGGACGCGCTGATCATCACGCCCAGATCGGCGCGCAGCGAACGCGTCAGCAGCGCGATGGCCGGCGTGGGCAGCGGGCCGACCAGCACGACGTCCATCCCCGCGCCGATGAAGCCGGCGGTCAGCGCCGGTTCCAGCATATAGCCCGACAGGCGGGTGTCCTTGCCGATCACCACGCGGTGGCGGTGGGTGCCGCGGTTGAAGTATCGCCCGGCCGCCTGGCCAAGCCGCAACGCCGTCGCCGCATCCATCGGCGCCTTGTTGGCGGTGCCGCGAATTCCGTCCGTGCCGAACAGGCGGCGCGCGGGCGAGGGGGGCTTGGCGTTGTCCTTGGGCATGGGGTGATCCTGTAGAGCAGATCGCCCCTGGCTGGGAATCAGCCAGGGGCGAGGGTGCTCGCATGCCAAGCGGTTTAGAACAGATACCGGCTGGGTGGAATCATCGGGCCGGGTGGCCTTCCGGCGCGTGCCTGTTGCCGGTGGTGGGTTTGGCGCGGCGGCCTGCCCATGCTCTTCTTCCGCCCCAGGAAACGAGGAGTGAAAACGCCCATGATCGAGCCCCCGACCCACCAGGTTCCCGCGATCCACCACCGCCGCGTCGGCGATATCGGGCTGACCGTGGTGAGCGACGGCTTCCTCGAGGGATCGATGGCCGTGCTGCAGAACATCACGCCCGACGCCGCCGCCGACATGCTGCGCGCGGTGTTCCGGCCGGTGCCACGGCGTACCTCGCTCAACTGCTTCATCATTCATGGGCCGGGCGGGCGGATCGCGTTGATCGATACCGGCGCGGGGACGCATATGCAGGCGAGTTCGGGGCAGTTGCCGCGCAACCTCGCCGCCGCCGGCATCGCCCCCGAGGCGATCGACACTGTGCTGATGACGCATCTGCACCCCGACCATTCCAACGGCCTGGCCACCGCAGCCGGCACCGCGGCGTTCCCCAACGCCGAACTGGCCATGCATGAGGCCGAGCATGCGTATTGGACCAGCGTGGAGGCCGAGGCGGAGGTCGCGCGGACCGGCCAGGGGGTGCCGACGGGCGGGGCGTATTTCCCGATGGCGAAGCGGCAGATCGCGCCCTATGCCGACCGCCTGCGCCTGTTCGAGGGTGGCGCCGAGGTCTTCCCCGGCGTGACCGCGATGCATTTCCCCGGCCATACGCCGGGGCATTGCGGGTTCCTGATCGCCTCGGGCGGGCAATCCCTGCTGATCTGGGGCGACATCGTGCACCTGCCGGAAGTGCAGGTGCCCAAGCCCGAGGTGACCATCCTGTTCGACGTGGACCCGCCGCAGGCGGCGGCGACGCGCCGTCGGGTGTTCGACATGGTGGCGACGGAGAAGACCCATATCGCGGGGATGCATCTGCATTTCCCGGCGACGGCACATCTGGGTCGGGACGGCGGTGGGTACCGGCTGTTTCCGGAGGCGTGGGAGCAGACGCTGTAGGCCGCGGGTTGGAGGGGTTTTTGCCCAGTAGGCGCAAAGAATGGAGGGGCGCTGCCCCTCCAAACCACCCCGCCAGGGACCAACGGGTCCCTGGACCGCGGGACCTTGGCGCCCTTCATGCAGGGCGGTCCTTGCCGGTCGAGTAGGGTATTTATCTCGGTACCGACCGACGGCGCTCAGTACCAAAGTTGAGGTTTCCAAAGGCCTTAAGCCTTTGGTGGGGTGAGGTTTGGAGAGGGGCGAAGCCCTTCTCCAAGCAGCCCGGCCCTTCGAGCGCGACCCGAATCAATCCAGCGCACGCCCCATCGCGCAGGCGCGCCACACCGCCAGCGCCTGCGCCGTTTCGGCCACATCATGCACGCGCAGCACCGACGCCCCCCGCGCTGCGCCGGCCAGCGCCGCCGCCACGCTGCCGGGGACGCGTCGGCCGGCTTCCTCGACCCCTGACAGCGTGCCGATGAAGCGCTTGCGCGATGCCCCCAGCACCACCCGGCAGCCCAGCGATGCGATCAGCGGCAGCCGGTCGATCAGGGCGAGGTTGTGCGCCAGCGTCTTGCCGAAGCCGATGCCGGGGTCCACGGCGATGCGCCCGCGCGGAATGCCGGCCGCCTCGCAGGCTGCGATGCGATCGCGCAGGAAGCCCGCGATTTCCAACGCCACGTCGTCATAGGTCGCCAGCGATTGCATCGTGGCCGGATCGTCGCCGGGCATGTGCATCAGCACCACCGGGGCCTCGGAGTCGGCGACTAGGCGCAGCGCCTCCGGGTCGTGGCGCAAGGCTGAGATGTCGTTGATCACCTCCGCCCCGGCATCGAGCGCGGCGCGCATCGTCGCGGCATTGCGCGTGTCGATGCTGACGGGGGCGGCCTTCGCCAATTCCCGCACCACGGGGAGGATGCGGGCGATCTCCTGCTCCGTGGTGACGGCCGCGGCACCCGGGCGGGTCGATTCACCACCGACGTCGAGGATATCCGCGCCAGCCTCCAGCATCGCATGGCCGGCGGCGATGGCGGTTGCCGTGTCCGCGAGTCGGCCGGGGTCGGAAAAACTGTCGGGGGTGACGTTCACCACGCCCATCAGCAGGGGGCGCTCGGTCGGGAGACCCGCGAAGGGGCCGGGGCGCTGGGCGATGGCGTGCATCGCCTCGTGCCAATCCTCCGGCACATCCCGGATCGGGCCGACGCCGAGATCCTCGCCATCCTCGATGAGGCGGACGAAGGCGAATGCGATGTCCCCGCCTTGCAGAGGCAGGGCGAAGCCTTCGCGCAGGGCATGAAAGGAAACGGGGCCGGTGATGAGGCCCAGGGGTTCGACGAAGCGGCCAGTGGTCATGGCTGCGATGTGCCCGATTGGGGCGGGGAATGCACGAGGGGGGCAGGAAAGATTGGAGGGGCTTTGCCCCTCCAAGCCACCCCACCAAAGGCTTAAGGCCTTTGCAAACCGTCACGGGCGCTGGGCCTCACGGCCCGGCGCTGCATCGCCACGTGAACCAAGTCGAGGTTCCCAAAGGCCTTAGGCCTTTGGTGGGTGGGTCCGGGAGGGCGGCGCCCTCCCGGACAACCTCACGTCGCGGGCGCGGCCCCTGGCGTCAGCCCCGGCGGCCGCGGCGTCGTGGCCCGACCGGCCGAAGGCACCGACCCGCGACCCATGTTCACCGGTTCGTCCGGCCGATGGCGGATCACCGGTTCGCCGCGAATGACCAGCCGGATTTCGTCGCCCGACAGCGTCTCGTGCTCCAGCAGGCCCTTCGCCAGCAGGTGCAGCTCGTCCATGTGCTCGGACAGGATGGTCTTCGCACGTTGATACGCGCTGTCGATGATCGAGCGGATTTCCCCGTCGATCTTCTGCGCCGTCGATTCCGACAGGTTCTTCTGCTGCGTCACCGAATGGCCGAGGAACACTTCCTGGCTGTTGTCGCCATAGGCGATCATGCCGATCACGTCGGACATGCCCCATTCGGTGACCATCATCCGCGCCTGGTTGGTCGCCATCTTGATGTCGCCGGACGCGCCGTTCGACACCTTGTCCGGCCCGAAGATCAGTTCCTCGGCGACGCGCCCGCCCATCGCCATGGCGAGTTCGGACTTCAGCTTGGACTTGTGCTTCGAATACCGGTCACCGGCCGGCAGCGACATCACAAGACCAAGCGCCCGGCCGCGCGGAATGATCGTCGCCTTGTGCACCGGGTCGCATTCGGGCTCATGCATCGCCACCAGGGCGTGGCCGGCCTCGTGATAGGCCGTCATGCGCTTTTCGTCGTCGGACATCACCAGGCTGCGGCGTTCCGCACCCATCATGACCTTGTCCTTTGCGGCCTCGAATTCCGCCATGCCGACGGTGCGCCGCCCGGTGCGCGCGGCGAGCAATGCGCCCTCATTCACCAGATTGGCGAGGTCGGCACCCGAGAAGCCGGGGGTGCCGCGCGCGATCACCTTCGGATCGACATCCGACGCCAGCGGCACCTTGCGCATATGAACGCGCAGGATCTTCTCGCGGCCCTGCACGTCCGGATTCGGCACCACCACCTGGCGGTCGAAGCGGCCCGGACGCAGCAGCGCGGGGTCCAGCACGTCCGGCCGGTTGGTGGCCGCGATGATGATGACGCCTTCGTTGGATTCGAAGCCGTCCATCTCGACGAGCATCTGGTTCAGCGTCTGCTCGCGTTCATCATTGCCACCGCCCAGGCCGGCGCCGCGATGGCGGCCGACCGCGTCGATTTCGTCGATGAAGATGATGCAAGGCGCGTTCTTCTTGCCCTGCTCGAACATGTCGCGCACGCGGGATGCGCCGACGCCGACGAACATCTCGACGAAATCCGAACCGGAGATCGTGAAGAACGGCACATTGGCTTCACCGGCGACCGAGCGCGCCAGCAGCGTCTTGCCGGTGCCCGGCGGGCCGACCAGCAGCACGCCCTTGGGGATCTTGCCGCCCAGGCGCTGGAACTTCTGCGGGTCGCGCAGGAAGTCCACGATCTCCTCGAGCTCGGATTTCGCTTCCTCGATGCCGGCGACGTCGTCGAAGGTGATGCGGCCCTGTTTTTCGGTCAGCAGCTTGGCCTTGGACTTGCCGAAGCCCATGGCGCGGCCGCCGCCACCCTGCATCTGGCGCATGAAGAAGATCCATACGCCGATCAGCAGCAGCATCGGGAACCAGGACATCAGGTAGTGCAGCAGCGGGTTGACGTCCGATTCCTCGGGCCGCGCCACCACGCGCACGTTCTTTTCCGTCAGCCGGGACACCAGCGCGGGGTCCTCGGGCGTGTAGGTCTGGAAGGTGCGGCCATCGGTCATGGTGCCGGACAGGATACGACCCTGGATCGTCACCTCCCGCACCTGGCCGCCATTCACCTCATTCAGGAAGTCAGAATAGGCGACCTGCTGGGCGTTCGCCCGTGTCCCGCCCGAAGGCTGGAACAGGTTGAACAGCGCCACCAGCAGCAGGGCGACGATCACCCAGAGCGCAAGATTCCGGCCAAAATTGTTCACGTGCGGTTGTCCGTCTCCGTGCCGGTGGGAGGGACCCGCCAGCCTTCGTGATTGAACATAGTGTCGGGTTGACCATGCTTGAATGGCCGCCCCGAAAACTCATGGTCCGCGCCGCCGGTCATGGCGGGGGCGAAGACCACCGGAAATGGCGCGCAGGCGCCAGCAGAAGGATAGTCCATGGCGGGCACCGCGGCCAGCGTGCCATTCGGGTCGCGGATCGCCGGCAGGCTGCGCAGCACCGCCGCGGGCAGGTCCGATCCCCCCCGCAGCGCCGAGGACGCCGCGCCCAGTGCCCCGACCGACCAGCCGGCCCGCCCCGGGCCGAGCAATCGATAGCGCCCGTCCCATGTGGCACGGGACGTGGCCTCGACCGGGCCGGCCATGCCGCCGGGGTCGCGGGCGAGCAGCCAGGTGCCGCCCGCCGCCGGCCG
>JALHQB010000068.1 GCA_022842185.1 Acetobacteraceae bacterium
CGCCGCGGCTTCGGCGCGCGCTGTCTCGGCCTGGGCGCGCCCACGGGTCGCCTCCTCCTCAGCACGCCGCGTCACCTCGGCGGCGCGTCGGTCAGCCTCGGCCGCGGCCGCCTGGCGTTCGGCCAGCGTCCGCTCGGCGGCCAGCGCCTGTTCGCGCAGGGTGGCGACCCGGCGTTCCTCGGCAGCCGCGCTTTCGCGCAGCTGGGCCAGGCGCCGCTCGGCCTCGGTCACCGCACCGCGCAATTCCGTGGCGCGCGCTTGCAGCCCGCGCAATTCGCCGGCGGTCTGGTCGCGGGATGCGGTCAGCCGCGTGATCTCGCCGTCCAGCTGCGTCACGGATTGGCGCCGCGCCGCGGCCTCGGCCTGCGCGACATTCGCGGCTTCGCGTGCCGCGCCCAGCCGCGCTTCCTGTTCGGTGATGCGCGCCGTCTGCTCGGACACGCGCATGCGCAATTCCCCCAGCCGTCGCTCCTCCGCCCCGGCATTGGTGCCGAGTTCGGCAAGGCGGCGCTCTGCCGCCGCGGCTTCGGCGCGCAATCCGTCACGGCGGCGCTCCTCCCCGCTGGCTTGGCCGCCCAGCGCAGACACCCGCGCCTCGGAGGCTGCAATGTCGGTCCGCAAGGCGCTGATGCGCCGTTCCTCGCCATTCATCTGGTCGCGCAGACCGGACAGGCGCGATTCCGCCGCGGCCACGGCGGCAAGCCGTTGGTCCAGGACCGCCTGGGATTGCCCGGTTTCACCGCGCAAGGCCTGCAGGCGGCGTTCCTCATCCTGCGCACGGCGGGTCAGCGCGGCGGCTTCCTGTTCGGCCGCGCCGCGCCCGGTCTGAGCGGAGCCGAGGTCGGACCTCGCCCGCGCCAGGCGACGTTCCACGGCGGTCAGGTCGCCGCGGGCGCGGCGTTCGGCGTCCAGGGTCTGTTCGAGTTGCGTGATCCGGGCGGCCAGTTCCCGCCCGCGTGCCTCGGAGGCCGCCAGATTGCTCTCAAGTCCCTGGACGCGTTCCGTGTGCTCCCGACTGCTCACGCAGGCGGGGAGCAACGCGACGGAGGCGAGAAGGGCAAGGCGAGGCAGGATGCGGGCGGCTGACATCGGCATCTCTCATCGGGCTATCCCGCACGGCCGGGATGCACTCGGTACCATTGGGCCGTTGCCGTGGCCCAGAGTCCAGACCACTCCGGTTGCAATCGGGTGTTTTTGGATCGCGCACGCAGGCTGTACCGGGCCGGGTTGCAAAAGCCTTGATCCCTGGCGATCGCGCCTGACCCTGTGCCGCCCTGAACTTCGGGGGCGTGGCGATATATACTCCAGCGATGAGCAACGACCTGATCACCCTCGCCGTCGCGGAGCCCAGCGACGCCTCTGACTTCAAGAAGGAGCTGCAGGACGCCTTCGCGGTGGCTGTGGCTGAAGAGTTCGGATCTCTGGCGGACGGGCCAATCCCATCTGACGAAGTCCTCACCAACGCGATGAATGCCCCAAACGCCGTGGTCCTGCGCATTCTGCGCAACGGTCAGAAGGTTGGCGGCGCTGTGCTCACCATCGACACAAAAACGCACCACAACGCGCTCGACCTATTCTTTCTGAAGGTGGGCGAGCACGGTCAGGGCATCGGCCTTAAAGCCTGGTTCGCCATCGAGCAGAGATTTCCCGAGACGATCACCTGGCAGACGCACACCCCATATTTTGAAAAGAGAAACATCCACTTCTACGTCAACAAATGCGGTTTCAAGATCATTGAGTTCTTCAACAAGCATCATTCCGATCCGAACCACGATGGGCAGAACGATCTGCCTGGTGGCGATGGCGATGCGTTCCAGTTCGAGAAGGTGATGCGAGGCGTCGACATCATGGCCAAAATCGGCCCCACATGACCGAAATTCGCCTATCGCCATAGGTTTGAGCCCGGATTGCCCGGCCGCAACCACTCTGGGGGTCGTCAGTCCGGCCCCTGGTCCAGGCCGGCGCGCAGCCGTCCATAGGGGTCGGCGATCAGGCCTTCCCGCAGGAACAGGTCGATCAACACCAGGTTGACGTTGAACTTGATGCTGTCAGACTCGGCCACCGCTGCGAGCAACCTGGCGGCGGGCCACAGTTCGAAGCGTTCGACCTCGTCGTCGCCGGGGACCGGGGTGACGCCTTCGGGAATGTCGAGGTCGAAGCAGTGCAGCACGTCGCGGCGCAGCCCTTCCGCATTCGCCATGACATAGGACACGCGGCCCGTGGGCCGTGCGGCCGCGGCGAGGCCAGGCGGCAGGGAGGCTTCCTCGGAGGCTTCCTTCACCAGGCATTCGTCGGGCGAAAGGCCCGCGGGGATCCCGCCGGCGACGATGTTGTCGAGTTGCCCCGGCGCGACCGCCTTGTCCTTCGCGCGAATGCCCACCCACACATGCAGCCCATCTGCCCTGCGGACCAACCCGTTCACATGGACACCCTGCGACATCACGCCGAAAGCCGGCAGCGCTCCACGGTCCAGCGTGGCTAGCACCGGGCCGGTGCTGGTTTGCCGCACGTCGAAGGTTTCGCGCCGAATGCGCAGGTAGCCCCCGGCTGCCAGGGCGGGCAGCACCTCCGCCAGGGCCTGGCCGCGCTGGCCGGGGCTGCGCAGCCGGGCTGCGAGGGCGACGCCGTCCCGGTCAAAGTGAAAGTCTCGCGGGCGGAAGGTCAACGCCTGGGCGAGGTCCGCCGAGACCCAGCCGACCTGCGCCGCGCCCATGCGGAAGGGGATCAGCCCGGCGGGGGAGCCGACATTGTTGCAGGCATCGATGTGGCGCTGGAAGGCAGGGTCAGGCATTCGGCCTCGGGCTTGATGGGTGATGCGGCTTCGCGTGGAGTGTCCCCGGCTTCGCTATAGCCCGGCGCGTGAAGCGCGAAAGCAGGGCAGTGGCAAATTCGCGGTCAGGGCCCACGTGGCCGGATCCGGGCGTAGGAGAGGTAATGGTAGGTGTCGCGTGGCCAGCGATCGGCAAGCACCGCGGCAGAGACGCTCTGTTCTTCCTGCCACGCATCGGCGAGGACGGCGGTTTCGGCCCATTGGTTGAAGTCGGGCTCCTTCTGGTTGCCGTACACGTCCGGTATCCCGAGCACCGCAACGGTATGGTTGCGGAAAAATCGCGGGCCGCTGCGCGGCAGGATCAGGATGAGATCCAGCGGCGCCACGCCGGCATGGCGCAGCAGCGCGAAGGCGGTCGAGGCGATGTAGCCGCAATTGCCCGCGCCGTGCCGGATCGCCTCATGCGCGATGTCGTCCAGATGGTCGATCCGGTACGGATCGGTGTTCGACAGCGTCATCGCATATGCCTCGTCGTAGTCGAGCTCCCCCACCGCCGTATCGACCTGCCCGGTGCGGACGGTGGAGGTGAACCAGCGATCGAGCTCGGCGCCGAAGCGCCGGATGGCGAAGGGATCGTCCGGCCGCTTCTCGGGCCGGTCGAAGCTCCGCAGGCCGCGGGGGCCGCCGGCGGGCACCTGCCCGCCCCAGCTGCCGCCCTCGAAGGGTGCGATGGTATTGGACGCTCCGGCCGAGATCAGCGACCGGGTGATCTTGATGGCAGTGGTCGCCGCGATGGCATGGTTGCCGGCCACGGGGCGTATCGGCCCCGCCAGCGCCGCGATGCGCTGCTGCTTGGCCTGTAGTTCTGGAGTCATGCGGGTTCCGGCGGTGTATGGGGGCTGGACGTGACGATTGGCCCGATTTTCATGTCACCGTCGCCCGGTTGGCAATGCGGCGCTTCACACCGCGGGCCTTGCGCCGGGCACAAGGATGGCGCCCATGCGCTGCGGGCGCTTCCCCGCAGCGCCCGCCCGCCCCATGTGGCAGGCCTGACCGGAGTTTCCCACGCGTGCCCTCTGCCAAGCCTGCTGCCGAAGACAATCACTTTCGTGCGCTGATCCGCCTCGCCCCGTATCTGTGGCCAAAGGGGGAGACGGAGTTGCGCCTGCGCGTGGTCGCGGCGCTGGTGCTGCTGGCTGCGGCCAAGGCCGCCAATGTGCTGGTCCCGATGATGTATGCCTATGCCGTGGATGCGCTTGCGCCGAAATCGGGCGTCGGCGCGGCGGTAACGGTGCCGGTCGCCCTGCTGCTGGGCTACGGCCTGCTGCGGGTGATGGCCTCGGTGCTGGGGGAATTGCGCAACGCCGTCTTCGCGAAGGTCCAGGCGCGCGCCGGGCGGCGCGTAGCGTTGGAGGTCTTCGAGCACCTACACGCGCTGTCGATGCGCTTCCACATGGACCGCGCCACCGGCGGGCTGTCGCGCGTCATCGAACGGGGCGTGCGGGGCATCGCGACTTCGCTGAATTTCCTGCTGTTCAACATCATTCCGACGATTGTCGAGATCCTGCTGGTCGCGGTGATCCTGTGGTGGATGTTCGCGGCGTCCTTCGCGCTGACGATGGTGGGTACTATCGTCGCCTATGTCGCCTTCACCCTGTTGTTCACGAATTGGCGGCTGCGCTTCCGCCGCACCATGAACGAGACGGACGAGGAGGCGAACACCAAGGCGGTGGACAGCCTGCTGAACTACGAGACGGTCAAGTATTTCGGCAATGAAGGCCATGAGGCGCGCCGGTACGAGGACAGCCTGACGCGCTACGAGCGCGCCTATGTCAGGTCCGAGACGACGCTGAACATGCTCAACGCCGGCCAGGCCTTGATCATGGCCGTCGGGCTGACGGTGACCATGCTGCTGGCCGGGTCGGGGATCGCGGCCGGCACCATGACGGTGGGCGACCTGGTGATGGTCAACACCTATCTGATCCAGCTGTACCTGCCTCTGAACATCCTCGGCTTCGCCTATCGCGAGATCAAGCAGGGGCTGACCGACATGGAGCAGATGTTCGGCCTGCTCGGCGTTCCGCCGGAGGTGCAGGACGCCGCGGGTGCCGTGCCGCTCGCGCGCGGGGCCGGCGAGGTCCGCTTCGACGATGTCCGCTTCGGCTACCGCCCGGATCGGGCGATCCTCAAGGGTGTCTCCTTCACCGTGCCGCCGGGGAAGATGCTGGCGATCGTCGGTCCGACGGGGGCAGGGAAATCCACCGTCTCCCGGCTGTTGTTCCGCTTCTATGATGCGACCGGCGGGGTCGTGTCGGTGGATGGGCAGGATGTGCGCGGCGTGACACAGGCCAGCCTGCGCCACGCCATCGGCGTCGTGCCGCAGGACACCGTGCTGTTCAATGACACCATCCGCTACAACATCGCCTATGGCCGCCCCGGCGCGACGGATGCCGAGGTGGAGGCGGCCGCGCGCGCCGCCCAGGTCCATGACTTCGTGCTGCGCCTGCCGGACGGCTACGCCACGCGCGTGGGCGAACGAGGATTGAAACTGTCGGGCGGGGAGAAGCAGCGCGTCGCCATCGCGCGCACCATCCTGAAGGATCCGCGCATCCTGATATTGGATGAGGCGACCAGCGCGCTCGACACCCGCACCGAACAGGATATCCAGACCGCGCTGCGCGACGTCTCCCGCAACCGCACCACGCTGGTCATCGCGCATCGCCTGTCCACGGTGGTCGAGGCGGATGAGATCATCGTGCTGCAGGACGGCCGGATCGCCGAGCGCGGCACCCATGCGAGCCTGATCGCCGAGGACGGGCTGTACGCCGAGATGTGGCGCCGCCAGGCCCAGGCGGTCGCCGCCGCCGAGGCTGCCGCCCGCGCCCAGGCCGAGGCGGATCTCGCCCGTCCACGCACGGACCGGCTGGGCGAGGCCGTCGCCTAGACCCATCCCGCAGGGGTTACACCGCGCCCCGCCCGTTCCAATCTTCCACACATAATATGAGGAGTACGCCGCATGCAGCAGGACCCGTCGGGCATGGCGCCCGAGGACCTGAACCACGCCGGGTCCGTCGTGGACAAGGCGATCGAATACATGATGGAACAGAAGATCGCGCCGATCTCCATCGCCTCAGCCCTGCTTGGCGGTGCGCTTGGCCTGCTGGCGCGCACCATGGATGACAGGGCCGTGGCGGCCGTTCTGCGCAATGCGCTGGCCTCGGTCGAGAACGGCGAACTGTCCGAGGCACGCCAGCCCCCCGCCTCGCGGGCTTGACGCCGCGGCCCGGCTGGGCCAAAAGCCGCGCCTTCCTCGGTTCCACCCGCGCGCGGGTCCTCTCGCGCGCCCTGATCGTTTCGGGATTACCACCATGGCCCGCCGCTGCGGCATCACCGGCAAGGGCGTCCTGACGGGTAACAACGTCAGCCACGCCAACAACAAGACCCGCCGGCGCTTCCTGCCCAACCTGCAGGAATCCTCCTTCTGGTCGGACGTGCTCGGCACGCAGATCCAAATGCGCCTGTCGGCGAACGGCATCCGCACGATCGAGCACAATGGCGGCCTCGACAGCTTCCTCCTGGGCACGCCGAATCGGCGCCTGCCGCCGGAAGCCATGACCCTCAAGCGCCGTATCGAGCGCGCGAAGGCAAAGAAGGCGGCCTGATCCGGGCCGCGGGGTCCACGGGCCCCGCTGGTCTGGCGCGGGCGAAAGCCTCTGCCGGGAGCCTGGACAAGGCGGCATCCTTCGGGATGGCCGCCTTTTTTCTTGTTCGGGCGAGGCGCCGCGGCCCGGATCGGCGCGATCCTAGCCCAAGCCAAGCGAGAAAGTTTTTCATCGTCGGGAGAACCGATCTAGCCTTCCGCGCAGAGGAAATCTGTCCGGGAGAAGAACGCATGCGCTATCGCCTGCTGGCTGCGGCCCTTGCCGCCGCACTGCCCTTCGCCGCTTCGGCCCAACCGGCGGGGCGCGAGGTAACTGTCGCCCTTGGCGCGCCGCCGGCCAGCTTCGACCCGCATTTCTTCACGCATTCGCCGTCCTTCATGGTGCAGTTGCATGTCTTCGAACCGCTGGTCTGGCGGGACGAGACCAGTCGCACCATCCCCGCACTCGCCGAGCGGTGGGAGATCCTGCTCGACGGCAGCGGATGGGATTTCCACCTGAACCCGGCGGCGCGATTCTCGGACGGCACGCCGGTCACACCGGCGGATGTCGCCGCGACCATCGCGCGCCTGCCCGATGTACCGAACAGCCCCGGTCGGCTGACCATCTACACCAACCAGATCCGGGCGGTGGAGGTCGCCGGCCCGCACACGGTGCGGCTGTTGACGCGCGGTCCATCGCCGCTGCTGCCGCAGGACATCCCGCCGGTGATGATCATCCCCGAACGCATCGCGCGGGAAGCGACGACGCAGGACTTCAATGCCGGCCGGGCGGCGGTCGGGTCCGGGCGGTTTCGCCTGGTGCAATACACCCAGGGCGAACGGATCGTGCTGGAACGCAACCCCGCCTGGCGCGGCGAACCGTCGCCGTTCTCGCGTGTGACCTTCCGCGTCATCGCCAATGACAGCGCCCGCGTCGCAGCGCTTCGCGCCGGCGATGTGCAGCTGATCGAGATCGTGCCGCCGCGCGACGTGGCGCAGCTGGAACGCGATTCGAACGTGGCGATCTGGCGCGCACCCGGAACGCGGCTGATCTACCTCGCGCTCGACCTCACCCGCGACGTGGCGCCGGGCGTGACCGACCTTGAAGGCAGGCCGCTCGATCGCAACCCGCTGAAGGACCAGCGCGTCCGTCGCGCCCTGTCGATCGCGATCGATCGGGAGGCCATCGCGCGCAACATCATGGAGGGCCAGGCGGCGCCGGCGGGCCAGATGCAAGCGATCGGCCTGGGCGTCGCCGATCCCGAACTGCGGCCCGATTCCTACGACCCCGCGCGCGCGCGTGCCCTGCTGGCCGAGGCCGGCTGGAGCGGTGGCTTCAGGATCAGCCTCGCCGGACCCAACGACCGGTATGTGAATGACGAACGCGTGTTGCAGGCAATCGCGCAGTTCTGGGAGCGGATCGGCGTGCGCGTGCGGGTGGATGCGATCCCGTCCAACGTGTTCTTTCCCAGGTCCGCCCAACGCAGCTATGGCGTGTCGATGACGGGCTGGCAGTCGTCATCCTATGAACCGAGCAACATCTTCGCACCGCTGCTGTTGACGCCCAATCGCGACCGAGGCTGGGGCACGGTCAACCGGCATCTGTATTCCAATCCGCGGGTCGATGCGCTGTATGAACGGGCCGTCGCTTCGATGGATGGCGAGGAACGCGTCGGCCTATGGAGGGAGGGCATGCGCGTGGCGATGGCGGATGCCGCCTACCTGCCCATCCATCATCAGATGAACATCTGGGCGACACGGCGGGGGCTGACCTACGCGCCGCGATCGGATGAATACACGCTGGTGACGTCGCTGGGCGTCGCGCCATAGGAGAAGGTCGGGGGAGGACACCTCCCCCGAATCCCCCACCGTTCCTTGTCTTTTGGCGCCGGCCTTCGCCGTGGGGCGCCAAGTGTCAGAAGAAGGAGGGGGGTTCGGGGAAGTTCCCTCCCCCGACCTGCCCCTTCCTGCACGCCCCATCAACGGGCAGGATCACCGCATCTTCGCGGAGGAAGCGGTCATGTCCAAGGTCATCATCTCCTGCGCCGTCACCGGCGCGATCCACACCCCGTCCATGTCGGAACACCTGCCGATCACGCCGCAGGAGATCGCCGCGCAATCCATCGCCGCGGCCGAGGCGGGCGCTGCCATCATCCACCTGCACGCACGTGACCCGATCGATGGGCGCCCGACGCCCGACCCGGCGGTGTTCATGCAGTTCTTGCCGGTGATCAAGCAGTCCACCGATGCCGTGGTGAACATCACCACGGGCGGCGGGCTGGGCATGACGCTGGACGAACGGCTGGCCGCGCCTCTGCTGGCCAAGCCGGAGATGTGCAGCCTCAACATGGGTTCGATGAACTTCAACATCGCGCCGTCCGCCGCGCGGGTGAAGCACTTCAAATACGATTGGGAAAAGCCGTATCTGGAGGGCACCACCAACTACATCTTCCGCAACACCTTCCAGGACATCGAGCAGGTGGTGGAACGCCTGGGCAAGGCGCATGGCACGCGCTTCGAGTTCGAGTGCTACGATATCGGCCACCTGTACAACCTGGCCCATATGCTGGACCGAAAGATCGTCGAGCCGCCGCTGTTCACCCAGACGATCTTTGGCATCCTGGGCGGCATTGGCGCCGAGCATCGCAACCTGATGTTCATGAAGGAGACGGCCGACCGTCTGTTCGGCAAGGATTACGTCTGGTCCGTGCTGGCGGCAGGGCGCCACCAGATGCCGTTCGTGACGATGGCAGCCATGATGGGTGGCAATGTCCGCGTCGGGCTGGAAGACAGCCTGTGGATCGGCAAGGGCAAGGCGGCGACGTCCAATGCCGAACAGGTCAGCAAGATCCGCCGCATCCTTGAGGATCTGTCACTGGAGATCGCCACGCCAGCGGAAGCGCGGGAGATGCTGAAGCTGAAGGGTGGCGACCTGGTCGGGTTCTGAACACCGGGAGGAAGAGCCTCGATCCCGGAGCGCAACGCGCGACCGCTCCCAGACCATCCGCCGGCGCTGGCGCGCCAGTCGCTGGCGCGAAGGCAAGGCGGCCGGATGGCCGCCGCCCGCCGCCTGATGGACAAACAAAAAGACAACGCCCGCACCATCAGGTGCGGGCGTCGCGCTTTCCCCCGGAGCACCGGGCGTCGCGGAGGGGGGCAGTCGCTCCGCGCGGGAGTGTAAGCCGCCCGGTCCCCGGGGGTGCGCCGTGATCACCGCATCGCGGCGATGTCGATCACCTCGACGTCGGGCAGCCCCGTCACGGGGCCGGTCGCCGTGGCTGCGCCGGTCTCGAGGTTCACGCCGTGCAGCGTGCCCCCGGCCAGCAGGAAGCCCATATTGCCGCCCTGCCCGTTCGACAGGATGTCGAAGGCCACGCCCGCGGGCAGCATCGCCGCCACTTCGCCGCGCGGCTGCTGCACGCCGTCATTGGGCGGCGCCTGCAGGTTGAAGGTGCGGGTCAGGGTGTCGATCGTGTAAAGCGCGGTCGCGGTCGCACCGCCCATGCTGTTGGTGTAGGCGCCGGCGACGACGCGCGGTGTCGCTGCCGCATTCGGGGTGCCGGCGGCGTATTTCAGGGTGCCGTCGGTCACGGCCTCGCCGTTTTCCACATTCACGCGCAGGTTGGTGCCGGACATGCCCATCAGGCGCAGCCGGTTGGCGACCGGGTTGAAATCAACCACGGCGCGGCCGCCGGAGGCGAAGGGCGTGTTCAGCCGGCTGACCTGGGTGGCGCGGCCGTTGGCGAGATCGATCGTCACGATCTGGCCACGCTCGGTCACGCCGTACAGGCGGCCGTCCTGCGGGCGCTGATCGATGCCGACCACGCGGCCATCGGTGCCGGTGATGCGGATGGGGGCGGCGGCGCGGCGGGTGTCGCTATCGATGGCGACCAGCGCATTGTCGGCGGTCAGCCCGACGAGGTTGGCAGCCTGGGCAGCCTGCGCGGTGGCGATCATGCCAAAGGCGGCAAGGGCATAGCGAAGGGAGTTGGTCATGGCGGTCTCTCCTTGGGTCGGGCGAGGCCGCCAAGGGCCCCGCTGACCGCCTTACGGAGCCGGATGCGCCGCAGATGCAGCGACGCGATCACAAGAACGCGAGAATTATGTCCCGCTCGCCGCCGCAAGCCGCCCGATGAACAGGATCGGCCCAGTCGGTCGACCGGTCGGCGACCCGCCTGGTGGTTCCAGGGTGATTTCCATCAGCATTCCCGGCTCCGGCCGAATGGCGGATGGCGTAACCGTCAAACGCCCCTGCTCCGCCGGGATCAGGCCCAGCGAGGTCGGCGCCGTCGCGCCCTGCGGCAGCGCCCAGAGCTGCATCACCCGGTCACTAGGCACCGGTTGCGGGTTCAGCGAAGCCAGCCGCAACGCGCCGCCATCGGCCTCAACAAGCCAGGCGGGCTGGTCGCGCTGGGTGAGCAGCACGGTCATCAGGCGCTGGTCGGGCACCGGGCGCAGGACAAGGAAGGCGGCAAGGCCCGCCGCGACGGCACTCGCCCCCAGCGCCCAGAAACGCCAGAACGGCGATGGACGCGCTGGCGCCGCGGCCGCCGGCCTCGGCCCATCCAGCGCCTTGCTGATACGGTCCCACAGGGCGGGTGGTGGCGCTTCGGGCAGTGCGAGGACGGTCAGGGGGGCGAGCCGCGCCTCCCACCCCGCCACCAAATCCCGCAGCCCGGCATCCGATTCCATCGCGTGCTCGACCTCACGCGCCGCCTGCGCGTCCAGCGTGCCGAGCACATACTCGGCTGCCAGTGCGTCGCGTTCGACGGGGTCGGTCGGGATCACGCCAGACACTCCTTCAGCGTCTGCAACCCGCGGCGGATCCATGATTTGATCGTGCCGAGCGGCGTGCCAAGGCGATCGGCGATCTGCGGGTGGGACAGGCCATGGACGAAGGCGAGGACGATGCCCTCGCGGTTCTTCGGCTCCAGCCCTTCCAGGCAAGCGCGCAGTCGCTTGCCCTCCATGCTCGCCGAAAGGCGTTCCTCGGCTTCCGGGCTGACCGCCTGGTCGCCGAGATTGGGGTCGTCCGACGGGATCTCCCGGCCCCGGGCGCGGATGATGTCGAGCGCCGCATGGCGGACGATGGCGCCGAGCCAGGCCTCGGGCGTGCCGCGCGTGGCGTCGAACTGCCCGGCGCGGCGTGCGATGCGGAGGAACGCGTCCTGCAGGGCGTCGGCCGAGGCGTCCCGGTCGCGCAGGATGGCATTGGCCACGCCGAACAGGCGCACGGATTGCCGTTCAAAAACGGCACGCAGGGCTGCCCGGTCGCCGGTGGCGACGCTGGCGAGCAGTGTGGAAAGGTCGGTCTCGGCATGCATGCGGGCGCCGAACAGGCCATGAGGTTACCTCGCCGGTCAAGCGCAATGAGGCCATTGCACCCGCGGGCCGCCCCCCCGATCATCTGTGCCAGCAGGGACTTCAGGAGGCTTCCGCATGACGCGCTTCACCCTTCACCGCCGGACGCTTGGCGCCGTGGCGCTGGCCACGCTGGCCCGGCCTGCCTTCGCGCAGCCCGCCCCGATCCGCATCGGGGAGCTGAATTCCTATGCCCGCATGGCTGCCTTCGCGGTGCCGTACCGCAACGCGATGCAACTCGCGCAGGATGCGGTGAATGCCGCCGGCGGCGTGATGGGCGGGCGGCGGATTGAGTTCGTCTTCCGTGACGATGGATCGACGCCGGGCGACGCGGTGCGTGTCGCCGAGGAACTGCTGACGCGCGAGAACGTGTCCTTCATCGCCGGCACCTTCCTGTCCAATGTCGGACTGGCGGTCGCCGACTTCGCCAACCAGCGCAAGCGGCTGTTCCTGGCGACCGAACCGCTGACCGACGCCATCACCATGGCGCAGGGCAATCGCTACACATGGCGCGTGCGACCCGGCACCTACATGCAAACCAAGATGCTGACCGACGCGATCGCGGGGCGCACCGCGCTGAATCGCTGGGCGATCGTGGCACCCAACTATGAATACGGGCAGTCGGCGGCGGCCAACTTCAAGCGTCTGCTGGCCACCGCCATCCCTGGCGCAGAGATCGTTGCCGAACAGTTTCCGGCACTCGGACGTGTCGATGCCGGTGCGACGGTGGGGGCGCTGGCGCAGTCCCGCCCGGATGCGATCTTCAACTCGCTGTTCGGCCCGGACCTGACCGCCTTCGTGCGGGAAGGCAACACCCGCGGACTGTTTGAACGCCGCACCGTCGTGTCGCTGCTGACAGGGGAACCCGAGTACCTCATCCCGCTCGGCGAGGAGACGCCCGAAGGCTGGATCGTCACGGGATACCCGTGGGAGCAGGTGGAGGCGCCCCCGGCGCACAAGGCGTTCATCGAAGCCTATCGCGCGCGCTTCAACGACACGCCGCGAAAGGGGTCGCTGCTTGGTTACGTGACCGTGCAGATCATCGCCAATCTGCTGAACAAGGCCAATACGCTGGACAACGAAGCGCTGGTCGATGCACTGGCCGATCTGCGGACCGACGCGATCGTCGGGCCGGTGACGATGCGCGGCCTCGACCATCAGGGGACGCTGGGCACCTGGGTGGGCGAGACGACGCTGAATGGGCGCCAGGGCGCCATGAAGAACGCCCGATACGCCGATGGCGCAAACTTCCTGTTCCCCGAGGCGGAGGTCCGGGCCGCGCGGCGCTCGGCCTGATGCGGTCTCAGGCGCCGGTGTCGGTGTAGCGCCAGCTCGCCTGCGTCATCTCGATCGGCGTGCCGCCGCGCTGCGGCACGTTGCGCGCCAGGACGTCGCCGAGCTTGCTGGTCGCGCCGATGAGCGCGAAGCCCCAAGGGGTGAAGGTATCCTCGTTCCACACATGTTCGGACAGCAGTGGGTTGGTCAGCGCCTGGCTGAAGGCATCGACCGCGACCATGCGCAGCAGCAGGCCCGGGAGGGGCGAATCCTCCACCCGGTCCTCGGCCATCAGACCCGGATAGAACTCGACACTGTCCGGGTCGCCGTAAAGCGAGAGGAGAATGCCGGCGATGGTGGGGTTGCTGGTGATTTGATCGAAACGCGTCGCGCGGTCCATTCCGAAGGCGACGCGATAGTCGTTGTAGGTTGCCAGGCGATTCGTGCGGGCCTGAGCGACGGCGCGATCCTCGATGTGCAGCAGCGCATCGGCCGTGTTCAGGGCGCCGATCTTGCCGGCCGGTTGCATCGATGCCCCGGAAAACGCGGCATCGAGACCGACCTGCAGCAGCGGCCGATTGTCCTGCAGGAAGCGGACAAGTGGTATCGTATGCGCCGATGTGGCCGGCCCGGCGGGCCATGACAGGCTGTCGGGCATCAGCGAGTGCCACCGGTACAACAGGCTGAATTCCACCGTCATCCAATTCGGCCGGTTCCACGCCGCCTTCCAGGCGATGGATGGGTCGGCGCGCAGGCTGAACGGCATTGGCGTGATGTGGTTGATGTAGTGCTCGACGACGATCTTGATGAAGACGGGGATGACGATGTTGCGCGCGACCTGGAAGACGCGATCATCATCCCAACCCGGATTGCGTGTTTCGAGTTCATGCGCGATCCGGTTGTGCTCCCGCAGGAACAACGTGTTCATCATCGCCGTGAAGGGTGTCGAATTCACCCGGTCACCGCCGACGGCGAACAACGTGTCGCGACGGTCCACGGGCAGGTTCTCATCGACCAGGGGCGGGTCGAGATCCTTGAATTCCGGGTCTGACAGGTCCCGGGTGCCGGGCTGGAAGAGGAAGGGCGAGAATTCCTCCAATCCGATCATCTGGCTCTTCAGCCGGCCCAACTGGCCGGGGGCCGATGACCGCAGCCGCAATGCGCGGGTCTGCAACGGCGTGCGCCCGTACAGCGTACACAAATCGATCTCATGGTTGCTGCTGGTGCGGTCCACCTGGCCCGGCACGGTGCGCAGGAAGCCGTCGGTCAGGTATTGGGCGAAAGCGGGAAACAGGCAGGTCGATTTGCGCGAGATCTGCGCCTGCCCGGCCGGGCGGGCGAACAACGCCCGTATCGCGTCCGGCGCCGGCTGGCACGGCACATCCGCGGGCGGCAGGTGGCGCGCCAGGAAGGTCCGGTCCGTCAGGCCCTGCCAGCATGTGTAGTCGGCGAAACTGCTCCAGGGATGCGGCCGGTTGCGCGTGGTGTCCACGATGCGGTGGACGGCGGCCGCGCTCGCCTGACCGGAAAGCCAGGCCCAGCCATCGATGATATTGCCCGCCGCGCCGAGCAGGCGGTCGCCAAGCCAATCGCCCATGACGGGTCTCCGCTGTCCAGGTCCCGCATAGAATGTGCGCCCGCCACGCGCGGTTCTGTGTCGTGGGATACATGCCGACAGCCCGACGACGCCGTGCCGGGTGCGAGAATCCCGCTGGACCGACGCGGCGTCACACGGGATGATTCGCCCGTCGCAGATCAGGAGACGACACATGCCGGGCACCAGCGCCGCGCACCGCACGACGCCCGGCAGGTAGGGGCGATGGAATGGAGTTTCCTGCTGGTCCAGGCATTGTCCGGCCTGGCCAGCGCATCATCGCTCTTCGTGATCGCGTCCGGGCTGACGATCGTCTTCGGTGTCACGCGCATCGTGAATTTCGCGCATGGATCCTTCTACATGCTGGGGGCCTATGTCGCGGTCACGCTGGTGCCATGGCTGCTCGAATTCGAACGGTCGCCGACGCTATTTTTCGTCGGCGTGCTGGCATCGGCGATCGCTGTCGGCGTGCTCGGCGTGGTGATGGAGGTGACGCTGCTGCGCCGTATCTATCGCGTGCCGGAACTGTTCCAGCTCCTGGCGACCTTCGGCGTTGTGCTGATCGTGCAGGATCTGGTGCTGCTGATCTGGGGCCCGGTCGAGATCGCCGGTCCTCGCGCCCCCGGGCTGCGGCATGGCGTATACATCCTCGACCAGCGCTTCCCAGCCTATGAACTGTTCCTGATCTTCGTCGGCCCTGCCGTGCTGGCGCTGCTGTGGCTGCTGATGCACCGGACGCGGTTCGGCGTGCTGATTCGCGCGGCGACCCAGGATCGCGAGATGGTGGGCGCCTTGGGCGTCAACCAGGCGATGCTGTTCACCGGCACGCTGTTCCTGGGCGCGGCGCTGGCCGGGCTTGGCGGCGCCTTGCAGATCCCACGCGTGTCGGCCAGTTCGCAGATGGACCTTTCCATCATCACCGAGGCCTTCGTCGTCACGGTGATCGGCGGCATGGGTTCGGTGCCGGGCGCCTTCATCGCGGCGCTGCTGATCGGGTTGTTGCAGGCCTTCGGCGTGCTGATCTTTCCCAAGATCACCCTGGTGCTGGTGTTCCTGTTAATGGCGGCGGTGCTGGTGGTGAAGCCCTGGGGGCTGCTCGGCCGGCCGGATGCCGCGGCGGGACGGGCCGTGCTGCCCGAAGGTATCCTCGACCCCGGCCGGCTGGATCGCGCGGGCAAGGTGCTGTTGGCGCTTGGGCTGATCACGGTGCTGGCATTGCCGCTGGTGGATGCCTATGCGGTGAAGGTCGGGACGGAGGTCCTGATCCTCGCACTTGCCGCCGTGTCGCTGAATTTCCTGGTGGGCAATGGCGGCATCGTCTCCTTCGGCCATGCCGCGTATTTCGGGCTTGGGGCCTATGGTGCCGGGTTGCTGGTCGTGAAGGCCGGCATGCCGATGGAACCCGCATTGATCGCGGCACCCATCGCCGGCGGGGCGGCCGCCGCTTTGTTCGGCTTCTTCGTCGTGCGGCTCTCGGGCATCTACTTGGCGATGCTGACGCTGGCCTTCGCGCAGATCGCCTATGCCGTGGTCTTCCAATGGGTCGAGGTGACGGGCGGCGACAATGGGCTGGTCGGTGTCTGGCCATCACGCTGGGCGGCATCGCGGGAGGTCTATCACTACCTCACCGCCGTCGTGACACTGGCGGCCATTGTCTTCCTGCGCCGCGTCATCCACGCACCCTTCGGCGCGACGCTGCGCGCGGCGCGGGATTCCGCGCAACGGGCGGATGCGATTGGCGTCGATGTGCGGATGCATCGCTGGCTCGGCTTCACGCTGGCGGGGGCGGCCGCGGGGCTGGCCGGAGGGCTTTACGCATTCTCGAAGGGGTCGATCGACCCGACGCTGCTCGGCATTCCGATGAGTGTCGATTTCCTGTCGATGATCTTGCTTGGCGGCATCCAGTCGGTGCTGGGGCCGGTGGCGGGTGCCGCCGCCTTTCACGCGCTGAAGGATTTCTTCCTGCCCCTGACCGACCATTGGCGTCTGTTTCTTGGCCTGTCGATCATCGGCATGGTGCTGGTGTTTCCGCGCGGCC
Source organism: Acetobacteraceae bacterium (assembly GCA_022842185.1). Lineage (GTDB taxonomy): Bacteria > Pseudomonadota > Alphaproteobacteria > Acetobacterales > Acetobacteraceae > Neoroseomonas. Next base: position 16,679 of record JALHQB010000068.1, read on the forward strand.
TGGCGGGCGCCTTCGCATCCCTGCGGCGACGGCCGGCATGACGCTGCTGGCGGTCGAGGGCCTGACCAAGCGCTTCGGCGGCGTACTCGCCGCCAAAAGCGTGAGTTTCGCGCTGGAGGAAGGCGAGATGCTCGCCATCATCGGCCCGAATGGCGCGGGAAAATCGACGACCTTCAACATGGTGGGCGGACAGCTTCGCCCCGATGGCGGGTCGGTGACGCTGGCGGGGAAGGATGTGACCGGCCTGCCGTCGCGCGCGCTGTGCCGCATCGGCGTGGGCCGCACCTTCCAGGTGGCGCAGACCTTCCTGTCCTTCTCCGTGCTGGGCAATGTGCAGATGGCGCTGCTGGCCCATCACGGGCAGACGCGGCAGTTGCTGCCGGATGCCGCGGCGATGCACCGGGACGCGGCGCTGGCGCTGCTCGGCCGGGTCGGCATGGCGGCGCAGGCCGGCCGGCCGATCGGCGAACTCGCCTATGGCGATGTGAAGCGCGTGGAACTCGCCATCGCGCTGGCCGCCGCACCGCGCCTGCTGCTGATGGATGAACCGACCGCCGGCATGGCGCCGTTCGAACGCGCCGCGCTGATGGCGCTGGTGGCCGGCATCGCGCGATCCGAACGGATCGGCGTGCTGTTCACCGAACACGACATGGACGCCGTCTTCGCCCATGCCGACCGCATCCTGGTGCTGGTGCGCGGCGAGATCATCGCCCGCGGCAGCCCCGAGCAGGTGCGCGCGGACCCGGAGGTGCAGCGCGTCTATCTCGGCCATTCGGGCACACGCGCGGCAGGCCGGGCGCGGAGAACCACGCATGGCTGATACGGTCCTGGACGTCATGGGCCTGCGCGCCGGTTATGGTCCGGCGGAGGTGCTGTTCGGCGTCGACCTGACACTCGCACGGGGCGAGGTCGCCGCGCTGATGGGCCGCAATGGCGCCGGCAAATCCACCACGCTGAAGGCCATCATGGGGTTACTGACGCCGCGCGCCGGATCGGTACGCTTCGCGGGACAGGACATCGCGGGGGTCGCGTCCTATCGCATCGCGCGGCTCGGCCTCGGCTATGTGCCCGAGGATCGACGTGTCTTCACCGACCTGACGGTGATGGAGAATTTGGCGGTCGGCCGCCGCGCCGCATCGCCAGGCCATCCCGCCTGGACACCCGAGCGGCTGTTCGAGGTCTTCCCGAACCTCGCGGAGATGCGGAACCGCCGCGCGGGTGCGATGTCGGGCGGCGAGCAGCAGATGCTGACCATCGCGCGGACGCTGATGGGCAATCCGGAAGCCGTGCTGCTCGACGAACCGTCCGAGGGCCTTGCGCCGGTAATCGTGGAGCAGATGGCCGAGGCGGTGCTGCGCATGAAGGACGAAGGCATCGCCGTGTTGGTGTCGGAACAGAATCTCGACTTCGCCGCCACCGTCGCCGACCGTGCGGTGATCCTCGAGAAGGGTCGCGTGCGCTGGGAAGGTCCCATCGCGACACTCGAGGCGGATGAGGATATCCGCCGCGCCTATCTGACGGTGTGACGCGCATGGCCCGACGGATCGCCGGCATCGATGTGGGCGGCACCTTCACGGATTTGGTGATGCAGGATGCGGATGGGTCGATCCGCATCGCGAAGGTGCCGACGACCAGCGCCAACCAGGCGGGCGGGGTGCTCGCCGCAATCGAGGCCGCTGGCACCACGCCCGCGGCACTCGACCTCATTGTCCACGGCACCACCGCGACGACGAATGCGGTGCTGGAACGCAAATTGGCGAAGGTCGGGCTGATCACCACGGAAGGCTTCCGCGACGTGCTGGAACTGGGCCGCCGCACGCGCCCGCGCGCCTATGGCATGACGGGGTCCTTCGAGCCGTTGATTCCGCGCGAGCTGCGGCGCGAAGTGGCCGAACGCATTGACGCGCGGGGCAGCGTCGTCACGCCATTGGACGAGTCCGCCGTCGAGCACGAAGTCCGCGCGCTGCTGGCCGAGGGCTGCGAGGCGCTGGTCATCCATTTCCTGCACGCCTATGCCAACCCGGCCCATGAACGCCGGGCGGGGGAGATCGCGCAGGCGATCTGGCCGAATGGCTACGTCACGCTCGGCCACGCGTTGCTGTCGGAGTTCCGCGAATACGAGCGCGGCACGACCGCATCGGTGAATGCGGCGGTGCAGCCCGTCCTGGATCGCTATATCCGCCATCTTCAGGACCGCCTGGCGGAAGCGGGCCATGCGCGCGACCTGTTGGTGATGAACGGCAATGGCGGCACCGTGCCGGCCCGCGCCGTCGCGGCGGAAGCGGCCAAGACCGTGATGTCCGGTCCTGCATCAGGCGTCATGGCGGCGGCGGCGACACTTGCACAATCGGGCGTGCGCAATGCCATCACCTGCGACATGGGCGGCACATCCACCGACGTCGCGCTGATCGCCGGCGGCGTGCCGGAAGTTTCGGCTGAACTGTCCATCGCCTATGGCTTGCCGATCCATCTGCCGATGGTCGATGTGCGCACGGTGGGCGCCGGCGGCGGGTCGATCGCATGGATCGATCGCGGCGGCATGCTGCGCGTCGGGCCGGAAAGCGCGGGGTCGATGCCGGGTCCGATCTGCTACGGGCGCGGCGGCACGCGGCCGACCGTCACCGATGCGAACCTGCTGCTGGGACGGCTCGATCCGGATGCGCTGCTGGCGACCGGGCGGCGCGTATCGGTCGATGAAGTGCGAGAGGCCTTCGCGCGCGTCATCGGCGATCCACTCGGCATGGCGCCTGAACAGGCGGCGGAAGCCGTGATCAGGCTCGCCAATGTCCTGATGGCGGGCGCAATCCGCATGGTCTCGCTGTCGCGAGGCCACGATCCGCGCGATTTCGCGCTGTTCGCCTTCGGCGGTGCTGGGCCGCTGCATGCGGTGGCGTTGGCACGCGAGATCGGCATCCCCGAGGTCTTTGTCCCCTTCCGCCCCGGGCTGACGAATGCGCTGGGCTGCCTGGTCGCGGATCTGCGCCAGGATGCGGTGAACACGCTCAATCGCGGGTTGGATGACATTGCGGAAGCCGAGATCGCCGAGGTGCTGGCCGCGCAGGAATCACGCGGGCGCACCGCTGTCGCGGCAGGCGGCGCCGAGGTCGAGCGCATCGAGGTGCAGCGCGTCGCCGAGATGCAGTTCCGCGGCCAGACGCATCTGATCCGCGTCGCACTCGCTGCGGCCACCCCGTCGCGCGCGGAGGTTCAGGCGGCATTCGAAGCCGCTTATTTTGCCCGGTTCCAGGTGCGATTGCCGGAGATCCGGGCGGTGCTGGTCAACCTGGCAACCAGCGTCATCGGTCGCCGCCCGGCCTTCGACCTGCGGGCGCTCGCCGCCGGTGCCGATGGAGATCCGCGGCTGGGTACGCGGAGGCTCTATGCGGATGGCGCCTGGCATGAGGCGTCCGTCTGGCGGCGCGAAGCCCTTGCCCAGGGCGCGCGGGTTACCGGGCCGGCGGTGCTGCAGCAGGCGGATGCGACGATCATCCTGGAGCCCGGATGCGCGGCCGTGGTGGATTCGCTCGGCAATCTGAGGGTGCGGGCATGAGAGAAGAAAGGCGGGGGAGGAACACCTCCCCCGAATCCCCCTCCGTTCTTTGGCAATTGGGAAATGACGTCCGGGGCCTGCACCAATCGACAGAAAAAGGAGGGGGTTCGGGGGAGTTCATCTCCCCCGACCTTGCTTCCTGATGGACCCCCTCACCCTCGCGGTCATCTCCGCCAGCCTGACGCAGGTCTGTAATGAGATGGACCTGGCCTTCTCCCGCTCCGCCTTCTCGCCGGTGATCGCCGAAGCTGACGACCGATCGGACGGAATCTATGCTGCCGAGGATGGCGCGCTGATCGCGCAGGGCGAAGGCGGGCTGCCGGTCTTCGTCGGCGCCATGCAGCATTCGGCCGGGCATATCATCCGGCTGATTTCGGAAGGTGCGGTCGCGCCCCCGGAACCGGGCGACATCTACATCGTCAACGACCCGTACCTTGGCGGCACGCATCTGATGGATGTGCGCTTCGCCCGGCCCTTCTTCGTCGATGGTGCACTGTTCTGCTGGCTGCAGAACACCGGCCATTGGCCCGATACGGGCGGCATGGTGCCGGGCGGGTTCAGCGCCCATGCCACCGAGGTCGAGCAGGAAGGCCTGCGCCTGCCGCCGGTAAAGCTGTTCAAGCGCGGCGAGATGGATTGCGAGATCCTGTCCATCATTCAGTCCAACATCCGCGTTGCCGACCAGCGCATTGGCGACATCAAGGCGCAGGCGGCCGCATTGCTGGTGGGGGAGAAGCGCTTGGCTGAGATCGTCACGCGTTATGGCGTGGCGACGTTGCGCGAGGCCATCGCGCTGATCCGCGAACGCGCCGCCGAGCGCATGCGCGCCGAAATCCGCCGCATGCCCGAAGCGACCTGGCGCGCTGAGGCGTTCGTGGATTCCGACGGCGTCGTGAATGAACCGCTACGCATCGCCCTTGCCGTGACGCGCCGCGGCGACACGCTGTCCTTCGACTTCAGCGGATCATCGAAGCCCTGCGCGGGGCCGATGAACTCGGTCTGGGCGACGACCTTCTCGGCGGTCTGCCTGGGCGTGAAGCACATCTTCCCCGATGTGCCCATCAACGCGGGGACCTTCGCGCCGCTGGATATCATCCGGCCCGAGGGGACCTTCCTCGATGCCCGCTACCCCCGCCCGGTGTCCGGCTGCGCGGCGGAGGTCAGCCAGCGCATCGCGGAAGCCGTCTTCCTGTGCCTGGTGCAGGCGCTGCCCGATGAGGTGACCGCCGCACCGGCAGGCACTTCAGGCAATTTCGCGCTTGGCGGAACCGACCCTGCGCGAGGCAGCAGCTACGTGATGTACCAGATCACCGGCGGCGGATATGGCGGCAACCTGCGGGAGGACGGACTGTCCAATGGTTGTTCGACCATCGGCATCAGCAAAACTGCGCCGGTCGAGGTCATGGAGCAGTATTACCCTGTGCTTTTCCGCCGTTTCGCGCTGCGGGAGGGTTCGGGCGGCGCGGGCGCCCATCGTGGAGGGTTCGGCGTGCATTATGAGGTGGAACTGCTGCGCGGCGAGGCGCGCGCGTCCTTCGTGATGGATCACGGCCGTTTCGGCCCGCCCGGCGTGCTCGGCGGGGGCGACGGCGCACCGAATGTCGTCCGCATCCACCGTGGCGACACCACGACAATTCCGCTGCACCTGTCCAAGGACCAGAGCATCGCGCTGTCTCCCGGCGACCGGGTGGAGGTGATGACGCCCGGTGGTGGCGGGTATGGGGATCCCTTCGCGCGGGAACCGGCGCTGGTCGCCCGTGACGTCCGGCGCGGCTACTACGACCCCGCGCAGGTGGCCGCACTGTGGGGCGTTGTGCTGACCGCATCCGGTGACGTGGATATCGCCGGCACTTCATCGTTGCGCGGCACGGCGGCTTCAGTCTTGGCTGACGGCGAGGATGACCGGGCAAGCGCCCTCCGGCCCGTCGGGGCACCTCCATGACGTTTCGCGCCGCCCGCAGTGCCAAGTTCGGCGCGTCCGAGGGGGACGGCATCATCCGCTGCGATGCATGTCCGGTGCTGTGCCGCATCCGGCCGGGGCGCGCCGGCGCCTGCTCGCGCTATGCCAACCAGGATGGCGTGCTGGTGCGCACCGATCCGGCGCTCGCCCTCGTCCAGGCCATCGAAGGCAACCGCCCGCTCGTCGCCTTCGCGCAGGCGGAGTGGGACGGCGCGATGCTTGATCCCTCGCGCGCCTTCGTCACCGGCGTCGGTGCGGGGACGACCTATCCGGACTACAAGCCCGCACCGTTCATCGTCGGCGCGGTGCATGATGGCGTGGACACGGTCACCGTCGTCACCGAAGGCATGTTCAGCTACTGCGGCGTGAAGGTGAAGATCGACACCGACCGCCACCTCGGCCCGGAAGCCGCACCGGTCCGCGTGAAGGGCGAACAGGTGGGCCACGTCACCACCGCCGAATACGGATCGCAGATGCTGTCGATCGGTGGCGTGCGCCACCTGACCGGCGGATCGAAGAAGGAAGGTGTGATCACCTGCGACACGCTGCTGCAACTCTGCGGCGCCGGCGCCGTCGAGATGACAATCGACGGCGGTCACACTGTCATCGTGCAGGCCGGCGCCGCGCCGATCGTGGATGGCGCGCCCGAGCGCCGCATGCGCGTGGGCTGCGGCAGTGCGACCGTCGGCATCTTCGCGCAGCAATGGCTGCATGAGGTGGATGAGGTGATTGTGGTGGATGACCACATCACCGGTGTGCTGAGCGAACACCAGGCTGGCAAGGTCCTGAACATGCCGGCCGCGGGCATTCGCGTGCGCGGGAGGCGCTCGACGCCGGGGCGGTACTTCCAGGTGGCGCAGCCTGGCCTGGGCTGGGGCGGGACGGACATCACCGATCCTCTCGCTATCATCGAGAAGATCGACCCGAAGACCGCCTGGCCCGGCCTGCGCCTGTTGCTGACCAGCACGACGGGCGAGGACTCGCTGTACTGCGTACTCGATGAATCGCTGTCCCCCGTACCGGCGGAGATGCCCGACGCGGTGCGAGCCGTGGTGGATCGCATCGGGGAAAATTGCGAGCCGTCCTTGTGCTCCGTGACGTTCGTCGCTGGTGCCGGCGGATCACTGCGCGCCGGCGTCACGCAGAACCCCGTGCTGCTCACGCAGTCGGTGGCGCGCGGGGAGACCAAGGTCACCATGGGTGGCGCGCCGGTCTATCTGTGGCCGGGTGGCGGGATCACAGTCATGGTGGATGTGCTGCGCATGCCGAAGGGGTCCTTTGGCCATGTGCCGACACCCGCCATTGTCGCGCCGATCGAATTCACCCTGCCCCGCGCCTTGTTTGAACGGATGGGCGGGCATGGGCAGGAGATCGTGGCCGTCGAGGATTTGCTGGAGGAGTTGGGGGAGGATCTGCGGGTTGAGACCTGGCATCCAGGGAATCCTTGGCCTTACGCGCGCTGACGGGGATCACCCGCACGGGATGATTGACGCGCATCTGTTCACCGCCGGCGCGCCCTGACACCCGATGGACCGGCCGACTGTCCAGCGTCTCACCGGCGACCGCCTGCACCTCTCGCATGGGCCGATCGACGTCGTGCTGCGTGTCTGGGGCGCGGCAGATGCCATTCATGCCGCCGAGGCCGCTGCCGTCGCGCTGTTTCCTTCGATCCTGCCAGGGCTGGCCGCGGAGATTCCCGCGCTGCGGCGACCCATGGCCGAGGCGCCGCGCGTCACGGGCCCTGTCGCCCAGCGCATGGTCGCGGCCTGCCTGCCCTTTGCGCCCATCTTCCTGACGCCGATGGCCGCGGTGGCCGGGGCGGTGGCGGATGCGGTGTTGGCCGAGATGCGCGCCACCGCCCCACTCACGCGCGCCTATGTGAATGACGGCGGCGACATCGCGGTGCATGTCATGCCTGGTGAGGCGCTTGCCATCGGCCTTGCCGCCGATCCGGCACGGCTCGCGCTGGGTGGTTCGTTGCAAATCACCGCGGGGTCCGGGATTGGCGGGGTGGCGACGTCCGGGCGCCACGGCCGGTCGTTTTCGATGGGAATCGCCGATGCGGTAACCGTGTTGGCACGCGATGCCGCTACGGCCGATGCAGCGGCTACGCTGGTCGCCAATGCGGTGGATTGCGACAGCGCGGCGATCCGGCGCGCGCCCGCTTCGACGCTGGACCCGGACAGCGATCTGGGCGCGCGGATGGTGACCACCGCTGTCGGTCCTCTATCCGCAGCAGACGTTGCGCACGCGCTCACGGCCGGGTTGGCGCGGGCGGAGGCGTTCCGCGCCGCCGGTCACATCATCGGTGCGGTGCTACGACTCGGTGATGCGGTGCGTGCCACCGGCCTTGGGACGCTGCCACGACCCTGAACGCAGAAAGGGCGCCCTGCGGCGCCCTTTCCCGTAACCCGACGATGATCGGATGGATCAGCGCAGGATGATTTCCACGCGGCGGTTCTGCGGCTCGCGGGTGTTGTCCGGGGTCGGAACCAGCAGGTTCGTCTCGCCGAAGCCGCGGGCGACGATCTC
>JALHQB010000069.1 GCA_022842185.1 Acetobacteraceae bacterium
CACGCTCGGCGATGGCCCCATCCCGCTGCCGCCGCTGGCAGGAAGCCCGGTGGGGGCCATTCGGCGCCGGGCCCCGCGCGCGCGGTGCCCACGGCGCCGCCGGGCGCGGCGGCCAAGGTCAGCCGCAACCCGGCCTGGGGCGGGGCCAGCGCGGCGGCATCCCGCGCAAGCCCCAATATCGCCGCCTGCAGCGCCTGGGGTGTCATCGCCAGCTCGGGCAGCCCGTCCTCCGCCACCGCCTCGACATCCCGCCCGGGGCCAAGCAGGAGCCTGGCCAGCGGAACCATGGCCATGAGTGCCGTGGCCGGCGCCGTGCCGGCCGGCGGCGGCGCGCCGAGCGCAAGGTAGGCGTGCAACAGCGTCTGCAGCCGCGCCGAGGCGTCGAGCAGCCGCTCCGCACGCTGGATGTCGCGCTCGGTGCTGCTGGATGACCGGCGCATCAGTTCCGCTGTGCCGGACACCGCGGCAAGCAGGTTGTTCACCTCATGCCGCACCGGCCGCGCGAAGTCGGTGAGCAGGTCGCTTGGGTCCGTCATCAGCCCGTCCGCCCGCGGACGCTGCCGAGGATATCGCGGAACAGCCGTGCCGGCAGCCCACCTCCTGCCACCCCGTCCATCGGGGTCGCATCGTCATTGCCGAGCCAGATGCCCATGACCAACCCTCCGGCGATGCCGATGAACCAGGCATCGCGATTGTCCTGCGTGGTTCCCGTCTTGCCCGCGACGGCGATGCCCGCCACGGCGGCGGCACGGCCGGTGCCGCGCGATACCGTGGCGGCCATCATGCGCCGCATCGCCTCGGCGGCATCGCTGGTGATGACCTGTGCGGGCGCGCGTTGCAGCCAGGCGATCGGCCGCCCCTCGGCGCGCACCTCCGCGATGCCGAAGGGCGCGATGCGCCGCCCACCATTGGCGAAAGGCGCATAGGCCGCAACCAGGTCCAGCAGCGTGACCTCCGCCGTGCCGAGCGCGATGGACGCATCGCGCGGGAACGGCCCCGGCAGACCCAGCCGCTGCGCCACCGCACCCACCGCGCGCGAACCTCCGCCCCGCTGCATGACGCGCACGGCCGCGGTGTTCACCGAATGGGCGAAGGCATCCTCGATCGTGATCTCGCCCCGCATGCGCCAATTGCCATTGCCCGGCGACCAGCCGCCGAGGGTGATCGGTGCGTCGGAGACGGCATCCTCCGGCCGCGCGCCGGCTTCGATGGCGGCAAGATACACGAAGGGCTTGAACGCCGATCCCGGCTGGCGCCGCGCCTGGGTGGCGCGATTGAAGGGGCTGGCGCGGTAGTCGCGGCCGCCCGCCATGGCACGAACGGCGCCCGTGCCGGCGTCGATCGCCACCACCGCGCCCTGGGCCACGCCGGCAGCGCGACCCTGTGCGGACAGAAGCGCTTCGAGCCGCGCTTCCACCGCCGCCTGCAGACGGGAATCCAGGGTCGTGCGCAACAGCAGGTCCGAGGTCGGGGGCGCGCGGTCGCCGATGCCGTCACGCACCCAGTCGGCGAACCAGCCGGCGTCCCGCGATGGGACGGGGGGGAAGTAAAGGCGCTCGGCCTCGGCCATGGCGGCGGCGGGCGGCAGGGCGCCGGTCTCCACCATCGCACCGAGAACCTCGATCGCGCGGTCCACCGCGGCGGTCGGGTTGACCCGCGGATTGTACCGCGACGGCGCCTTTGGCAGCCCGGCGAGGACCGCCGCCTGGCCGGGCGTCAGCCGCCGGGCGGGGACGCCGAAATACAGCCGCGCCGCCGCATCGATGCCGAACGTGCCGGCGCCGAGATAGACGCGGTTGAGATAGATCGTCAGCAGCTCATCCTTTGTGAAGCGCTGTTCCAGCCACAGCGCGAGCAGCGCTTCCTGCACCTTGCGCCGCAGGCTGCGTTCGGGCGTGAGGAACAGGTTCTTCGCCAATTGCTGCGACAGGGTCGAACCGCCCTGCACCACGCGCCCGGCGGTGGCGTTGACCACCATCGCGCGGATCAGCCCGATCAGATCGAGTCCCATATGGTCGTAGAAGCGGCGATCCTCGATGGCAATGAAGGCCGCCGGGACATGGACGGGCAGGTCGCGCAGCCGCACCGTTTCACCATACAGGTCCCCACTGGTCGACAACAGCGCACCGTCGGCGGCCACCATGGTGACGGACGGGCGGCGCGTGGTGCCGAGCGCATCCTCCGGCCGCGGCAGGTCCCAGGCGAAGAACACCAGTCCGACGAAGCCGGCAACGAGGCCCCAGACGATCACGAACAGCGACCAGCGCAACAGGCGCGGCGCCAGGCGGCGTCGCGTTCGGGCGGGGGGTGCGGGTCGGGCGGAGGCGGCCACGGGGGTGCGCCGCACCCGCGGCGCGACGGCACGGGGCATCGCGGAGCCTATAGCACGGTCGGAGCGCGACGTCTCAAACGCGTGCGCGCCTGGGTCGCACCCCCCCTGGCCGCGGAGGGCGCCAGGCCACATATCATGCGGCATCAGCGGGATGCCGCCGCCCGTGCCACAGCCAGCCGGATGGAGATGAGAATGACGACGACCGAGAAGACCTACGCCGTCACGCACAGCGACGCGGAATGGCGCCGGCTGCTGACGCCGGAACAGTATCGCGTGATGCGCGACCATGGCACCGAGCGCCCGGGCAGCTGCGCGCTGCTGCTGGAGAAGCGCGCGGGCGTCTTCACCTGCGTCGGCTGCGACACGCCGCTGTTCCGGTCCGGCCGCAAGTTCGAGAGCGGCACCGGCTGGCCGAGCTTCGACGACCCGCTGCCCGGCGCGGTCGAGACCACCACCGACCGCAGCCACGGCATGGTGCGCGTCGAGGTCCATTGCGCGACCTGCGGCAGCCATCTCGGCCATGTGTTCGATGACGGGCCGCCCCCGTCCGGGCTGCGCTACTGCATCAATGGCGTGGCGATGAACTTCGCGCCGGAGGGCTGACCGGGGCGCGCTACAGCGTTTTGCGCCAGACCGTACTGGCGCAAAACGCTCTATGCCTTTGTTTGAGCGAGCATCTTCACGCGCCTGACTGAGGCCAGCCAAACGCCATCTGCTCTAACCGCGCATATCCGCGGCGATCAGGTCGGCGGCCTTCTCGGCCACCGACAGCACCGTCGCGTTGATGTTGCAGACTGGGATGTCCGGGAAGATCGAAGCATCGACCACACGCAGCCCGTCGATCCCGCGCAGGCGCAGCCGCGCATCCAGCGGTGCGGTCGCATCGGCGCCCATCCGCACCGTGCAGGATGGGTGTTAGACCGTCCCGCCGGTCGCCTTCGCCACGGCAAGCAGCGCGTCATCGCTTTCGGCCTGCGGCCCGGGGCGGACCTCCTCCGCGACGATGCCGTGCAGCGGTGCCGCCGCCATCCAGCGGCGGGCGAGGCGCATCCCGCGCACGACGCAGGCCTCGTCGGCGCGTTCCGTGAGGAACCGTGGGGCAATGACGGGCGCGTCCTCCGCGCGCGGCGACGTCAGCGTGACCGACCCGCGGCTATGGGGCCGGCATTGCCAGACGCCCAGGGTGAAGCCGGGTTGGTCCTCCGGCACGCCGATACGGCCATCCTGCCAGGAGATCGGACCGCCATTGATCTGGATATCGGGAGCGTCGAGCCCCGCTTCGGTCCGCGCGAACAGCGACATCATCCCCGGCGACCAGGTCAGCACGCCCTTGCCTGTGGTCAGCCAGCGGAGCACTTCCAGCCCCAGGCGTGGCCAGACGATTCGCCGATTGGCCGACCAGCGATGATCGGTCAGCCGGAAGGTCAGCCGGACGATGTAGTGATCCTGCAGGTTTCGCCCCACGCCCGGTGCGTCGAGCAGCGGCGCGATGCCGTGTTCCGCCAGATGCGCCGCCGGGCCAATGCCCGACCGCATCAGCAGATGCGGCGAACCGATCGCCCCGGCGGACAGCACCACGCCGAAGCGGGCGCGGATGATGCGGTCCTGCCCGCCACGACGGATCGCGACACCGGTCGCGCGGCCATCCTCGACCACGATGCGCAGGGCCAGAGCATTGTCGATCACCGTCAGGTTCGGGCGGGACAGAGCCGGGACCAGGTAGGCGCGCGCGGCCGAGATGCGCCGCTTGCCGCGCCGCGTCTGCTGGAAGGTGGCGAAGCCCTCCCGCCGCGGTCCGTTCATGTCGGCGTTGACGGGCAGCCCGATCGCCTCGGCCGCGGCGGCGAATTGGTCGAGCAGTTCCGGGCGTTCGGCGAGATGTTCGATCGGCTGTGGACCGGATGTGCCGCGGCCTTCGCCACCACCGGCGAAGGATTCGTGTCGCTGGAAATACGGCAGCAGGTCATCCCACCCCCAGCCCGTGCAGCCCTTCTGCGCCCACAGATCGTAGTCCGACGGGTCGCCGCGCACATGGCCCAGCCCATTGATGGAGGATGACCCGCCCCATACGCGCCCGCGCGGATAATCAAGCGCGCGGTTTCCCGTGGCGGCATCGGGTTCCGTACGAAAGCCCCAGGTCAGTTTCGCGTGGTCGAGGATGCGGGCATAGCCGGCGGGAATGTGGATGTAGGGGTGGCGATCCTTGCCGCCGGCTTCAATGACGGCGACCGTCGCGCCATTCGCGGACAGCCGATTGGCCAGCACGCAGCCCGCGGTGCCCGCGCCGATGATGACGTGGTCGAAGGTATCGGTCATCGGCATCGTCTCGGCTAAGGATCCCAGGGTCGGCCTGGGCATGTCCGCCAGGGCCGGCTGGCATGGTATTCGGTTTCACCGCCCCTGCCGATGGCGTCTTTCGCGCCGAGACATTTGGTCGCGGGGAGGAGCAAGGCTTCTTCCCGGCCAGCATCACGTCGGAACCCGCACCCCACCCACGAACCGCGCGCGCCGCCGCTTCGTCCTTTCGCTGACCACACGCGGCACAGCCCGACGGAAGCGCGCGCCGCCTTCGCGCTTTTCCAGCGTCAGTGTGCGGGAGTGGAATGCGTCGAGGCCGGGCCGATGACCAATCGAGACGATGGCTGAATCTGGCAGTGACTCGGTCAGCAGCGTCATCATCGCGTCCTGGTTCGGTTCGTCGAGCGCGGCGGTCGCTTCGTCCAGGAAGATCCAACGGGGCTTCTGCAACAACAGCCGCGCGAAGGCGAGGCGCTGCTGCTCGCCGAGCGACAGGACGCGATCCCAGCGGTGATCTTCGGCCAGCCTTTCGCCGAGATGGCCGAGCCCGACGACTTCCAGGGCCTCGACCTGCTCCGCCTCCGGGAAGGATTCCGCCGGCGCGGGATAGGACAGGGCGACGGACAGCGTGCCGAGCGGGATGTAGGGCCGCTGCGGCAGAAACGCCATGCCGTCGCGTGGCGGTGTCACGATCCGCCCACCTCCCCAGGGCCAAAGCCCGCCGATCGCGCGGAACAGCGTCGATTTGCCGGTGCCTGATTCGCCTTTGATCAGCACGCGTTCACCCGGTTCGATCACGGCGGAGGCGCCAGAGATCACGGTGGTCCCGTCCGAGAAAGCGATCTGCAGGTCATCGAGTTCGAGGCGCTCTGCCTCGCCCTGGGCAATCTCCTCGATCACGATGGTCGGCTGGGACGGATCGGCCGCCAGGGCTTCAAGATCGTCGAGCGCATCCTGAAACGCCACGAGGCGGGACACGGCGCTGCGCCATTCGGCGATATTGGGAAAGCGATCGACGAACCAGTTCAGCGCCGCCTGAACCTGGCCGAAGGCCGCGCCCACCTGCATCAGCACGCCGAGCGACATCGCGCCGGCGAAATAGGCCGGTGATGCAACCACCGTGGGGAAGATCATCGCCAGCGTACCATAGGCGCTGGTAAGCCACATCAGGTTGCGCTGGCTGCGCATCAGGGCGCGCCAGGCGCCGCGCACTTCGCCGAACAGCCGGTCAATGCCGCGCCGTTCGTCGGCCTCGCCGCGGATCAGGGCGATGCTCTCGCCGCTTTCGCGCGCACGGGTCAGGCCGAAGCGGAAATCGGCCTCGGCAGTGGTGCGTTGGACCTGGATGCGGACCATGGGTCGGCCGACCAGCCAGGTCAGCCCCGACCCGATACCGGCATACAGGATGGCAGCCCAGACCATGTAGCCAGGGATGTGGAAATCCATGCCCCCGAGCACGATGTCGAGCGGCCCGGACAGCGACCACAGGATGCCGACAAAGGCGACCAGCATGCTGACCGACACCAGGATGCCGAGAAGGAAGTCGATCGAGAGATCTGCGGCGATGCGCACATCCTCGGAAATCCGCTGGTCGGGATTGTCCGCTTCCGCGGCGCCGGCTTCCAACTGATACTGGCGGCTGTCATGGAGCCAGGCTTCCGTCAGGCGCCGCGTCAGCCATTCCCGCCAGGCGAGCTGCAGAAGCTGCTTGAGGTAGAGCTGGTACACCGCCGCCGCCATCGACAGCGCTGCGAGGACCAGAAACACCATGATCTGGTACTGGAATGCGTCGGCGTTGCGCTTGTCGAGCGCATCGAAGAAGTCACGGTTCCAGGTGTTGAAGCGGATCTGCACGGCGACCTGCGCCAGCGTCATGGCGATCACGCCGGCGATGAGCCAGCGTGCCTTGCCCCGGTCCGGCGCGACCAACCACGCCTTGATCCAACGCCAGAAGCCACGCAGGTCCGACGTTCCCGGCTTGCCAGCCGTAACCTCGAGGTTGGGCTCGTCGGCCATGCATCACCACTTGATCAAGCCGGAATGCGGGCGGCCGCACGCGCGCCCCGGCTGAGGCGCGCTGCCGTTTCGTTACGAGGAGGAGTTCAGCCTGCGAAGCTTCGGCCGGCTATCAGCGACACGATGAAAAGCACAAGGAAAATGATGAAAAGGATCTTCGCGATGCCGCTCGCAGCCGAGGCCACGCCCCCGAATCCAAGCACGCCGGCCACGATGGCCACGACCAGGAAGATCAAGGTCCAGTACAGCATAGTCGTTCTCCGTTGGGTCCGTGGCGATGTCAACGCTGCGCGTCGGTGATCAGTTGCACTTCAAAACAGAAAGCCGCCGGGGTTTCCCGGCGGCAATCGATTCCGTCCATAGAAGGCGACCTCAAATCAGAGGCTGCGCTCCCATTCATTCACCTCGGCTTCGGCCTTGTCCTTGGCGATGCCGTAGCGTTCCTGAACACGGCCAACGAGCTGCTCGCGCTTGCCCTCGATGACGGTCATGTCGTCGTCGGTGAGCTTGCCCCACTTCTCCTTGACCTTCCCGGTCAGCTGCTTCCAATTCCCGGCAATGGTATCGCTGTTCATTGCGTGCTCCTTTTTCTTGGCTGCCGACATGGCGGCCTTGGGAGGAGAACGCGGAGGACGGGGCGGGGTTGCCCCCTCGCCGCACCGTGATGGGCTGGGTCCAAAACGGCGGACCTAAACCTCTGGCACCCGGCCGCCGCTCACTGCCTGGTACGTTGCGATCGCGAGCGCGAGAGGCTCGAATGGCTTGCTGATGACGAAGGCCGGCTCGATGCCTTCCGCAGTCAGCAGGCGTTCAGGATAGGCGGTGACGAAGATGACCGGCACCGTCATCGTCTGCTGGATGCGCGCAACCGCATTGGAACCATCCCCGCCGCGGCCCAGATTGATGTCGGCGAGGATCAGGCCCGGGTTCTTTTCCGCTGCCAGGCGGATCGCGGCGGCTTCGCTCGATGCGATGCCCACGACCCGGTGACCGCAGGTCTCCACCAGGCGCTTGAGGTCGAGCGCGATGATCGGCTCGTCCTCGATCACCAGGATGTCGGTGGCGGCCGTGGCGCGCAACGCGGCGCGCCCGGCCTCGAATTCGCGCTTCGCCTCGGCATGGTCTATGTCGAGGATCACCGCGGCATCTTCGAGGCTGAGATCCTCAAGCGCCGTCAGCAACAGCAGATTGCGCTGCAACGCATCCGGGCCGCCATTGGACTTTTCCGCCGGAACCGCACGGGCAACCGCGGCGTACAGGGCAAGCCGAGCCGGCACGTCGGGCAGCGGCGCTGACAGCGCTGCGCCCACCAGGGCATCGCCGGTGTCCCGCGCGCCGGTCAATGCGCGGGCGTAGCGCCGCGCATAGGGAAGCGCGCGCAGCAACTCCGACTGATTGATCGCGTTCATCTTGGCACCTTCTGGAACAGGCTTATGGTCGAACCAATGGATGCATCGCACCGCAGCGGCGAATGAAACAGGATGCCGACGGATATCGCGAGGCCCTCGCGGCACTGGTACCGCAGTTGCGGGCTTTTGCACGATTTTTGGCACGCGACGTGACGCGGGCGGACGACCTTGTGCAGGATGCACTGGTTCGCGCGCTTGAACGACAGGAAGCGTGGATCCCGGGTACCGATCTGCGGGCCTGGGCCTTCAGGCTTCTGCGGAACCTGTTCCTGGACCAACAGCGCCGACACGGTGTGGAGAAGCGCGGACTGGCCACCATCAGGCCGCTGGACCAAGCGCCGGCCACCCAGGCGGGGCGTGATGCGCTGCACGACCTCGATGCTTCGCTTGCCGCACTGCCCGCGACCCAGCGGGAAGCCCTGATCCTCGTGGCGGCCATGGAGTTGGATGTTGCCGAGGCGGCGGCTGTGATCGGCGTGCCGGAGGGGACGGTCAAGGCGCGCGTGTCGCGTGCGCGAGCAACGCTTGCTCGCGACTACGATGCTCGAATTTAAAGCTCGGCAACCATTGGTCGCCACACTCCACCGCATGGCCCGACAACGACCTTCCAGACACAATTGTTGCATGCAAAAATCGCATGGTCGAGTTGCGTTTTTTGCAACTCAACGATGCAACCGCGCGCACGCCCCGTTCGTTTGTCTGGCATGAACACCGACCTCGATACCTCGGACCAGGCTTCTGTCGCGAGCGACCGCGGCCTGTCATTCCACGACGCGCTCGTCGCGCTGCTGCCGAAGCTGCGTGTCCAGGCGCTGTCCCTGACGCGCAATCGTTCTGACGCCGATGATCTGGTGCAGGCGGCGGTCACCAACGCGCTGGCCGCCCAGGCGAGCTTCACGCCGGGTACGAATTTCGGTGCCTGGATGTATCGAATCCTCCGCAACCGCTTCATTTCGGATCGTCGCCGCCAGCGCGACACCATGGATATGGACGACGCGCCGGCGGAAGCCTTCGCCCGTCCGGCCAGCCAGGAAGACAGCCTCGCCCTTGGCGAGTTGCGGGCCGAAATGGCCCGGCTGCCGGCCGACCAGCGCACCGCCCTGCTGATGGTGACCTTGCAGGGCATGTCCTATGAGGAAGTCGCCGCAGCCATGAATTGTGCCGTCGGGACCGCCAAGTGCCGGGTTTTCCGCGCCCGTTGCACGCTTGAAGCCCGGCTGCTCGGCGAACCGGATCAGGTCGGCAATCCCAAGCGTCGTCGTGGCGCTGGCGCAGTGGACACAACCACGCGTAGTGTTCCGCGGAATGAAAGGCGTGCCGGGACGGCTGCGCCGGCGGTGCGGCATGGGATGTGATGGACGAGCCTGACGGGGAAAGGAAGGACAAGGTGAACGGCAAGACCGGCGCGGCGCGTGGTCGCGGCGCCAAGCGAGCCGTTCCCGACGCCGCTTTCGACATCTGGCTTCGGCGCGGCCTGCACCAAATGTTCGACGATGTGGCGCGGGAACCGATCCCGCCCGAACTGCTTCGCTTGATTGAGCGGGACCGGCAGAAGTGACGCTCGGCGGCGCCAAGCCGCCAAAGCCCCGCCGCATGTGGGCCCAGGTGTTCGGTGGTGTACGCGGCAGATTGCTGGCCCTGGTAGCCGCGGCGACCATCCCGATTGCCGGCATTGCCGTGAATAATGCGTGGTCCTCCTTTCGCAATGCCGGGGCGAACGGCTTGCGCGACGCGCGTATCCTGCGGGAAGTCGCCGCCGCTCGGCATGGCGCCGCCGTCGATAACCTTCGCGAAATGGTCACGGGCATCGCTCGCAGACCCGGGTTGCTTGACGAATCTCCCGAGGCTTGTGACCAACTCATGGCGCGTTTGCGCGAATTGGCGCCGGACCGCTACTCCAATTTCTGGGTCCTGGACGCGAACGCCGGCGTCACGTGCAGCGGCCTGCCGACCGCGCGTGGCGGTGATTTCTCCGAACTGGATTATGTGCGGGAAATCCGCGCGAGGCGGGAATTCGTCGTCGGTGAGTTTGTCATTGGCGTGGTTTCCGGCCGGGCCGTGCTTCCCGCAGCAGCGCCCATACTCAACCCCGACGGGACCATCAGGGCCATCGTCGGCGGCAGCCTGTTCCTTGATTTTTTCCTGCATGGCGACCGGGCAGTGCCCGTCCAGGGCGAGGGGCACGTCTGGCTCCTCGACGCTGACGGCTCCATGCTGCCACTGGGTCCAGCCCTGGCCGATGCGCTGCCACCCGCTGATGAACTCGCGCGCATGGTTGCCGCGCGGGAAATGTCGCTCCTCGGCACGGCCCGGGATGGCACGAAGTACGCCTGGTCGATCGTAGAACTCGACCCTCGCTTGCGGTTGCTGGCCGGCATCCCGATGGATCAGGCGGAGGCCGCGGCGTGGCAGGCCTTCTCGCGGCGCCTTCTGGAGCTCAGCCTGTTCCTCGTTGCCTGCATCATCGCGATCCTGGTCGGCGTCGAGCTTGGCGTGTCGCGGCCGCTGCGGCGACTGGCGGCGCGTGTGCATGACTGGACGCCCGGACGCGCGCTCGAAGCCGCACCGGATGCCAATGGCCCCTATGAGGTTCGCGAACTGGACCGGGCGCTGCTCGCGGCGGCAGGGGCACTGCAGGAACGCGAGGCCGCGCTGACCAGCGCGCTGCACCAGCGCGACCTGCTGATGGCGGAAATTCACCACCGGGTGAAGAACAACCTTCAGGTCGTCGCGTCGCTACTGAACCTCCAGGCCGACCGGCTTCGCAGCCAGTCGGCGAAGACGGAGTTCGCCGTGGCGCGCGACCGGGTGCAGGCACTGGCGACCCTGCATCGGCACCTGTACCTGCACCAGACCTTCGAGCGCATTTCCCTGCGCCCGTTCCTTGAGGAACTCTCCCACCAGTTGGGCGACGCATTGGGCGCGGGACCGGAATCGGGCGTCGATATCGAAATCGACGCCGAAGATGTCGAGATGGGGTCCGACCAGGCGATTTCGCTGGCGCTGCTGCTGACCGAAGCCGTCAGCAATGCCATGCGCCACGGCTTCCCCGACGGTCGGGAAGGCAAAATCTGCATTTCGTTGCACGTCGAAGATGGCATCGCGCATCTCGTGGTCGAGGATGACGGCATCGGGCTGGACCATGCCTCGCCCGATGGCGATGCCGAAGGGCTTGGGATGCGCCTGATCGAGGGCTTCGCCAGCCACCTGGGCGGCACGGCGGAGATCACCGGAGACCCCGGCACGCGCATCTCGGTGCGATTTCCTCTACACCATCAAAATGCGGTCGAGACCCTGCGTGGGGCTGCATGACGGCGTGAAACTCCGCGGGCGTCACGGGCGTTTTCGTGGCGCAACCTTTGATGGAGTGACCATGTCCCCGATCGCCCGGGCCGCCTGCGCGGCCATTCTTCTGGCCCTGCCGCTGGTGGCCTGCGATGAAGGCCCCGCCGAAAACGTCGGCGAGCGTGTCGATCGTGCGGCCGAGGGCGTGCGTGACGCGGTTGATCCGCCGAGCGGGCCGGTCGAGCGCGCGGGCCGGGCGATTGACCGCGCCGTAGACTGACCAACGTCGCCAACGGCCCGGCATCGCTTCGGCGAAGTCGGGCCTGCGGCGTCAGTCATCGTCCCCGAGTGGCGCGCCGCCGGCCTCCACGGCCGGCACCTCTCGCGCGACGGTCAGCATCAACCGTCGCAGCCAGGCGTGACCGGAATCGCTTTCCAGGCGGCGGTGGAAGATCATCGACAATCGCGTGTGGCGGATCTCGACCGGGGATTCGCGAACGACCAGGCCGTGCGCCTCGGCCATCCGCAACGCCAGCCGCGACGACAGCGTCATGACCATGTCGGTGCGGGCGAGGATGTCCGGCACCGCCGAAAGATGCGCCACCACCGCGCCAAGTCTCCGCTTTCTTCCCCGGGTCGCCAGGGCGACGTCCAGGGCGCCGTCGCGCGACCCATTCGGCGAATGGAGCAGATGCGGGAAGGTGATCAGCCGCTCCTCGGTCATAACGCCCGTCGCGAGGGGGTGGCCCGCGCGCAGCAGGGTCATGAAGCCTTCCGGCAGCAACCGGATGCGGGTGAAGATCGCCGGCGGTTCCGGCAATACGCCGATGGCGAGTTCGGCCTCCCCGCGTTCCAGCAGATCCTGCCAGTTGGTGCGGTCAGCATGGCGGATCGCCAGCAGGCACCCTGGTGCCTCCCGCGCCATGCTCTCCAGCAGCGGTGGCGCCAGCACGGCCTCTGCATATTCGGAAAGGGCGATGGTGAAGACCCGATCGGCCGTCGCCGGGTCGAAGGGCGCATGGACGGCCAGCGTGTCACGCAGCCGGTCCAGCACCTCGGCGACCGGGCCGGCCAGGGCGCGCGCGAGCTCGGTCGGTTCCACCCCACCCGGCCGGCGGAGGAACAATTCGTCCCCCAAGGCCGCCCGCAGCCGCGACAGCGCGTTGGACACCGCGGGCTGGGACAGGTTCAGCCGCTGCGCCGCCCGCGTGACGTGGCGTTCGCGCGCCACGGCGTCGAAAACGCGCAGCAGGTTCAGGTCGAGGGTGGAAAGGTCCGCCATTCCTATCGGTGATGATGAACGTTCCGAAGCGTCGTTGGAAGCGGGGGGCGGCCGGGAGCATGGTCCGCGCCATCGAAGGCCGCAGGGCGCTGCCCGCGGCCTCACCCGAACGAGGATGACGACGATGCTCGATACCAGGACGACCACCCCCTATGCCGCCTTCCTGCTCCGCGTGAGCATGGGCGTGCTGTTCCTTGCCCATGGCGCGCTGCTCAAGCTCGGCACCTTCGGTATTGCCGGCACGATGGGTTACTTCGGCTCGCTCGGCTTCCCGCCAGTGCTGGGCGCCGTCGTGATCTTTGCCGAGATCGGCGCGGGCATCGCGCTCATCACCGGCGTGGGCGTGCGGGCTGTCAGCCTGCTGGCGCTGCCGATCATGATCGGCGCCACGATCCAGCATGCGGGCCAAGGCTGGCTGTTCAGCGCGGCCGGCGGCGGGTGGGAATTCCCCGCCTTCTGGACGGTGCTGCTGCTGGTTCAGGCGGGCCTCGGCGCCGGCGCCTTCGCCCTGGATTTGAACAAGCTGCTCGGCCGCCAGGTGATCCCGGCCAACGCCTGACCCCATCGACACATGCGCAGCGCGGGCAGGGGAGCGATCCCCTGTCCCTGCGCCTACAAGGACACAGACCCATGACGAACATTCTTTTTTCCCCCGTGCGGCTTGGCGACGTCACGCTGTCGAACCGCATCGCGATGGCGCCGATGACGCGCAACCGCAGCCCCGGCGCGGTGCCGAACGATCTCAATGCGCTGTATTACGGCCAGCGCGGAACCGCCGGCCTGGTCATCACCGAAGGCACCACGCCGGATGCCGGCGGCCGCGGCTATATCGACATCCCCGGCCTGTACGATGCGGCGCAGGTCGCCGGCTGGCGGAAGGTCACGGACGCCGTGCATGCCAAGGGTGGCAAGATATTCGCCCAGTTGATGCATACCGGGCGCATCTCGCATCCCGACTTCCTCGATGGCGGCACGCCCGTGGCGCCCTCGGCCGTGGCGGCGAAGGGTGACATCTTCACCAAGACCGGCCCGAAGCCGATGCCGGTGCCGCGCGCGCTGGATGCGGCGGAAATCCCCGCGGTGATCGCGACCTTTGGCAGGGCGGCGACGCTCGCCGTCGAAGCCGGCTTCGATGGCGTGGAGATCCACGGCGCGAACGGTTACCTGCCGAGCCAGTTCCTCTCAACCAACGCCAATCTGCGGGCGGATGAATGGGGCGGATCGGTCGAGAACCGCGCACGCTTCCTTCTCGGCGCCGTGGCGGCGGCATCGGCGGCGATCGGGGCAGGGCGTGTGGGCCTGCGCGTCAGCCCGGGCAGCGCATTCAACGACATCGCCGACAGCGACCCGGAAGCCACGCTGACCCACATCGCCACCGCGCTTCGCGGACAGGGCCTGGCGTATCTGCACCTGGTGGGCGGGGCCTATGATTTTGACGCGGCCGGTATTGCGCGGCGCATCTTCGATGGTCCGCTGATCCTCAACGGTGGCTACGACGCCGCGCGGGCGGAAGCCGACCTTGCCGCCGGTCGCGCCGATGTCATCGCCTTCGGGTCGTCCTTCCTGGCCAATCCGGACCTGCCGGAACGGCTGCGGACAGGCGTGGCGCTGAACACGCCGGACCCGAAGACGTTCTATGGCGGGGATGCGGCCGGCTATACGGACTATCCGACGCTGCGCGAGGCTGGCGTCGCCGCAGCGTGATCGCAGGGGCGGCGGCGCTACTGCATCCGGACACCGTGACGGTTCTCGGCAGCGGCGGCGCCGCCTTCTGCTTGACTCCTTCCCCGCCCAAGACTATGCGCCCCTGTCTTTCCATGATCGGGAAAGGCATTGCCCTGCTTGTGGGGCCGGAACCTGGGCGGACCGTCACGCGCCCATCCATCGGACCCGTGTTAGCAGCCGCATCAGGCGCGCCGGGTCACGTCGTTCCCGCTACTGGCGGGCGCGCAGGCCGCATCTCCCCGCCACGAAGCGGCGGGCCGATACCGGAAAGCACATATCTGCATGGCCACCATTACCGCCGACCGCGTGGGTAGCGAGGATTTCGCCGCCCTTCTCGACGAGACCCTTGGTGCCGACACCGGCTTTGCCGGCTCGGTTGTCACCGGCAAGGTCATCCGCGTGGATGACGATGTCGCGGTCGTCGATGTCGGCCTGAAGAGCGAGGGGCGCGTGCCCCTCAAGGAATTCGCCGCCCCGGGCATGAAGCCCGAGGTGAAGCCCGGCGACCTGATCGAGCTGTTCGTCGAGCGTTACGAGGACCGGGACGGCACCATCGTCCTGTCCCGCGAAAAGGCCCGTCGCGAGGAAGCCTGGACCAACCTGGAGAAGTCCTTCACCGCCCAGGTTCGCGTGAACGGCGTGATCTTCGGGCGCGTGAAGGGTGGCTTCACCGTCGATCTCGGCGGCGCGGTCGCCTTCCTCCCCGGTTCGCAGGTCGATATCCGCCCGGTGCGCGATGTCGGCCCGCTGATGGGTTCGCCGCAGCCCTTCCAGATCCTCAAGATGGACCGCGCCCGCGGCAACATCGTGGTGTCGCGTCGCGCGGTGCTTGAGGAAACCCGTGCGGAACAGCGCAGCGAGCTGATCCAGGGCCTCAAGGAAGGCATGATCCTGGACGGCGTGGTGAAGAACATCACCGACTACGGCGCCTTCGTGGACCTGGGCGGCGTGGACGGCCTGCTGCACGTCACCGACATCGCCTGGCGCCGCATCAACCACCCGAGCGAGGCCCTGACCATCGGCCAGCCGGTGAAGGTGCAGGTCATACGCTTCAACTCCGAGACGCAGCGCATCAGCCTCGGCATGAAGCAGCTGATGTCCGACCCTTGGGACGGCGTGGCGCTGAAGTACCCGGTCAATGCGAAGTTCGCCGGCCGCGTCACCAACATCACCGACTACGGCGCCTTCGTGGAGCTGGAGCCGGGCGTCGAGGGACTTGTGCACGTCTCCGAGATGTCCTGGACGAAGAAGAACGTCCATCCGGGCAAGATCGTCGCGACCTCCGAGCAGGTGGACGTGATGATCCTCGATGTGGACGAGCCCAAGCGCCGTATCTCGCTCGGCCTCAAGCAGGCCCAGGGCAACCCCTGGGAGCTGTTCCTCGAAGCCCATCCGCCGGGCTCGATCATCGAGGGCGAGATCCGCAACATCACCGAGTTCGGCCTGTTCATCGGCGTCGGCCCGGATGTGGACGGCATGGTCCACATGTCCGACCTGTCCTGGGAAGAAGCCGGCGAAGCCGCGATGCAGGCCTACAACAAGGGCCAGGTCATCAAGGCGAAGGTGCTGGACGTCGATGTGGAGAAGGAACGTATCTCCCTCGGCATCAAGCAGCTTGAAGCGGACCCGGCCGCCGAAGTGCTGGATCGCGTCCGCAAGGGCGACATCGTCACCTGCATCGTGACGAAGGTCGAAGCGAACGGCATTGAGGTGAAGGTCGAGGAAGTGCTGACCGGCTTCATCCGCCGTGCGGAACTGGCCCGTGACCGCGGTGACCAGAAGCCGGAGAAGTTCGCCATCGGCGAGAAGGTCGATGCGCGCGTGACCGCCGTTGACCGTGCCGCCCGTCGCCTGGCCCTGACCATCAAGGGCAAGGAGATCGAGGAGGAGAAGGAAGCGATGAAGGAATACGGTTCGGCCGATTCCGGCGCCTCCCTCGGCGACATCCTGGGCGCGGCGATCCGCCGCCGCCGCGAGATGGCCGGCGAGGAATAAGACCCGCACGCCGCAGGGCGTGAGGATCGAGAACCCCCGGGTGCCGCGAGGTGCCCGGGGGTTTTTCGTTTCTTGGCCAGAACGCGCCGGGGCTTGCCGCGACCCGCCGGCATCGCCATTGAACCTTCCATGTCCCTCGAGCCCGACCTCCTCGCCGATCGCCGCCGCCTGCGCCGCCGTCTGACGCTGTGGCGCGGCCTGGCGATCCTGGCGATCTTCGGCGCCATCGCCCTCGTTGCCGGCTCGCAGGGCCAGGGTGGGCTGCCGGGTGCCGCGCATGTGCTGCGCCTGCCCGTCTCGGGCATGATCACCGAGGACCGCCGTGTTCTCCTCGCGCTCGACCGCGCGGCGACGGATGCCTCGGTACGCGCGGTCTTGGTCGCCATCGACAGCCCCGGCGGCACCATGGCGGGCGGCGAGGCGCTGCACGCCGCCCTGGCGCGCATCGCCCAGGCGAAGCCCGTCGTCGCGGTGATGGGCGCGACCGCGGCTTCGGCCGGCTACATGGCGGCCCTGCCGGCGCATCGGGTCTTTGCGCGCGAATCGACTGTCACCGGGTCGATCGGCGTGCTGCTGCAGACCTTCGATGTGTCGGAGCTGATGGAACGCTGGGGCGTGCGGCCGCAGGTCATCGCTTCCGGCCCGCTCAAGGACCAGCCGAGCCTGTTCCGCCCGCTGTCGGAAGAAGGGCGCGCCGCGCTCGACCGTGTCATTGGCGACCTGCACGCGCAATTCGTCGCCATGGTCGCGGCGGGGCGCCACATGGACCTGGCACGCGCGCAGGGCCTGGCCGATGGGCGTATCTTCACCGGCCGCCAGGCGGTCACGGCCGGGCTGGTCGATGCGATCGGCGGGGAACGCGAGGCCCGCGCCTGGCTCGCCGCCGAGCGGGAGGTGCCCGATACCCTGCCGATGCGTGAGGTCGAAACCCGTGGCAGGGCGGAACGATTGCTGTCCAACGTTACCGAATCGGTCATGAAAAGCCTTTTTTCCGAATGGCTTGGCGTTGACGCCCCGCGCGCCCTTTGGCAGCCTTCGCGCTGAACGCGTCGGGGGATCGGCGCGCAACGGGAAAGCCAGGGATGACGAAATCCGAGCTGATTGCGCATCTCTCCGGGGCCAATCCGCATCTGCGGTTGCCGGATGTGGAACTGATCGTGGCCACCATCTTCGCCGAGATCACCACCGCGCTCGCGCGCGGGGACCGTGTGGAACTGCGCGGCTTCGGTGCCTTCTCGACCAAGACGCGCGACCCGCGGACCGGACGCAACCCACGCACGGGGGAATCCGTCGCCGTCACCGCCAAGGCCGTGCCCTATTTCAAGCCGGGCAAGGAATTGCGCGAAAGGATCAACAAGCCGGCGGCACCGCGCGCGCCCGTGCGGACGTCCTCGGCGGCCTGACCCAAGCCATCTGACCATTGCTTGAGCGGGCGTCTTCCTGCGCCTGACAGATATCGGTCAGGCGGGATCTGCTCTAACCTGAACGGGCATCCTTTCGCGCTTGGCTGACAATCGGCCGGGCGCGATCTGCTCCAAAAGGCCGAGATCATGCGTTGGATCGTCTTCCTCCCCTTTGCCGCGCTCGTGGTGTTGTTCGCTTTGTCCAACCGACAGCCGGTGGAACTGCGCCTGTGGCCCTTCGACCTGGTCTGGCAGGCCCCGCTGTCGATCGCGGTGCTCGGGGCGTCTGCCGTCGCCTTCCTGGTCGGGGCGGGGATCGTCTGGGTCTCCGGCATGCCGCAGCGGAGCCGGTCGCGTGCCTCGATCCGCAAGGCGGAGGGATTGCAGCGCGAACTGGACGCTGCCCGTGCGCGGGACCGCGCGGCGGCGGCGGACAGGCTGGCGGGAACGACCTCGTGATCGCTCGGCCATCCAGTGCCGCGGCACGGATCATTCCCGCACTCGACACCGGCGACCTGGGGCGGGCCGAGGCGCTGGCGGCATCGCTGGCGCCCCATTGCGGCCTGTTGAAGGTCGGGTTGGAGCTGTTCTGCGCGGCGGGGGCGCCCGCGGTCGCCGCCATCGCGCGCCATCGGCCGGTCTTCCTGGACGTGAAGCTCCACGACATCCCGAACACGGTCGCCGGTGCTCTCCGGTCGTTGCTGCCGCTGAAGCCAGCGATGGTGACGCTGCACGCCGGCGGTGGGCCGGCCATGATCGCCGCCGCGCGGGCGGAAGCCGGGAAGGCCGGCGTGGATCGACCCATCCTGCTCGCGGTCACGGTGCTGACGAGCATGGATGCGGCGACTCTCGCCGCGACCGGCGTCGCGGGCAGCCCGGCCGACCAGGTGCGGCGGCTGGCGCGCATGGCCCTTGCCGCCGGCGCGGATGGCCTGGTGTGCAGCCCGCATGAAGCGGCGATGCTGCGCGCCGAACTCGGCCCCATCCCGGTGCTGGTGGTGCCTGGTGTGCGCCCTTCGGGCAGCGATGCCGGCGACCAGGCCCGCACGGCCACCCCGGCCGAGGCGGTGGCCGCCGGCGCCGACTGGATCGTCGTGGGCCGCCCGATCACCGGGGCGCCGGACCCCGCCGCGGCGGCCGCCGCGATCGCCGCCGCCCTGCCGGCCTGATCCATGACGGTCGCCGTGAAGATCTGTGGCATCCGTGATGCCGTGGGGCTGGATGCCGCCGTCGAGGCCGGCGCGGATTATGTCGGCTTCGTCTTCTTCCCGCCCTCGCCGCGCTTCGTCACACCGACGCAGGCCGCGGCGCTATCGGGGCGGCATGCGGGCGGGCCGGTGCGGGTCGGCCTGTTCGTCGATCCGACCGATGATGACCTGGCCGCCACCCTCGCCGCCGTGCCGCTCGGCCTGATCCAGCTGCAGGGGGAGGAGACGCCGGCCCGCGTGGCCGCCATTCGGGCGCGCTTCGGCCTGCCTGTGATGAAGGCGCTGGGCATCGGCTCGGAGGATGATTTCGCGGCGATGGAGGCCTTCGCCCCGGTGGTGGATCGCCTCCAGTTCGACGCCAAGGCACCGCCCGGCGCGGTGCTGCCCGGCGGCAACGCCCAGCCCTTCGAATGGCGGCTGATGGCCGGGCGCGCGATCCCCCGACCCTGGCAGCTGGCCGGGGGCCTGACGCCGGCCAATGTCGCCGAGGCGATTCGCGTCTCAGGCGCGCCGGCGGTCGATGTGTCCTCCGGTGTCGAACGGTCGCGCGGGGTCAAGGACCCGGCCTTGATCCGCGCCTTCGTCGCCGCCGCTCGAGCAGATCGTGCCTGACGGGACTCAATCAGGCGCGTGAAGATGCTCGCCCAAACAAGGGCGAGGAGCGCTTTGCGCCAGAACGGTCTGGCGCAAAGCGCTCCAGGGGCTCGTGACGCGGGGCGTTGACGCGGCACCGGTGCTCGCCCCAGCGTGAGGTCCGATGAAGGAGAAACGCCCCATGCGCGCCCTGCCTGTGCTGTTTGCCCTGTTGCTCGCGGCCTGTGGCGGCGGCGGTCCCCGGCCCGATCCCTTCACCTTCACCGGTGCCGGCGGACAGCCGATGATCGCCGACCTGCACATGCCGCCGGGCACCGAGCGCGTGCCGGTCGTCATCCTGTCCCATGACAATCGCGGCAAGCGCGATGCGCAGTTGCAGGCCTATGTCGATGCGCTGAAGGGCGCGGGGGCGGCGGTGATCGTGCTGGATCACTATGGGCCGCGCAGCATCGACGCCTCGCAGCCGCCCGGACAGCGTGCCTGGTTCACCTCGCTCGACTTCGCGCTCGATGCCTTCGGCGCGCTCGACAAGGCGGCCGAGAATCCGCGTATCGACACGCGCCGCGCCGGGCTGGTCGGTTTTGGCGTGGGTGGTGGCGGCGGGTCGGTGCTGGCGATGCACCAGTGGCTGTTGCAGACGCGCCCGGCCAATGCCGCGCGCTTCCTGGCGGTGGCGGCGGTGCAGCCGGAATGCTCCTACCGCGTCGGCAACCGCGACACCGGGCGCCGGCCGATCCGCATCATCGTCGGCGACCGCGACAACGTGACCGGCAAGCCGGCCTGCGACGACCTGGCTTCGTATCTGCGTGCGGCGGGGGGCGACGTGACGGTCAGCACCTATCAGAACGCCCGTCACGGTTTTGATGGCGCGCCGGGGCCCGTCGTCGCGAACCCGCAGGGCGACAACATCACGCGCTGCGTTTGGCAGCAGGGGCCTGATGGGCTGTGGCGGGAACGGACCTCGGGCGTGTCGGGGGCGTCGCTGTTCCGCATCGGCGCGAATGAACAGTCCCTCGCCGCCTATCAGCGCAGCTGGGATGGCTGCCGCACAGCGGGGACCGAAACCCAGGGCGATGCGGCGCTGCGCGGCCGGGCCGTGGGGGAAGTGGCGGGGCATATGCAGCAGCACGTCATCAGCGTGCGGCCGCGTTGATTTCCCCCCAGCGGGGCGAATCCAAGCGGGCATCGTCGCCCGCGCGGGTGACGCTGCCCCGCCTCCGCCGCAAGACCAATCCCGCTCGGCAGCGGTTCCAGAGCGTTTTTCGCCAGACTGTGCTGGCGCAAAACGCTCTAAACCCTTGCGTGAGCGAGCATCTTCACGCGCCTGACTGATTCCAGTCAGGAGCGATCTGCTCTAATCCGGCAGGTGGCAGACGGCCTCGATGTTGTAGCCGTCGAGGTCGAAGACGAAGGCCGCGTAGTAGTCGGCGTGGTAACGCTCGCGCAGCCCGGGCGGGCCGTTGTCGCGGCCGCCGGCGGCGAGGGCCGCCTGATGGAAGGCATCCACGGCAGCGCGCGACATCGCGCTGAAGGCGACATGCACCAGGGGCGGCTGCGGATTGCCCTTCGTCACCCAGAACTCGCCGGCCGGATCGCTCGACGTCTTGTCGCCGCTCATCACGCCGAACCCCGCCGCGTGGCCGAGATCCTTGGTCATCACATAGCCCAACGGCTGCAACG
Organism: Acetobacteraceae bacterium; assembly: GCA_022842185.1. Taxonomy (GTDB): domain Bacteria; phylum Pseudomonadota; class Alphaproteobacteria; order Acetobacterales; family Acetobacteraceae; genus Neoroseomonas. The sequence continues at coordinate 21,228 of JALHQB010000069.1, forward strand.
CCGCGGCGTAGAATCGCTTGCTGCGGTCGATGTCCGATACGTCGATGCCGATATGATCCAGCATGGTTTCCTCCGCTCCCGTCGGTGGATAACCCGGCGGGCCTGCGCCGGTTTGCCATCGTCGCCCCTGGCCGCGAACACACCCTTCCGCTAAACGACGCTCTTCACGCGGGACGCCCGAGAGAACAACCTTGAACACGACGCTCCCCAATTCATTCCGCCAGGGTCCAGATGCACGCGGCCGTTTCGGCCAGTTCGGCGGGCGCTTCGTCGCCGAGACGCTGATGCCTCTGATCCTCGAGGTCGAGCAGGCCTATGAGGCCGCCAAGAACGACCCGACCTTCGATGCCGAATGGCGCAGGCTGCTGAAGGACTATGTCGGTCGGCCGTCCCCGCTGTGGTACGCGGAACGGCTGACGACGCATCTGCGCGCCAAGGCGGCGCCAGGCCATGGGGCGAAGGTCTATTTCAAGCGCGACGAGCTGAACCACACGGGCGCCCACAAGATCAACGCGGTGCTCGGCCAGATCCTGCTGGCCAAGCGCATGGGCAAGACCCGCATCATCGCCGAAACCGGCGCCGGCCAGCATGGCGTGGCCACCGCCACCGCCTGCGCGCTGTTCGACCTGCCCTGCACCGTCTTCATGGGCGCCACCGACGTCGAGCGCCAGCAGCCCAACGTGTTCCGCATGAAGCTGCTGGGTGCGGAGGTGATCCCCGTGACCTCCGGCGCCTCCACGCTGAAGGACGCGATGAACGAGGCATTGCGGTACTGGGTCGCGAATGTCCACGACACTTATTACTGCATCGGCACGGTCGCCGGCCCGCATCCCTATCCGACCATGGTGCGCGACTTCCAGGCGGTGATCGGGGAGGAGACGCGCACCCAGATGATGGCTGCCGAAGGCCGGCTGCCGGATGCGCTGGTTGCCGCGATCGGTGGCGGGTCCAATGCAATGGGGCTGTTCTTCCCCTTCCTCGACGATGAATCCGTGTCGATGTACGGGGTCGAGGCTGCGGGCCATGGCGTCGATACCGACCAGCACGCGGCGTCGCTCACCAAGGGCCGCCCCGGCGTGCTGCACGGCAACCGCACCTATCTGTTGCAGGACGAATTCGGCCAGATCACCGAGGCGCATTCGATCAGCGCCGGCCTCGATTACCCCGGCATCGGGCCAGAGCATTCATGGCTCCATGAACTTGGCCGCGTGAACTACGTGCATGCGACGGACAAGGAGGCGCTGGATGCCTTCCAACTCTGCTCCAGACTGGAAGGCATCATTCCGGCGCTCGAACCCGCGCATGCGGTGGCCTATGTCACGCATCTCGCGCCGCGCCTGGCGGCGGACAAGATCATCGTGATGAACATGTGCGGCCGCGGCGACAAGGACATCTTCACCGTCGCCGGCCATCTGGGAGTGAAGCTGTGAGCCGCATCGCCACGCGCTTCGCCGCACTCAAGAAGGAAGGGCGGGGCGCCTTCATGCCCTTCCTCGAAGCCTATGACCCCGACCCCGCCACCTCCATGGCCATCCTGCGCGGATTCCCCGGCGCGGGGGCGGACCTGATCGAGATCGGCGTGCCCTTCACCGACCCGATGGCAGATGGCCCGACCGTGCAGCGCGCCGGACAACGGGCGTTGAAGGCGGGCGGGACACTGGCCGGTACGCTTGCCATGACGCGTGACTTCCGCCGCCAGGACGACACCACCCCCGTCATCCTGATGGGCTACTACAATCCGATCCTGTCCTATGGCGTGGACCGCTTCTGCACCGATGCCGCGGCCTCGGGCGTCGATGGCCTGATCGTGGTGGATGTCCCGCCGGAAGAAGCCGATGAGATCGAACCGGCGGCAAAGGCGAACGGGCTCGACCTGATCCGGCTGGTCGCGCCGACGACCGATGATGAACGCCTGCCCCGCGTGCTCTCGGCAACGACAGGCTTCATCTATTACGTGGCGATCACCGGCATCACCGGCACGCGCAGCGCGACCACCGAGGCACTGGCCACCGCCATCCCGCGTCTGCGCCAGCACACCAACCTGCCCATCGCGATCGGATTCGGCGTGCGCACGCCGGCACAGGCGGCGGAAGCCGCACGCCTGTCCGATGGCGCCGTGGTTGCCTCCGCGCTGATCGATACGCTGGCCGCGAGCCTGGATGAGAATGGCCGCGCCCGGCCGGATACGGTGCGGAAAGTGCTGGATCAGGTGCGCGAGCTGTCGGAAGCCGTGCGGGCGGCGCGCGACCACGCTGATGGGGTCATGGCTACCGGTTCGGCGTGACGTAACGGGAAGAAGGTTCGCCGCCCTCGGCATTGCCGCCGCGTGGCGGCCGTTCGCTCGATTGGAGGGGCGCTGCCCCTCCAAGCCACCCCGCCAGGAGCCAGCGGGCTCCTGGACCGCGGGATAGTTGGCGCTTCGATCGGAAGCGTGGTCCTGGGACCGGTCGTGCCTCCCAGCAAAGTTCAGGTTTCCAAAGGCCTTAGGCCTTTGGTGGGGAGAGGTTCGGAGAGCGACTGTGTTGTCAAGTTGCCCTCCATGGTGTTCTGGACGTGGCGATGGCGCGTAGGATGCGCAGCAGTTTGTGCATGCAGGCGACGATGGCGACCTTGGCGGCTT
>JALHQB010000070.1 GCA_022842185.1 Acetobacteraceae bacterium
CCTCGGGGGCGGCGGGTGCGGGAGACGGGGCGGGAGCTTCCGGTGCGGCGGCGGGTGCGGGCGGTGCTGCCGGTTCCGGCCGGCGGCTGGGGGCCAGGGCGTCGAGGTCGATGCGTTCGGCATCCAGCTGACCCTCGATGCCGAAGGGGCGGCCGGGGGTCAGGCGCATCTCGCCCGTCGCCGCGAGGGACGGGCCGGCAATGCGCAGCGCCTCGATCCGTAGCGGGCCGGTCAGCGGGCCTTCCGCGATGACTCGCGCGGCGATGGTGGCATCGCGCAGCGGCGGCGCGTCGGCCAGCACGGCGGCCAGGGCCGCGAGGTCGGGCACCGCCAGGCGCAGGTCCAGCGTCGCGGCTTCGAGGCGGCGGGGGCGTTCGATGCGGCCGCTGGCCTCCGCCCGGGCTCCGGCGGCTTCGGCGCGGAGCGTGACGGCGAGCGGCGTCTCGGCGCCCCAGGGCAGCAGCGCGCCTGGCCGGTCGAGGGTCAGCGCCGCGGTGAAGGGCAGGTCGGCCTGGCTGCCCTCGATGGTCACGTCCGCGGGTTGATCCAGGCCGGGGGCGGAGACGGCAAGCCGGGTGAGACGCAGGCCCGGCCGCACGGCGCCGAGATCCGCGGCCCCGGCTTGGAGCGTGCCGCCCAGCGGGCGCAGGTCGGCGCCCAGGCGCAGGGTGGCGGCGATCTCCGGCATGGTCGCGGGCAGGGCGACGTCCGGCGCCAGCAGGGCGAGCAGCGGGCGCAGCGTCGCGAAGTCGGGGATGGCGGCGTCGATGGCGATGACGTCGCCGGGCCGGCCTTCGGCAGCCAGGCGGTTGGTGCCGGCGGACAGGGTGGCGCGGATCGGCGCGGGGGCGCGCGGCACCGCGGCTTCCAGCGTGACGGCGAGGCCATGCAGGGTGAGGCGCGCGGCGATGGATTCCACGGCGTCCTCGCCCAGGCCCTGCACCCGCGCGGATTCGATCGCGATCGTGCCGAGGCGCGGGTCGGGCAGGGTGATGCGGCTGTCGGACAGGGTGACGGCGCCGATGAGGATGCGGCGGCGCGGAGCTTCGGCGGCGGGCGCGGTGCCCGGGGTGGTAGGTGCCGGCGCAGCGTCACGGGGGGCGGGTTGGAAGACCCAGTTCGGCGTGCCGTCCGGCAGTGTCTCAAGCAGGATATCGGCGCCGTCGATGGAGACGGCGCGGAAGGCGATGTCGCCGGACAGCAGCGGCAGCAGGGCGAGGCTCGCCTCCATGCGGCGGATTCGGGCCATGTCGGGCCGTGATCCGCCGGGCAGGTTGGCAAGGGTCGCGTCCTGCATGGTGACGCGCGGGGTCAGGCCGAGGCCGATCGACACTTGGCCGAGCGTGGCCGCGCGGCCGGTCGCGGCCTCGATGGCCGCGAGGATGCGCGGCGTGAGCGCGCCGCGGTCGAGCGCGACGGTTGCCGCGACGATGCCGCCGCCCAGCAGGAGCACAGTCCCGCCCAGCAGCCCCGCCGCCCATTTGAGGGCCCGCTTCATGGTCAGCGGACCCGCTTGCAGGGCGGGGTGCGGGGCTTGTCGAACCCCAGGAAGGTGAAGGTGTCCTTCATGTGCGGCGGCAGCGGCGCGGCGAGTTCCAGCATGCCGCCTTCGGGGTGCGGCAGGCGCAGCGCGCGGGCATGCAGGTGCAGGGTGCGGTCGCCGAAGCCGTCCGGATGCGCGGCGGCGCCGCCATACTTGCCATCCCCCAGGATGGGGCAGCCCAAGGCCGAGGCGCAGTGCACGCGCAGCTGGTGGGTGCGCCCCGTCTGCGGCAGCAGTTCCAGCCAGGACGTCTTTTTCTGCGCGTTGTCCAGGGTGCGGAAGAGCGTGACGGCATGGGTGGCTTCGCGCCCATCCGACGGCACGACCCGTTCGCCCTGCCCGCCGGTCTGCTTGGCGAGCGGCATGCTGATGCGCCCTTCCAGCGGATGCGGCCGGCCGACCACGATGGCCCAATAGGTCTTTTCGGTGTGGCGCCCGCGGAAGGCCGAGGCCAGGCGCGACGCCGCCGCGGGGGTGCGCGCCAGCACCATCACGCCGGTGGTGTCGCGGTCCAGACGGTGCACCAGCCGGGGCCGTTCGTCGTAGCCGAAGCGCAGCGCGTCCAGCATGCCATCCAGGTGCTTGGCGATGCCGGGGCCGCCCTGCACCGGCAGGCCCTGCGGCTTGTCGATGGCGATGACGCTGTCATCGCGGTAGATCACCAGCCGTTCCAGCGCGCTGGCCTCGCGCGGGTCAACCGGCTTGGGTTCGGCCAGCGGGGCCTGGCCTTCGGGCATGGGCGGCACGCGCACGACCTGGCCAGGCTTGATGCGGGTATTGGCTTCCACCCGCAGGCCATCGACACGGATCTGGCCGGAACGCAGCATCTTCTGCAGCGCCCCCTGGGTGAGCAGCGGGAAATAGCGGTGGAACCAGCGGTCGAGGCGGAGTTCGCCGTCGGAGGCTCGGACGATACGGGTGGTGACGGGCATGGCGGGTTCCATAGCACAGGCGCGACGGGGGTGCTGACGACGGCGCGGCAGGCGCCTATCCTACCGCCCATGACCCAGACCGCGATCCCCTGCACCCTCATGCGCGGCGGCACCAGCCGCGGCCCGTATTTTCTGGCATCCGACCTGCCGGACAGTCGCGACGGCATCGCGCAGGTGCTGCTCGCCGCGATGGGCAGCCCCGATGCGCGGCAGATCGATGGGTTGGGCGGCGCGACGACGCTGACCAGCAAGGTCTGCATCGTCTCCCCGGCCGCTTCGGGGGAAAAGCAGCAGGTCGATTACCTGTTCGCGCAGGTGTCGGTGGACAAGGCCTTCGTCGATTTCGGGCCGACCTGCGGCAACATGCTGGCCGGCATCGGCCCCTTCGCCATCGAGAAGGGCCTGGTGCCCGTGCAGGATGGCGAGACATCCGTGATGATCCGCGCGGTGAATACCGGCGCGTTGATCGAATCCGTGGTGCAGACGCCCGCCGCGCGCGTGACCTATGACGGCAACACCGCCATCGCCGGCGTGCCGGGCACCGCCGCCCCCATCGTGCTGAACTTCGCCGATGCGGTGGGTGGGGCGACAGGCAAGCTGATGCCGACCGGCAACGCCCGCGATGTCATCGAGGGGGTGGAGGTGACCTGCCTGGATGTCTGCATGCCGGTGGTGATCGCGCGGGCGGCGGACCTCGGCAAGACGGCGCGTGAATCGGCGAAGGATCTTGATGCCGACAAGGATTTCATGGCGCGCATCGAACGCATCCGCCGCGCCGCGTCGCTGGCGATGGGCATGGGCGATGCGGCAGGCAAGGTGATGCCGAAATTTGCCATGGTGGCGGAACCGGCCGGTGGGGCCGGCATCGCCGCGCGGTATTTCACGCCGCTGGCCTGCCATGAAGCCATGGCGGTCACGGGCGGGATCTGCATCGCCACCGCCTGCATGCTGCCGGGCACGGTCGCGGATGGCCTGGCGCGCATCGGGCCGAATGAACGCGAGACGATCGCGCTGGAACACCCGACCGGCTTGATGGAGGCGGTGATCTCGACCCGGCGCACCGGCAATGATGGGGTCGAGGTGCTGGGCGGCGGCACGCTGCGCACGGCGCGCAAGCTGATGGCGGGGGAGGTGTACGTGCCCGCCCGGGTTTGGCCTGGCGCGTGACAGCGGCGGCGTAACTACCGCCTGAACAGCCAGAAGCCGGCCAGGCACAGCGCCCCGCCCAGCATGATCGACGCCGCGACATAGGCCACAGACAGCGCCGGTGCGCGCGACCACAGCATCGTGGCTTCCAGCGAAAACGCTGAGAAGGTGGTGAAGCCACCGAGGAGACCGGTGACGAACAGCAGCCGTGTCTGGCCTTCGACATCGGCGCCGGCCATCGCGCCGATGACGAAGGACCCGATGGCGTTCACCGCGAGCGTGCCCCAGGGAAATGCCGGGCCGAGCAGTTCGATCGCCAGGATCGAGACCAGGTAGCGCAACACCGAACCCGCGGCGCCGCCCAGCGCGACGAGCGCGAGAGATGTCATGCTGACAGCGGCCATGGATTGCGCCCTCCGATCCGCGCGATGAAACATTGCATAGTGATGCCCGTCACCGTCAGTCCGCCGATTGTGCCATTCGTTTCGTGCGCCTAGCGTCCCGCCCACAAGAATGAGTTGGGATGCCAAGCTGATGGAAGTTGCGGGCTACACGAAGTCTTTCTCGCTGGACCAGGGCAGCATCCTGGGCAACGACCAGGTCTTCCAGTCGCTGTATAATGCGCCGCTGACCGATGCCAAGCGCGGTGGCATCTGCATGGGGCTGTCGCTGCTGTGGCTGGCGCGCCGGATGATGTTCCACGATGAATCGGCCGAAAAGCGCGCTGCCTCACTGATCAGCACGCCGGGCTTCCAGTGGGGCGGCAAGACGCAGGACATCCACAACGCCAGCCCTGCCTCGGGTTCGGGTTGGGGAGACTACCTCGACACCATGCTGGGCGAAGCGCTGCGCGCCTATGTGTTGCGGATCGTGCCGTCCACCATCTCGGAGGGCGCGCATTCCGATGCCGCCGGCGATGCATCGCTGATGGCGGCGCCGGCGACGCCTGCCGGGTCATATGTGCTGCACTACATCTGGCTGACCAGCGGGGGGAATTCCGTCGGGCATTGGACCGCATCCTATGCGTCACGCGGCACGCTGGGGATGAACCGGCACTTCTATCACTTCGACCCGAACATGGGCGAGTACCGGATCGGGGCGGGCAAGGCGCAGGACTACCTGACCGGCTGGGTCGGTGTGTACGAAAATTCCTTCCAGGCGGTGAACCACGTCTGTTCGGTGGAACTGACACGCGGCTGACCGATCCTGATTTGCGCGTGCTGGCACTTGTCCCGCACGCGCAGCGCTGGCGGGGTTTGCCGTCGGGGCGCTGACCAATCAACACCGTAAGACATGAAACAGGAGGATTGCACAGTGAAGATAGCAGGCTACGAGCCGAGCTGGGGTCTCGATCAGGGAGAGCACCTCGGCAACGACCAGTTGTTCCAGGCGCTGTACAACACGCCGCTGTCCGACCCGAAGCGGAACGGCATCTGCACGGGCCTGTCGATGATCTGGGCGGCGCGCCGGATGATGTTCCACAGCGAGTCCGCCAAGCAGCGGTCGAAGGCGATCTACACCAACGCCGCCTTCATCTGGGGCGGCAAGACGCAGGATATCCACGCCGGGGCCAGCGCGACCACCGGCGAGGCCTATACGGCCATGAACGAATTGTACGGCGACGCCCTGAAAGCCTACGCCCTGCGGGTTTCGGGAACGAACTGCAAGGGCGAATTCAGCAGCGACTTCAGGAAGCTCTCGAACGTGGCGACCGATGTGGCAGACCCGCCTGGGGTCTATGCTCTGTGGTCCATCGGCCTGTCCACCGCCACCGGCGATGCCGGGCACATGGTCGCGAGCTATTCCTCGAAAGGGTCGATGATCGGCGGGAAGCACTTCTACCTGTTCGACCCGAACATGGGCGAGTTCCGGGTCGACGCCAAGGATTCCTTCGACCTCACCTATCGCCTGTTCGAAGCCTATGCCGGCCACTTCCTCGGGGTGCGCTACATCTACACCTTCGAAGTGGTGCGTTGAGCGGGTTGGTTCGGCGGTGCGCCGTGCGGCGCGCTTGCGACGATGGGGGGCGCCTCCGCTCCCGCGTCGCGGGTGCTGCACGGCATGCAACGAGGCCTCTCGGCCCTGACACCGTCACCCATCCCACCTGGTGGTGTGTACCAGACGGACGATACCGTCTGGCACACACCACCAGGCTTTGATGTGGTGGTCCTATCCCGACGCTCGGGCAGCAAGCGTCGGGATAGGACCACGAGGATGAACGTGTACCGCGCCGGCACGCAGCAGGCGCCGAATGATGCAAAGGGTGAACGGAGGCTTTCAAGGACGGTTGGATTTGCAGCGCGGCAGATGTTTGCGCAATCGTCGGAGATCAGGATCAACGCCGCGGCGCGGGCTGCGGCACGGACAGAAAAGGACGTGCAATGCGAGTCGCAGGCTACGACAAGAACTGGGCCCTGGATCAGGGCCAGTTCCTCGGTAATGACCAACTGTTCCAGTCGCTCTACAACGCGCCGCTGACGGATGGGAAGCGCAACGGCATCTGCACCGGCCTGTCGATGATCTGGCTGGCCCGGCGCATGATGTTCCACAATGAGAGCGCCGATCAGCGAATGAAGGCGATCTACACCAATGCCGCCTTCATCTGGGGCGGCAAGTCGCAGGACATCCACTTGGCGGCCGGCGCCGGAGCCGGCGAGACCTATGCCGCGATGAACGGCATGTATGGAGACGCGCTCCAGGCCTATGCGCTGCGGATCGTCGCGTCCAACTGCAAGTCGGTGTTCAGCAACGAACCACGCGCGTTGGCGGGTACCGCGACCGATGTGGCGGACCCCCCTGGTACGTATTGCCTGTGGAACATCGGCCTGGCCACGAGCACGGGCGACGCCGGCCACATGGTCGCCAGTTATTCCTCACACGGGTCCCTGCTGGGCGGCAAGCACTTCTATTTCTTCGACCCCAACATGGGTGAATACCGGATCAGCACGAAGGATTCCTTCGACTTCGCCTGGAACATGTTCGAGGCCTACCAGGCGGAGTTCCAGGCGATCAAATACGTCGCCACCTTCCAGGTGGACCGCTGACGGCGCATCGGCCCGGGGTGCCGCAGGGCAACGCCTCGGGCCATTGATGTGTGTAACGGAGTGTCGATCCCGGTCGATCGGTGCGCCGCAGACTGGCTCACCTCAATGCAGGAAGATTGGCTGATGGATATCCCTGGCTACACCAAGAGCTTCGGGATGGACCAGGGCGCGATCCTGGGCAACGACCAGGAATTCCACGCGCTGTTCAACGCGCCACTGACCGACGGCAAGCGGCAGGGCATCTGCTGCGGCCTGTCGATGGTCTGGATCGCGCGGCGTATCATGTTCCACGATGAATCGCCCGAGCAGCGCAGGGCGGGGTTGGTGAGCCATGCCGGCTTCCGCTTCGGCGGCCGCAGCCAGGACATCATGACGGCAAGCGACGGCGATGGAAGCACCGAGGAAACCTATAAGGGCTGGTTCGGGCCGGCCCTGCAGACCTACGTCCTGCGGATCATCGGCGGCACGGTGGTGGACAACCCGGCGCCTGCCTCGATCGATGTGCTGGTGCCTGGCGCGACCACGACCGGCGCGTATTGCCTGTACAACATGGGATTGACCACCGCTTCGGGCGACGCGGCGCACATGATGGCGTCGTATTGTTCGCACGGCACCTTCGGGATGGGGTTCAACCGGAGCTTCTATTTCTTCGACCCGAACATGGGTGAATACAAGGTCGGCGCCGATGACGTCGTGCCGTTCCTGACCGCGATGAAACGCGCCTATGAAGGCGCGTTCCGCGGCGTTGACGATCTCGACCAGTTTCAGGTCGAGCGCGGCTGATCAACGGCGCCGCTTGCGCCGTATCTCTTCCCAGCGCGCCATGCGTTCACTGATCGCGGCTTCGGCGCCGCGATCGGTCGGGCGGTAGAAATTCTGCCGCGCCATCTCCTCGGGGAAGTAGTCCTGGCCGGAGAAGGCTTCATCCGCATCGTGGTCGTATTCGTACCCCGATCCGTAGCCGATCTCCTTCATCAGCTTGGTCGGCGCGTTCAGGATGTGCTTGGGCGGCATCAGGCTGCCGGTGTCCTTCGCCGCACGCATCGCGGCGCCGAAGGCGGCATAGACGGCGTTCGATTTCGGCGCCGTCGCCAGGTGCACCACCAGCTGCGCCAGCGCCAATTCGCCTTCGGGCGAGCCCATGCGTTCGTAGGTCTCCCACGCCGCGATGGCGAAGGGCAGCAGGCGCGGGTCTGCCATGCCGATATCCTCGGCGGCGAAGCGCGTCAGGCGGCGGGCGATGTAGCGCGGGTCCTCGCCACCCGTGAGCATGCGCGCGAACCAGTACAGCGCGGCATCGGGGTCCGATCCGCGCATGGATTTATGCAGCGCGGAGATGAGGTTGTAGTGTTCCTCACGATCCTTGTCGTACAGCGCCGCGCGTTTCGCCAGCAGCGATGACAGCCCAGCGGTGTCGAGCGGCTTGCTGGCCGCAGGCAGCGCGAACAACTGTTCGGCCATGTTGAGCAGGTAGCGCCCATCGCCATCGGCCATCGCCCGCAGCGTGCCGCGTGCGTCGGCCTCCAGCGGCAGGGGGCGGCCGGTCTCCTCCTCCGCGCGCAACAGCAGGAGATCGAGCGCGGCATCATCCAGCCGCTTCAGCACCATCACCTGGCAGCGCGACAGCAGCGCGCCGTTCAGCGCGAAGGACGGGTTCTCGGTGGTGGCGCCGACCAGGGTGACGGTGCCGTCCTCGACCACCGGCAGGAAGCCGTCCTGCTGGGCGCGGTTGAAGCGGTGGATTTCATCGACGAACAGCAACGTGCCCTGGCCGTTGGATTTCCGCGCGCGGGCTTCCTCGAAGGACCGCTTGAGGTCAGCCACGCCGGAGAACACCGCCGACAGGGCGGTGAAGCGCAGCCCGGCGGCTTCGGCGAGCAGGCGGGCGATGGTGGTCTTGCCCACACCCGGCGGCCCCCACAGGATCAGGGAGGCGAGCGAGCCGCGTTCGAGCATGCGGGCGATGGCGCCCTCCGGGCCGAGCAGCTGGTCCTGGCCGACGACTTCGCCCAGCACGCGGGGGCGCAGCCGGTCGGCGAGGGGGCGCGCGGCCCCCTGCGCCTCCGGCGGGGTGTCGTCGGGCGAGCCGAACAGGTCGGCGGGGGGTGCGGGATTGCCCAGGGGGCGGCGAGTGGCCATGACCCTCAGAATACTCCTGGGAGAGAACCATGCCCATCCTGACCCGCCGCGCCGCACTCGCCGCCCTGGCCGTGCCCGCCGCCGCACAGGCCCAGAGCGCCGATTGGCCGACCCGGCCCATCCGCATCGTGGTGGCCTGGACGCCGGGTGGCGGGGTGGATGTGCCGATCCGCCTGCTGCTGTCGAAGATGCAGGAGGTGCTGGGCCAGCCGATCGTGGTGGAGAATCGCGGCGGCGCCTCGGGGTCGATCGGCGCGGCCTTCGTGGCGACGCAGCCGGCCGATGGCTACACGATCCTGGCCGATGCCGCAGCGCATGTCAGCAACAACAGCCTGATGCGGCTGCCCTTCGAGTATGCGACCGCCTTCGTGCCGATCACCCAGGTCTCCGTGCTGCCGCACATCCTGGTGGTGAAGCCGGACTTCCCCGCGCGCACGCTGGCCGAGCTGATCGCGCTGGCCAAGGCGCAGCCGGGGCGGCTGACCTATTCCTCCTCCGGCATCGCGGCGGGGCCGCATCTGGCCTCCGCCCTGCTGGCGCGGCAGGCGGGGATCGAGGTGGTGCACGTGCCCTATCGCGGATCCGCCGCGGCGATGGCGGATGTGCTGGCGGGGACGGTGTCCTTCACCTTCTCGACCATTCCGGCCGCATCCCCGCTGGTGCTGGACGGGCGGCTGCGCGCGCTGGCGGTGTCCACCAGCACGCGGCTGGCGGCCTTCCCCGATGTACCGACGGTCGCCGAGCAAGGGTTCCCGGGTTTCGAGTTGAATGAATGGGTCGCGCTGTGGGCGCCGGCCGGCACGCCGCCAGCCATCGTGGCGCGGCTGAACCAGGCGGCGACAGCCGCGTTGGCGGAACCGGCGGTGCAACGGCGCTATGCCGAGATCGGGATTCTGCCGGTTGGCGGGACGGCGGCGCAGTTGGCCGACTTCGCGACGCAACAGCGCGCGCGGTTGACCGAACTGATTCGGGCCGAGAACATCCGGCTTGAATGAAAGGGCTCAGTCTGACGTGCCCACCTTCCAGGGAACGATAACGCCGGACCAGATTGAAGCCTGCATCAGCCAGGCGTTCTGGCAGCGCATGCGTGACCCGTTTGAGCGGATGGCGCCATTCCTCCTGCTGGTTGGGGTGCTGGTCGCCTGGCCGCTGACCGGCTTCGACCTGCCGGAGCCGGGTCCGTCCCTTGCCACGGTCGGCGTGATCGGCCTCGCCATATTCGCCGCCATCCTACTTTGGGGCTGGCTGCGGATGCGCCGCGTCGTCGCGGCAACGCGCCGTGTGTATGAACAACGCGGTGCGCCGCGGCATGGGCGCGCGCCTATCGCCGTGACGGTGGATGCGGACGGGATCGGATGAAGCATCGGCGCAGATGCACCGGAGTTGCGGCCTTGGGGCACCCTGACACGCGTGCAGGAGACGCGGGACTTCCTGATTCTGCATTTCAGGGAGCAGGCACAGATCTTCTTGCCAAAGCCGGGTTTCGCGCAGAGGGATCTCGCGGCCATCCGTGCCGAATTGCAGCAACGACTGCCCGAAACCTGATCGTCACTTGACCGCTGCAACCGGCCGCGTCACCGGATCGAACATGTTCCGCCGCGCCCTGCTCGCCCTGCCCCTCGCCGCCCCGGCGCTGGCGCAGGACCGCCCGATCCGCCTCGTCATCGCCTTCCCGCCCGGCGGGTCCACCGACATTCTCGGTCGGTTGATCGCGCCGCGTATGTCGGAACTGCTCGGCGGCACCGTGACGCCCGAAAACCGGTCCGGCGCCTCCGGTGCCGTGGGCGCCGGCTATGTCGCGCAGGCAGCACCCGACGGCGCCACGCTGCTGCTCGATTCCGGCGGGCAGTCCGTGAACCCCTTCCTGCTGCGCGGCCTGTCCTTCGACTATGTGCGGGATCTCGCCCCGGTCACGCTGCTCGCAACTCTGCCGCTGCTTCTGGTCGTGCGGAACGAATTCGGTGCGGCCACGCTGCCAGACCTGCTGGCCAGGCTGCGCCCGGACCCCAGCCAGGCGCGCTACGGCAGCGTCGGCATCGGGGCGCGGGTGCACCTCGCCATGGCGCAGTTGCTGCGCCGGGCGGGCATTCGCGGTGAGCACATTCCCTATCGCGGTGGTGCCGACCAGATCGCCGGCCTGTTGCGCGGGGATACGCCCATGGGCTTCACCTCCCCGGCGCTGGCTGCGCCGCTGGTGCGTGACGGGCGGGTGCGCGCCGTCGCCATTTCCTCCGCCGCGCGCAGCCCGCTGCACCCGGATGTGCCGACCGTCGCCGAACAAGGCTTCGCCGGCTTCGCGATCGGCGACTGGCTCGGCATGCTGGCCCCGGCGGGGACGCCGCCGCCGATCATCGCGCGCATCGCGGCCGCCGCGGCCGATGCGGTCAATCAGCCGGCCCTGCGTCCGCGGCTTGACGCGCTGGGCCTGCAGCCGGCCGCCGAAGGGCCGGAGGCCTTCGCCCGATTCCTGGCAGGAGAACGCATGCAGTTCGAGGTGCTGATCCGAGAGGAAGGCATTCGGCTCGACAGCTAGGCCGCCGCAGGGCAAGCATCCGCCCGATACCGGGAGGAACCATCATGCTGCGCCGCGCCCTGCTCGCCACCGCCATTGCCACCCCTGTCGCCGCCCAGGCCCCCTGGGCGCCGGCGCGCCCGATCCGGATGATCGCGCCCTATCCGCCCGGTGGCGGGGTGGACACCACATCGCGCTTGCTGGCGGTGCCGATGGGGGCATTCCTTGGCCAGCCGGTGGTGGTGGAAAACCGCGGCGGCGCCGGCGGTTCGATTGGCGCGGGGGAACTCGCCCGCAGCGCGCCCGATGGCCAGACCATCATGATCGATGCCATGGCACATACCGTGAACCCGCATCTGATCCGCGGCCTGGGCTTCGATTATGCAACCGCCTTCGCGCCGGTCAGCCAGGTGGTGGTGCTGCCGCAGATCCTGGCGGTGAACCCGCAGCACTGCCCGGCCAAGACGGTGCAGGAGTTCATCGCCTGGGCGAAGCCGCGCGCGGCCACGCTGTCCTATGGGTCGTCGGGCAATGCCACGGCGGCGCATTTGGCGGCCGCGCTGTTCCTCAACCGCGCGGGGCTGGACATCACGCATGTGCCGTATCGTGGTGGCACGCCGGCCTTGCAGGATTTGCTGGGCGGCAACATCGCCTTCGTCTTCGGGACGGTGTCGTCCACCCTGCAATTGGTGCGGGACGGGCGGCTGGTGGCGCTCGGCGTGACGACGGCCACGCGCATCGCGCCGCTGCCGGATGTGCCGACCATCGCCGAACAGGGCTTCGAGGGGTTCGAACTGAACGAGTGGAACGGGCTGTATGCGCCCGCCGGCACGCCGGCGCCGGTGGTCCAGCGGCTGTATGAAGCGGCCAAGCACGCCCTGGCCGATGCCACGGTGCGGCAGCGACTGGATGCGCTGGGCGCGCTGCCGGTCGGGACCGATCCGGCGACCTTCGCGCGGTTCGTGGCGGATCAGCGCGCGCTGATGGGCCGCATCGTGCGGGAGACGCGGATCGAGATCGGCTGAAGCCGGGGTTGCGGTCCAGATCGTCGCGGTCGCGCAAGCCAACCGCGACGATCTGATCGACGCATGCCAACTGCGGGCGATGGCGTGAAGGCCGGTCAGCCCATCGTGGTGGCCATTCCCGTGTCCTCATATTCAAGTTCGAGGCCCTGCAGGGAACTGCCGATGACGCGACATTCCCGAACGATCGTCTGCCCGCGATAAAGTACCAGGCGCACGCAATCGCCGGTTCGAAGCCCGGTGATGCCGCCAATGATCGCACGGGAGCTCGACAGCAACCGAAGCACCGCGTCGCGCCGCTTCCAACCCACCAGAACGGAGCAGGATTCGTTCAGCACGAAATAGCGCGGTTCCTGCGCCACGGCGCGGAGCACCGAAACATTGGGGCGCTGGGGATGCGACGCATCATGTGCGGGCATCATTGTCATTGGGGCCTCCTGCCACCGTTTGCGCCATGCGACATGCGCAGCGTCAAACCTGCCGCAGATGGATGAACAAAATGCTACCCGGGCGGGGCTGCGTCAGAGCCAGCGAAGCCGCCCGGCATGCTCGATCGGCCAAACCTCGTACAATGGGCCATCCGTTCACCCTGGAGACCGCCATTGTCCCGGCGCATTCCGCCTCTCAACCCGCTGCATGCCTTCGAGGCTGCTGCCCGCCTTGGCAGCTTCACCCGTGCCGCCCAGGAACTGCAGGTCACGCAATCGGCCGTCAGCCGGCAGGTCGCGGTGCTTGAAGGCTTTCTCAAGCGGCGCCTGTTCAACCGCGACCACCACGGCATCACGCTGACGACCGATGGCGAGGGCTATCGCCGCGAAATCGCGCCGGCTTTCGCACGCATCGCCGCGGCCACCCGCCGCCTGCTGGACGCGGCCGAGGTGCATCCTCTGCGGATCCGGTCCTACAGCACCTTCGCCACCCGCTGGCTGCTGCCGCGCCTGCCGCGCTTTCATGAAAGCCACCCCGGCATCACGGTGCGCTTGAGCACGGGCATCGCGCCGGTGGACTTCATGCGGGAGGAGTTGGACGTCGCCATCCAGTTCGGCGCCGGTGACTGGCCGGGCCTGGACCAGCGCAAGCTCATCGCGGATGTCATCCAGCCCGTATGCAGCCCCAAGCTTCTGCGCCGCCGCAATGCGCCCAGGACCATCGACGATCTGCGGCATTGCACCTTGCTGCACACGAAGTATCGCCGGAACGACTGGCAGGATTGGCTGACCGCCGTTGGCGGCCCGCCGATCGCCGATGGGGGCATGGTGCTGCCGGGTTCGGTGCTGGCCTACCAGGCGGCGATGGAAGGGCTCGGCGTCGCCATGGGCCAGATCCCGCTGCTGCGGCCGGAGATCGCGACGGGGGTGCTGGTGCCGCTGTTCGACCGGCCGGTGGAACGACCGCTGGCGCATTATGCCGTCTGGCCGGCGCGGCACCCGCCGGATCAGCGCCTGCGCGTGTTCCTGGCGTGGTTGGAGCATGAGGTCGGCATCGTCTGACGCGCCGCCTTTGGTATCTTGGCATTCGTTTTTGGAATGCCCCCGTGCGAAGAAGGAAGTTGCCCGCGCTGCCGGCTGCGCCGATGAAGCCCGCACCATGCTCCTGCGGGGCATCGGGGCCGGGGGAAATGGAAGAATGAGCGCAGCAGACACATCCGACATTCGCGTGGAGATGGACGGGCACGTCGCGACGTTGCTGTTGTGCCGCCCGCCGAACAACTTCATCGACCTTCACCTGACGGCGGATATCGCCAGCGCGCTCGAAACGCTGGACGCGAACCCGGACTGCCGTGCCGTGGTTCTGGCCTCCGAGGGCAAGCATTTCTGTGCCGGCGCCGATTTTTCCCGGCGAGACCGGCGCGCGGGCGATGCCGAAGCCGGCACTGGGCGGACCATCTACACCGAGGGCGCACGCCTGCTGCGCACCAGGAAGCCGATCGTCGCGGCGGTGCATGGTGCGGCGGTTGGCGCCGGGCTAGGCCTGGCGGTGGTCGCGGATTTCCGCGTGACATGCGCCGAAGCGCGTTTCGCCGCGAACTTCACCCGGCTTGGCTATCATCCCGGCTTCGGCCTGACCGCGACCCTGCCGCGGCTCATTGGCGCGCAGAAGGCCACGCTGATGTTCTTCACCGGCCGGCGCATTCCGGGCGATGAGGCGGTGGCGATGGGCCTGGCCGACATGCTGGTGCCGCAGGCCGATGTGCGGTCCGCGGCGCTGGCCCTGGCGCGCGAGATCGCGGAAGCCGCGCCGCTCGCCATCGCCGCCACGCGCGTGACGATGCGCGAAGGGCTGGCCGATCTGTATGAGCGCACCACCGCGCATGAACTCGCCGAACAGGCCAAGCTGCGCGAGACGAATGACTTCCAGGAAGGCGTGAAGGCGATGGCCGAACGCCGCACGCCGGCCTTCACCGGGACCTGAACCATGACGGGCATTGATCTTGCGCAGGCGCTGTTCGCGCCGCGCGGCGTCGCGCTGATCGGCGCTTCGGCGGACCCCACCAAGAACAATTCGCGCGCGCAGCGGCTGTTGCAGCGCGAGGGCTTCGCCGGCCGCATCGTTCCGGTGAATCCCGGCCGTGCGGAGATCATGGGGCTGCCCGCCGTCGCCGATATCCGCGATGCGGAAGGCCCGATCGATCACGCCTTCATCATGGTGCCTTCCGCCGCCGTGCTGCCCGCGATCGAAGGCTGCTGTGCCATCGGCGTGAAGGCCGCCACCATCTTCAGCGCCGGTTTCGCCGAGGCCGGCGATGAAGGCGCGGCGCTGCAGCGGCAGATCGTCGCGACGGCGCATGCCGGCGGGATGCGGCTGATCGGCCCGAATTGCCTCGGCCTGATCAGCGTGCCGGACCGCCTGATGCTCACGCTGAATGCCGCGATCGAATCCGAGACCCTGCGCCCCGGTTGGATCAGCATGGTGTCGCAGAGCGGCAGCATGATGGGCGCGGTCTTCTCCCGCGCCGTGGCGCGCGGGCTGGATTTCTCGCGCATGGCCTCGGTCGGCAATGAATGCGACCTGGGCGTCGGCGAATTGGCCGAGATGATGGTCGAAGACCCGCACACCAAGGCGGTGCTGCTGTTCCTGGAGACCTTCCGCGATGCGGATCGGCTGGCGGCGGCGGCACGGCGCGCGCATGCGCTGGGCAAGCCTGTCATCGCCTACAAGCTGGGGCGTTCCGAATTGGGCCGGCGCGTCGCGCTGTCGCACACCGGCGCCATGGTGGGCGGGGATGAGCTGGCGGCCGCCTTCTTCCGGGAGCACGGCATCCTGCGCGTGGACACGCTGGAAGCGCTGGTCGAATTGCCACGGATGATCCTGGGCCACCGGCCACCGCGCACGCGGCGCTTTGCCGCCGTGACGGCGACGGGCGGTGGCGCCGGGATGGTGGTGGATCGGCTCGGCACGCTGGGCGACGATTTGATCGGACCGCCGCAGGCCGTGCGCGAGGCCCTCGCGGGGAAGGGCATCGAGGTGCCGGATGCGCCGCTGATCGACCTGCCGATGGGCATGGCCGGGGCGGAACGATACAGCACCGTTCTGCGTGCATTGCTGGCGTCCGACCACAATGAGGCCGTGGTGGCCGTGCTGGGGTCCAACGCGCGCCGCGCGCCAGAAAAGACGCTGGAGAACATCCTGCCGGCGATACCAGCGCCCAAGCCCCTGGCGGTCTTTGCCGCGCCGCTGGCGGATGATCTGCTGCACATGGCGCATGAGCGCGGGATCGCCGCTTTCCGCGAACCGGAGGCCTGTGCCGATGCCGTGCATGCCTATCTCGCCTGGCGTGAGCCGCGGCAGCGCGACGCCGGGCTGATCCCAGGCGAGACTGACGCGGCCGCCCGGCTGCTGGCGCAGGCCGAGGGGCCATCCTTGAACGAGGTGCAGGCCTGCGAGGTCTTCGCCGCCCTGGGCATCGAGCCGCCCGGCAGCGTCGTCGTCCGCGCAGCCGAGGAGGTCGGGGATTTTGCGGGCCCGGTCGCGATCAAGCTGCTGTCCCCCGACATCCTGCACAAGACCGATGCCGGGATGGTGCGGCTGAACATCGAGGGCCAGGCCGCCATCCGTGACACCGTGGCGCAGCTTCTGGCCGCTGCGCGCGAGCACTTCCCCACGGCGCGGGTGGATGGGGTGCTGGTGGCGCCGATGCATCGCGGATTGCAGGAAGTGATCCTGGGCTATCGGGAGGATCCCGAAATAGGCCCGATGGTCATGCTCGGCATGGGCGGCGTGATGGCGGAGTTGAAGCGCAGCTTCAGCGTGCGCCTCGCGCCCGTCGATGTTGATGAAGCACTGGCGATGATCGCGGAGCTTCCCGAGCTACAGCTGATCCAGGGCTTCCGCGGCCTGCCGAAAGGCGATGTGCAGGCCTTGGCGCGGGCGATCCGCGCGATGTCGCTGCTGGCCACGCTGAAGGGGCGCCCGGTGCAGGAGGCGGAGATCAACCCGCTCATCATCCGCGCCGAGGGCCGTGGTGCCGTCGCCGTCGATGGCCTGCTGGCGCTGCGCTGAGACCCGAACGAGGACAATCGACGATGGCGCAGGCCGCAATGCTTGAAGAACACCGCATGCTCCAGGACCTGGTGCGAAAGTTCGTGGAGCGCGAACTCATGCCGCTGGAAGCGGCCGTGCTGGCGCGGGAAGCGAAGGGCGAATCCTACAGCCTGACGGAGGAGCAACTTGCCCCGCTGCATGCCAAGTGCCGCGAGCTTGGGATTTGGGGCCTCGATGTGCCGGAGAGCCTGGGCGGCGCCAACATGCCGGCGATCGCGCTGGTCGCGGTGGAGGAGGAACTGGCGCGTACTGTGACGCCCTTCACCATTCCGCCCGACAGCCCGAACCTGCACATGATGATGGCGGTCGCGGACGAGTATCAGCGCGAGCACTACCTCGCCCCCTATGCGGATGGGCGCAAGAATTCCTGCGTGGCGATTTCCGAACCCGGCGCCGGCGGCGATCCAGGCGGGATGCTGACGCGCGCCGTGCAGGATGGCGACGACTGGGTGATCAACGGCCGCAAGATCTGGGTCAGCCGCGTGCCGGCGGCGGACTTCCTGATTGTCATGGCGCGCACCAGCCCGGGCAAGCGCGCGGATGGCGTCACGGCCTTCCTGGTGGACAAGGATACGCCGGGCTTCATCATCGAACGCCAGATCCAGATGATCGGCGGCCGGCGCACCTATGAGCTGGTGTTCGAGGATTGCCGGGTGCCCGCGCGCAATGTGCTGGGCCGGGTCGGGCAGGGCTATGCGCCCATGCAGCTGCGGCTGAATGTCCGCCGGCTGGAGATGGGCGCGCGCTGCGTCGGCATGGCATCCCGCGCGCTGGAGATGATGTGCGTGCAGGCCAAGCAGCGCGTCACATTCGGTGTTCCGCTGGCCGAACGCCAGGCGATCCAGTGGTGGATCGCCGATGCAGCGACCAAGATTCACGCCTGCCGCCTGATGGTGCAGGCGGGTGCCGCGACGCTCGATGCCGGCGGCGATGTCCGCAACGAGGCTTCCATGATCAAGGTCTTCGGGACGGAGATGGCGACCGAGGTGGTGGACCACGCGATGCAGACCTTCGGCGCCATGGGCATGACGAAGGAATTGCCGCTGCAGCTCATGGCGCAGCAGCTGCGCGTGATGCGGATCTATGAAGGGCCGAGCGAGGTGCACCGCATGGCGATCGCCACGCGCATCCTGAAGCAATACGGCTGAGATCGAACCGGGGGAAACGACGATGACAGAGACACGACGAATTGGCCGCCGCGCGGCACTGGCGGCGGGTGCGGGCCTGTTATGCGCCCCGGCGGTGAACGCGCAGACGCAGTTCCCCAACCGCTCGATCCGCATGATCATTCCCTTCGCGCCGGGCGGGCCGACCGATCTGCAGATGCGCGCGCTGTGTGAGGCGGCATCGCGTCGTCTCGGGCAGTCCATCGTCATCGAGAACCGGTCCGGTGGCGCCGCCATACTGGGCGCCATGGCGCTGGTGAATGACCGGACGCCGGATGGGCATCTGCTGAGCCAGATGCCGTCCAACGTGTTCAGCTATCCCTTGCAGACGCGCAATCCGCCCTTCGATCCGGTGACCGACTTCAGCTGGATCATCCAGATCACCGGCTATGTCTTCGGGATCGCGGTGCGGGCGGACAGCCCGTTCAAGACCCTGCCCGACCTGATCGAGCATGCCAGGAAGAATCCGGGGCAGGTGAGCTATGGTTCGACCAGCGTGGGCGGCGTGCCGCATCTCACCACCGAGCGGATCGCCGAGCAGTTCGGGGTCGAGCTCAACAACATCCCCTTCCGTGGCGGGCATGAGACCCTGACGGCCGTGCTGAGCGGCACCGTCACCGCCATGGCCGGCAGCGGCTGGACGGAGCATGTGCGCCAGGGGCAGATGCGCGCGCTGTGCGTCTGGGGCTCGCGGCGCCTGGCGGCCTTCCCGGATGTGCCCACGCTGCGGGACCTGGGGATCGATATCGTGCAGACCGGGCCTTATGGCTTCGCCGGCCCGAAGGGGCTGTCACGCAGCGTCGTGGCCACGCTGCATGATGCGTTCCGTGATTCCCTGAACGACCCGGCGCATCTTGCCGTGCTGGCCTCGGCCGAGATGGAGTTGGACTACCTCGGGCCGGATGACTACGCGGCGAGCGTCGCGCAGATCGTCGCGCAGAACAGGGCTGTGCTGGGGCGGCTGGGGCTTTTGCCGCAATAGGATGTTGCCCGGCCGGCGCGACGGCCGGACGTACCGTGCAGCGGGCCGCCCCCTTCAGTGCCGGAGGGACACCCTCCGGAGCAACGACATCCGGAAGGCGGCCACCGTCACCGTCAGCGGAAGCGTCCGCCCGGTGACGGCCCGCGGGCGAGTGCCCAATAGGCCTGCATGACGTCCGGCAATGCGGGTGGCTGAGACAGCCGCGCGACTGTCTGTTGCGGCCCCAGGGTGAAGATGTTGCGCGGCAGGGCGGCCGAGAGCGCCGCCTGATTGTTCCCATCGATGGCCTGGGCCGCCGCGGCCAGGCCGTTGATCACGGCTTGGCTCGGGGCGTTCTGCGGAATGCCGAGCGCGCGACGCGCCGTCCAGCGGGATTCCACCAGGCTGTTGATCCCGACATCGCTTGCCGTCATCCAGCGCGGATTGTTGGGCAGCGTGTCGGCCAGCCATTCGATTTCGGCAATGGCCCGCGCGGCTGCGGCAGGCCGGTTGGGCTGCGGATCGCGGTAGAACGCCACGACTTCCTGGCCGACCACGACGATCGGATCCCGACCCACGACGGCATCCGAACCACCAAGGCTTTGCGGGAGAGTGGGCGGCGGCCCGGCCGGGGCGCAGGCCGCGACGGCCAAGGTCGCCATCAACAAAGCACGGTGGATCATGGTGCATTCTCCCGCAATCGATACGGCGTCATTAACACGCACCGCGTGTAGTGCCGAGACGATATGCGCGCCAGGATGAAAATGTTCGGCAGGTTCAAGGCTTGCCGACCCACAAGCGCCGACAGGATCGTTATCACGGACGCCGAGAGCATCCATCGTGCTCGGCCAGGCGTGCCACCGCCTGACCCTTTTGCGTCGCGGCGGCCGGTGTTCATCCGCGGTTAAGTCCGCCACCGCCAGGATCGGTCCCCTGAAGCGCAAGGGATCGGTGCGATGTTCATTCTGGTCGGCATCTGGAGCATGGCGATGGCGGTCACCGGCTTCGCCATTTTCGACCTGACGGGCAGCACCGTGGCGGCCTGGGCGGCCGCGGCGATGCCGTTGGTCTTCGCCGTCACGGGGCTGGTGCCGAACGGCGCATGGGCCTTGCCGGCGGTGGCCCTCGCCTGGGCGGTCACGGCGCGGGTGCTGCCGCCGCATCACGCACCGCCGCAACCAATCGTGGCGGCAGCAGCCGGCCCGACGGGCTGATGCCGCGCTACCGCATCGTCACGAGCAGCACCACGCCCCCGGCCCCAAGCGCGATCGCCGACCCGATCCCGTAGGAACGGCCATAGCCCTTGCTGCCCAGTGTGAGGGCATAGGCCGCCTTGGCGACGATGTTGCTCGCCACCGCCACCGCGATGGCGCGGGCGGCCAGCAGCGGGGTGATCACATCCGGCACCAGCTGCGGCATGGACAGGGTGATCGCATCCACATCCGTCAGGCCGGTGACGGCGGCGATGACGATCACCGCCGCGCCACCGAGCCATTCCGCCCCGAGTTTCGCGAGCGCACCGACGCCGACCAGCAGCGCGGCCATGCGCAGCACGGCCCCGAGTTCGAAGGGGTTGGCCGGCGGGCGGGGATTGTCCTCGGCCGTCGATCCACGCTGTGACAACACCAGGGCCATGGCAGCCAGCGCGATGGCCGCCGCGACCAACGCCGGCCACAGCATGCGCGCGATCTGCGGCGCGACCAGCAGTGCCAGCACCAGCGTTCGAAGGCATGACACCGAACCGGCCACCAGCGCCCCGGCTGCCAGCCCACGGGACGACCCGCCTTGCGCCGACGCCGCCGCATTCGCCAACGTCACAGCGGTTGACGACACCAGCCCGCCGGCGGCACCGGCCAGCAGCAGCCCCCGGCGCTCCCCGCCGAATTTCACCGCCAGGTAGCCGAGGAAGGATATACCGGCGAGCAGGATCGCCAGGGTCCAGGCCTTGTACGGATTGACCCCGGCGAGCCAGCGGATCGGTTCGTCCGGCACCAGCGGCAGCGCCACCAGCGTCATTGACAGCAGCAGGATCGCCGAGCGCAGCTCCGCCCAGGTGATCCGTGCCATCAGCCCGTGCAGCGGCTCGCGCGCCGCCAGCACCGCGGTCATCGCCACCGCCGCCGCGCCCGCCGCCGCGCCCTGCCCGGTCACCGCCAGCGCACCGAGCGCATAGGTTGCGATCGCGGCGACCAGGCTGGTGGCGCTGTAGCTGTTCTCGGACGCCGCTTCCCGCAGGGCAAAGGGCAGCAGCACGGCGACCAGCGCGACCAGCCCGGCGGCGACCAGCACCGCCCCGCCAACCGGCCCGGCGGATCCCGCCAGGGCGCCGACGACCCCACCCGAAAGGCCGATCAGCGCGAAGGTCCGCACGCCGGCGGTGCGCTGGCCGGGCGATGCATCGCGGTCACGCCAATGGCGTTCCGCGCCCACCAGCAACCCGATCGCCAAGGCGACGGCCAGCCGGCGAATCAGATCATCCCCGTCCATTGCGGCATTTCGCGCGGCGGCGTGGCGGGCCGCAAGGGGCGCCTTGCGCGCGGCCGCCGGGCACGCCCATATCCCGGCCATGGAACTCGACTTCACCGAGGCGGAACTGAACCGTTATTCCCGCCACATCCTGTTGCAGGAGGTCGGCGCGACCGGGCAGGCGCGGCTGCGCGCGGCTCGCGTGCTGATCATCGGCGCCGGCGGGCTGGGCTCGCCGCTCGCGCTGTACCTCGCGGCGGCGGGCGTGGGGACCTTAGGCTTGGTCGATGACGACCGGCTGGAACTGTCCAACCTGCAGCGCCAGGTGGCCCATACCACCGCGCGCATCGGCCGCAACAAGGCCGAAAGCGCCGCCGAGACGCTGCACGCGCTGAACCCCGACACGGTGGTCGAGGTGCATGCGCGGCGGATGGACGCGGCCGCCGCCGCCGAATTGATCCCGCGCTACGACATCGTCTGCGACGGCACCGACAATTTCGCCACCCGCTTCCTGCTGGGCGATGCGTGCCATCTGCTGGGCCGGCCCTTGGTCAGCGCGGCGGTGCTGCGGTTCGAAGGGCAGTTGTCGGTCTTCGCGGGGCATGACGGCACTTGCCCTTGCCACCGCTGCCTGCATCCGGAACCGCCGCCCGAAGGCCTGGTGCCGACCTGTTCGGAAGCGGGCGTGCTGGGGGCGGTGACCGGCGTGATGGGCACCTTGCAGGCGACCGAAGTGTTGAAGCTGATCATGGGCATCGGCGACCCGCTGAAGGGGCGGCTGCTGCTGTGGGATGCGCTGGATGCGCGCTTCCGCACCGTGCGGCTGAAGCGCGACCCGGCCTGCGCGCTGTGCGGACCGGCGGCGACGATCCACGACCTGTCGGCCCATGCCGACATGGCCGGGCCTGTCTGCGCGGCGGAATGAGGCGGGCGCTCGTCACCGGCGGGGCCAGCCCGATCGGGGCGGCGATCTGTCGCGCGCTGGCGCGCGACGGGTGTTCGGTCGTCGTGCATGCCCATGCCAATCGGGAGGGCGCCGAGGCGCTGGCGGCGGAGATCGGCGGCAGCGTCGTCACCTTCGACATCGCCGACCATGATGCCACGCGCGATGCCTGCGTGGCGCTGCTGGACGCAGGCCCGATCCAGGTGCTGGTGCACAATGCCGGCGTGCATGACGACGTGCCGATGGCGGCGATGACCGAGGCGCAGTGGCGTCGCGTCATGGCTGTCTCGCTGGACGGGTTCTTCCACGTCGCGCGGCCGCTGCTGCTGCCGATGATGGGCACGCGGGATGGGCGGATTGTCGCGATGTCGTCGGTTTCCGCCATCATGGGCAATCGCGGACAGGCGAATTACGCTGCGGCGAAGGCCGGGTTGATCGGCGCGGTGCGGGCGCTGTCGCTGGAATGCGCGCCGCGCGGCGTGACGGTGAATGCCGTCGCGCCAGGGCTGATCGACAGCCCGGCGATCGCCGCCGCCGTCGCGCCCGAGGTGGTGAAGACGATGGTGCCGGCGAAGCGGCTCGGGCGGCCGGAGGAGGTGGCGGAACTGGTCGCCTTCCTGTGTTCCGATCGCGCCGCCTACATCACCGGGCAGGCTGTCTCGATCAATGGCGGGATGGCGTAGGGCGGATCGCGCTGTAGGTGGGAAGAATGGAGGGGCGCTGCCCCTCCAGACCACCCCGCCAGGGACCAGCGGGTCCCTGGACCGCGGGAACTTGGCGCTTTCCCCGGCCCAGTGCCAAGAATCGGGCAATTATCCTGGTACCGACCGACGACGTTCAACGCCAAAAAGGAGGTTTCCAAAGGCCTTAGAGCGTTTTCCCCCAAACTGGAATCACGGGTCTTCCGAAACGGGGTCGTGGTGTGATTCATAGGTCTCCGGCAGAGCAACCGGAGGCGGTGATGAGTTGGCGGCGCGGGCGGG
>JALHQB010000071.1 GCA_022842185.1 Acetobacteraceae bacterium
CTGCCAACCGGCGCGGCGCCGGGTGGCCGCGCCGAATCGGCACCGCGCCTCGCCGGTGAGGCCGATGCGCTGCCCAAGACCGGCATCGGCCCGCTCGCGGCCGCAGCGCAGCCGCTGCTCGACCTGCTGGGCCGCCTGGCCAATGCAGGGATGACGGCACCGCCGCAGGGCGAGGAACTGCGCGAACGCGCCCTGCGTGCCTTCCGCCAGTTCGAAACCGATGCGGCCGCCGCCGGTGTGAGCGCCGAACAGGTGCGCGCGGCGCACTACATCCTGTGCGCCAGCCTCGATGATGTCGTGCTGTCCTACAATTGGGGGCAGGGCAGCGTCTGGTCGGTGCAGTCGCTGGTCGCGACCTTCCATCAGGAAGTGAAGTCGGGCGACCGCTTCTTCGACGTGCTGGCCGGCATGCAGAAGGACCCCGGACGCTGGCGCGATGCGCTGGAGGTCACCTACCTCTGCCTGTCCATGGGGTTCCAGGGACGCTACCGCCTGTCGCGGCAGGGTGCGTCGGAACTCGATCACATCCGCACCGGGCTGTACCAGTTGCTGACGCAGGTACGGCCACCGTGGGAACGCGAGCTCTCGCCGCATTGGAAGGGCGTCGATGCGCCCCATCGCGGTCCGCGGCGCGGCATCCCCGCCTGGGTCGCCGCCTGCGTCGCCGTCTTCGCCCTGGGCATGGGCTACGCCTGGCTGGCCAATGCGATGAATGAGGGATCGGACGGCCTGTACGACCGCATGGCCGCGCTGCCGCCCGGCATGGTGCCGGAGATCGAGCGCACCGCCCCGCCCGTGCCACCCGCCCCGCCGCCCCCGCCGCCACGCAACGTCCCGCCGCCGCCGCCGGACTTCCTCGCCACGCTGCGCCAGTTCCTCAAGCCCGAGATCGACCAGGGGCTGCTGACGGTGTTCGGCGATGGGCGGTCCGTCACGGTGCGGATCAAGGGGCGCGGCATGTTCGCCTCCGGCTCCGCGACCGTCGATCCCCGCTATGTCGAGATGCTCCAGCGCATCGGGCAGGGGCTGCGCACCGAACCGGGTCGCGTGCAGGTGCTGGGCCATTCCGACAACCAGCCGATCCGCACCGTGCGCTTCCCGTCCAACTTCCACCTGTCGCAGGCGCGGGCCGAGGCGGCCTCGACGATCATCTCAGCGGCTGCCGGTGATGCCGGCCGCTTCGCCGTCGAAGGCCGCGCCGATGCCGAACCCATTGCCGACAACAGGACCGCGGAGGGCCGGGAGGAGAACCGGCGCATCGAAGTGGTCCTGCTGAGGGGTACGAACTGACCATGGAACTTCTGAACGTCGTTCGTCCCTTCCTGACCGGACGTGCCGTTGCGGCGCTGCTCGCCGTGATGCTGTTGATGCCGATCGTCTATCTGTTCGGCCCGATGATCGAGTTCGGCGGCTTCCGGCCGCTCGAGACCGAAGTCAACCGCATGATCGTCTGCGCGGTCCTGTTCGTGCTGACGCTGGTGGTGATCTGGGTGATGGAACGGCGCAAGTCGCGCCGGGACATGCTGCTGGTGGCGGGCATCGCCGCGCCGGATCCGGGCGCCGATCGCGCCGCGGAAGAAGAAGGCGAGATGCGCGAGCGGCTGACCGCCGCGCTGGACCGTCTGAAATCCGCCTCGGGCAAGAAGGGCACCTTCCTCTACGACCAGCCTTGGTACGTCATCATCGGCCCGCCCGGTTCAGGCAAGACGACCGCACTGGCCAATTCGGGCCTGGATTTCCCCCTGTCGGATGGCGGCAAGCTCCAAGGCGTGGGCGGCACGCGCTTCTGCGAATGGTGGCTGACCGACAATGCGGTGCTGATCGACACCGCCGGCCGCTACACCACGCAGGATTCCGATGCCGCCGCCGACAAGGCCGGCTGGGAACGCTTTCTTGGCCTGTTGAAGAAGAACCGGCCGCGGCTGCCGCTGAACGGCGTGCTGGTGACCTTTGGCGTGGACATGATCTCCCGCCTCGGCCCCGCCGAGCGCGAGCAGCACGCCCGCACCGTCCGGCGCCGCATCAAGGAGCTTGAGGACAAGCTCGGCCAGCGCCTGCCGGTCTATTTCATGATCAGCAAGACCGACCTGCTGGCCGGCTTCATGGAATTCTTCGACGACCTGGACAAGACCGCGCGCGAGCAGGTCTGGGGTTTCACCTTCCCCGTGGAGGGCGCCGGCGAGACCGGCCACGCCGCGAAGTTCAACGAGGAATTCCAGCTGCTGCTGGGCCGGTTGCAGGACCGCGTGCTTGAGCGTCTGCAGAATGAACGCGGTCCGCAGCAGCGCGCGGCGCTGGAAGGCTTCCCGGCGCAGCTCGCATCGATGGAAGGCCCCCTCGGCGCCTTCGTCGCGGCGGCCTTCGGTGGCACGCGTCTCGATCCGGCACCGATGCTGCGCGGGGTGTATTTCACCTCCGGCACGCAGGAAGGCAGCCCGCTGGACCGGCTGGCCGGCGCGCTGTCGCGGTCCTTCGGCTTCGATCCGCGGCGTCCGGCGGCGGTGATGCAGCAGAAGGGCCGTGCCTACTTCATCAACCGGCTGCTGAAGGACGTGGTGTTCAACGAGGCGCGTCTCGCCTCCAACGACCGCAAGGCGGACAAGCGTCGCCGCATCGTCGCGATCGCCGCCTGGTCGATCGCCGGCCTCGTCATCGCCGGCGGCGGCCTGTTCGGCTACACCGCCTGGAGCACCGAGCAGGCGCGCGCGACGCGCATCGCCGAACAGGTGGCGAAAGCCGAGCAGGCGTCGCAGGGGCTGCCGTTCGACCGCATCACCGATGCGGAATTCCGGCGCATCCTGCCTTATCTGGACGCGGCGCGGGACCTGCCGCCGGCCGCCCGCGGCGATGGCCCGATGCTGGGGCTGAGCCAGGAAGACAAGCTCGAGGCCGGTGCCAATGCGGCCTATCGCCGCGCGCTCGACCGGTCCTTCCTGCCGCGCTTGCTGGCGCGGATGGAACTGGTGATGCGCGGCGCCTTCCAGCGGCCGGACGAACTGTATGACGTGACCCGCGCCTATCTGATGCTGGGGCAGGAAGGGCCGCTCGACCTCGAAGTGGTCAAGAACTGGTTCGCCCGCGACTGGCAGCGGACCTTCCCCGGCGCGGTGAACCAGCCCGTGCGCGATGCGCTGATGGGCCATCTCGATGCGACGCTGGCGCGAAATTTCCATCGCTACCCGGTGGATGGCGCGCTGGTCGACCAGGCGCGGCGCGTCTTCTCGCGCCTGCCGCTGGCGCAGCGGGTCTTCTCGCGACTGCAGACGGTGGCGGCCGCTTCGGCGCAGAACATCCAGCCCTGGCGTCCGGCGGATGTCCTGGGCCAGTCGGGGCAACGCTATTTCGTGCGTGCCTCGGGCCAGCCGCTGACCGAGGGCATCCCCGGGCTGTACACCATCGATGGCCTGTATCGCGGCATGCTGCCGGTGCTGGGCGAGGCGGTGCGCCAGGGTGTCGCGGAATACTGGGTGCTGGGCGCGGAGGGTGCCAATCTTGGCACCGACGATCCCGTGCAGCTCGAACAGGCGGTGCTGCGGCTCTACGCCGAGGAATATGCGCGGCAGTGGCAGACGATGCTCGAGGACCTGAACCTCGTCCCGCTGCCGCCCGCGCTGGCGCAGCAGGCCGAGGCGCTGAACATCCTCGGTGCGCCCAATTCACCCATCAAGGACCTGCTGCGTTCCATCGCCCGGCAATTGACGGTCGGCACGCCGCCGCAGGGCTGGGTGCGGCCCGGCGCACAGCCGCGCACGGCACCGCAGCCCGGCCAGCCGGCGCAGCCGCCCGAACCGACCGGCGCCGAGCCAGTTGCCGACGTCGTGGAACCGCGCTTCGAGGCGATCCGCGCCGCCGCCGGCCAGCCGCTCGATGACATCCTGCGCATCGTCAATGAACTGTT
Source organism: Acetobacteraceae bacterium (assembly GCA_022842185.1). Taxonomy (GTDB): domain Bacteria; phylum Pseudomonadota; class Alphaproteobacteria; order Acetobacterales; family Acetobacteraceae; genus Neoroseomonas. The sequence goes on from JALHQB010000071.1 coordinate 3,899, forward strand.
CGTCCAGGTGCAGCGCCTGGCCAGCACGCCGCCGGGCACGCTACCGCCGCCCTCCGTTGGCCTCGACCCTGGACAGCGGTTGCAGGCGGAAGCCGTACGCCAACCGCAGCCGCTGCAACGCTGGCTGAACGGCCTGGTCACCGCCTCCGCCGCGGCGCGCGGCGGCGGGGCGAAGGCGGCGCTCGCGGCCGCCGGCGCGCAGCAGATCGCGCCGTTCTGTCGTGGGCTCGACCAGCGCTTCCCGTTCAACATCAACGGGCAGGACCTGCCGGTGGACGACTTCATCCGGCTGTTCGGGCCGGGCGGGTTGTTCGACCAGTTCTTCACCCAGAATGTCCGGCAATATGCCGACATCACCAGCCTGCCCTGGCGGCCGGTGGCGACCGACGGCCTGCCGCCGCCGATCTCGGCTGCGGACCTGATGCAGTTCCAGCGGGCGCGGGCGATCCGCGAGGCCTTCTTCCCTGGTGTCGCCTCGGTCGGCCTGCGCTTTGAATTGCTGCCGCGCGAGATGGACCCCGGGGCGCTGACCGCCACGCTGGAGGCAGAGGGCACGCGCACCGAGATCACCCGCAATTCCGCCTTCCGGCCGATTCCGCTGTCCTGGCCGGCGCGCGGCAACACCACGCTGACCTTCGACCCGCCCTCCCTGGCCGGGCCGTTGGCCTTCGATGGCGCGTGGTCGGCCATGCGGCTGGTGCTGCGGCGGGGTTCGACCCTGACGCGCGGGCCATCGCCCGAACGGCTGCGGCTGCGCGTGACGCAGGGCGACCGCGTGATCGACTTCGAACTGCGCGCCGGCAGCACGCAGCACCCCTTCGGCCTGCGCGAGCTGACGGAGTTCCGATGCCCGACGCTCTCCCCATGACGGGACTGTTCGGCAAGGTGCCGGCGCACGGGGATTTCGTGCGCCGCGGCCTGCCGACCAGCTTCGTCGGCCCCTGGGATGCCTGGTTGCAGGACGGCATGGCAGCGGCGCGCGACCGGCTTGGCGCGCGCTGGGCTGAGGTCTGGGACCGCGCGCCGCCCTGGCGCTTTGCACTTCCGGCCGGGGCCTGCGGGCCAGATGCCGTCGCCGGCGTGCTGCTGCCGAGCGAGGACATGGTCGGAAGGCGCTTCCCGATCACCCTGGCGGCGCTGCTGGCCACGGGTGAGGATGTCCCAGCGCCAGCCTGGTTCGCCGCGCTGGAGGCCGCTGCGCAGGCCGGCCGCGCGGGTCGGGCGGATGCCGATGCGCTGGCGGCGGCGATCCCTGTGCCGGGAACCGAAGCCGCGGAGGTCACCGAGGCCGAGGCACCGCCTTTTCCGATGGCGGTGGCGCCATTGTCGATCGACGGCGACGCCATGATGGCGCGTGTCGATGACGAGCCAATGGCCCTGTTCACGGCCACGCCTGAGGCGCCCGATGCCTTCGGGCCGACACCGCCATCCGATGGCGCGCCGGACCTGCTCGACATCTTCAGCAACGGGTCGTGGGACGTGAAGCCGGTTGTGCCGGAAGCATCGGAGGGCGGCGACGTCACGTCCTCGGGCGGCAGCGACGTGCTCGGCCTGTTAGGCAGCGGGCCGCCGGCGCCGGAATCGGTGACGTCAGATGGAACGCTGGCCTTCCTGCTGGGGGAGGTCGACGCTTCGCACACGTCATCGGACGGCGCCGCCGCCCTGCTGCCCGGTGGCGCCTCCGATCTAGACGATCCGCTGGCGGCGCTGATCGCCGCGGGCGATGCGCCGCTGGAGGCCGCCGTATCGGCACCGCCGCCAGACGTGCCGGCGCTGATCCCGGATGATTTCGACCCGTTGCCGGCGCCCGCCCTGGCGTTCGCGCCGATGGTCCCGGCGGCGCCTTCGGGTGGCGGCTGGTGGACCGGTGGTGGCGCCTGGCGGCCGCCTGCCACCCTGTTGTTGCCCGCTTTGCTGCCCGCGGCCGAATTCGCGAGCCTTTTGGAAGCCGACGCATGACCTGGCGCCTCGCCTCGCTCGCCGCGACCCATCCCGGGGCCGTCCGGCCGCGCAATGAGGACGCACTGCTCGAACGACCCGATATCGGCCTTTGGGTCGTCGCCGACGGCGCGGGCGGGCACGGCGCGGGCGACGTGGCGTCCAATGCCATCGTCGCGGCGATGCGTGTTGTCCCGCCTGGCCTCGCCGCGGCCGAGCTTTTGGCACAGGTGCGGTTGCGCCTGACCGCGGTGCATCAGGAATTGCAGGAAGAAGCCGCCCAGCGCGGCCCCGGGCGCATCCTGGCTTCGACCGTTGTCGTCATGCTCGCGCGCGGGGAGCATTTCGCCATGCTCTGGGCGGGCGATTCCCGCGCCTATCTGCTGCGCCAGGGTGCGCTGTCGCGTGTCACGAAGGACCACAGCCTGGTGCAGGAACTGGTGGACCAGGGCACGCTGCGCGAGGATGAGGCCGAGAGCCATCCGCAGGCGAATATCATCACCCGCGCGATCGGCGCGCAGGGGGAACTGGAACTGGACAAGGTGTCCGGCCGCATCATCGAGGGCGACCGGTACCTGCTGTGCACCGATGGCCTGTTCAAGACGATGTCCGAGACGGAGATCGCCGCCATGCTGACCGCGGGGGCCGATGTCCAGGCCATTATCAACGAAGCGGTCGGACGTGGCGCGCGCGACAATGTCAGCGCGATCAGCGTGGACTGCATCGCCTGAAACGCTCTACGCCCTTTTTGGATCTGGCATCTTTGCGCGCCTGACGGATTCCAGTCAGGCGCGACCTGCTCCAGGCCGCACCCGGCGACCGACCACCGCCGGCGATGATGGCGCGCCGGACAATGCAGTCGGGTTCAAGGTTCTGAGGCGGCGCCAGTATGCTGCACGAATCCGACGGGCGGCGAGCATCGCTGGGTAAAGCGGAGAAGGGCGAAGTCTTGCGCCGTTCCACGCCCCGTTCAGCCGAACGGCCTGCAGGTCAGATGTTCTGAGGCACCGAGTAGGTGACGATATCCTGCGCACCCATCAGCGAATTGCCTACGTCCCGCACGCCGAGCGTGACGGAACGGTAGAGGAAATCGATGCTTTCGATCGGGTGCTCGCCGGTCGAGACCTCGCCGATGCGCTGGATGCGAGCGCCGGTGAACTCGATCGAGAAGTAGCACACTGGCACGTTCTGGCCTGTGCGCAGCCATTCCAGCGTCAAGAGCGGCACCTCGGTGTTGCCGACCATGAAGCGCCAGATCAAGGACGAAACCGCATCGGCCTTTCGACGTACCGTCGCGCTGCGAAGCTGCGGTGGGCGGAGCACTCGCACGGGCTTGCCACCCTGGCCGATCACGCGTTGCATCGTGCGGGCACCGCCCCAGGAAAATCCCGTCAACGCCAGCCAGCCGACGTGCTCAGCCACGGTGGAGTCACCGGTGATGCCGGGAAACTTCATCAACAGCGGCATGGTCGCAACTCCTCCGTCAGGCCGCGTTTTCGATCGTGGCCATCGCCCGGCCCGTAGGACTGCCGCCGGCGTCATAGGCCCAGGATATGAACGTCATGCGGCCGTATGTGATGGCGAACGTCTCGGTGCCGCGTTCGTCGCCCCCGCTGTCGATCGCGAAATCCACGATGCCGCAGTTCTGAAGCTCGACGCGCATGTATTCCTTCGGTCCGTCCGCCCCCGTGCGGAGGAAGGTAATGACGGCATTCTGGTTGGTGTTGCCCAGGATCGCTTCGCGGAACATGCCGGTCGAAGACGCGTCGGTGATCTTGCTGATCAGCACAGGCGTCACCTCGCCGCCGCCCTGGGCTTGCGCGCCATATCGTTGGCCGTAATTGGCGGCCGCGCTGAGCGAGCAACTGGTGAGATACATCCACCCGCCGGCCGCCGGCTTCCTGTCGACCTGGCCGGGAACCTCGGCCTCACCGCGGATGCTGCCGTAGGACATGTAGACAGAACTGGCGGAGCCGGACATCGCGTTGGTCCCTGTCCTTGTTGCCGTCACGGTCATGCCGCCCGGATCGCTCCGGACGGCATGTCCAGTACCCTGGTTCGGCGCAAGCCGTGGCCCGCGCCGAGGATGTCACGCCGCGATGCGGCGCGGCATCACTTGGTCATGGTCGCCAGCTTCCAGTTCGCCGAGGCCGGGCTGCCGGTCAGGTCGTCGCCGATCGGGTTGTACTTCACTTCGATCTCGCCGAAGTTCAGGTGCACCGTCTCACCGGGGCGGCTGTCCACGCCCGAACCACCGGCCGCCTTGAAGGACAGGCCCGACACGCCGGTCGCCTTCAGGTACACGCCCATGAATTCCTGCGGGTCGCCGGTGCCGGTGCGCACGAAGGAGATCTTCACGTCCTTGTCGAGCGGGCCGTTGCAGGCGGCTTCGAACAGCTTGATCGTCGTGCCGTCGGTGGACTTCTTCACCACGATCTCGGACATATTCACGACCGAGCCCTCACGGACGGAAGTCACACCGGAGGTGATCCGGCGGCCCAGGCCGAATTCGAAGGAGTTGACTTCGATATACTTCTCGAAGCCCTTGATCTTGCTTTCGCCAGGAATGCCCGTGTACTGCATCAAAATCGGCATTGTTTTTTACCCTTCTCCAACCTACCCCCGGAAGGCGACCCGATGTCGCCTCCTGATACGAAGAACCTTATCTCAACCGACCTCGTACCGGAACGACCCATCGTCGTTCATCGCAACCTTCACCTGAAGGATTTCATGCCCGTCGGCGAGGCGTTCGAGAACGCGCGCCGAGAGTTCCGGCAGCACGGTGCGGCTGAGAATGTTGTCGATGTTGCGGGCACCCGAGGAGACTTCCTTGCAGCGTTCCACGATCGCGTCGATGACGTTGTCTTCGACTTCCAGCGGCACGTTGTAGGCTTCCTTGAGCCGCCGGCTGATGCTGCGCAGCTTGAGGCCCGCGATCTTCTTCAGGATCTCGGGTGCGAGCGGATAGTAGATGACGACGTTCGTGCGGCCGAGGAAGGCCGGCTTGAACGACTTCAGCAGGTCCGGCATCAGGCTGTCGCGCAGCACCTCGGGCTCGGGCGCCATCTCGGGGTCGGCGCACAGCTTGTCGATGGTGTCGGTGCCGGCGTTCGACGTCATGATGATGACGGTGTTGCGGAAGTCGATGTCGCGGCCTTCGCCGTCCTTCATCGCGCCCTTGTCGAACACCTGGAAGAACACGTCCTGCACGCCAGGATGCGCCTTCTCCATCTCATCGAGCAGGATGACGGAGTAGGGGCGGCGGCGGACGGCTTCGGTCAGCACGCCGCCTTCGCCATAGCCGACATAACCCGGCGGCGAGCCCATCAGGAGGGAGACCTTATGCTCCTCCTTGAACTCGGACATGTTGATGGTCGTCATGTTCTGCTCGCCGCCATAGAGCAGGTCGGCGACGGCCAGCGCGGTCTCGGTCTTGCCGACGCCTGACGTGCCGGCCATCAGGAACACGCCGATCGGCTTGCGCGGGTCGGTCAGACCCGCACGCGACGTGCGGATCGCCTGGGCGATGGCATCCAGCGCATGGTCCTGGCCGACCACGCGCTCCATCAGATGGTCCTTGAGCTTCAGGACATTGTTGATCTCGTCGGAGACCATCCGGCCGACCGGGATGCCGGTCCAGGTGCCCACGACATCGGCGACCGCCTGGCCATCGACCACCGGGAAGACCAGCGGCTCCTCGCCTTGCAAGGTCCGCAGCGCGGCCGCGGCCTCGCCGAGCGACGCCTTCAGCGCCTCGGTATCGGCCGGTGCGGCCGCCGCGCCGTCTGGGCCGGGCATCGGCACCGCGGCGGTTTCGATCTGGTGGCGCAGGTCGCGCATCGTGGAGACGAGCGCCTTCTCCTCGTCCCAGCGCTTCATCACCACGTCGAGCTCGGCGGAGACCTTCGCGTGTTCCTGTTCCAGGGCGACGCGACGCGATTCGTGGTTCGTGCCGGTCGCTTCCTCCCGCTGGATGGCGCCGAGTTCGGTGTCGATCAGCGCGAGGCGCCGCTGGCGGTCCTCGACGGGGGCGGGGATCGATGCCTGGGACATGCCCACCCGCGCGCAGGCCGTGTCGATCAGCGACACGCCCTTGTCCGGCAATTGCCGGGCCGGGATGTAGCGGGCCGAAAGCTTCACCGCCTGGGTGATCGCCTCATCGAGGATGCGCACGCCGTGGTGCTTCTCGAGCGTGGCGACCAGGCCGCGCAGCATGGCGCAGGCCAGCGGCTCGGACGGTTCCTCGACCTTGACCACCTGGAAGCGGCGGGTCAGGGCGGCGTCCTTCTCGAAGTACTTCTTGTATTCGGCCCAGGTGGTGGCCGCGATGCAGCGCATCTCGCCACGGGCCAGCGCTGGCTTCAGCAGGTTGGCGGCGTCGTTCTGGCCGGCGGCACCGCCGGCACCGATCAGGGTATGCGCTTCATCGATGAACATCACGATCGGCGTCGGGGACGACTTCACCGCGTCGATGACACCCTTGAGGCGGTTTTCGAACTCGCCCTTCACCCCGGCGCCGGCCTGCAGCAGGCCCATGTCCAGTGAGTAGAGCTTCACGCCCTTCAGCGCGTCCGGCACGTCGCCGGCGGCGATGCGGAGTGCGAGGCCCTCGACCACCGCGGTCTTGCCGACGCCGGCCTCGCCGGTGAGGATCGGGTTGTTCTGTCGGCGGCGGGTCAGGATATCCACCATCTGGCGGATCTCCCCGTCGCGGCCGAGGATCGGGTCGATCTTGCCGGCCTTCGCGTGGGCCACCAGCTCGGTGCAGTACTGGTCGAGCGGGCCGCCCGAACGCGGCGCCTCCCCACCACCGCCGGCACCGCCGCTCGATGGGCCTGCTGCGCCTTCGGCGCCGGCCTCGGCGGCTTCCTCGCTGCCCTCGGCCATCTCGCCGAGGTTCCGACGCACCGCATCGGCCGGCAGGTTCAGCAGCGACGGCGCGCTCTCCTTCACCGTGCGGCCAAGCGTGTCATCATTCAGCAACGCCGCGAGCAGATGGCCCGAGCGGATCTTCGGCGCGCCGGATTCCAGGCTGGTGAGCAGCCAGGCCTCGCGCAGCCAGGTCACGATGTCCGGGGACAGCGACGGCGCGCGGGAATTGCCGGTCTTGAACTTGTCGAGCGCGCGGGTGATCTCGTTGGCGACGCGGCCGGCATCGACGCCGCCCTTGCGCAACACCGCCGACACGTCGGACCCGCCGGTCTCGACCAGCTTGAGCAGGACGTGCTCGATTTCCACATTGTAATGCGTGCGGGACAAGGTCAGCCCCGCCGCCGCCTCCAGCTGCCGACGTGTGAGCGCGTTCATACGCCCGACGAGTGATTTCAGGTCGATCGCCACCATGTCGGACGTGCCTCGCTTGAATTGAACATCTGTGAAGCTTTTCGCTTCGCGGCCGGGACGGTAAGGTGGCGTGCGAAACGAGTCCAGCGTGCTGGCGCGACGTCATGCGGCCCCCGCATTCTGGTGTAAGGGGCATCACACGGGGGTTTACGATGGGTGAAGGTGTACTCGATATCGAGGCGCTGCTCGCGCCGCTGGCCACGGGCGACGGGGTCGGCGAAGACCTGCGCCCCGATTATTCTCCGACATCGCCCTATCAACGCATCCGGACCCAGCGCAACGATGCCCGCGCCGGCGAACGCGCGGTCGATGGCGGCGATCCCGAGGCCAACCCCGCGGCGATCGCCACCGCCTGGCGGGAGGTCAAGAAGCTCGGCGTCGAACTGATCGGCACCCGCTCCAAGGATTTCGAGATTGCCAGCTGGATGGCCGAGGCGCTGGTGCGGGTGGATGGCCTTCCCGGCCTTGCCGACGCCGCCGAGGTCATCGCCGGCCTGTGCAACCAGTATTGGGATCAGGGCTTCCCCTCCCTCGACAGCGAGGATGGCCTGGAGGATCGCGGCGCGCCGATCGGTGGCCTGTCCGGCGAGGGCGCGGACGGCACGCTGATGGCGTCGATCCGCCGCTACCCACTGTTCCAGCGTGGCGACGGTTCCGATGGCGACCTGTTCACCTGGCAGCGCGCCGAGGAGACGGCGGCGATCGGCGATCCGGTGCGCCGTCAGGCCCGCCTCGATTCCGGGGTGCCCGATTTCGACGCGCTGCAGAATGAAGCTCGCGCGAGCGTCGCCTCCCTGCGCGCCGCGGGGAAGGAAGCGCAGGCCGCGCTCACGGCCTGGACGGCGATGGATGCCGCGGTGTCGGCCCGCTTCGGCGGCGATGCCCCATCCACCCGCCGCGTGACCGAGGCGTTGCAGGCGATCCTCGACCTGGTGACGCGAATCGCCGGCGCGCCATCCGAAGCGGAACCGGCCGAACAGGAGCAGACCGGGTCGGGCGACGCCGACAATCCGGCCGTGGCGGTCGCGGGCGGGGCGGCGCCATCGGGCCCGAAGCCAATGCGCACGCGTGAGGACGCCATTCGCCAGTTGGAGGAGATCGCGAATTTCTTCCGCAAGACCGAACCGCACTCGCCGCTGGCCTTTACCCTGGACGATGCCGTCCGCCGGGCGCGCCTGCCGCTGCCGGAATTGCTGGCAGAAGTACTGCCCGACAGTTCGGCGCGAAGGATGCTGCTGACGGCCCTTGGCATCCGCGTAGCGGATGAGTGAAGCATTGCAGTGGGTGTGATGCGGATGCGTTGACCGAGTTCATTGGGGATGCGTAGTCTCCCGCCACCGTAATCATGGGGCTCGGACCTCGCCCTTTTTGGAGGAACTCTGATGAGCAGCGTGCATGATAAGCTCGCGCGGGTCCGCAAGCCGCGCGTACACATCTCCTATGAAGTCGAGACGGAAGGCGCGCAGATCGAGCGCGAACTGCCTTTCGTGATGGGCATCATGGGCGATTTCGCCGGCGACCCGAGCGAACCCCTGAAGCCGCTGGCCGAACGGAAGTTCGTCCAGATCGACCGGGACAACTTCAACGACGTGATGGCGCGCATCCAGCCGGGCCTTAATATTAAGGTGGACAACACCCTGGCCGGCGACGGCAGCCAGATGGCCGTGAACCTGAAGTTCAACAGCATGGAGGATTTCGAGCCGGCCAAGGTCGCCGAGCAGGTCCCCGCGCTGAAGGCGATGCTCGAGACCCGCGCCAAGCTGCGCGACCTGATGTCCAAGGTGGATCGCTCGGACGAACTGGAAGGCCTGCTCGAGCAAGTGCTCCAGGACAAGTCCAAGCTTGATGCCCTGTCGGCCCAGCTCGGCCTCGACAAGAAGGAGGGCTGATCGCATGAGCGGCACCGAGACTTCCGCAGCCGGCGCGACCACCACCACCGAAACCGAAGGCGGCCTTGGGCTGCTGGACCAGGTGATCGGCGCCACCAAGCAGACCGAGCGCGACCGCGCCCAGGACCTGATCAAGGCGCTGACCGAGGAAGCGCTGAAGGGCACCGTGACCTTCAGCCGCAACCTGTCGCAGACCTTCGACCGCGCCATCGCCGCGATCGACCAGAAGGTCAGCGAGCAGCTCAACCAGATCATGCACAATGAGCGGTTCAGCAAGCTCGAAGGCTCCTGGCGCGGCCTGAACTACCTGGTGATGAACTCGGAGACGGGCACGTCGCTTAAGCTGCGCCTGCTGCAGATCAGCAAGCGCGAGCTGTCGCGCGACCTGCAGCGCGCGGTCGAGTTCGACCAGTCCCAGCTGTTCAAGAAAATCTACGAAAACGAGTTCGGCACCCCGGGCGGCGAGCCCTATGCCTCGCTGATCGGCGACTACGAATGGACGTCCCACCCCGATGACGTCGAGACGCTGCGCCTGATCTCCTCGGTCGCCGCCGCGTCCTTCGCGCCCTTCATCTCCGCGGCCTCCGCGCAGATGTTCGGCATGAACGACTATCGCGAGCTGTCCAAGCCGCGCGACCTCGCCAAGATCTTCGAGACCGCCGAATACACCAAGTGGCGCGGCCTGCGGGACACCGAGGACGCACGCTTCCTCAACCTGGTCATGCCGCGCACCATCGCGCGCCTGCCCTATGGCGCCGCCACCGTGGCGGTCGAGGAATTTGCCTATGAGGAGGCGCCGTACGATGCGAACGGCAAGCCCAAGGCGATGGATCACGAGCATTACTGCTGGATGAACGCCGCCTACGTCATGGGTGCGCGCCTGACCGACGCCTTCGCCCAGTACGGCTTCTGCGTCGCCATCCGCGGCGCCGAGGGCGGCGGCAAGGTGTCGAACCTGCCGACCCACGTCTTCACCTCGGACGACGGCGACAGCGACACCAAGTGCCCGACCGAGATCGGCATCACCGATCGTCGTGAGGCCGAACTCTCCAGCCTCGGCTTCCTGCCGCTGTGCCATTACAAGAACACCGACTATTCGGTCTTCTTCGGGGCGCAGTCGGTGCAGAAGGCGAAGAAGTACGACCGGCCGGAAGCCACTGCGAATGCGGCCATCTCCGCACGTCTGCCGTACCTGATGGCAACCAGCCGCTTCGCTCACTTCCTGAAGGTGATGGCGCGCGACAAGATCGGCTCCTTCATGGAGGCGACCGACGTCGAGCGTTGGCTGAACCGCTGGATCGTGAACTACGTCAATGGCAACGAGAATGCGGGCCAGGAACTGAAGGCCAAGTACCCGCTGCGCGAAGCCAAGGTCGAAGTGAAGGAAGTGCCCGGCAAGCCGGGCGTGTACAACGCGGTGGCGTATCTGCGCCCGTGGCTGCAGATGGAGGAACTCTCGACCTCCATGCGCATGGTCGCGCGCATTCCGCAGAAGGCCTGACGCGACGGCGGGGCGGGAAGGGGAATGCGGCGTGGCACCACGGCCGCCCGATACCGACCCGCCCGTGCCGTTGCGTGCCCTGGTGCTGTCCGGGAATTTCCTGGGCCGCTCCGCGCCGGGGGGCGCGGAGGCGTTGTCCGCCTTCATGGTGGAACAATCCCCTGCCGCCGCCATCCGCGCCTGGTTCGGGGCGCGGCTGGCTGACATCACGGCCAATGACGGCAGCAAGGCCGGCCGCGCCGACGCCATGGCGCGGCTTGAGGAAGCCGTCGATCGTGACATCGCCGCGCTCGACCGCCTGATCGGCAGCCAACTCGATGCCGTGTTGCATGACGACCGTCTGCGGCGGCTGGAAGGCAGTTGGCACGCCCTCGATTGGCTGGTCGAGCGTGTACCCTTCGGCGCCCGCATCAAGATCCGCATGTTCACCGCCCGCTGGGCCGAGATCTGCCGCGACTTCGAACGCGCCATCGAATTCGACCAATCCGCCTTGTTCAAGCAGGTCTATGAAGGCGAGTTCGGCTCGCCCGGCGGCGAGCCTTTCGGCATGCTGCTCGCGGATTATGAGGTCCGCCACGCGCCCGGTCCGGGCAGCCCGACCGACGACATCACCGGACTGGATGGGCTGGCCGGCGTCGCCGCGGCCGCCTTCGCGCCGGCCGCGATCGCCGCCCATCCCGCGCTGCTAGGGTTCGATACCTGGGCCGGTGTCGGTGCCGCGGCGGACCTGACCGACGTGCTGCGTGCGGCCGACCGCACCCGCTGGCGTTCACTCCAGGGGCGGGAGGACAGCCGCTTCCTGGCCGTGGTGTTGCCGCGCGCCCTGGGCCGTCCGCCCTGGCCCGATGATGCCACGCGCGCCGATGGCTTCCGCTATCGCGAATACGCCCCGGGCGCGGAAACGCGCGTCTGGACCAGCCCTGCCTATGGCTTGGCCGCGGCGGCGATCCGCGCCTTCGCGCGGTCGTCCTGGCCGGCCGATGTGCGCGGTGCCGCCATCTCGCGGGATGCCTCGGGCGGCGTGATCGACGACCTGCCCTTCGAACATCTGTCGGGCGACCCACGAGAGGGCACGCTGCGCCCGCCGGTCGAGGTCGCGCTGACCGACGACCAGGAACGCCAGGCTGTCGAAGCTGGCTTCATTCCCTATATCGGGCTGGAATTGCTGCCCGAGGCGTCCTTCGCGGCGACGCCGTCGATCCACCGCCCACCGCGCATGACCGGCGAATCTGCGGCGGCGGCCAACGCCAACCAACGTCTTTCCGCGCAGTTCAACGCCATGCTCTGTGTCAGCCGCTTCGCCCATTGCGTGAAGCTGATGGGCCGCGACATGGTGGGGTCGTTCCAGACGGCGCACGACATCCAGTATCGACTGCAACGGTGGTTGCAGGGCTTCACCAACATCTCGGCCGGTGGCCAGGGCGACGCCGGCGCGCGATACCCGCTGCGCGAAGCGATGGTCGAGGTGCGTGAAAAGCCGGGCCAGCCCGGTGTCTTCGGCTGCACGGTGATGCTGCAGCCGCATTATCAATTGGACGAGGTGGGGGCGGCCTTCCGCCTCGTGACGGATCTCCAGGCGGCGAGGCAAGCGGCATGACGACGGCAGGCGAAGCGTTCAAGGCAGGCGACATCGAGGCAGCGGTGGCCGCGGCCACGGCCGCGGTGAAGGCGGCTCCACGGGAAGCGGGGGCGCGCTGGCTGCTCTCGGAAATGCTGCTGTTCGCCGGGGAGTTCGAACGCGCGGACCGCGCGCTGGACGCGGTGATCGAGGATTCACCATCCCCCACCGTGATGGAATTCCGCCAGTTGCTGCGCGCCGAGGTGGTGCGCCGCCAGGTGTTCACCGAAGGCCGGGTGCCGAAGTTCCAGGGCGATGACCCGACCGAGGCACAGAAGGCCGCGGCGGAAGCCGTGACGCTGCTGCGCGCCGGCGACCATGCCGGGGCAGCGGCCGCCGCCGCCGGGGTTGAGGCCCAGCGCCCGCGCACATCCGGCAAGATCGATGGCGTCGCTTTCGACGACCTGCGTGACGCCGATGACGTGCTCGCCGCCTTCGTCGAGGTCCACACGGCCGCCGGCGAATACATGTGGGTGCCGATCGAGCGGCTGCGCGCGCTGTCCTTCGACGAACCCAAGCGCCCACGCGACCTGTACTGGCGCCGCTGCACCATCGAGGCGAAGGACGGCCAGGAGGGTGTGGTCTATATGCCCACCATCTACCCCTGGACGGCGAAGGACATGCCGAACCCGCTGCGCCTTGGCCGCGGGACGGAATGGCAGGACGATGCCGGACTGGTCCGGGGGCTTGGCATGCGCGAATTCCTCATCGGGGAGGACGCGAAGAGCCTCGCCGAACTGACCGAGGTGACGTTCGACTGATGGCTATGATGCCGGGCGCATGGAGCGGGGCGCTGCCCCTCTCCAAACCTTACCCCGCCAAAGGCCCAAGGGCCTCTGGACACCCTGACTTGGTGCCCGGCGTGGTGGTTCGTCACCCGGCACCACGCTTGGCCAAAATGCCCGGCGCCAATTCGAGGTTTCCAAAGGCCTTAAGCCTTTGGTGGGGTGGCTTGGAGGGGCGAAGCCCCTCCAACCTTCGGTCCGCTGCGCCATGAGCGACAACCGCTCCAGCCCCCGCATCCGGCTGCCCTTGCTCGACCGCCTGCTGGACACCGATCCCGACAGCCCGCGGGACGCCCCGCTGTCGCAATCCTTGGCGGTCGATCTGCTGCGCACGGCGGTGCGGCGCGACCTCGAAGCGCTGCTCAACGCCCGCCGCCGCCGCCTGCCGCCGCCATCGGGTCTGTCGGAATTGTCGATGTCCCCCATCGGCTACGGCGTGCCCGACCCGACTGCCGGTTCCTTTACCGAGGAAGAACGGCGCGCTGCCCTGTCGCGGGAAATCCAGGCCACGATCACGCGCTTCGAACCGCGCCTGACCGGCGTGAAGGTCCAGCTGCACAAGAATGAGGGCGAATCGATCGACCGCGTGCTGCGCCTTCGCATCGAAGCCGTCCTGCGGACCGACCCGGTGCCCGAGCACATTTCCTTCGAGACCGTGGTGCGCCCGACCACGCTCGATGTCGCGGTGCGTGAGACCTGAGCGATGTCTGAATCGCTGCTCCCCTATTACAACCGCGAACTCCGCGCGATCCGCAAACTCGCCGGGGAATTCGCCGACGCCTATCCGAAGGTCGCCGCGCGGCTGCGCGTGACGCCCGAGGCGGTGGACGATCCTTATGTCGAGCGGCTGCTCGAAGGTGTCGCCTTCATCGCGGCGCGGGTGCAGCAGCGGCTGGACGACGAACTGCCGGAATTCAGCGAGACGCTGCTGGAGATGCTGGCGCCGCACCTGCTGGCGCCGGTGCCGTCCATGACGACGATGAAGCTCGCCGCCCCGCCCGATGCGGCGGGACCGATCCGGGTGCCGCGTGGACTGATGGTGGAAACCGAGCCGGTGCGCGGCGAAGCGGTGCGGTTCACCACCTGCCATGACGTGACGGTGTGGCCGGTGGCGGTGGAAGCCTTCCGCCTGTCGGGCCTGCCGATCACCGCGCCGGCGAACAACCGCGTGCAGGGCGCGCTGGCGGTACTGCGCATCACGCTGCGCACCACCACGCCGGAACTGACCTTCGCGAAGCTGGGGCTCGACAAGCTGCGGCTGCATCTGCGCGGCGTCGGCGCGCAGGGCGCGCTGCTGCACGAACTGCTCTGCACCTCCACGCTCGGCATCGCGCTGGCGGACAGCCCAGCCGATCCGCGTCCGACCCTGCTGGATGCCGATGCGCTCACGCCCGGCGGCTTCAGTGCGGAGGAAGCGGCGCTGCCCTGGCCGAACCGGTCCTTCGCCGGGTATCGGATGCTGACCGAATGGTTCGCCTTCCCCGAAAAATTCCTCTACCTCGACATCGACAGGCTGGATGCGCGGACCCTGCTGCAGGATTCCGACAAGCTCGACATCTTCATCTACCTGTCGCGCGCCATGCCGGAACTCGAACGGTCGGTTGGCGCGGAAAACGTCGCACTCGGCTGCACGCCCGCGATAAACCTGTTCCCGCAGCGCTGCGAACCCATTGCGCTGGATGGCACGCAATCCGAATGGATGGTGGTGCCCGACGCCCGGCGTCCCGGCGCGCTCGAGATCTATTCGGTCGATGCGGTGCGTGAAAGCCGTTCGGACGGGCGGCGTCGCGCGGTGCTGCCCTTCTACCGGGTCGGCCGTGCCGAGACCGACCAGGCGCAGACCGCCGACGTCAACTACGTCACCTTCCGCCGTGGCGCGACGCCGCCGATCACGGGCACGCAGACCTGGATCGAACTGCGCGACACGGAATTCGAACCCGCCCAGGCCGCCGAAGGCGTGCTGACGGTCGAAGCACTGTGCTGCAATCGGGACCTGCCGGTGTTGCTCCCCTTTGGTGCCGGCCAGCCGCGGCTGCGCGTCGCGCAGGGCGGCTCGCCGGTCTCGGCCGTGGACTGCATTTCTCCACCGACCCCGACGCTGCGGCCGAAGTTGAACGATCGCGGCGCCTGGCGGCTGATCTCCCATCTGGCGCTGAACCACCTGTCGGTCACGGGCGGGGAAGGGGGCGCGGCGGCGCTGCGGGAAATCCTGCGCCTGCATGACCTGCGCGACACGGCGGAGACGCGCGCCGCGCTGGCGGCGCTGGTCGCCGTCGATACCCGCGCCGGCGTGGCACGACTGCCGGGTGGGCGGGCCGGGGCCTTCGCGCGGGGGCTGGATGTGACACTCACCTTCGACCCGCAGGCCTGGCAATCGGCGGGGCTGTATCCGCTGGCGCAGGTGCTGGAACGCTTCCTCGCGCTGCAGGTGTCGGTCAACGCCTTCTCCCGCACGATGATCGCGCTGCGCGGGCGCAACGGGACCATCGCGCGCTTCGCACCGCGCAGCGGCACCAGGACCCTGTTGTGAGCGACGCGGCACCGCCACCCGGCCCCGCGCCGCAGCCCGACAGCATTCCCGACATCACCGAGCTGGACGTCGCCACGCCGGAAGCCGCCGCCGGGTCACGCCCGGCGCCGGAGCCGCCGGCATCGCCCGTGCTCGCCCCGCTGTCGCCGATCGACCGGCTGAAGCGCGAACCCACCCGCTTCGATATCGACCAGGCGACCGCCATCGCGTTGCGCGCCGCCGGTCTTCCGGATGATGAACCGGAGGCGCTGGTACTGCGCACATCGGCGCGGCTCGCCATGCCCGCCGGCGCGGTGCTCGCGGCGAAGCCCGAACAGGGGGAACTGACGCTCGGCACCTTCGGCCTTGTCGGCGCGGGTGGCGTGCTGCCGCGCCATCACACGGCGCAGGTCGCCGCTGAACAGCGCAAGCGTTCACTGGCGCTGCATGTGTTCCTGGACATGCTGGGCCGTCGCGTCACGGGGCTGCACAGCAAGGCGGGCGCGAAATACCGGCCGACGCGCAATCCCGAACCTGCCGAGCGAATCCTGTCGGCGGCGATCGGCATGGGCACCCCGCATCTGGAAGGCCGCACGCGCGTCCCGAAAGCGGCGCTGCTGTTCCACGCCGGCAACCTTGCCGCCCGCACGCGCAGCGCCGAACGCCTGCGCGCGATGCTGGAGGCCGAGACGGGCTGGGCCGTCGAGATCGAGGAGTTCGCCGGCGGCTTCATCCGCCTGCCGGAGGAAGAACGCACGCGCATGCCGAAAGGACGCGGCGCGCCGCAGCACTGCGCGCTGGGTGTTTCCACCACCGCCGGGGCGCAGGTGTGGGATCCGCAGGCGCGCCTGATCATCCGCTTCGGGCCGCTCGACCGCGCATCGTTCGATTCGCTGCTGCCGGGCACGCCGAACTGGCTGCGGGTCACTCAGCTCGCGCGGCTTTTCGTGGGCCCTGACACCGCCTTCGCCGTGAATCTGGTGCTGCGGGCCGAGGATGTTCCCGTGGGGGCGCTCGGCACCACGGCGCGGTTGGGCTGGACATCCTGGATGGGTGCGTCGAAGCCGCGCCGCGGCAATGCACACGAAGCGCTGTTCGAACCGCGGGAGGTGGTGTGACACTCACCGCCCGACCTGCCCATGTTTGGTCCGATGCACGGCATCGGACCGGGAGCGCACGGCGCGATCGCGCCCATCCCGCCAGTCGTCGCCAACGCACCAGTGCGGGGCGCGAAGCCAAGCCGCACGGATGTGCGGCGCCCGGCGCCTGAGGAACGAAGAATCATGACCGACGCCAAGTCGCGCTACGCCGCGGCGGATATTCGCTATGTCAGCGCCTACCAGTCGGAGATTTCGCCCGCGCGGCTGCATTTCGACCTTGCGCTGGCCGGTTCGCACTGGGAACCGCAGGACCGCGACCGCCTGACGGTCCTCGATATCGGCTGCGGGCGGGGCGTGACCGCGCGCCTCCTGGCCGCGGCCAATCCGGGCTGGGAGGTGATCGGCATCGACCTCCAGCCCGTCCATGTGGTCGAGGCGAATGAAGCCGCCGCGGCCGCCGGGCTGGACAATGCCCGCTTCATGGAGATGGACCTCGTCGAGACGGACGACGCCGGCATCGCGGCGCAACTTCCGCTGATCGACATCGTGCTGTGCTGGGGTGTCTGGACCTGGGTGCCGGACGCGGCGCGCGATGGCATCGTGCGGATGCTGAAAAGCCGGCTGAAGCCGGGCGGCTTGGTGCTGATGGGCTACAACGCGCTGCCCGGCTTTTCTGATTCCCTGGTCATGCAGCGGCTGATCGAGGAAGCCTGCCGCGACATCCGCGGCACCCCCGATGAACGCGGCCTCGCGGCCATCGAGGCCATCGAGACGATGCGCGCGGCCGGTGCGTTCAGCCTGCCGCATGAACAGGTTCTCAAGCAGTTCCTCGCTTCGGCGCGGCGGGCGCCGACATATCTGGTCCATGAATGGCTGACGTCGTTCTGGCGGCCGGTCTATCACGCCGACCTGGCGCGGGCGCTGGCGAGCGCGCGGCTGGATTATGCCGGCCCCGCCAATCCGTCGCGCAGCCTGCCCTCCCTCCAGATTTCGCCGGAACGCCGCCAGGTGATCGCGGATTCGCCCCCCGGCATCCACCGCGAGACGCTGACCGACATGTTCCTCCAGCGCCGCTTCCGGACGGACATCTTCATCCGCGGCCGCAGGCCCGCCCGGCCGCGCATGCTCGAGGACATCCCCGTCGTCCTGGCCACCGCGCCGGAGGCCCTCGACATCTCGGTCACCACCTCCTCCGGCGAGGCGACGCTGAAGGATGAGCACCAGGCCATCCTCGCCGCCGCCCTGGCGGACGGGCCGCGCACGCTTGCCGAACTGGCGTCGCTGCCTGGCCTGGGCGACCTCGGCATGGCGGAGATCGGGCTGATGCTCGTCGAGAGCAACGCCGCGCATCCGCTGTGGCGGCCGATCACGCGCGACCCGGCGGCCATGGCCCGGGCGGCCCGCGCCAATGACGCGCTCATCACGAACCACAGTGCCGAGGGCGGATCGAGCGGCACCGTGCTCGGCGCGGTGGTTCCCGCCCTGGGCAGCGCCATCAATGCCTCGCCCTCGGACCTTGCGGTGATCGTGGAATTGCAGAAGGGCGCGCCGCCGGATGCGGGCACCATCGCCGCGCGCCTGATGGAGCCGGACATGCCGCCCGAGGCGGTCGCCAATGTCACGACCGCGATCGAAAACCTGCTGGCGCTGCGCCTGCCGGCATGGCGTGGCATGGGCGTGCTGTGAACCGCTTCGGATGCACGGCCGCGCCGGGCATGCTACTCATGGTCGTATCCAAGGAGGGCCGAGAATGACCCGTTCGCTTTTGTTCGCCGGCGCCGCTGCGCTGGCCTTCGTCGCCGTCACCCCCGCGGTTCAGGCGCAATCCGACCCCGCCGCGCTGCAATTGATCGAGCGGCTCCGCCCACAGGCCGGCGGCCAGACCCGCGGCATCCGGGTGCCCGGCGCTGTCGAGGCAGCACCCCCGGCGCCCGCGTCGGTGCAGCCCGCCCCGGTGTACGGGCAGCCGCCCGCCGCACCGCCGGCGGCCTCCGTCGCCGGCC
>JALHQB010000072.1 GCA_022842185.1 Acetobacteraceae bacterium
CGTGTCGATGGACGTGGAGCTGATCGCGCCGATCGCGATGGATGAAGGTCTGCGCTTCGCCATCCGCGAAGGCGGCCGCACCGTCGGCGCCGGCGTCGTCGCTTCGATCACGCAGTAAGCAACGGCAGGAATTCGGGTCCCACCATGGACAACCAGAACATCCGTATCCGCCTCAAGGCGTTCGATCACCGCGTGCTCGATGGCAGCACGCGGGAGATCGTGAACACCGCGAAGCGGACCGGTGCGCGCGTGCGGGGCCCGATCCCTCTGCCGACGCATATCGAGCGCTTCACCGTGAACCGCTCTCCGCACGTCGATAAGAAGTCGCGCGAACAGTTCGAAATTCGGACGCATCGCCGGCTTCTCGACATTGTCGATCCGACCCCGCAGACGGTGGACGCGCTGATGAAGCTCGACCTCGCCGCCGGCGTGGACGTCGAGATCAAGATCTAAGGCCAGAGGGAAATAGAGCCATGGCCGCGAAGCAGGGCCGTACCGGCCTGATCGCGAAAAAGCTGGGCATGTCCCGGCTGTTCAACGAGGACGGTTCCACCGTTCCCGTCACGCTCCTCCATGTGGACCAGGTCCGCGTGGTGGCGAAGCGCACCGTGGAGAAGGACGGCTACGAAGCCGTTCAGCTCGGCATCGGCGTGGCGAAGCCCAAGAACGTCTCCAAGGCGAACAAGGGTCACTTCGCGAAGGCCGGTCTCGAAGCACCGACGAAGGTGGTCGAGTTCCGTGTCGGCGCCGATGCGGTGCTGGAACCCGGCACGGTGCTGTCGTCGGCGCATTTCGTGAAGGGCCAGAAGGTCGATGTCACGGGCGTCACGGTCGGCAAGGGCTTCGCCGGTGCGATGAAGCGCTGGAACTTCGCGGGTCTCGAAGCGTCCCACGGTGTGTCCGTCAGCCATCGTTCGCATGGTTCGACCGGCAACCGCCAGGATCCTGGCAAGACCTTCAAGAACAAGAAGATGGCCGGACATCTCGGCGTCGAGCGCGTGACCACCCAGAACCTGGAAGTGGCACTCGTGGACGCGGAGAAGGGTCTGCTGCTGATCAAGGGCGCGGTGCCTGGTTCGAAGGGTGGCTATGTCATGATCCGTGACGCTGAAAAGCGCGCGCGTCATGCGGATGCGCCGTTCCCCACGGCCGCGGTCTGAGGACGCTGAAGATGCAGATCAACGTCATCACTCTCGATAACGCCGCCGCCGGCGAGATCGAACTGCCGGAGGCGCTGTTCGGCGCCGCGCCGCGCGCCGATATCATGGCGCGCGTCGTGCACTGGCAACTCGCCAAGCGCCGCGCCGGCACCCACAAGGCGAAGGGCATGGGCGAGGTCTCCGGGACCACGAAGAAGCCCTATCGCCAGAAGGGCACCGGCAACGCCCGTCAGGGTTCGCTGCGCGCGCCGCAGTACCGCAAGGGCGGCGTGGTGCATGGCCCGGTCGTTCGCGACCACGGCTACAGCCTGAACAAGAAGGTCCGTCGTCTGGGCCTGATCTCGGCGCTCAGCCAGAAGGCCGCGGAAGGCAAGCTCGTGGTGCTCGACACCGCGACGCTCGGCGCCGATGCCAAGACCGGCGCGATCGCCAAGCAGCTGAAGGCCCTGGGCTGGAACAGCGCGCTGGTGGTGGATGCCGCGACGGACGAGAATTTCGCCCGCGTGATCCGCAACTTGCCGAAGGTGCAGGTGCTGCCGACCATGGGTGCCAATGTCTATGACATCCTCAAGCACGACGTGCTCGCGGTCACCCGCGCCGGCGTCGAAGCGCTGAAGGAGCGGCTGGCATGAGCGATACCCCGAAGAAGAAGCGCCCGGTGATCGGCCGGGAGCGCATGTATCAGACCATCCTGTCGCCGCTGGTGACGGAGAAGGCGACGCTGAACAGCGAGCGCGGCCAGATCACCTTCAAGGTGGCGACGGACGCGACGAAGCCGCAGATCAAGGCGGCTGTCGAAGGCCTGTTCGGCGTGACGGTCCTCGCGGTCAACACGATCGTGGTGAAGGGCAAGGCCAAGCAGTTCAGGAACCGCCCTGGCCAGCGCTCGGATTGGAAGAAGGCGATGGTGCGCCTGGCCGATGGCCAGAGCATCGACCTCACGACGGGGCTCGCGTAAGTCATGGCGTTGAAGAATTTCAACCCGGTCACACCGTCGCTGCGCGGCACGATCCTCATCGATCGGTCCGAGCTGTGGAAGGGCGCACCGGTCAAGGGGCTGACCGAGGGGAAGCATTCCTCCGGTGGCCGCAACCAGCACGGCCGCATCACCGTCCGCTTCCGTGGCGGCGGACATAAGCGCGCCTATCGCCTGGTAGATTTCAAGCGTCGCGCGAAGTTCGGTGTGCCGGGCATCGTGGAACGCCTGGAATACGATCCGAACCGCACGGCCTTCATCGCGCTGGTGAAGTACCAGGATGGGGAGCTGTCCTACATCCTGGCGCCGCAGCGCCTGAAGGTGGGCGACGCCGTGATTGCGGCCGAGAAGGCTGACATCAAGCCGGGCAACGCGATGCCGATGGCGGCCATTCCGGTCGGCACCATCATCCACAACATCGAGCTGAAGCCCGGTGCTGGCGGCAAGATGGCGCGTTCGGCGGGCACCTTCGCCCAGCTGGTTGGCAAAGATGGCGGCTACGCCCAGGTGAAGCTGCAGTCGGGTGAACTGCGCCTGATCCGGTCCGAGTGCATGGCCTCGATCGGTGCGGTGTCGAACCCCGACAATTCCAACCAGCAGCTCGGCAAGGCCGGGCGCAGCCGCTGGCTGGGCCGCATGCCGCACAATCGCGGCGTGGTGATGAATCCGGTTGACCATCCGCATGGCGGTGGTGAAGGCCGTACCTCGGGTGGCCGGCATCCGGTCACCCCGTGGGGCAAGCCCACGAAGGGTGCGAAGACCCGTAACAACAAGCGGTCCGACGGCTTCATTGTCCGCCGCCGCAACGCGACGAAGGGCTGACGACGATGTCGCGCAGCGTATGGAAGGGGCCGTTCGTTGACGGCTACCTGCTGAACAAGGCGGAAGCCGCCCGTGCCTCGACGCGCAACGAGATCATCAAGATCTGGTCGCGCCGCAGCACGATCCTGCCGCAGTTCGTCGGCCTGGTCTTCGGTGTCTACAACGGCAAGAAGTTCCTGCCGGTGCAGGTCACCGAAAACATGGTCGGCCACAAGTTCGGCGAATTCTCGCCGACGCGGACCTTCACCGGTCATGCGGCGGACAAGAAGGCGAAGCGGGGCTGACATGAGCAAGCCGAAGCATCCCCGCCTGCTGGAAGACAGCGAGGCCCAGGCGGTGACGTGGAATATCCGCGTCTCGCCGCGCAAGTTGAACCTGGTTGCCGGGCTGATCCGCGGCAAGCGGGCGCAGGATGCGGTCGCCGAGCTGACCTTCAGCAAGCGTCGCATCGCCGTGACGGTGAAGAAGACGCTGGAATCGGCCATCGCCAATGCCGAGAACAACCACAGCCTCGACGTCGACCGCCTGGTCGTCTCGAAGGCCGAAGTTGGCCGCGCCTCGGTCATGAAGCGCTTCCATGCGCGTGGCCGTGGCCGTTCGTCGCGCATCGAGAAGTGGTTCAGCCACCTCAAGATCGTCGTGGCAGAACAGCAGATCGCCGAGCAGGAGGCCGCGTAACATGGGCCACAAAGTCAATCCGATCGGGCTTCGTCTCGGCATCAACCGCACGTGGGACAGCCGGTGGTACGCCGGTCATGACTACGCGAAGCTGCTGCACGAAGACTTCAAGCTGCGCGAGAAGCTGCTGAAGCGCCTGAAGGGTGCGGGCGTGTCCCGCATCGTGATCGAGCGTCCGGCCAAGAAGCCCCGCGTGACGATCCATGCCGCCCGCCCGGGTGTCGTGATCGGCAAGAAGGGCGCTGACATCGAGGTGCTGCGCAAGGATCTGATGAAGATGGCCGGTGCCGAAGTGGCGCTGAACATCGTCGAGATCCGCAAGCCCGAGATCGACTCGACGCTGGTCGCTGAGAACATCGCCCAGCAGCTGGAGCGCCGCGTGGCCTTCCGCCGCGCGATGAAGCGTGCGGTCCAGTCCGCCATGCGCCTGGGCGCCGGCGGCATTCGTATCAACTGCTCTGGTCGCCTTGGCGGGGCCGAGATCGCGCGCATGGAATGGTATCGTGAAGGCCGCGTGCCTCTGCATACGCTGCGCGCCGATATCGACTACGGCGTGGCGACGGCGAAGACCACCTATGGCACCTGCGGTGTGAAGGTGTGGATCTTCAAGGGCGAGATCATGGGGCACGATCCGATGGCGCAGGACAAGCGCGCCGCGGAACAAGCGCCTCAGCGCTGAAGGTGAAGGACAATGCTGCAGCCTAAGCGCACAAAGTTTCGTAAGGCCCATAAGGGCCGCATCCACGGCCTGGCGAAGGGTGGCTTCACGCTGTCCTTCGGCGGGTTCGGCCTGAAGGCCCTCGAGCCGGAGCGCGTGACCGCGCGCCAGATCGAGGCCGCCCGTCGTGCGATCACTCGCGCGATGAAGCGTCAGGGCCGTGTGTGGATCCGCATCTTCCCGGATGTGCCGGTCTCCACCAAGCCGGCGGAAGTCCGCATGGGTTCCGGCAAGGGCGCGCCCGAATATTGGGTGTGCCGCGTGAAGCCGGGCCGGATGATGTTTGAGATCGATGGCGTCACTCCCGAGACGGCGCGCGAAGCGCTGAGCCTCGGTGCGGCGAAGCTGCCGATCAAGACCAAGTTCGTCACCCGTCTGGGTGCGGAGGCCTGACATGGCTGCGACCAAGATCAGCGATGTCCGCGTGAAGTCCGCGGATGAGCTTTCGACCATGCTGCTCGACCTGCGCAAGGAGCAGTTCAACCTGCGTTTCCAACGCGCGACCGGCCAGCTTGAGGCGCTTTCGCGCATCAAGCAGGTCCGTCGTGACATTGCGCGGGTGAAGACGATCATTGGGGAGCGTGCGCGCGCTTCCGCCACCACGGCCTGAGAGGAGACCGACGGCCATGCCGAAGCGCGTCCTCACCGGGCGGGTCACCAGCGACAAGACGGACAAGACCATCACGGTCCTGGTCGAACGTCGCGTGATGCATCCGCTCTACAAGAAGTTCATCCGGCGCTCGAAGAAGTACGCTGCGCATGACGATGCCAACCTGTGCAAGGAAGGCGACGTGGTGCAGATCGAGGAATGCCGTCCGATCAGCAAGTCAAAGTCCTGGGTGGTGGTCGAGCGCAATGGCGCCTCGGTCGATCGTCCCGGCTTCCTTGCCGTGGCGGCGGAGGCCTGATCCATGATCCAGGTCGAATCCAACCTCGAGGTTGCGGACAATTCCGGCGCCCGTCGCGTCCAGTGCATCAAGGTGCTGGGCGGGTCCAAGCGCAAGACCGCTGGCGTGGGCGACATCATTGTCGTCTCCGTCAAGGAAGCGATTCCGCGCGGCAAGGTGAAGAAGGGTACAGTGGAACGCGCGGTGATCGTGCGGACCTCCTATCCCGTCCGCCGTGCCGACGGCACCGTGATCCGCTTCGACCGCAATGCGGCCGTGCTGATCAACAAGCAGAATGAGCCGATCGGCACGCGTATCTTCGGGCCGGTGGTCCGTGAACTGCGGGCCAAGAAGTTCATGAAGATCATCTCCCTGGCTCCGGAGGTCCTGTAACCATGGCCGCCAAGATCCGTAAGGGTGACAAGGTCCAGGTCCTGACGGGCAAGGACAAGGGTCGCCAGGGTGAAGTGATCCGGGTGATCCCGGCCGATGGCCGCGCCTTCGTGCAGGGGATCAACCTGGCGAAGAAGCACCAGAAGCCGCAGGGCATGGGCCGCCCCGGCGGCATCATCGAGAAGGAGGCGTCGATCGACCTCTCCAATCTCGCCCTGTTGGACCCGAAGTCGGGCAAGCCGACCCGCGTTGGGTTCAAGGTGCTCGAGGACGGCAAGAAGGTCCGGGTGGCCAAGGCCTCCGGTGAGGTGCTCGACGCATGAGCGACGTGAAGGAACAGCCTCGGCTGCGCCGCTTCTACGAGGAGGAGGTCCGCAAGGCCCTCTCCGAGGAATTCGGGTACAAGAACCCGATGGAAGTGCCGAAGCTTGAGAAGATCGTGATCAACATGGGCGTCGGCGAAGCCGCCGGCGACCAGAAGAAGCTCGACGCCGCAGTCGCCGAGCTGACCGTGATCGCGGGCCAGAAGCCGGTGAAGACCAAGGCGAAGAAGGCCATCGCGGGCTTCAAGATCCGCGAAGGCATGGCGATCGGCACCAAGGTGACGCTCCGCCAGACGCGCATGTACGAGTTCCTAGACCGGCTCGTGACCATCGCGCTTCCTCGCCTGCGCGACTTCCGCGGGCTGCCGGGAAACAAGGGCTTCGACGGGCGGGGGAATTTTTCCCTTGGCCTCAAGGAGCAGATCGTGTTCCCCGAGATCAGCTACGACAAGGTGGACGCGATTCGCGGCATGGACATCGTCTTCGTCACGACGGCGAAGACAGACAAGGAAGCGAAGGCCTTGCTGAAGGCTTTCCAACTTCCCTTCCAGAACTGATTTTTGGAAAACCGCCGGGGCAGCCCGGCAGGTTCCGGAGGACCTAGACGGCATGGCCAAGACCTCGTCTGTCGAGAAGAACAAGCGTCGTGAGAAGCTGTCGAAGCTTCACGCGCCGAAGCGCGCAGCCCTGAAGTCCGTGATCATGGATCGCGAACTTTCGGTGGAGGAGCGCTTCGAGGCGACGCTGAAACTCGCACAGTTTCCCCGCAACGGCGCGAAGGTTCGCGTTCGCCTGCGTTGTGAGATCACGGGACGTCCCCGCGGTAACTATCGTAAGTTCAAGCTCTGCCGTAACCAGCTGCGGGAATTGGCCTCGAAGGGCCAGATCCCCGGTGTGGTCAAGGCGAGCTGGTAAGGGGACCGGCCATGTCCATGTCCGATCCGTTGGGTGACATGCTCACCCGCATCCGCAATGCGCAGTCCGCGCGCCAGTCGCGCTGCAAGGCGCCGGCGTCGAAGCTGCGTGAGAACGTGCTCGAAGTGTTGAAGCGCGAGGGTTACATCCGCGCCTGGCGTACCGAGGAACTCCGCCCCGGTATCCGCTTCATCGACATCGAGCTGAAGTATTCGGAAGGCGAGCCCGCCATCAAGGAGATCATGCGTGTCTCCAAGCCAGGCCGGCGCGTCTATTCGAAGATCGCGGAGCTGCCGAAGTTCTACAACGGGCTTGGCACTTCCATCCTCTCCACGCCGCGCGGCGTGATGAGCGAAAATGAGGCCCGCGCCGCCAATGTTGGCGGCGAAGTCCTCTGCCGCGTGTTCTGACGGGAGGCTGAAACAGATGTCTCGCGTTGGTAAATATCCGGTGCCGGTTCCCGCGGGCGTGACGCTCGCGCTGGCTGGCCGCACGCTGACCGCCAAGGGCAAGCTCGGCGAACTGAAGCTCGATCTCACGGATGACGTGGATATCGAGATCAAGGACACCGAGGTCGCTGTGTCGCCTCGCCGCACGGACCGCCGGTCGCGGACCATGTGGGGGACGACGCGCAGCCTGATCAACTCGATGGTGACGGGGGTTTCCACCGGCTTCGTGAAGGCCATGGAAATCAACGGCACCGGCTACCGCGCCGCGGTGCAGGGTTCCGATCTGGTGCTGAACCTCGGCTACAGCCACGAAATCCGCTACCCGATCCCTGCTGGGATCAAGATCACCTGCGAAAAGCCGACCGCCGTGAAGGTGGAAGGTTCCGACAAGCGCCAGGTGGGCCAGGTGGCTGCCGAGATCCGCGCGTATCGTGCTCCCGAGCCCTACAAGGGCAAGGGCGTCAAGTACGACAACGAGCAGATCCTCCGGAAGGAGGGTAAGAAGAAATAATGGCCAGCAGCAAGCTCGACCTCGAGGCACGCCGTCGGCGACGCCTCCGCTACCAGATCAAGCAGAAGTCCGGCGGGCGCGTGCGCCTGTCGGTGTTCCGCTCGGGCAAGCACATCTACGCGCAGATCATCGACGACAAGGAAGGGCGCACGCTTGCGGCCGCCTCGTCGATCGAAAAGACGATGCGCGAAGGCATGAAGACCGGCGCCGACAAGGACGCCGCGGCGGCCGTCGGCAAGTTGGTTGCCGAGCGCGCGATCGCGGCTGGGGTGACGGAAGTCGTCTTCGACCGCGGTCCCTATCTCTATCATGGGCGCGTCAAGGCGCTCGCGGACGGCGCCCGCGAGGGCGGGCTGTCGTTCTGAGAGGCTGACAGATGGCATATGCACCGAGGTCTGGCGGCGAGGGTGGTGGCGACGGTGGTCGCGAGCGCCGGGGCCGCCGTCGTGACGGCGACAACAACAATCGCCAGGACCGCCAGGATGGCGATGAGCTGAAGGACAAGCTCGTCACCATCAACCGCGTCGCCAAGGTGGTGAAGGGTGGCCGTCGGTTCTCCTTCGCCGCGCTGGTCGTGGTGGGCGATGAAAAGGGCCGGGTCGGCTGGGGTGCGGGCAAGGCCCGCGAAGTGCCCGAGGCGATCCGCAAGGCGACGGAACGCGCCAAGCGCACGATGATCCGTGTGCCGATGCGCGAAGGCCGTACCCTGCATCATGACGTGATCGGCGAATTCGGCGCCGGCCGCGTGCTGCTTCGTGCGGCACCGGCGGGCACCGGCATCATCGCCGGCGGTCCGATGCGCGCGGTGTTCGAGACCCTGGGCATGGGCGACGTCGTCGCCAAGTGCATGGGCTCGGCCAATCCGCACAACATGGTGAAGGCCACCTTCGCGGCGCTCGGGCGCTGCACCTCGCCGCGGTCGGTTGCCGCGCGCCGTGGCAAGAAGGTTGCCGACATGCTTGGCCAGAAGAAGGACGCCCCCGAGGCGACGGAGGCCGCGAATGGCTGACGAGAAGAAGACCGTGACGGTGACCCAGCTCGGGTCGCCCATCGGTCGCAAGCCGGGCCAGAGAGAGACCCTGATCGGTCTCGGCCTGAACAAGCGTCACCGCACGCGTGAGCTGGAAGATACCCCGGCCGTGCGTGGGATGATCCGCAAGGTGGCCCACCTCATCAAGGTGGAGGGCTGATCCCATGAAGCTGAATGAAATTCGCGACAACGAGGGCGCACGCCCGAAGTTCAAGCGCATCGGTCGTGGCATCGGCTCCGGCAAGGGCAAGACCTCCGGCCGCGGCGTGAAGGGTCAGAAGGCGCGCACCGGCGTGTCGCTGAATGGGTTCGAGGGCGGTCAGCTCCCGATCTATCGGCGCGTCCCCAAGCGCGGCTTCGTGAACATCTTCCGCATCCACTACGCGGTGCTGAATCTCGGCACGCTCGATGAGGCGATCGAAACCGGCCGCCTGCCGGCCGGGCAGCCGATCGACGAAGCGGCGCTGAAGGCGGCGGGGCTGGTCCGTTCCTCCTCCAAGTATGCGGGTGTCCGCCTGCTGGCGAAGGGCGAACTCAAGCGCGCCGTGGCCGTCACGGTCTCCGGTGCCTCGGCTGCCGCGATCGCGGCCGTCGAAGCCGCGGGCGGGTCGGTCACCCTCACCAAGGCGCCGGCGGAAGCCGCGTCCGAGTGACCCTTGTTCCTGGCCTGCCGCGTGGCTAGGTCAGGGTTCGGTCTTCGCTGCGGCGCGCGGGGCAACCTGTGCGCCGCAGTGCTGAGGAGATAACGCATGGCGTCCGCTGCCGAACAGGCGATGTCGAACCTCAATTTCGGGGTGCTCGCCAAGGCGACCGAGCTCAAGAAGCGCATCTGGTTCACCCTGGGTGCGCTGATCGTCTATCGCATCGGCACCTATATCCCGGTCCCCGGCGTCGATGCCGCGGTGATGGGCGAGATCCTGGCCCAGCACGGTGGCGGGATCCTCGGCATGTTCGACATGTTCACCGGTGGTGCGCTGGGGCGCATGACCGTCTTTGCGTTGAACATCATGCCCTACATCAGCGCCTCGATCATCGTGCAGCTGATGACCGCGGCGATTCCCGCCTGGGAAACGCTGAAGAAGGAAGGCGAGGCGGGGCGCAAGAAGCTCAACCAGTACACCCGGTATCTCACCGTTCTGATCGCGGTGTTCCAGGCCTGGGGCATCGCCGTCGGCCTCGAATCGATGCAGGGGCAGTTCGGCGCGGCGGTTTATGAACCGGGTTTCTTCTTTCGGCTGTCCTGCGTCATCACCCTGGTCGGCGGGACGATGTTCCTGATGTGGCTGGGTGAGCAGATCACCGCGCGGGGCGTCGGCAACGGCATCAGCCTCATCATCTTCGCGGGCATCGTCGCCAACCTGCCCTCCGCGCTGGTCAGCACGCTGGAACTGGGGCGCACCGGTGCCCTGTCGAGCGTCTTCATCATCTTCTTCCTGCTGGTGGCGCTGGGCGTCATCGCCTTCGTGGTCTTCGTCGAACGCGCCCAACGGCGCATCCCGGTGCAATACCCCAAGCGCCAGGTCGGCAACCGCATGTTCAGCGGCGAAGCCACGCACCTGCCGCTGAAGCTCAACACCGCGGGCGTCATTCCGGTGATCTTCGCCTCCTCGCTGCTGTTGCTGCCGGCGACGGTGTCGGGCTTCGCCACCGATCCGACCCAGGATGGCTGGCTGCAGTGGATCAGCGCGGCGCTCGCCCATGGCCAGCCGCTGTACATGATCCTGTACATGGCGCTGATCGTGTTCTTCGCCTTCTTCTACACGGCCGTCGTGTTCAATCCGGCCGAAACCGCGGACAACCTGAAGAAGTATGGCGGCTTCGTGCCTGGCATCCGCCCGGGCCAGAACACCGCCGACTATTTGGACCGGGTGCTGACGCGGTTGACGGTGGTGGGGGCGATCTACCTGTGCATCGTCTGCATCATCCCGGAAATCCTGATCAGCCAGTATGGCGTGCCGTTCTATTTCGGGGGCACTTCCCTGTTGATCATCGTCTCTGTCACCATGGACACGGTGGCGCAGGTGCAGTCGCATCTCTTCGCCCACCAGTATGAAGGCCTGATCAAGAAGGCCAAGCTGGGTGGGCGCGGCATGCCGCGGCCGCGCTGAACGAGGGAGAACGATGAACCTGATCCTGTTGGGCCCGCCGGGGGCGGGGAAGGGCACGCAGGCCAAGCGGCTTGAAGACCAGTTCGGCATCGCCCAGATCTCGACCGGCGACATGCTGCGCGCCGAGGTGAAGTCGGGCAGCGAGATCGGCCTGAAGGCCAAGGCCATCATGGAGCGTGGGGAACTCGTCCCCGACGAGGTCATCACCGCCATGCTTGCCGCCCGGGTGTCGCGGCCGGATGCGGCGCGTGGCTTCATCCTCGATGGCTTCCCGCGCACTGAACCGCAGGCCGCCGCGCTGGACCGGATGCTGGCCGAGAAGAGCCTTCATCTCGACCATGTGATCGAATTGAAGGTCGACGACTCGGCGTTGGTCGAACGAATCGCGGGGCGCTTCACCTGCGCGAATTGCGGGGCGGGCTACCACGATACCTTCAAGCCGACCGCCAAGGCCGGTGTCTGTGATGTCTGCGGCGGGACGGAATTCACCCGCCGCGCCGATGACAAGGCCGAGACGGTGGCTGCGCGGCTTGCGGCATACCACCGCCAGACGGCGCCCTTGCTGCCCTACTACGACGCCCAGGGAAAGCTGCGCGGCGTGGACGGGATGGCTTCGATGAACGAGGTGGCGCAGCAGATCGGCGCCATCCTGTCCGGAAAGACTTGACGGGATAGGCGACCGGGGCTAGATCGCCCCCTCCCGCGGACGGGGGTTACTCCCGGCCGCCGATGACCGTTGCACACCTGGTTCCGTTTGGAACTTTTTCACGACGCCGCAGGGGCCTTTCCGGTTCCAAACGGCGAATTTCGGGGCTTGGCCCCAGGAGAGGCACTGTGGCGCGCATCGCCGGCGTGAACATCCCGACCACCAAGCGGGTGCTCATTTCCCTTCGCTACATCTTCGGCATCGGTCCGTCGAACGCGAAGGACATCTGTACGAAGCTCGGCATCCCCGACGACCGTCGGGTGAACCAGCTGACTGACGACGAGGTCCTGCGGATCCGCGAGATGATCGATCGTGATTATCGCGTCGAGGGCGACCTGCGGCGTGAACAGGCGATGAATATCAAGCGGCTGATGGATCTCGGCTGCTACCGCGGTCTGCGCCACCGCAAGGGTCTGCCGACCCGCGGCCAGCGCACCCACACCAATGCCCGCACCCGCAAGGGCAAGGCCGTGGCGATCGCCGGCAAGAAGAAGGTGACGAAGTAAGATGGCCCGCGAACCCCGCGCCGGCGCCTCGCGCGGCCCCGTGAAGCGCAAGGAACGTAAGAACATCAGCTCGGGCGTTGCCCATGTGCTGGCGTCCTTCAACAACACGATCGTGACGATCACGGATGCCCAGGGCAACGCGATTGCCTGGTCGTCCTCCGGGTCCCAGGGCTTCAAGGGTAGCCGGAAATCCACGCCGTATGCCGCGCAGGTCGCGGCCGAGGACGCCGGCCGCAAGGCCCGCGAACACGGCATGGAAACGCTGGAGATCATGGTGTCCGGCCCCGGTTCGGGCCGTGAATCGGCGCTTCGCGCCCTTCAGGCGGTTGGCTTCTACGTCACCTCCATCAAGGACGTGACCCCCATCCCGCACAACGGCTGCCGGCCGCGGAAGCGTCGTCGCGTCTGATCCGGGCGCGCCCGTGATGGGCGCGCGTGGTCGCGACTCGACGCCTGCCGCTGGAATTGCCGAAGGAGAGATAGAGTGCTCGAGAGGAATTGGCGTTCGCTGATCGAGACGCAGAAGTCCGTCGAAATGGGGGCGGACCCGCTGCGCACGGCGACCGTCGTGCTGGAACCGCTGGAACGCGGCTTCGGCATGACGCTGGGCAATGCGCTGCGTCGCGTGCTGCTGTCGTCGCTGCAGGGTGCGTCCGTCACCGCCATCCGCATCGACGGCGTGCTGCATGAATTCAGCAGCATCCAGGGCGTGCGCGAGGACGTGACGGACATCGTCCTGAACGTGAAGCAGCTGGCCATCCGCATGCAGGGCGAAGGCCCCAAGCGTCTGGCGCTGACCGCGACCGGCCCGGGCGAAGTCACCGCCGGCCAGATCCAGACCACCGGTGACATGGAAATCGCCAATCCCGAGCTGGTGCTCTGCACCCTCGACGATGGCGCGAAGCTGTCCATGGAACTGACGGTCGATATCGGCAAGGGTTATGTCCCGGCCTCCGAGAACCGCCCGGAAGATGCCCCAATCGGCCTGATCCCGATCGATGCGATCTATTCCCCGGTGCGCCGCGTGGCCTATCGGGTGGAGCCGACCCGCGTCGGCCAGCGCACCGATTTCGACAAGCTGATCCTGACGGTCGAGACGGACGGCACGCTCGCCCCCGAGGATGCCGTGGGCGTCGCCGCCCGCATCCTGCAGGAACAGCTGCAGATCCTGATCAACTTCGACGAGCCGCGCGCGCGGGTCGAGGAAGAGATCCGCGACGACCTGCCGTTCAACCGCAACCTGCTGCGCAAGGTCGATGAGCTGGAACTGTCGGTCCGCTCGGCTAACTGCCTGAAGAACGACAACATCGTCTATATCGGCGACCTGGTTCAGAAGACCGAGCAGGAAATGCTCCGCACCCCGAATTTCGGGCGCAAGTCGCTGAACGAGATCAAGGAAGTCCTCGCTTCGATGGGCCTGGGCCTCGGCATGACCGTCACCGGTTGGCCGCCTGAGAACATCGAGGAACTCGCGAAGAAGGTCGAGGAGCCCTTCTGAGGGCTACCCGGTAAGGAATACGAACCATGCGTCATGGAATGGCCGGGCGTAAGCTCAGCGTCACCTCGTCCCACCGCCTCGCCATGTTCCGCAACATGGCGACGTCGCTGCTGAAGCACGAGCAGATCACGACCACCCTGCCCAAGGCGAAGGAGCTGCGCCCGTATGTCGAGCGCATAATCACGCTCGGCAAGCGTGGTGGCCTGCATGCGCGCCGCCAGGCGCTCGCGCAGATCCGCGACGAGAAGGTGGTAGCGAAGCTCTTCACCGAGATCGCGGACCGCTACAAGGGCCGCTCGGGCGGCTATTGCCGTGTGCTGCGCGCCGGCGTGCGCTATGGCGATGCCGCGACGATGGCGGTGATCGAACTGGTGGACCGCAACGTCGCCGCCAAGGGCCTGGACAGCGGCCCGCGCGCCGAAATGGTGGAAGACACGACCGAAGCCTGAACCGGGCCATCGGTGCGATTTGCGAAGGGGGCGGATGGGACACCATCCGCCCCCTTCTGCGTTCGTACCGCGGTATCCTCAGCCTGACCGCGCGGCATCGGGCACAGCCAGGCGGGCCACGCCGCCCTGTTCACCGCCGGCTCCCGATGGCCTCCGCCAATGCCGGGATGAATTCCGCAACCCCGGCGCGCAACGCCCCCGGCCAGCCGCGCGGGTCCGGCGGCACCGAAAGCCGCACCGCACCATCCTCGGTCAGCATCAGGTACATCCGCTCGTCGCGCCGGTCATAGGCGAGGAAGACCCCGCCATCGCGGCACCCTGAAGGCTGGCAGGCCCAGCCTTGCAGGAAGTGTTCGGCAACCTGCGTCACCGGCGGTCCGGCGTCGCGCAGCCGCGCGGCCAGCACGCTGCGATGCCCGCCGCTGTTGAAACGCAGCCCCGTGGTCAGTTCCGGCCGCTGTGCCAGCGCCAGGACCGGCTGGCCGACGACGCTCAGCAGGTCGGCTTCCTGTGCCGTCGCCGCGCCACCGCACAGCAATGCCAGCACTGCCGCGCTTCGCCACAAGGCAGGGCGGGCTGCAATCCGCTTCGCTCGATTGGTCGTATCCATGGTCACACCTGCAGCATGTGCCCCAGTGCGGCCGCGGCCGCCAGGGCCGAAAGCGCGCGCCCGGGGGCGATCCACCGCGCCGGCATGCCCACCAGCACGGCAAGGCCCCATCCGCCCAGCATGACCACGATGACCCCGGCCGCGAATCCGGCCACCAGGCTGATGCCGAGCAGCGTCGCCTCCCGCAGCGTGTCTTCCCAAAGGATCGGCACCAGCGCCTGGCCATAGCCGCCCATCCGCGTCGTCGCGACCACCGCCGTGAGCAGGGGGCCGGCCAGCCGCGGCGCCAAGCCCCGCCATGCCAGCACCCCGATGGCGGCAAGCCATGCGGCATCGCAGAAATGTTCGGTGCGGGTCGCGTCCTCGCCGGGAATCCAGCCGCCCTCGGCCGGGAAATCGAGCAGGTTCCGCAGCAGCACCGCGCCGGCGGCGCCCAGCACGGCCCACGCCGAGGCCGCGGGAAGGGCGCGCGGCCCGCGCAGCAGCACGAACAGGGCGATCGCCGCCAGCGCCGCAGGCGCCTGTCCCAACGCCGCCGCCGCCATGAACCCGCCGAACACCGTGCCCCAGACCCCAAGGAGCATCACGGCAGCAAGTGCCGCGATCGCGCAGGCGGCCAGGACACGTCGCAGCCCCTGCCATCGCATCAGCACCGGTTGCTCCCCGGCGCGGTCACATCGGAGAGACCCCGCGCTGGCGCGGCTATCGGGATGGTCGCCATGTCGGTCATCCTCCCCGGCGCGACCTCGTCCCGTCTGCGGGCCGTGCCGCATGGCGTCAAGCGGGGTGACGCGCGCCTCAATGGCGCTACCATCCGGTCATGACATCACCGCCCCGCTTCGACGACCTGCCCCGCCCCGCCGACGACCCGACCGGGCTGCCCCTGTCCTGGGGTGTCTGGGGCCCGGATGACCAGGTCGGCACGCTGAACCGCATCACGGAAGCCACCGTCGCCGCCGCGCGGGACGAAATCCGCAGCGGCCGCCGCTTCAACCTGAACCTGCCGCTGGATGAACCCTTCGGCTCTGCGTTGGATGGCGCCCACCGCCGCCGCGCCGCCCCTCACCCGGTCATGGTCGCGGAGGAACATCCCGGCCGCGTCACCCGCGACGACCGGCTGGATGGCTTTTGGTTGCAGGGCAGCACGCAGTGGGATGGCCTGTCGCACTTCGCCGACCCGACCCATGGTTTCTACAACCACGCGCCGCTTTCCGCGATCGTACACGGGGCCGAAAGCCGCAACGGGATCGACAAGGCGCTCGCCCATGGCATCGCCGGGCGTTGCGTCCTGGCGGACCTGGTGCGGTATTTCGCCCGCACCGGCCGCCCCTGGACCCCGATGGGCGGCCTGCGCGCGACCGCTGACGACCTCGGCGCCTGCCTGGACGCCCAGGGCGTGGCCCTGCGTCCGGGAGACATCCTGCTGGTGCGCACTGGCTGGCTGGAAGCCTTCCGCGCGGGCCCGGATGCCGCCGCGCGCCATCTGATGATCCAGGGCAGCAACGGCGCGCGCGACTATTCCGGCCTGGATGGCAATGAACCGATGTGGCGCTTCCTGTGGGATGCCGGGATCGCCGCCGTCGCCGCCGACAACCCGACCGTCGAGGCCTGGCCGATCTTCCCGTGGAAGCCGGCGCTGCATCTGGCCATCGCGCGACTCGGCCTCTGCCTTGGCGAGTTCTTCGACTTCGAGGATCTCGCTGCCGACAGCGCCGCCACCGGCCGCTACACCGGCTTCATGACGGCTGCGCCATTGAATCTGCGGGGCGGAATTGGCAGCCCCGGCAATGCGCTGGCGATCCGCTAGCGTCGCACGCACCGGCTGTCGGCGTCCGGAGTGAACCCGCTAGGGCGCAGGCCGCTCAACACCTGAGTTTGTTCGACCATCGCCACGCGCCTGCCTCAGTGGAGTCAGGCGCGATCGGCTCTGACGTGCGATTGTCGAAAAATCCGGATTGCATCATTTAATTTTCATCTAATTATGAGTGCTCTCACAAACGTGAGCAATATGCGCCGAGATGCGTGGCGCGGCATCGAAATCAAGTTGGGGGAAATCCATAAATGATCCAGCGTTTACTGGCGCTGATCCTGCTTGGCTTAACGACATCGGCCTGCGCTACGCTGACCACCGGAACCAGCCATAGCCTTACGGTCATCACGGAACCGCCGGGGGCGGTGTGCGAGCTGCGTCGATCCGACAACGTCATTGGCGTCGTGAACCCGACGCCGGGCACCGTGCGGATCAGCAAATCGTCCCGCGAACTCACCATCCGTTGCAACCGGGATGGGCTGCCGGAGGCTGTGACCACCCTGCAGCCGGGTTTCCAGGCCATGACCGTGGGCAATCTGCTGCTGGGCGGTGTCGTCGGCATCGTGGTCGATGCGGCCTCGGGCGCGGCGGGAACCCTGCCGAGCAGCGTGACCGTCACCATGGCGGCGCCCGGGGCGGGAACGCTGCCGAGCGAGGAGATCCAACGCATCGATGCCCGCATCGAGGCCTTGCGAAGCATCTGCGCACCGGCCGAGCGCGCGCGGTGCGACGACCAGATCCGCGCTCTGGAGCTCGAACGCCAGCAGCGAACAGCGCCATCAAGCTGAAACGACGGCCAGCCAGCGCCAAGTGCCAAAAAAAGGAGGGGGTTCGGGGGAGTTCTCTCCCCCGACCTTCCTTACGTCAGCGCCCTTACCGCCAGCCAAACCCCCAACAGCCCCAGCGCCACCTGCACCACGCGCCGGAACGCCGCCTCATCCAGCCGTGCCCGCAATCGCCGCCCCGCCTCCATCCCTGCGAAGGCCGGCACCAACCCGATGCAGGATGCCAGCCCCAGCCCTGCCGGCAACATCCCGCCCCCCGCCAGACCCGCCGCCAGCGCCCCGTTCACCATCATCACGCCAAGCCCGAAGCCCTGCACGAACTGGTCGCGTGGCAACCTGATCGCCTGCAGCCAGGGCGCGGCCGGCACCAGATAGCTGCCGGTCAATCCCGCGATCGCGCCGGAGACCAGCCCGACCGGCGGCCCCAGCCAGGTCTCGGTGCGCGGGGAGGGCGCCGGCAGGCTCGGCGCCGCGAGCGCCACCGTGGCGGACCCCACCAGGCACAGCCCCAGCAGCCCCGACAGCAGCGCCGCATCGGCCCGGGCCAACTGACCCGCCGCCAGGAAGGCCGCGACCGCGGAGCACAGCAGGAACACGCCGATGCGCGGCGCCACCTGCCGCAGGGTCCCGCCCGCCAACGCCTGCCAGACATTGGTGGCCAGCGATGGCACCAGCATCAGCGCCATCGCTTCCGGCAGGGGCCGGAACAGCGCCAGCAGGGCGATCGATACCGTCGGCAGGCCGAAGCCCGCCACGCCTTTCACAAGGCCGGCGATCAGGAAGACGGGGATGAT
Source organism: Acetobacteraceae bacterium (assembly GCA_022842185.1). Classification (GTDB taxonomy): domain Bacteria; phylum Pseudomonadota; class Alphaproteobacteria; order Acetobacterales; family Acetobacteraceae; genus Neoroseomonas. The sequence goes on from JALHQB010000072.1 coordinate 18,129, forward strand.
GAGGAGGAGGTCTGCCATTCGCCCATCCTGGCACGCACCTTCTCGGTATCCGTAAGGCCGAGACCGAAGCGTGGCGCGATGCCGAGCGCCGCCGCCAGCGGCAGCAGCCAGATGATCCGCGCCTGATACCGGTCCACCGGCGCCGACAGCGCGCCAGTGGCGAAGGCATTGACGCCGACAGCCAGCAACAGCCCCACCAGCAGCCCCGCCACCGTGCCGTCGCGACGGTGCACGGTGCGCACCAGCGCCACCGCCAGGAGGACGAGCGAGACGATCACCACCGGCACCTGCGGCATCAGCCACGGCGCGGCCAGATGCGGCAGTTCGCCGCGCATCTGCGCCCCGTGATCGAAGGCCTGCAGTTCCGACAACGGCATCCGCTCCACCGCGCGGCGGGCCGATGCTGCCAGGTGCCGGTCTCCCAGCGTGTCGCCGACCTCGAACATCCGCGCCTGGGCCAGGGTGTTGCGGGCCATCGCCTCGACGACCGCGCCGGGCCGGTCGCGCAGGGTCTCTTCGATGATGGCGGCGGCTTCGGGGGCGAGCCGCATGCCGCCCATCGCGATCGGCTGGCCATCGGCGGTGCGGTTGGCGGGCGATTGCGGGTCCCACAGGAAGGTATCGGAGTCCATCGGCAATTGGCTGGCGAAGGTGCACAGGTGCCACCCCGCGCCGGGGCATCGGGCGCGGATGGTCGCCGCCGCCGGCCCATCCGCCTGCAACCGCGCCAGCAGGAACACCGCGCCATGCGGCGACAGCGTCGGCCGCCCCGTGGCCCAGGCGTTGGCGCCGACCAGCCCGGCCACCGCGATCACCACCGGCAGCGCCGCCCGCAACGCCGGCGCGATGCCCGGCGCGGCGACCAGGATGAAGAACACCAGCGCCACCGCGGTCGGCAGGTGCGACAGATGCACCGCGACCGCCACGGCGCCGACCACCGTCAACCACAGCGCCTCGGCCCGGTTCAGCCGGTCCCAGGCGAAGCCCAGCAGCAGCAGGCACAGCGGCCCGATGCCTGCGAAGATGTCGGGCATCAGCGTCACGGCAAACCAGGGCGCCGTGGTCAGCCCGGCAAGCCCCGCACACAGCAGCAGGTGCCCCACCACCGAGGCATCCCCCCGGATGGCGCGCTGCATCAGCCACAGCAGATGCGACAGGATCAACACCTGCGCCACCACCGGCAGCCACAGCGACCAGCCCTGGTGGAACAAATGCAGGAAGGCGCCATAGACCGGCGTCTTGTCCCACGGCCATTCCGGAAACAGCGTCTGGCCGAGGTAGGAGACGCTGTCGATGAACACCAGCGGATAGCCGTTCAGCAGCGCCGGCCACAGGAACAGCGCCGCGCCGGCGAGGATGGCCAGGACGGGGATCATGCGCGCCGCCTCGGGGTCATCAGCATCAGAAGTGCCGCGACCGGCAGCAGCCAGGCGATGCGCGCCTGATACCGCGGAAAGACCCCCGACAGCCCGCCCGTCGCCGCCGCATTCGCCACCACGCCCACCAGGACGAAGCCGAGGAACGCCGCCGCCACCCCATCCCGCGCGCGCCACGCCCGCCACGCCTCCAGGCCAAGCAGCGACAGCGACAGCAGCATCACCGCGGCATGGATCGGGACCAGCCATGCCACCGCGCCGGCCAGCCGGTCCCGCGCCTGCATCCCGGCATCGAAGGCGGCCAGCTCGCGCGGCGGGAAGCCCTCGGCGATGCGCGGCTGCAGCGCGGTGGCGAAGTTGCCGGCGCCGAGCGTGTCGCCGATCCCGGCCGTGACCACCTGATGCAGGGTGTTGCGGACCACCGCGCCGATCACCGCGGCAGGATGCGCGCGCAAGGTCTCGCCGACGATCTGACCGGCCTCGGCCGACAGCAGCGCGCCGCCGAGAAAACGCGGCCGGCCCTGCGCGTCCCGGTTCACCGGGCTGGCGCTGTCCCACAGGAAGTCGTTCGCATCCATCGGCAGGCGGTCCGCGAAGTCGCAGAGGTACCAGCCGGCGGCCGGGCAGCGCGCGCGGATCACCGCCGCCGCCGGCCCGTCCGCCTGCAGCCGCGCCAGCATGAAGGTCGCGCCATGGGGGGACAGCGCGGCGCGGCCATGCCCCACCAGGTTGGTGACCAGCAGCAGCCCCACCGCCGCCGCGACCGGCAGCGCCACGCGGCCCGCATCGGCCATTCCGCGGCCGCGCCCCAGCCCTGCCACCCACGCCATCACCACCATCGCCGCGGCCAGCGGCAGGTGCGACAGGTGCGACGCGATGCCGATGGCCGCGACCACCAGCAGCCAGGCGACCTCCGGCCCGGACAACTCGTCGCGCCCGGGACCGAGCAGGAACAGCGCGAGCACCACCACCGGGGCGAACAGATCCGGCATGAGCATCGCGACGGTGAAAGGCGCGGTGGTCAGCGCCGCCGCACCCAGGCAGACGCCCAGGTGCAGCCCCGGCGCCGCGCCGCCGCGCAGGACACGCTGCACCAGCCACAGCAGCTGCGACACCAGCAGCGCCTGGGCGGCCAGAGGCAGCCACAGCGATAGCCGCCAGTGAAATCCGTGCAGGACCGGCCCATAGATCCAGGGCTTGTCCCACAGCATCAGCGGCCCGAGCGTCTGGTGCAGGAAGCCACCGGTATCGCTGAAGACCAGCGGATAGCCATTGAGCAAGGCAGGCCAGACCAGCAGGACGGCGCCGGCAGCGATGGCCAGGACAGTCCTCATGCCCGGCGGTGCCGCGCCGCGCCGCCCCGTGTCGCGATTCTGCTGGAGATCATGTCGCGAGCCTCACTCAGCCCGGGCTGCCATGGCAAGGGTCGCAGCGTGTTGCGCGTTGGCATGTGGCCGGGCTGACGACGATACGAACTCCCCTTCCGGCCCGCTCCGGGCGTAGGCTTTCGCATGGTTCGGTGGACGCGGCACCGACGAGGGAGGACGGCATGGATGTGACACGAACGCCCCCGCGGCCCTGCCGCCGGCGGCACGGGCTGTTGGCGTCGACCTTCATGATGGCCGGCACTATGGCCATGCTCGCCGTGATGGCTCTGCCGCCACGCGCTGCCTTCGCCCAGGCCACGCCCGCCTCGGCCGCCGCGCCGCGGCCGGTGGCGACGACCGGCCAGCAGGACAGCCTGACCCAGGCGCAGCTGGAACAACTGCTCGCGCCCATCGCGCTGTATCCCGATGACCTGCTGATGCAGATGCTCATGGCCTCGACCTATCCGCTGGAGGTGGTGCAGGCGAAGCGTTGGCTGGGGCAAGGGCAGAACGCGGCACTGCGCGGCGATGCGCTGGCGCAGGCGCTGGTCGCGCAATCCTGGGATCCCTCGGTGAAGTCGCTGCTGCCGTTCCCGGACGTGCTGACCATGATGAACGACCAGTTGGAATGGACCCAGCAGGTCGGCGACGCGGTGCTGGCGCAACAGCAGGATGTGATGAACTCCATCCAGGTGCTCCGCGGCCGCGCCCAGGCCAATGGCGCGCTGGCGTCCGGCCCGCAACAGACGGTGGCGGTGACGCAGAACGTCACGGTCGCCCCGGCGCCCGGTGCGCCGGCCCCGGTGGTGGCCGCGCCGCCGCAGGTCATCACCATCGCCCCGGCGCAGCCCGACACGATCTATGTGCCCGCCTACAATCCCAACGTCGTCTATGGCACCTGGCCCTATCCAGCGAGCCCACCAGCCTATTACCCACCGCCGGTCGGCTGGGGCGTGGGCAATGCGCTGTTGACCGGCATAGCCTTCGCGGGCGGCGCCGCGATCGTCGGCTCGCTGTGGGGCTGGGGCAGCCCGAACTGGGGCGGCGGCAACATCAACGTCAATGCGACGCGCTACAACAACATCAACGTCAACCGGAACCAGATCAGCGGCAACAGCTGGTCCCATGACACCAGCCACCGGCACGGCGTCGCCTACAGCAACGATCAGGTGCGCAACCGCGTCCAGGGCGGCGACCGCACGGCATCGGTTGACCGCGCGCAGGCCCGCGAACAATTCCGCGGCCGGACGGAACAGGTGCAGCGCGGCGGGGGTATCGGCGACCGGCCCGGCGGTGGGCTTGGCGATCGTGGTCCCGGGATTGGTGACCGGCCTGGCCCGGGGGATCGCGGGCCAGGTGGCGCCGACCGTCCCGGAGTCCCCGATCGCGGCGGGCTGGCCGATCGCGGTCCCGCAGGGGCTGGCGGAGGCGACCGGCGACCCGCCGACCGTCCCGGCGCGGGTGATCGACCTGGCGGCGCCGCCGCCCGGCCTGGCACGGG
>JALHQB010000073.1 GCA_022842185.1 Acetobacteraceae bacterium
TGCGCATCCTACGCGCCATCGCCACGTCCAGAACACCATGGAGGGCAACTTGACAACACAGTCGCTCCCCGGACCCAGCCGCGCCAAAGGCTTAAGGCCTTTGGAAACCTCGACTTTGGTACGGCACACGTACGGCGCGCACCCGCAAGGCGCGAAGATTGGAGGGGCGCTGCCCCTCCAAACCACCCCGCCAGGGACCAACGGGCACCTTGGCGCTTGTCACGAAGGGCGGTCCTCACTTGGTCAAATGCCAAGAAGTGGGCATTTAGCTTGGCACCGACCGCCGGCGTTCAGCACCAAAGTTGAGGTTTCCAAAGGCCTTAAGCCTTTGGTGGGGTGAGGTTTGGAGAGGGGCGACGCCCCTCTCCAAGACGCACCATCGCCATATATTCGCACGCATGCGGCAGCGCCCCTCCAACCTTCGCCCGCTCCGCGCACCCTCAATCCATCGCCGCATGCGCCGGGTCGGGCGCCGCCCGCGGACCGGCCGGCCGCCGCATCATCAGCACCAGCAGCGCGGTCGGGATACACAGCAGCAACAGCAGGTGGAAATCATTGGCATAGGCCATGATTTGCGCCTGCCGCGTCACCTCGGCGTTCAGCAGCGCCGCGCCGGTCGGCGTCGCCGGGTTCCAGAACTGCGCGACGCCGGACCATTGCAGCATCCGGTTCAGCGGGCTGACGAGGCCGGCAATCTCGGCATGCAGCACCTGCGTGTCGTGTTCCAGCACCGCCACCGTGATCGAGATGCCGATCGCACTGCCGATGTTGCGCATCAGGCTGGTCAGCCCCGTGCCGTCGGTCCGCAGCTCCGGCGCCAGCGTCGCGAAGGCGATGACCTGCAACGGGATGAACACGAAGCCGAGGCCGAAGCCCTGCATCGCCGTGGTGAACATCAGGTGATGCGTGTTGAGATCGGGCGTCCAGGCCGTCATGTCCCACAGCGTCCAGGCGATGACCGACACGCCGAACAGCATCAGCAGCCGTGGATCGAGCCGGTCGGCCAGGCGCCCGGCGACCAGCATCGCCGCCATGGTGCCCACGCCGCGCGGCGCCAGCACCAGCCCCGCATCGAACACCGGATACCCGCCCAGGGTCTGGAGATACGGCGCGAGCAGCGCCGAGGTGGAGAACAGTATCACCCCGACGACGAACATCATCAGGAAGCCCGAGAGGAAGTTGCGGTCCTTGAAGATGCGCGGCGGGATGAAGGGCTTTTCCGCCGTCAGCAGATGCACCAGGAACAGCCACAGGCCGAGCGCTGCGACGCCGGCCTCGATGATGATCTCGGTCGAGGTGAACCAATCCGCCCGCTGGCCGCGGTCGAGCATCAGCTGGAAGGCGCCGATGCCGATGCTGAGCGTGGTGAAGCCGAACCAGTCGAAGCGCCGCACGCTGCCGGTCCGGTCATCGGCCATGAAGGCCCATAGCCCGGCGAAGGCGAAGACGCCGAAGGGCAGGTTCACGTAGAAAACCCAGCGCCAGTCATAGGTCTCGGTCAGCCAGCCGCCGAGCGTCGGCCCCAGGATCGGCCCGAGCATCACGCCCATCCCCCACACCGCCATCGCCGAACCACGCTGCGCGGGCGGGTAGATATCGAGCATGGTGGATTGCGACAGCGGCACCAGCGCAGCGCCGAAGGCGCCCTGCAACAGGCGGAACAGCACCATCTGTTCCAGCGATTGCGCCGCACCGCACAGCACCGATGCGGCGGTGAAGCCGGCGACAGAGATCAGGAAGATCCGCTTGCGCCCATAGCGCGCAGCCAAAGCGCCGACCGGCGAGGTGAAGATCGCCGCCGCGACGATGTAGGAGGTCAGCACCCAGGTGACCTGGTCCGCCGTCGAGGACAGCCCGCCCTGCATGTAGGGCAGCGCGACATTGGCGATGGTGCCGTCCAGCGCCTGCATCAGCGTCGCCGCCATGGCACAGACGGTGATCAGCGCGCGGTTGGGCACGCCCTCGGCGGGGGTTGCGGTGGTGGCGGACATGACACGCCTCGATCCTTGCAGCGGCCGGCGTCATGTGGCGCGAGCCGCGATTCGGTACCGTCCCGATCGCCCGCGATGGGCGGTCGGGCCGGGACGTTTCTCAGAACAGGTCGGACAGGCTGCGCTGGTGGCCGGTGTCGATGCTGGCGACCACCGACATGCCAGCGCGCAGCGGCGGCGCATCGGCATCGGGCGCCACCTGCACGCGCAGCGGCACCCGCTGCACCACCTTCACCCAATTGCCGCTGGTGTTCTGCGCCGGCAGCACCGAGAACTGCGCCCCAGTCGCCGGGCTGATCGAGGCGATGGAACCGTGCCAGGTCCGGCCCGGATAGGCATCGACGGTGAAGGTCACCGGGTTGCCTGGGCGCACATAGGTGAGGTCGGTCTCCTTCGGGTTGATCTCGACCCAGGCGCCATCGCTGGCGACCAGGCCAAGCGCCGGCGTCGCCGCCGCCAGGTACAGGCCGGGCTGTACGGATTCGACGCGCGTGACGATGCCGGCGAAGGGCGCGCGCACCGTGCTGTTGGCAAGTTGCCGCCGCGCCTCGTCCAGCGCGGCCTGCGCCTGCTGAACCTCCGGCTGGCGTTCGACCGGCTGGTCGGGGTCGCCACCAAGCCGCGCGCGTTGCACCACCGCCTGCTGGCGCAGGCTGGCGAGTTGCTGTTCGGCGCGTTGCAGGCCGAAGCGCGCATCATCGAAGGAGGCACGCGAGACGGCGGCGGAATTGACCAGGCTCGATGCGCGTTCGAACTGCGCGCGGGCGAGCTCCACGGCGGCTTCCTGCGCGGCAATGTCGCTTTGCATGCGCGTGAGATCCTGGCGCATCGCGCCGACGGTCAGCGTCGCCTGCTGCAACCGCGCCTCGGCGCCCGCCGCCGCGATCTCGAAGGGTCGCTGATCCAGGCTGTAGAGAATGTCACCGGCACGGACCGCCTCGCCTTCATGCACCGGCACCGCGCGCACGATGCCGGCGACGTCGGTCGAGACCAGCACGAGATTGGCGTGGACATAGGCGTTGTCGGACGACACGTAGCGCCCGCCGGACAGCCAGCCCCAGCTGGCCGCGCCGATGGCGGCGACGATGCCCATGGCCATCAACCCGCGCCGCAGGCGCCGGCGGCCGATGGCGGGGTCGCGCGGTGGTGTTGCCTCGCTCGCGTGGTCCATCGCGCGCGGCGCTTCGTTCAGGGGACCTTCAGGCATGGCACGCTTTCCTCAGGCAGCTTCGTCTGGCACGCGATCGTCGGCGAGCAGCTGCGACTTCATGGTCATCAGGGCTTCGACCACGCGATGCACCGTCGCGTCGTCGAGCCTTGCGGTGGCGGTGGCGTGGAGTTCGTCCCGATAGGCTTCGATGGTCTTCAGGAAGGGCGCGGCATCGGGGGTCAAATGCAGGCGCCAGACGCGGCGGTCGGTGGGGTCGGGCCGGCGCTCGACCAACCCGCGCGCCTGCAACCGGTCGATCTGCCGCGCGACGGTGATCGGTTCAACCTCCAGCACATCGGCCAGTTCCTTCTGGCTCAGCCCGCCCATGCGTTCGAGCCGGGCGAGGATGACCCATTGCGCCCGGGTCATGCCGGTCTCGGCGGCGCGACGGTCAGCGTGGATGCGCACCAGCCGACCGACATCGGAGAGCAGGAACAGCAGGTCGCGATCGAGGATATGAGACATGATGCTACATATAATAAGCACCGTTATGATCAGCTGCAATAGGTACAAAACCGGGAACTGGCTGCCGGCGGCGAACGCGCCGGATCACCGGTCCGGCCGCGCCCGCGTCACCGCGTCGGTGGCGCAGGCTCTTCGCCACCGCACGCCGGACACCGCGGCCCGCCGCCCGCAGCTGGCACTGCCCCTGACCTTGCGCGCCCTGCCCGCGCCTCGCATCCTTCTGCCAACGAAATCCCCGGAGGACACCGCGTGACGCTGACCGTGCTCGAGCCTGAAGGCCTGTATCCCGACACTGACCTCGAGCAGCGGATCATGGGTCCGTCCGTCCGCATCCTGCAGGGACCGTGCAAGGCGTCGCTGGCCGAGTTGCCCGACGCGATGTGCCAGGATGTCGAAGGGCTGATGACGCTGCGCATGGCGGTGCCGGCGGACCAGATCGCGCGCTTTCCGAAGCTGAAGGTCATCGTGCGGATGGGCGTCGGCTATGACCGCGTCGATCGCGTGGCCGCCGCCGCGCGCGGCATCAAGGTGTGCAACGTGCCCGATTACGGCACGCAGGAAGTCGCGGAATTCGCCGTGCTGATGGCGCTCGCGCTGCGCCGCGGCCTGACGATGTATCACGACACCCAGCGCGGCCCGAACCCCGCCCCCTGGGCAGTGATGCGCAGCCCCGCGGTGCGCCGGCAGGAGGTTCAGACCTTCGGCGTGCTCGGCCTGGGCCGCATCGGCACGGCCGCCGCGCTGCGGGCGAAGGCGCTGGGCTATCGCGTCGTGTTCTACGACCCGGCGCTGCCCAACGGGGCGGATCGCGCCATCGGCGTCACCCGCTGCCGCACGATGGATGAGATGCTGGCCCAGGCCGATGTGCTGTCCATCCATTGCCCACTGACGCGGCGCACGCGCGGCCTGGTGGGCGAGCGCGAATTGCGCCTGCTGCCGAAGAACGCTGTCGTCATCAACACCGCGCGCGGCCCGATCCTGGACATCGATGCGCTGGAACGCGTGCTGAAGGACGGCCACGTCGCCGCCGCCGGGCTGGACGTGATCCCCGATGAACCGCCGGGCAACGACATCCCGTCCCTGCTGCGCGCCTATCGCGACCGGGAGGACTGGCTGACCGGCCGGTTGATCATCTGCCCGCATATCGCCTTCCACACGCCCGAGGCCTGGGACGACATTCGCCTGAAGGGCGCTGAGACGATGCGCGACGTGCTGGTGGAAGGGCTGAACACCAACGTCATCGCGCCGGAGAGCGACTGACGAATGGAGGGGCAGCGCCCAATAGGCGCGAAGGTTGGAGGGGCGCTGCCCCTCCAAACCACCCCGCCAGGGACCAACGGGTCCCTGGACCGCGGGATCTTGGCGTTTGTCACGCGGGGCGGTCCTTGCCCGCCCATAGCCAAGAACAGGTCATCCATCTTGGCACCGATCACCGGCGTTCAGCACCAAAAATTGAGGTTTCCAAAGGCCTTAAGCCTTTGGTGGGGTGAGGTTTGGAGAGGGGCAAAGCCACTCTCCAAGGAGCACCATCGCCATATATTCGCGCCCGTGGGGCGCCGCCCCGCAAGGGGCAAACGGCCCCCTGGACCGGGGGAACCTGGCGTCGGGCAGTCATGCCGCGCCAGGATCGAACGCAGGAGACGAGCGGATGATCCGTGATGCATCGCGGCAGGCGGCCCGCCTGGTCGCCGCGCGCGCCTTGGTCGAAGACATTCTGATCCCGGCCGAAGCCCGCATGGATGCCGAGGACCGAATGCCCGACACCGCCCGCGCCGCGATCCGCGCGCAGGGGCTGTTCGGCATCTCCATCCCGGAAACGCATGGCGGACTTGGCCTGACGATGGAGGAGGAGGCCGGGCTGATGCTCGTCCTCGGCCGTACGGCGCCGGCCTATCGGGCGGTCTATGCGCTCAACAGCGGCGGCGCAGCGCAGATCCTGCTGCGCGCCGGAACGGACGCGCAGAAGCGGCACTGGCTGCCCGATCTGGCGCGCGGCGACCGGATAGCCTGCTTCTGCCTGTCGGAAGCCGAGGCCGGGTCCGACGCCGCCGCCCTGACGACATCCGCGCGGCGGGATGGCGATGGCTGGTGCATCACCGGCCGCAAGCGTTGGGTGACCAATGCACCCGAGGCCGGGATGCTGATGGTCATGGCCCGCACCGGCGGTGAAGGCGCCCGCGGCATATCGGCCTTCGCGATCGACCCCGCCTTACCGGGCATCGAGGTGCAGCCGGCACAGGCCAAGATGGGGATGCGCGGCGCGCAGGTGGCCGATGTGGTGTTCGACAACGTCGCGGTGCCCCCCGATGCCCTGGTCGGTGCCGAGGGCGAAGGCCTGAAACTGGCGCTTGCCGGGCTGGACAAGGTGCGGCTGCACCTCGCGGCACTCTCGGCGGGCCTGATGGAACGGCTGATCGACGAAGGCCGCCGGCACGCCCTGGCGCGCCGGCAATTCGGCACACCGATCGCCGAACAACCCGCGATCGGCGCGCTGTTCGCCGACAGCGTCGCGGAAGCCCTGGCGGCGCGCTGCATGGCGCTGGAACTGGCCCGCGCGCGGGATGACGGCACGCTGCGCCCGGCCGATGCCGCCGCCGCGAAGCTGTTCGCCACCGAGGCGCTGGGCCGCGTCGCCGACCGCATGCTGCAAGTCCATGGCGGTGAGGGCTACATGGTCGGCAGCGCCGTCGAGCGGCTGTACCGCGATGTGCGGCTGCTGCGGATCCTCGATGGCACTTCGGAAATCCAGCGCATGGTGGTGGCGCGCGGCCTGTTGCGCTGACGCGCGGCCGCACGACTGCGCGAGGCACCCTTTCGCGGGCTTGCGCAGCATACCGACTGGTTGGTATGTTCGCCGTCATGGAAGGAACGCCGCCCCGCCGCATCGACGCGCGCACGCGCCTGCTGGACGCGGCGCTGACGTTGCTGCGCACGCGCGGCTATGCTGCCACCACGGTCGATGACATCTGCGCCGCCGCGGGCGTGACCAAGGGCGCCTTCTTCCATCACTTCCGCAGCAAGGAAGACCTCGGCGTTGCCGCCGCCGCGCATTTCAGCGCCTGGCTGGAAGCGCTGTTCGTGCGGTCCGGCTGGCGCGACCATGCCCAGCCGCTGGACCGCGTGATGGCCTATCTGGATTTCCGCATCAGGATCTTTCGCGGCGCCTTCGCGCATTTCACCTGCCTGCTGGGGATGCTGGTGCAGGAGATCTACGCCACCAGCCCGGCAATCCGCGCCGCCTGCCAGGCCGGCATCGAGACCCATTCCGCGCCGTTGGAAGCCGAGATCGCCGCCGCCCTGCACGACCACGCCATCACCGATGTGTCGGCCGAAGCGCTGACCACCCACATCATGGCGGTCATCCAAGGTGCCTTCGTGATTGCCAAGGCCGAGGAAAGCCCCGACCGCGCCATCGAAAGCCTGCGGCATCTGCGCCGCTACGTCGCCATGCTGTTCGCCATACAGCACGCCAGGGAAGAACGCGCCGCATGATCCAGGTCGCCACCAGCCTGTGGTTCACCCACCAGGCCGAAGAAGCCGCGCGCTTCTATTGCAGCATCATCCCCGGCTCGACCATGGGCGAGATCATCCGCATCCCAGCCGGCGGACCAGGGCCGGAAGGTGGCGTTCTGCTGGTGAATTTCACCCTGGGCGGTGCGCCGATGCTGGCGATGAACGGCAATCCGGGCGAGGCCTTCACCAATGCCGCCTCGCTCTCGGCCTTGTGCGCCGACCAGGCTGAACTCGATGCGCTGTGGGAGGTTCTTCTGGAAGGCGGGCAGGCGCAGGCCTGTGGCTGGCTGAAGGATCGCTACGGCGTCGCCTGGCAGTTGGTGCCCGAAGCCCTGCCGCGGCTGATGAGCTTGGGCAATGAGGCGCAGCGCGGCCGCGTGATCGCTGCCTTGATGCAGATGGTGAAGATCGACGCCGCCGCCCTGGAAGCGGCGTTCAACGCATCCTGAACCGGGAAGGAGAAAACACCATGTATGTCGATGGATTCCTGCTGGCCGTGTCGAACGACAAGAAGGCCGACTACATCGCCCATGCGGAGAAATCCGCTGTCCTGCTCAAGAAGCACGGCATGCTGTCCATGGTCGAATGTTGGGGCGATGACGTGCCGGATGGCACGCTGACCTCCTTCCCCATGGCGGTGAAACTCGCGGAAGGCGAGACGGTCGTGTTTTCCTGGATGACCTGGGCATCGAAGGAAGCGCGCGACGCAGGTTGGAAGAGCATCATGGCCGACCCGGAGATGAAGGTGGACATGGCCGAGATGCCCTTCGACGGCAAGCGCATGATGTATGGCGGCTTCAGCCCCGTCGTGAACGTCTGAGGAGGCGGCGCCATGCCCATCACCCCATACCTGTTTTACGAAGGCCGCGCGGAGGAGGCGATCGGCTTCTACGCGAAGGCCCTTGGCGCGACGACGACCATGCTGATGCGCAACAGCGATTCACCCGAACCGCCGCCGCCGGGCATGATGCCGCCCGGCTACGAGACCAAGATCATGCACGCCGAAATCCGCATCGGCGACGACGCGCTGATGATCTCGGATGGCCATTGCGCGGGCGCCGCGCAATTCGCCGGATTCGGCGTCTCCCTGCCGGTGCGCGACGCGGCGGACGCGGCCACCAAGTTCAACGCCCTGGCCGATGGCGGCGAGATCCGCATGCCATTGGCCCCCACCTTCTTCAGCCCGGCCTTCGGCATGGTGCAGGACCGCTTCGGCGTGCTGTGGCTCGTCGCGGTGCCGATGGAGCAGCCCGCATGACAGCCACCTTCGACCCTGCCCGTGACCTGGTGTTCGAACGCCGCATCGCGGCCACGCCGGCGCAGATCTGGGCCTGCTGGACCCAGCCGGCGCTGCTGGAACAGTGGTTCTGCCCCAAGCCCTGGCGCGCCACGGATGCCGAGATCGATCCGCGTCCGGGCGGCCGATTCAACTGCATTATCCGCGGCCCCGATGGCGAGGAGATGCCCAATCGCGGCTGCTTCCTGGAAGTGGTGCCCGAACGCCGCATGGTCTGGACCGATGCGATGGAGGAAGGCTACCGGCCACGCGCCGAACCCTTCATGTCCGGCATCCTGACCTTCACGCCCGACGGTGATGGCACGCTGTATCGTGCCGTCGTGTTCCATGCGGATGCCGAGACGCGGGCGAAGCACGAAGCCATGGGATTCCAGGAAGGCTGGGGCAAGGCCGCCGACCAGCTGGAAGCCCTGGCCCGGACGCTCTGACCGCGCCCCGGGGTGGGGCGCTCAATCCCTCGGCAGCGATGCGATGGCGCTTTCGTATTCGCTGGAATTGAACCCCACCAGCAACTGGTCACCCAGCATCAGCACCGGCCGTCGGATCATCGATGGCTGGTCCTGCATCAGGGCCAGGGCCTGGGTTTCGGTCAGGCCTTCCTTCTGCGCATCCGGCAATTTGCGGAAGGTGGTGCCGCTGCGGTTCAACAGCTTCTCCCACCCCACGATCTTGGCCCAGGCCTTCAGCGTCGCTGCCTCGATGCCCTTGGCCTTGTAGTCGTGGAAGTCGTGCGCGACGCCCCGGCTTTCCAGCCAGGCCCGCGCCTTCTTCATCGTGTCGCAGTTCTTGATGCCGTGGATGGTGATGGGGGCGGGCAAGCGGGCCTCCTGCTGCTGTGTGGCGTCGCAGACTACACCAGCCATCGCCATGCGCGACTGTTGGGATCAGCGCCTTTCCATCACGGCCATATGCCGTCCGTCATCGTTCCCTGGAGCACCTGGCAATGGCCGATCTGGTCCTGACCGTCTTCACCAGCCTCGATGGCTACATCGAAAGACCGGGCGGCGTCTTCGCGCCCCCGCCCTGGTCGGATGAGGTGGAACAGGCGTGGTCGCGCGCGGCATTATCCCGCGCGAAGCACCTGCTCTATGGACGGGTGAACTTCCTGTTCAACAAGGGCTTCTGGTCGCCGGCCGAGACCGACCCGTCCTCCGTCGCGGCCGGCATTTCCTATGCCGAGACGATGAATGCGCTGCCCAAGACTGTGGTGTCCCGCACGCTGACCGGCGACCCGGGCTGGAACGGACGCATCGCCGGGCCTGATTTGCCGGCGGAAGTCGCGCGCCTGAAGCGCGAGGTAACCGGCGGCGACATCTTCGCCTTCAGCGGCGCGGGGTTGGCGAACAGCCTGTTCGCCGCCGATCTGGTCGATGAGTTCTGGCTGATGGTGACGTCGGAATTGTTCGGCGACGGCAAGCGGCTGTTCACCGCCGGCCGGCCAGCGGCGCGCATGACGTTGATCGACAGCCGCGCGCTGGATGTCGGGTCGGTGATGATGCGCTATCGCCGCGACCGGACGGACTGACCGCCATGGCGCTGACCCTGCACGCGCATCCTGCGCAAGGTCAGCGGGGACGGCGCGACCGTAGCGGCCCGCTGGGCGATCCGGGGCGGGACTGACCGGCTCTCAGCCCGGCACCGACAGGTAATCCACCGCGCACATCACCTGCAGTTTCAGCACGGCGATCGCCTCGTCGATCGTCACGTGCTCATCATCCGTGCCCATCGACAGCGGCGACGGCCCGATGATGACCGCCGGGATGCCGCGCCAGCGCCAGTACCGGGTGTCGGTGCCGCCCAGGCTGCACACTGGCGGCGCCTCCAGCCCCAGCAGCGCCTTGGTGTTGGCGCGCAGGATGCGGGCCATCTCGCCATCGGGGTCGGTGCTGCTGGCGGGATAGGAATGGTCCTCGTTGATCGCCAGGGTGCAGCCGAATTCGGCCGCCAGGGCGGGCAGCTCGCCGCGCACCCTGTCGCGATCCGGCCCGACGGGGAAGCGCATGTCCACATGCACGGTGCAGGCGCTGGGGATCTGCGTCGCCTTGCGCCCGCCCTCGATCATTCCGGCATTCACCGTGATGCGCAGCGCATTGTCCGCCGCGCCCTGCCCCAGGATGGTGTCGGCGGCCGCGACGCTTTCAGTCGATTGCAGCACGGATGCGAATTCCTCCGGCATGTCGGCGAGCTTGCGGTGATAGCGGTCGTACAGCGCCTGCGTCGCGGCGACGACCTGCTGCACCGGGTTGTTGGCGCGGTGCGGATACCCGCCATGCCCGCCGGGCCCGGCTGCGGACAAAGAAAAGCGCAGGGTGCCCTTTTCCATGAAGCGCAGATTGCCCAACCCGCTCGGCTCGCCGTTCAGGCAGCAATCGCCGCTGATGTCATCGCCGAAGTTGTCGAACAGGTATTTCGTGCCGTGGCGCCCGCCCGATTGTTCGTCCGACACCACCGTCAGCGTCAGCATCCCATTCAGCCGGTCCCGATACGGATACAGCAGGCAATAGGTGAGGATGGAGGCCAGCGTGCCGGTCTTCATGTCCGACGCACCGCGCGCGACGATGCGGTCGCCGTCGATCTCGGCCGCCCATAGCCGGTCGTCCGTCACCGGGAACACATCCATATGCCCGTTCAGCACCAGATGCCGCCCGACATACGCCGCGTTCCAGCGGGAGACGATGTTGGGCATTTCGTCGCGCGCCGCGACGGTCTGGTGCTCCAGTCCGAAGCGGTCGAGGATGCCGCGCACGAAATCCGCCGCTTCCCGCGTGTCGCCCGGCGGATTGACGGACCGTATCCGCAGGAAGTCGCGCAGCAGGGAGACGACGTCGTCGCGCCGTTCGTCGATGTGGCGGCAGAGCGTGGTTTTCAGGTCGGTCTGCATCAGGTGGCGATGTCCTTCAAACGCGCGATGAAGCCGGTCTTGCGGGAATGCGCCTGTCTTAGCCGGGCGATCCGACCGGCGAAGGCCGCCGCATCGCCTTTCATGCGGGCAAGTATCCCCAGATCCTGCAACGTCTTCATCGCGCTGGTGTAGCCCGACGCATTGCGCCGTTCGATATCCCGTTCGATCTGCTCCCAGGCGCCCTCACCCTGCCGCTTCGCCGCCGCCAGGCGCTGGTTCGACGCGCCGGCTTCCTCATCTTTGCGCCGCTCCCAACGGGCCATCAGGTCCTGGGGGCTGCCCCAGAAGTTGCCCCATTCATAGGTGTTGGTGAAGCTGCTGGCGGTGATCCGCGCGCGCGTGGACATCGCCCGCAAGGCCTTGCGCGCCGCGTCATCCAGCGGGCGCTCGATGGCCTGGAATTCGTAGTATCGATACTCGCTCATCGCATTCCGTCGCCGTGGTCATACCGGGTGGAGTAACGGCTCCTCGATCAGGAATTCCAACGCGCGCGCAAGCGTCACGCCGCTGCGGAGTTTCCACCAGGTCTCGGTGTGACGAAACCACTGGATGTCGAAGCTGTCGCCCCCCATGCGATCGAGCCTGGCGAAGGGATGATCGAATTCCTCGCCCAGGTTCTCCGGCCAGCCAGATCGCATGCGCTGCAAGAATCGATACCGGCCGCCGTGCCAGCTACCGTGGATGTCGATCGTATAGTTGAACTTCGTCGGCGTAATCACCGGCAGGAATCGTGGCTTCAGGACGTCGCGGATGAAGGCGTCGCAGGTGGCGATGATCGCCGCCTTCTCGGCCGCATCCACCGCGGGCGGGCGCGGCTTTTTCACGACGAGGACCCACGCTCGTGCACGCGCCATGCTGGTCGACTCCTTCCCGATGCGCAGGCATCAGCCTTGCGGCTCCCCTCACGCGATCGCCGCAGACCATATCAAAGTCGATCGAGCCTGACTGCACCGGGATCAGGTCCCACCCCGCGCCCCAGCCGCCGAGGTCACAGGGCGCGCGCGGCTCTTCCTCGAACAGGCCGGTCGAAACCATCGCCTCAACTGGCATCATGGAAGATGATCCCGAGGGTGTGCCGGCGGCCGGAACGCACTTCGCTGACTCCGTGCCGCAGCATCACCCGGTAATCGCCCTTGGTGCCACGGTGCGGCCGGCTGTTGACGGCGAACACCACCGCATCGCCCTTGGTGAGCGGCACGACCACGGGCCGTGACTGCATGCGCGGGCGTTGTTCGGTCAGCACGAACTCGCCGCCCTCGAACGCCTCATGCGGTTCCGACAGCAACGTGGCCACCTGCAAGGGAAAGACGTGCTCGCCATACAGGTCCTGATGAAGGCAATTATAGTCACCCGGGCCATATTGCAGCAGCAGCGGCGTCGGGCGGCGCTGCCCGGCGGCGTGGCACCGTTCCAGGAAGGCCGCATGGGTGGCGGGGAACCGCACACCCATCCCCATGCGTTCGTGCCAGGCATTCGCGATCGGGGCGAGTTTCAAATAGAGCGCCGTTCGCAGACCCAAGACGAGATCGGGCAAGGGATAGGAGAAGTATCGGTATTCGCCCCTCCCGAAACCGTGTCGCGCCATGATGACGTGGCTGCGGAAGGCCGGGGTGTCGCCGTAAAGGCCGGCCATCGCGTCGCTTTGATCCGCCGTCAGCAATTTGGGCAGCACCGCCCATCCCTGCCGGTCCAGCGCGCCGGCGATCGCCGTCCAGTCGAACGCCTCGATGCGCGTCATTGTCATGCCGCACCCTCCCTGGCGAGGAGCCTGCGCTTGCGCTCGACACCCCAGGCATAGTCGGACAGTGCGCCATCGTTGCGGATGACGCGATGGCAGGGAACGGCGATCGCCAAGGCATTGGCAGCGCAAGCGCCCGCGACCGCTCGCGTCGCGCTCGGCGCGCCGATGCGCTCGGCGACGTCACGGTAGGACAAGGTCTGCCCCGCGGGGATGTCGCGCAGCGCCTGCCACACCTGCTGCTGGAACGCGGTTCCGCGCAGGTCGAGCGGCAGGTCGAGTCCCATCCGCGGCCCCTCGGCGAATCCGACGACTGTCGCGACGATGGCTGCATAGTCGGCGTCGGCGCCGATCAGCGTCGCCTTCCGGAAACGATCCTGGAGGTCACGGACCAACGCATCGGGATCGTCACCAAGCAGGATGGCGGCGACACCCTTGGTGCTCGATGCGACGAGGATGGAACCGAGCGTCGCTTTGCCGATCGCGAAACGGATTTCCTCCTTCGGTCCGCGTTTGCGGACGTCGGACGGGGTCATGCCAAGCATGGTGAGGCTGTTCACGGCGTCTATCCTCTGCATCCTGCATGCAGACCTAGTCGCGGCGCGGAGGAGGCGCACTCCGACTCTTGCTTTCGCATCCGCGCCGCCATGGCAGGCGCGGTGCGCAACCCGTGATGGCCCAGCCTGGGCCCTCTTCGTGGCATCGATGAACTCACGGCCGTGGCGCGAAGCTCCGGTGGCCTTGGTATATTGAGCCAATCCAAATCACATCGCGCGCATCGCGATCGATGCGAGGGGCGAGCCAGAAGGCGGTTTTGTGCGCTGCGCGGGCGTGCCGCAGCAGGCTCAAGGCTGCACGACGCGTCCGGCGGCGGAGTCGCGCGCGAGCGCGATGAAGGCTTGGAAGGCCGCGGAGGAATTGCGCCGATTGGAGTAATAGAGGCACAGCGGCACGAGCGGCGGCGTCCAGTCTTCCAATATGCGAACGAGCCGACCTGCCGCGATGTCCTCTCGCACATCGGCTTCCATGAAATAGCCGATCCCCACGCCGTTCGTCACCGCGATCCGTGCCAGCGACGCTTCGTCGAGCGTGATCGGGCCCTCGACGTCGAGTTGCAGTTCTTCGCCGCCCTTCTCGAATCGCCATCGGAACAAAGCGCCATTGGGAAGCCGCACGCGCACGCAGGGGTAAGTGAGCAGATCCTGCGGCAGTTGTGGGATAGTCCTGCTTTCAAAGAAGGTGGGGGATGCCGCCACCGCCATGCGTCGCACCTGGCCCAGCGGTATGGCGATCGCGTCGCTGGGCACCAGATCCGCGCTGCGCACGCCCAGATCGAAGCCGGCTGCGACGACGTCGACGAGTCGCCCCTCGGTCACCAGGTCAATATGAACCTGCGGATAGCGCTGCAAATAGCTCAGGACAAGCGGTGCCATGATCTCGCGCGCCGCCGTCGCGAAGGCATTGATGCGCAAGGTGCCGGACGGCGTCTCCTGCTGGGAGCGCGCCGTGTTCATCGCTTTCTGGATGTCCTCGAGCGCCGGTTTGATCTGTGCAACGAAGATCCGCCCCGCATAGGTGAGCGAGACGCTGCGCGTGGTGCGATTGAACAGCCGCACGGCAAGCTCCCGCTCGAGCTTGCCCACAGCGTTGCTGATGGCCGTGGTCGACATGCCGAGATCGAGCGCCGCCGCTCGGAATGAGCCGCATCGAACGATGGCGAGAACCGCCTCGAGCTCGATCAGCGAATGGCGCGTCATTATCCCGATCCTCGTGACACCCTATGCCGATTTGTCTTGATTATCAGGCGAATAGTCCATCGCTAAATCAGCCTCGTCAGCGTCGAGGAGATGACCATGTCAATGAGCCTGCCCAAGCCAATCGCCGACTATGTCGAGGCCAACGCCCGTCTCGATGTCGACGGCATGCTGAAGCCCTTCCTGCGCGACGCCGTCTTCATCGACAACGGCAAGCACTTCGAGGGCCAGGCGGCGATCCGCCAGCTGCTCGAGGAAGAAGTGGTTCCAGTGAAGGCCATCTTCACGCCCGATACTGTTCGGGAAGAAGACGGCGATGTCGTGGTCGAAGGTCCCGCCCGTGGCGACTTCCCGGGCAGCCCGCTGCGTTTCACCTATCGCTTCACGTTGCTGGATGGCGCCATCAAGACGCTGGAGACGACGGTATGAGCATCCAGGCAGATCCCACCGAGTTTGCCGGCAAGCGCGTGCTCGTCAGCGGTGGTACCAAGGGTCTGGGCCGCGCCACGGTCGAGCGCTTCCTCGCCGGCGGAGCCCGCGTTGTCACCGCCGCCCGCGCGATCAAGGACCCCATAGCGGGCGTCGAATATGTGCAGGCGGACCTGACCACGGCGGAAGGTGGTGAAGCGTTTGCCAAGGCGGCGCTCGATCGGCTCGGCGGCATCGACATCCTTGCCCATGTCGTCGGTGGCTCGGCTTCCCCGGCGGGAGGCTTCGTCGCGCTAACCGATGACCACTGGCTCGCCGAGCTGAACCTCAATCTGCTCGCGACGGTCCGGCTCGATCGTCTGCTGATCCCGCAGATGCTCGAGCGAGGCAAAGGCGTCGTGGTGCACGTCACCTCCATCCAATCCGTTCTGCCGCTGCCCGAATCCACGACCGGCTATGCCGCCGCCAAGGCGGCGCTGAGGACCTACAGCAAGTCGATATCGAAAGAGCTCGGTCCCAAGGGCGTGCGGGTCAACGCCGTCTCGCCCGGCTGGATCATGACCGAGGCCACCGGCGACTTTCTCGAAATGCTTCGCGCTGCCAATGGCGGCACGATCGAGGACGCGCGCCAATCCGTGCTGGATGCTCTGGGGGGAATCTCGATCGGGCGCGGAGCCGAGCCCGACGAAGTGGCCGACCTCATCGCTTATCTCGCCGCTGACCGCGCCGCCGCGATCCATGGTGCCGACTTCGTGATCGATGGCGGGACCATCAGCACCGTCTGAGAGTGGCGGCCCGGCGCCCGTCCTCCCCTAGGCTAGGGGAGGGCGGGTGTCGGCATGCGGACAATGGCAATCGATCAATGGGACCACGCAGCACCACATTCGCCATCCCGTCTGCAGGGAACGACCATGTTCGCCGTCTATGGGAACGAACCGAATTTCGAAGACGTCAGACGACGTTCCCGTCACTCCCACTCGATGGTCAATCAGAGTCTTAGGCACAAGTTTTCATTCAGAAATTCGCCCCATAACGCCGTCATATACCGTCATCCATACCGTCAGATGATAGCCTCAGAGAGCCCGCCCGGATGGCAGCCCGAGCATCGCCGCTCACAGCCAATCAGTGCGCACTTCTAGCCGCGCCGCGTCAGAAGGCGGAGCTTCTCCAACGCTACACGCTCGCTTTCCTTGTGGTCGATCGTCCCGGCGAACCGCCCCGCCGCGTCAAGCAGGAAGATGCTGGCGGAATGGTCCATCGTGTAGCCGCCGCCCTCCAGCGGAACGCGGCGGTAGATGACACGAAAGCCGCGTGCAGCCGCCGCGATCTGCGCCTCGGTGCCGGTCAGCCCGATGATCTTCCGATCAAAGGCCTCCAGGTAGGCGGCCATCGCCTGCGGCGTGTCGCGCTCGCCGTCGACGCTCACGAACAGCCAATGAAGCTGGTCCGCATCGGCGCCCAGCGCCTCGATGAAGCCCGTCATCTCGGTGAGCGTGGTCGGGCAGACATCGGGGCAATAGGTGAAGCCGAAGAACACCGCCATCGGCCGGCCGCGGAAGTCGCGTTCGGTGACCGCGCGGCCGCGGTGGTCGGTCAGGCTGAAGGGCCCGCCGATCGCCAGCGTCTGCGGCCCGGTCGCGACGCGCGGCGGCGCCAGCGGACCATCGGAGACCAGCCACCCGCCGGTGGTGGCCAGCAGCAGGAAGCCCACGACGCCAACGGCGCCCCAGGCCACCCAACGGATGATGCGCAGCATCGTCGCCTCAATGCCCCTGGTGCGGCCCGGTGCCGCGCGCACCCGGCGCATCGACGGCTAGTTCGACCGCAACACGCCCCGCGCGCTCGAACACGAGGGTGAGCGGCACGCTGGCGCCCTGTTGGAAGCCGCCTTGTGGCCCGATCAGCATCAGATGCTGGCCGCCAGGTGCCAACCGCACCTCCCCGCCTGGCGGCACCGCAATGCCGTCGGTGATCGGGCGCATGCGCATGATGCCGTCGGTGACGGACATCTCGTGCAACTCGACGCGCGCCGCGCGCGGCGTCTCGGCGGCGACCAGCCGATCCGGCGCGGAGCCGGTGTTGCGGATCACCATGTAGCCGGCGGCAGTCGGCGCCGCGGCGCCCACGGCGCGCGTCCAGGGATGGTCGATGGCCAGGTCCCCGGCACGGAAATCGTGCGCGGCGAGCGGGGCGCCAAGGAAGGGCAGGGAGACGAAGGCGGCGCCGGTCATCAGGACCGCGCGCAGAAGGGTGCGACGCATGGAAGGTTGCTCCGACAAGGGATGGAACAGCCCCGCGCCAGGCGGGGCGGGCTTCAGCCGAGGGTCGGAGCGACAGGCGGTGCGCGGGCCGGCGGCGGTGCACGCGCCGGCGGCAGGGGCGATGCGCCGGCGAAGGCAGCGCGGTGCGCGGCCAGCGTCGTCCAGGCCGGCATCGGCAGCACGAGTGGGGCCGGCGGCGGCGCATCCGCCGCATCGGGCAGACGGCACAGCGGACAATGCGACGCGGCCTCGGCGTCCGGCGCCTGCTCGGGCGCATCCGGCGCGGGCAGGCCGGACGGCAGGCACAGGCTTGCCCGCAGCATCGCGTCGAAGGCGGCCCTGTCCATTGCCGCGAAGGCCGGCAGCGGCGCCAGTAGCCGCGCCACCATGGCCAGCAGCACCAGGGCGGAGATCGGCACGCGCAGTTCGGCCCAGGCCCGCCTCATGCGGCGCGCGGCCCCCACAGGATGATCGCCGCGCCACCCAGGGCAACGGCACCGCCGATCAGGTCCCAGCGATCGGGCTCGAAACCCTCGACCACCCGCAGCCACACAAGTGTCGCCGCGATGTAGACGCCGCCATAGACCGCATAGGCGCGGCCGGCATGCTCCACCTCGACCAGGGTCAGCAACCACGCGAAGGCGATGAGCGCGGCGACGCCCGCGGCTGCCCACACCGCCGAATGGCCCAGCCGCAGCCACGCCCAGAAGGCGAAACAGCCAGCGATCTCCGCCAGCGCGGCCGCGGCGTAGATCGCGACCGTCCTCATCGCCGGGCGGGCGCCTCGGCGACCTCGATGCCGGGGATGCAGGACTGTCGGGTCAGCCAGGGCCAGGGATTCTCCGCGCGCCCGTCGCGGCGCAGCTCGACATGCAGGTTCGCCCCGGTGGTGCGGCCGGTGCGCCCCACCACGCCGAGGTCCTGGCCCGCCGCGACCGGACGCCCGGCCGCCACGCCGGGCGCGAAGCGTGCCAGGTGGGCGTATCGAGCGCGGGAGCCGTCGGCGTGCTCGATCTCGATCATCAGGCCGTAGTCGTAGTAGCGGCCGGCGAAGACCACCACGCCGTCGCTCGGCGCCACCACGGGCGTGCCGACCGGCGCGCGGATGTCCACGCCGGGATGAGGCCTGCCGTGGCGCAAGCCGAAGCCCGAGGAGAACTCGCCCGCGACCGGCATGGTCGCTGGACAGGGGGCTGCGAGCGCGGCGGACCCGGTGCCGAGAACGAAGGCGAGACCGAGGATCAGGGAGGGACGATGGATCATGGCGCGGTCCGTGCCTTGACCCGCTCCGGAAGGCAACCCCGGAGCCTCAGCCACGGGGCGCCGCGCCCGGCGGCAGCAGTGGGCGGATCAGCGCGGAGAAGCGCTCGAAGCTCTGCACGCCGCGATGCAGCTGCCCGTTGATCACGAAGGAAGGGGTCGCGTTGACGCCCGACTCGCGCTCGCCCTGCAGCCGCATCAGGATGATCGGGTCGGTGAAGCCGCGGTCGGTCATGCAGGCGTCGATCCGCGCCGCCGGGATCCCGGCGAGCGTGCCGGCGCGGCGCAGCCAGGTGCGCGCATCCGGGCTGTGCGCCCAGGCCTCCTTGTTCGCGTAGAGGGTCGAGATCAGCGCCTCGTATCGCTCCGGCCCGCCGCAATGGACCATCGCCGCCGCATCGAGCGCCACGCGGTCGAGCGGGAAGTCGCGCATCACGAAGCGCACCAGCCCCGGCTCGATGAAGGTCGTGCGAATGCGCGGGAAGATCGTGGTGTGGAAGTTCGCGCAATTGCCGCAGGTCAGCGAGTGGTACTCGATGACCGCCACCGGGGCATCGGCGCGGCCGATGATGCGCTCGCCCGGCAGCGGTCGCGGGGTGTCGGGGGCGGGTGCCGTCGGCTCGAAGGCCTGGGGCCCGGGCGCCTGGGCGAGTGCGGTCGCCGCCGGAACGACGAATGCGGCGGCAAGCGCCGCCCGGCGGGTTATGGTGTGGGACATGGGTGGTTCCTCCGGCTCTGGGATAGTGGTCATTGCGGCTGCACCTGGGGCGACGGTGCGCGAAAGCTAGTCAGCACCAGCAGCGTGACGCCGCAGACGATGGCGACATCGGCCATGTTGAAGGTCGGCCAGTGCCAGCCGCCGTAATGCGCGTCGATGAAGTCGGTGACCGCGCCGATGCGCAGGCGGTCGGCGATGTTGCCGATCGCCCCGCCGATGATGAGGCCGATCGCCGTCGCCTCGGTCCGGTTGGCCGCGCGCCGCAGCCAATGTAGCAGCCAGGCCACCACGGCGAGCTTGATGCCGACCAGCAGCCACACCGCGCCGGCCGCGCTGTCGGCGAACATCCCGAAGGTGACGCCGGTGTTGAAGCCAAGCCGCAGGTTCAGCACCGGCAGCAGCGTGATCCCTTCGCTGTAGGGCGGCCAGAGCGCTTCCAGCGCCCAGGCCTTGGTCGCCTGGTCGATGACCGCTGCGATTGGTGCCGCGATCAGGCCGAAGCGGCGCAGCGCGCGGGGGGCGGGCGTCGTCATCCCAGCCGAGCCAGCCATGGAAATGCCTCCAGGATCCAGATGGCGAGACGGGTCATCTCGCCGGTTGCGATGGCCAGGCCGGCCGCGAGCATGACGACGCCGCTCGCGACCTGCAGGATCCGCCCGAGCCGCCCGAGCCGCCGCGCACGAGCCATCGCTGCCGGCAGGTAGAAGGCCGCCAGCAGGAACGGCACGCCGAGGCCCAGCGCATAGGCGGCCAGCAGCCCGACCCCGGCGCCGGGTGTCAGCGCCGCGGCCGTCAACACGCCGGCCAGCACCGGCCCGATGCAGGGCGTCCAGCCGAAGCCGAAGGCGACGCCGATCAGCGTGGCGGAGACCGGGCCGCCGCCCTCGCCCGGCGGCCTGAAGCGCAGGTCGCGCATCAGCGGCGCCACGCGCAGCAGGCCCATCTGCACGAGCCCCATCGCCGCGATGAGCAGGCCGGAGACGACGGTGAGCTCGTAGGACCAGCGCCGCAGCAGCCCGCCGATCGCGGTCGCGCCGAGGCCCAGCAGCACGAACACCAGCCCGAAGCCCAGCACGAAAAAGACGGACAGGCGCAGCGCCCGCCAACGCTCGGCGCGCGCCGTGGCGAGGTCGGTCCCCGCCACCCAGGCGACGTAGCCCGGCACCAGCGGCAGCACGCAGGGCGACAGGAACGACACCAGCCCCCCGCCGAAGGCGAGAACCATGCCGAACAGGGTGAGGTCGATCGTCACGCGCGTCGCCTCCCGGCCAGCGCGATTCCCGCGAGCGCCGCGACGCCGATCGCGACAGGCAGGTCGCCAAAGCGCGCATAGGGCGTGCCGCCGGGCAGCGCCGCCGGCAGCGGCAGGTCCAGCACGCCTTCGGTCGCCAGCGGCAGCCGCGCGCGCTCGCGCCCCACCGCGTCGGTCACCAGCGAGATGCCGCTGTTCGCCACGCGAATCAGCGGCAGGCCGAGTTCGATGGCGCGCAGCCGGGCGGCCAGGGCGTGCTGGTAGGGGCCCCAGGAGGTGCCGAACCAGGCATCGTTGGTTACCGTCAGGATCCAGCCCGGCGCCGGACCTTGCGCCGGCAACGTGGTGGGGAAGATTGCCTCGTAGCAGATCAGCGGCCAGAGCGGCGGCAGCCCGGCCACGCGCATCGCCTCGCGAGGCGGGCCGGGGATGAAGTCCACCGTCCCGACGGTGATCTTCGGCAGATCCGCGAGCAGCCGGCGGAGCGGCTGGTATTCGCCGAACGGCACCAGCTGGATCTTGTCGTAGGCGGCGGTGATCGCCCCGGTGTCGTCGAGCGCGACCAGGCTGTTGAGCAGCGCCGGGCCGCCATCGTCCGCGATGGTCCGTCGCACCGCGCCGGTCAGCAGCGCGCCGCCCGGCGGGATGATGCGCGCGACCTCCGCGCGGATCGCCGGCGATTCGGCGAGGAGGTAGGGCACGGCACTTTCCGGCCAGATGATGTGGGTCGGTGCCACGCCATCCGCCGCAGGCGCGGCACTGAGCGCCAGCAGGCGGCCGAGGATGCGCTCGCGCTCGCCCTCGGCCCATTTCAGGTCCTGCGCGATGTTCGGCTGCACCAGGCGCAGCCGGATGCCTGGCGCGTCAGCGGGCATCGCATCGGCAAGCCGCGTTGTGCCCCAGGCCCAGGGCAGGGCAATGATGACCGTCGCGGCAAGCGCGGGCCCGACGCGCCGCTGCCGCACCGCCACGCCGGCCAGCACCGCGGCAAGCACGGCGAGCAGCCCGAGGCCATGGATGCCGACCAGCGCCGCCGCCTGCAGCCCGGCATCGCTGGCGCCCCAGGCATGGCCCGCGATATTCCACGGAAAGCCGGTCAGCACCGCGCCGCGCAGCCATTCGCCCGCGACCCAGAACGCGGCCAACGCCAGGGCGAGCGGCACGCCGCCCGCGCGGCCCGCCAGCAGTCGCGCCGCGGCGACCGAGCTTGCGGGGAACAGCGCGAGGCCGGCGCTGAGCGCG
>JALHQB010000074.1 GCA_022842185.1 Acetobacteraceae bacterium
CCGACGCGTGTCGATCACAGAATACGCCTTCCAGGGCTTCGTCCCTCTCCCGAGACACCAAGCCCAAAAGCGTCAAGCATGTCTCCGAACAGGCGTCAGGGATGTCTCCGGTCTGAACAGAACCGAGAGCCTCGCCGTCAGTCGCGACCAGCATTGAGTCGTGATGGGAACGCCAAGCGGGGCGCCGGCGACTGCCCTGAAACGCGAAACGCGCGCCGCGGCCAAAGCCACGACGCGCGTTGGATGGGATTCGGCCCGAGCCGGATCAGCGGCTGTAGAATTCGACGACCAGATTCGGTTCCATCTGGATCGGATAGGGCACATCCGACAGCTTCGGCGCGCGCAGGAACTTCCCGCGCATCGCGCGGTGATCGATCTCGACATATTCCGGCACGTCGCGCTCGCCGGACTGCGCGGCGTCGAGCACCGCCACCAGCTGCTTCGACTTTTCCTTCACCTCGATCTGGTCGCCGTCCTTGACCAGGTAGGAGGGGATGTTCACGCGCTTGCCGTTCACGGTGATGTGGCCGTGGTTGACGAACTGGCGCGCGGCGAAGGGGGTGACGGCCAGCTTCATGCGGTAGATCACCGCATCGAGGCGACGCTCCAGCAGCTCGATCAGGTTCTCCGAGGTGTCGCCCTTCCGGCGCACCGCTTCCTCGTAGTACTTGCGGAACTGCTTTTCGCCGATGTTGCCGTAGTAGCCCTTCAGCTTCTGCTTCGCCATCAGCTGGATGCCGAAATCAGTCGGCTTGTTCTTGCGGCGCTGGCCGTGCTGGCCGGGGCCGTATTCACGCTTGGCGATGGGGGATTTGGCGCGGCCCCACAGGTTGACGCCGAGGCGGCGATTGATCTTGTACTTGGATTCAGCGCGCTTGGTCATGCGGCATGATCCCGCCGCTTGATGCGGTCGGGCCTTCTACACTGTGCCCCTGGGGGCTGTTGTCCCGGTAGTCCCCCACCCAGCTTGGGCGGCGGCGGGCGCGGACCCCGAAGGCCCGTCCACGTTCCCGGAAGGAAGGCGGCGACATAGGTGCCCGGGCGGGGCTTGTCAAACCTGGGCCACAGCGCCTACTCGCGCGCCATGGTAACGCGTTCGGATATCCTCGTGCTCGGCCTGACGGCGGGCGTCATCGGCAGCCTGGTCGGCGGCCTGATGCTGTATGCCGGCTTGGCCATGGTGATGGCGGGCAATCATGCCGGCTGGGTCTTCGCGCTGCCCGCGGCACCCGCGGGCGGCGGCCTGGGGCTGCTGCTGGCGCGCAAGCTCGCCGCCAAGGTCTAGGGTTCGGCCGGCCGGCGGCGCCCTGCCGGCCATGCGCCGGCGAGATAAGTCGCGACCGCGCGATGGTAGTCGCCCAGGCCCGGCCGCGCCCCCCCGCCGCCCACCAGGCGGTTCATCGCGCGCCATCGCCGCAGCACCGCGGACGCATCGCGCGCATGATGCCCGAAGCCGGCGCCGTCCGCCGCGATCAGCCCCAGTGCACGCGCATATTCGGCATCGAAACGCCCCCCCTGTGTGTCCGTCGCCTGACCGGGGCGCAGTTGGTATCGATACGCCAAGCCAGGGGCGACCGGGACCGTGCCGCCCACCGCTGCCAAGGTGAGCAGGTCGAACAGCACGTCATCGATCAGCCGGAACGGCATGAACTGCGGCACCAGGTCGCGCCGCGCGATCAGGTGCAGGGAGGCGAAGGCCGACCCCCATGCGCGGAACCCGAAGCGTCGCGTGCCTTCGGCGGGAATGCGCCGCACCGCCTCCCCGGCGGCGTCACGCACAATGCTGGGCACCACCGCCGCGCCGTTTGGCGCCGCCGCCGCGAGCGCCTGGGATATCGCATCGGCGGGTCCCTCCAATGCGTCATCGGCATCCAGCATCAGGACATGCGCACCCCCGGCGATCGCCAGGGCGCGGTTGCGCGCGGCATGGGCGCCACTCGCGACAGGACCGACAGGAGCAAAGCGAAGCCGCGCATCGCCCGGCAGGACCTCGGCGTAGTCGGTTCCGTCGTCGGAGGCGACCACCACTTCGACAGCCACCCCAGCGGCCCGGTCAAGGACGGAGGCCACCGCCACCGCTGCTTCCGGTCGCAGGTGGTAGGCAGCCATCAGGATCGAGAGGTCAGGCCGGGTCATCGCGCATCGTTCTGCCACCGGTTTCAGGCTGCGGCGAGACGAAGGCCGCCGATTTCATCCACAGATTCATCCCCAGCCGAAAGCATTTGACTGTGACTCCGGAACTTAAATAGAACAGACGGGACGTTGCCCATTTGTTCCGACCGAGTCGCACGGCCCGGCGCCAGGAGGAGGAGCAGGAATGCTCACGCGCAAGCAGCACGAGCTGCTCATGTTCATCGACCGCCACCTGCGTGAAACCGGGTTCTCTCCGTCCTTCGAGGAAATGAAGGGCGCGCTCAGCCTGAAATCGAAGTCGGGTATCCACAGGCTGATCACAGCCCTGGAGGAACGTGGCTTCCTCCGCCGCCGCGCCCATCGCGCCCGCGCGCTTGAGGTCATCCGCCTGCCGGAGAGCCTGGCCCCGCGCGCCGGCCGCGCCGCGCCCAAGGTGCCCGACGCGCCGCTCGGCCCCAATGTCATCCGCGGCCCCTTCGCGGCTCATGCGCCGGCGAGACCACCGGCGGAAGCCAATGACAGCGCCGCGGTGTCGCTGCCGCTATATGGCCGGATCGCGGCCGGCCTGCCGATTGAGGCCTTGCGCGACAATGGCGCGAGCGTCGATGTCCCCGCCGCGCTGATCGGCAACGGCGACCACTACGCGCTCGAGGTCGCGGGCGATTCCATGATCGATGCCGGTATCCTCGATGGCGACACGGTCATCATCAATCGCGCCGATACCGCCGAGAATGGCTCGATCGTGGTCGCGCTGGTCGATGAGAACGAGGTGACGCTGAAGCGTATCCGCCGGCGCGGGAATTCGATCGCGCTGGAACCGGCCAATCCCCGGCATGAGACACGGATCTTCGGCCCCGATCGGGTGCGTGTGCAGGGGCGTCTGGTCGGGCTGCTGCGCCGGTATTGAGCTCGGCGGGTAGCAGTGCCCGCCGCGACGGGGCGGTCGTGATGGGCCTCACGACCGTCTGACCCAGCTCAGCCGTTCCGTGATCGCTGGTTACTCGACTGCTGCCGGCGGCAATTGCTCCTGCCCGCGGGGCACCGGCGCTGGCGGCACCCAAGGCCGGTCGCCACGCCAGGCCCGGTCCGACACCACGCGTACGCCATGCGCATCGATCCAGGCCGCATGGGGCCCGTTGCGCCAGACCGAAAAGCGATCGATCACTTGGCTCCCGTCGCAGCGCCCGCGCACTGGTTCGGGGGACACGACGAGCGCGGCCCTGCCGCAGTGATCGGAGGCAGCGTCGCGGCGCAGCAGGACCACATTCGGTCCCTCCGCCAGGGGACGGAGGATGCACGCTCCGCTGCCGCAGGCGAGAGCGCCGCTGGCCGCCTCCGCCGGGAACGGGCGCGCTTCCACCAGGCCGTGGGATCGCAGCCAGGACTCACGGGTCAGGGTGGAGGCGCCGGATTGCCGCTGCAGCCACATCTGCTCCTCGACCACCATCGCGATCAGCCGGGCATCGCCGGAGACGAACACGT
The DNA here is from genome assembly GCA_022842185.1 of Acetobacteraceae bacterium. GTDB lineage: Bacteria > Pseudomonadota > Alphaproteobacteria > Acetobacterales > Acetobacteraceae > Neoroseomonas. The sequence goes on from JALHQB010000074.1 coordinate 3,616, forward strand.
CCGGCGCCCGGTGCAGCGCCGGGCTGGCCAGCCCGAGCACCATCATGGGCGCCCCCAGCCAGCGCCAGCGCCTATGCCACAGGCACAGCCAGATCATGCCGAGGGCGAAGACGCCAAGGCCCCAGGGCGGGATGGGCCGCGCCGTCTGCGCCGCGCCGGGCCATGCGGCGACCGCGCGGGCGACCGCCAGCACGGCTTCGCACCCCCAACCCATCACGGCCAGCGGCGGGCCTTCCAGGCCCAGCGGCATCAGCGCCGCCGCCACCATCCCCGCCGGCATGACCAGGACCGAGGTCAGCGGCACCGCCACCGCATTGGCCGCGACGCCATACCACTGCACCCGGCCGAAATGCGCGAGGGCGAAGGGGGCCGTCGCGAATCCCGCCAGCACCGAGGTGCCGATCAGCCCGGCCGCGAAGACCAGGCTCTTGCGCCACCAGGTGCCATCGCCACGCAGCCGGGCCATGGGGCGCTTCAGCGCCTCCCACCCGGCGATCAGGGCCAGGACGGCGCCGAAGGACATCTGGAATGACGGGCCAAGCATGGCATCCGGGGCAAGCAGGATCACCGCGGCGGCCGCCAGCGCAAGGCTGCGCATGGAGATGGCCTGCCGCCCGGTGAGCAGGGCCAGCGTCACCAGGACTGCCGTCGCGAAGGATCGCTGCATCGGCACCTGCGATCCTGTCAGCACCATGTAGAAGCCGCCGGCGGCGAGCGCGGCCACCCCCGCCACCGCCTTGCCATCCACCCGCAGCGCCAGCCAACGCCAGCAGGCAATGAGCAGCCGCACCACCCAGAACGTCACCCCCATCACGATGGCGATGTGCAGGCCAGACACCGACAGCAGGTGCGCCAGGCCGGAATCCCGCATGGCGGTCAGGTCGGTTCGTGGAATGGCGCTTTGCCCCCCGGTCATCAGGGCGCTGGCGACCGCCCCGGCCGCACCTGGCACGACCGCGGCAACGCGCGCTTCCAACGTCGCGCGCAGGCCAGACAGAGGGCGACCTGTGCCCGCGGACGGGACCACCGCGGCCGGGCCGATGGCGAAGCCCGCGCCACCCTGCCCCGCGAAGAAGGCCGCCCGCTGGAAATCCCAGGCGCCGGGGAAGGCCGGGGCGGACGGCGCGCGCACCAGCGCACGGACGGTGACGCGGTCACCCGGCGCCGGCTGGGCCGGGTCGTTGCCGCGCAGGCGTACCCGGATGCTACGCGGCTGGACGGGTTCATCGGGCCCGAAGCGAACCTCGCCCAGTGTCAGGCGCCGCCCTTCGGGTAGCAGGTCAACATCCTGGACGATGCCTGACACCATCAGGGCGCGCATCGGCGGCGCCGCCAGCGGCGCGGCATGCCCAGCGCGCCAGGCTGCCGAACCGAAGCCGAGCGCCGCGGCTGCCAGCAGCCCGATGGCCCAGCCGGCATGCGGTGCCTGCCGCGCGACCAGCACGGCCACCACCACCAGCGGGGGCGCGACCGCGACAACCCATGCCGATGGTTCCTCCCGCAGAGAGAAATAGACGATCACGCCGATCCCCATCGCGACGGCAAGCCAGGGTGCAAGCCGTCCACGTTCCAGCGCCAGCATCAGGCCTGCCGCATCCGCCAGGGCGCGCAGGCGGGTCACGGCATGGCCCGGGAATATGCGCGCAGAAGTGCGTATCAGCGGAGCGATCCACAACTTTATGGATCATACTAGGCCGAGCGCGGCCCCTGCGGGAATGCTTTGCGCCCTGCGGGTTCACCCAGGGCGACCGATCTGGTCTAAGGGGCGCCTTCGTGACCGAGCCCAGGTGACATGACCGTCCGCACCCGCTTCGCCCCCTCCCCCACCGGCTACCTGCATATCGGCGGGGCGCGCACCGCGTTGTTCAACGCATTGTTCGCCCGCCATCATGGCGGCGCGTACCTGCTGCGCATCGAGGATACCGACAAGGAACGGTCCACCCAGGCGGCGGTGGACCAGATCCTGGAGAGCCTCGCCTGGCTGGGACTCTCGCCGGACGAACCGCCGGTGTTCCAGGCCAGCCGCGAGGCGCGGCATGCGGAGGTGGCGCGCGAGCTGCTCGCACAGGGCAAGGCGTATCGCTGCTGGGCAACGCCGGCCGAGTTGACCGAGATGCGCGAGAAGGCAACCGCCGAAGGGCGGCCGCCGCGCTACGATCGCCGCTGGCGTGACCGTGAGCCTGGCCCCGAGCAGGAGGGCAAGCCCTTCGCCATCCGCATCAAGGCGCCATTGGATGGCGAAACCGTCGTGAAGGACCTGGTTCAGGGCGAAGTCCGCGTCGGCAATGTCGAATTGGACGACATGATCATCCTGCGCTCGGACGGGTCGCCGACCTATCTGCATGCGGTGGTGGTGGACGACCATGACATGGCCATCACCCATGTCATCCGTGGCGACGACCACCTGACCAACACCTTCCGCCAGTGCATGGTCTATGACGCGATGGGCTGGCGACGGCCGCATTTCGCCCATATCCCGCTGATCCACGGCGCCGATGGCGCGAAGCTGTCCAAGCGCCACGGCGCGGTTTCGGTGCTGGATTTCCGCGAGCAGGGGTATCTTCCCGAAGCAGTGAACAACTACCTGCTGCGCCTGGGCTGGGGCCATGGCGATGAGGAAGTCGTGCCGCATGACCGCGCCGTGGAATTGTTCGACATCAAGGATGTCGGCCGATCCGCATCGCGCATGGACTACGCGAAACTCACGCATCTGAACGGCATCTATCTGCGCCAGGCTGACGATGAGCGGCTGACGCGCGAGGTGCTGACGATTCTCGGCCGGCGCGGCGTGCTGTTCGGCACGGATGGCGCGGCACGCGTCGGCATGTTGATGCCCGACCTCAAGGACCGCGCCCGCACGATCGAGGAACTGGCCGGCTCCGCGGCCTTCGCCGCGCATGAAGGCCCGCCGGCGATGGAGCAGAAGGCGCTCGCCCTGCTGACGCCGGAGGCCAAGGAACGGCTGCGCGACCTCGCTGAGTTCCTCGCCGAGGCGCCGTGGGAGAAAGCGGATCTGGAGCAATGGCTGCGCGACTACGCCGATGTGAAGGGCGTGAAGCTCGGCCAGGTGGCGCAGCCTCTGCGCGTGGCGCTGTCGGGCAGCACGACGAGCCCGCCGATCAATTCGGTGCTGTGGGCGCTGGGGCGGGATGAAAGCCTGCTGCGGATCTTCGCCGCCGCGGAGTGACGCTGAAGCGCTTGACGCCAGAACGCGTCAAGCCTTTGTTCGATCGGGCGTCTGCACGCGCCTGATTGAAACCGTTGAGACGCCCTGGAAAGAAAGACGGGGGAGGAACACCTCCCCCGTATCCCCCTCCGTCTTTTGTCCATTGGCGCTGACTTCGATGTTGGGCGCCAAGTGCCAGAAAAAGGAGGGGGTTCGGGGGAGTTCTCTCCCCCGACCTTCAACTGTCAACCGTCGTGCATCTTCACGGGCCTGGACGGGTCCAGTCAGCCGCCCTCGATCCGCCAGGACAGAGGGCCGACACGCTCGATGCTGGCAAACCGATCCCAGGCCGCCAGCGCGCCGACCAGCAACTCGTTCCAGGCGTCCTGTAAGGCCGGCTGGTCATCGACGATGCCGCGGAACAGCGACACAGCGCTGCGTGTGACGACAAGGCTGCCATCGGATTGCGGAGCGACCTCTGACGCATCGCCTTCCGCGGTCGCGAGCGCCACCATGAAGGAGGCGAAGTCGTACGCGCCAAGCGCCGCGGCCGTCGCATGGACATGCTGCATGCCGACCAGCCGGGCCGCCTTTCCGAGCAATCGCCCGCCCGCTTCGGCGCCAAATGCCGCCACCGCTTCCTGCATGACCGTGCGGGCATATTCCATCGCGTAACCGCGCCTTGCCTTGGCGATGCGCTCCGCCGGCCAGTCAAGCACCGGCAGCCGCGGCGCCTTGGCAGGGTCGAAACGCGGCATCTGCTCGTCTCGGGAAAACCGCAGCCGCTCATGCTCCACGAGTTCGCGGTCATGCTCGATGTAATAGCCCTCCAGTCCAGGGTCGCCGTCCACCGTCTGCCCGGTGCAGACAAAGCCAAGCCCGAGCCGACCGAGCATCACTCCGTTATTGGCATGCCAGCCGCGCAGCATGGCGGCGTTCACCTCGGGTGGAATGGCGCAGATGGTCGCGCCAGACCAGATCCAGCGCGGCGGCGGATAACGGATCCAGGCCTTGCGCGAATGTTCCTCGACGTATTCGACGCCGACGCCGCCGATCGCATTCGACAGATAGTGATAACGCGCCGCTGCCACCGCCGGCGGCAGATGGTCGATGCCGAGCTTCGCCAGTCCCGGCAGGAAGGTCCGGCGCTGCTGGCGACGGAACACGCCGAACACCAGCGCCGCCGCATCATCGGGTCCTTGGCGGGACACCGCGGCCAGCACCGTGCCGGTGAACCAGGCGTGGTACCGGTCGGCCACTGCGTCCCACGCCGCACGGTCATGCATCACGTCCCTCCCCCGCCGGCTTCTGCTCGCCTTGCATTGCGGTCAGTATCCCGCGAACGCGCCGCGCGCGGAAGGGAACGCCGATGAAGATCACCAACGTCACCACCCACCACCACCGCACCGACTTCACCTATGGCGCCAGTACCGCGGGCGCCGGTGGCAATCTGCATCTCAAGGCGATGGACACGTTGCTGGTGCGCGTCGAAACCGATGCCGGCATCCATGGCTGGGGCGAAGGCTTCGGCTTCACGCTGTTGGACACGACGAAGGATGCGATCGACCGGCTGATCGGCCCCGCCTGCATCGGGCAGGATGCGCGCGACATCGCCGGGCTGATGCGCATGCTGGCCCGCCGCTTCCACAATTTCGGGCGCAACGGGCCGGTCACCTTCGGTCTGTCGGCGATCGACATCGCGCTGTGGGACATCCGCGCGAAGGCTGCCGGCAAGCCGCTGCATGCGTTGCTGGGCAATGCCGCCCGGCGCGAAGTGCCGGCCTATGCCTCGCTGCTGCGCTATGGTGCGCCCGAGGACGTCGGTCGCAACGTCGCCGAGGCGGTGTCGCGCGGTTACCGCCACATCAAGCTTCATGAATTCGATCTGCGCTGCATCCGCGCCGCGCGGGATGCAACGCCGCGCGAGATCCCGCTGATGCTCGACATCAACTGCGTCTGGGACACCGAGGCCGAGGCATTGCAGTTCTGCGAGGATGTCGCCCCGCTGAACATCGCCTGGGTGGAGGAGCCGATCTGGCCGCCCGAGGACATCCCCGCCATCGCCCGCATCCGCGCCGCCGCTCCGACGCCGATTTCCGCCGGCGAATGCAACGGCACGGTGGAGGATTTCTGCCGCACCTTCGAAACCCGCGCCGTCGATGTCGCGCAGCCTTCGATCACCAAGATCGGCGGGATGTCGGCCATGCTGGAGATCGCGGAGCTTGCGCGCGAGGCGGGCGTGCGGCTGGTGCCGCATTGTCCGTATTTCGGACCCGGACTGCTGGCGACGCTGCATTTCCTCGCCGCGGCGGAGGAAGCGGAGCCGATCGAGATCTATTTCGCGGACCTTGTTCGCGCACCCTATGGCGATGCGCTGGTGCCGAAGGGCGGGGCAATTGCCGTGCCGACCGGACCCGGCCTGGGGCTGGAACCGGTGCTGGGGTGAGCCGGGCAAGGTACACCCTCGGAGAGGGGCTTTGCCCCTCTCCAAACCTCACCCCACCAAAGGCTTAAGGCCTTTGGAAACCACCCTTTTGGTGCTGAACGGGTAGGTCGGTTCGGGATCACGGGGCCGTGCTTGGCCGACAAGGCGGAAGGCCAAATCCCGTAGTGCAGGAGCCCGCTGGCGCCTGGCGGGATGGCTTGGAAGGCCAGCGCCCATCCAAGCCAGTATCGCCTCATCCCTCAAGCCGCACATTCGCCGCCCGCGCAACTTCCCTCCACTTGGCAATCTCCGAGCGAAGGAAGGCCGCATACTCCTCCGGCGTCTGGGGGTCGGCCACCGCGCCCATCGAGGCGATGCGAGCGGCGATCGCCTGGTCGCGCAGGATGGCGACGACATCGGTATTGATCCGGCGAATGATCGCCTCCGGCGTGCCGGCGGGTGCGACCAGGCCGGACCAGCCCGCGGCTTCGTAACCGGGGACGAGCGTCTCGGCGATGGTCGGGACGTCCGGCAGTTGCGGCACGCGCCGCGCACTGCACAGGGCGATCGCCTTCACCCGCCCGTCGCGGATATGCGGCAGGGCGGAAGCGACGGAATCGGTCATCAGCTTCACATTGCCGGCGATGACGTCGGCAATCGCCGGGCCGCTGCCGCGGTAATGCACGATGTTGAAACGGATGTTGGCGCGCAGCATCAGCAGTTCCGCCGCCATGTGCTGGCTGGTCGCCGGCCCGGCCGATGCCATATCCAGTGCACCGGGGCGCGCCCGCGCCTCGGCCGCCAGCGCCGGCATGGTCGATTGCGGCACCGACGGATGGGCAATCACCAGCAACGGCACCATGGCGATGTTGCTGATGCCGGCGAAATCCTTCTCGGCGTCATAGGGCAGGCGCGGCAGCACCGATGGATTGATGCCGAGCGTCCCCGACGTCCCCGCGGTCAGCGTATAGCCATCCGCCGGCGCACGCGCGCCCGCTTCGAGGGCTGGCGCACCGGCGCCGCCCGCGCGGTTTTCCACCACGACGCGTTGAGGCCAGCGTTTCGACAATTCATCGGCAACAAGCCGAGTGATGATGTCCGACGCCTGGCCCGGTGGGAATGGCACGATGATGCGCACCGGGCGGTTCGGCCAATCCGATTGGGCCTTTGCGATGGCCGGAAGCAGGGGCAGGCTGGCCGCGCCGAGCAGCACACGGCGGCGAAGGGTGATGGACATGTGTTTTCCTCCCGAACGCCGGCATCCTACCCACGTGGCAGTGCATCCTCCAACCTTGCCTGGTCTCGGCGGGCGGCCTGCCGGCGGTGCGCGGCGGCGCGGCGGTCGCGCAGGATGCCGATGACCTTTTCCGCCCCACGGGCGAGCGCGAGGGCCGCGCGCTCAGCATCCTGCGCGGCCTCCGCCCGGGCGACCGCTTCCCGCTGCACCTGGCGCATGGCGAGGCCCCGCGCGAGGAAGATGCCATAGGTGGGCGCGACGCCGTCGGGTTCCTCGGCGCGGAGCGCGGCCTCGGCCGCGGCAGCGGCCTGTTGCTGGCGCGCCAGCGCAATGCGCGCCTCGGCAAGGCTGCGCTGTGCGGCCTCGACATCGATGGTGCGGAGTTTCGCCAGGGTGGCGAGGGGGTCGCGGGGCATGACAATTCCATCCTGACGGCACGGCGTTACCCGTGGGTAAAGGCGGTGCTGGCGCCTGGTTGCATCGCATGGGAGAATTTTGGCCAGAGCGGATCGCAGCTGACTGTTGCGTAAAGATACTCGATCAATCAAAGGCGTAGAGCGCTTCGCGCCAGTGCGGTCTGATGCAAGGCGCTCTACGCGAACCACGAGGAAGCACCATGCCCCTGCCGTCGAACACGCTGCGCATCGCCGTCCTGCCGGGGGATGGCATCGGCACGGAAGTGACGGCGTCCACCCTCGCTGTGTTGGAACCACTGGCGAAGCGCCACGGGATCGGCCTTGCCTTCGAACAGCTGCGCGCCGGCGCCTTCTGCTACCGCGACACCGGCACGGCGATGAGCGAGGAGACCTTCGGCCGCGCCTCTGGCGCCGACGCCATCCTGCTGGGCGCGATGGGCTGGCCCGACATCCGCACCGATGACGGGACCGAGATCGCGCCACAGCTCGATCTGCGGTTCCGACTGAACCTGTATGCCGGGGTGCGGCCGTTCCGCGCGCTGCCGGGCGTGCCGATCGCACTCGCCGACCCGCGCGCGCGCGACATCGACCTGGTGATCGTGCGGGAAAGCACCGAGGGCCTGTTCTTCTCCCGCGATCGCGGCGTGGTGACGCATGAGATGGCCGAGGAGACGCTGCGCATCACGCGCGTCGTCACCGAGAAACTCGCGCGCTTTTCCTTCGGCCTGGCGGAGCAGCGCGCGGCGCGGCGCGGGCGGCAGGGGACTGTCACGCTGGTGGACAAGGCCAATGTGTTCCGCGCGTTTGCTTACATGCGCGGCATCTTCGGTGAGGTCGCGGCGGCATACCCGGAGGTGGCGCATGGCGCGCATTACGTCGATGCGATGGCGCTGGACCTGATCCGCAAGCCCTGGACCTTCGACGTGCTGCCGACCGAGAACATGTTCGGCGACATCCTGTCCGACCTTGGCGCCGGGCTGGTGGGCGGGATGGGCTTCGCGCCATCCGCCGATATCGGCGACACCCATGCGGTGTTCCAGCCGGCGCATGGCACGGCACCCGACATCGCCGGCAAGGGGTTGGCGAACCCGACGGCAACAATCCTGTCAGCGGCGATGATGCTGGATTGGCTCGCGGGCAAGGGTGCGGGGCAAGGTTATGCCGATGCGGCGGCCGAGTTGGACGCGGCGGTCGATGCCGCCTTCGCGGATGGGCTGCGTACGGCGGATATCGGTGGCACGGATGGCACCGTCGCGGCAGCCAAGGCCATCACGGCCAAGATCGGTTCAGCGCCCGGCTGACAGCCACACCGCATCGGCGCCGAGTTCCGGCCAGCCGATCGGCCTCATCGCGGCCTCGGCCAGCGGTGCCGCTGCATCCCAGCGACCGGCGGTGATGCGCCGCCCGGTGGTGCCATCCGCCGCATCGGACAGCAGCCAGGCGAGCGGCGGCCCCATCACCGCCGGTCGCAGCATGGCATCGCGCGCCCAGCCCGATTCAGCGCCAATGAACGCCGTGTCGGTCGGCCCGCCGGGGATCAGCACATTCACCGTGATGCCGGTGCCGGCCAGTTCCTCCGCCCAGACGGCAGACGCCGATTCCAGCGCCGATTTCGTCGCGCCATAGGGCAGCACGCGCAGCATGGTGCGGTACGATGTGGTGTTATTCACCACCCTGCCCCACCCGCCAGCGCGCATCATCGGCAGCACCGTGCGCAGCAGCAGCATCGGCGCGCGCACATTGATGGCGAAGAAGCGGTCCCAAATGGCGGCGTCGAGTTCCTCGATGGACGGCAATCGCGTCTCGGCATCCGGTCGCAGCGAAGACGCGCCGATGCCGGCATTGTTCACCAGCGCGTCGATCCGGCCGAACCGTGCCATCGCCGCTGCCACGCCGTCGCGGCAGCCGGCCTCGGTGGCAAGGTCCGCCACCACCGGATGCACGCCGGGATGCGCCGCGACCAGCGCATCCAACGCGGCGTGGTCGCGGTCCAGCGCGACCACGCGATGCCCCGCCTCCAAAACGGAGCCGACCATCGCCCGGCCGATGCCGCCTGCGGCACCTGTGATGAGGACGACGCGCGTCATGTTTCCCTCCCGCGATCCTGGTGCACAGCCTGATCGCGTGGGGCCGGTTTGCCCAGGCCTGTCCGCCGGCTATCCTGCGCCCTGAGGGGAAACGGATATGCGCGTCATCATCGCAGGGGGCGGCATCGGCGGGCTGGCGACAGCACTTTCGCTGCATCAGGCCGGCATCGACGTCCACGTGTTCGAGCAGGCGCGCGAGGTCAGGCCGCTCGGCGTCGGCATCAACTTGCTGCCGCATGCGATGCGCGAACTGACCGACCTCGGCCTGCAGGATCGTATCGTGGCGGCGGGGATCGCCACCCGAGAACTCGCCTATGCGAACCGGCTTGGCCAGATGATCTGGTCGGAACCGCGCGGCCGTCTCGCGGGGTACGACTGGCCGCAGGTGTCGATCCATCGGGGGCGTCTGCATCTCGCACTGCTCGCCGCCGCACAGGAACGGCTCGGGATGGATCGCATCCATCTCGGCGCATCGATGGCTGAGTTCGAGCAGGACGACACCGGCGTCACGCTGCGCCTCGCCGATGGTCGCAGCGCGCGTGGCGATGTGCTGGTGGCCGCCGACGGCATCCATTCCGTCGCGCGCGGCATCTTCTACCCCGATGAAGGCCCGCCGATCTGGAAGGGGCCGATCCTGTGGCGCGCCACCTCCATCTCCCCGCCCTTCCTGACCGGCGCGACGATGGTGGGCATCGGCAATCGCGACGTGAAATTCGTCGTCTATCCCATCGCGGATGAACCGGACGGCCGCAAATTGACCAACTGGATCGCCGAGATCCGTGTGCCCGCCGACCAGACGTGGAAGCGCGAGGATTGGAACCGGCCCGGCAGGATCGAGGATTTCCTGCACGCCTTCGAGGATTGGCGCTTCCCCTGGCTCGACGTCCCCGCGCTGATCCGCTCGGCGCATTCCGTCTATGAATTCCCGATGGTCGATCGCGACCCGCTGCCGCGCTGGACGCATGGGCGCGTGACCTTGCTCGGCGATGCCGCACATCCGCTCTACCCGATCGGGTCGAACGGCGCGTCGCAATCCATCCTCGATGCGCGCACGCTGGCGCTGCACCTCGCCACCAACCCCGATCCGGTCGCAGGCCTGCACGCCTATGAAGCGATCCGCCGTCCCGCCACCGCGGCGCTGCTACACGCGACGCGCGGCGACGGGCCGGACCTGGTTCTCGACATGGCCGAGGAACGCGCACCCAAGGGCTTCACCGATATCGAGACCGTCTTCCCGCACACCGAGCGCGCGGAGATCGCCGCCCATTACAAGCGCCTGGCGGGATTCGAACCCGCCACGCTGAACGCCCGCCCCAGCCTCAACCCGCCGAGGAGAGCCGCATGAGCCAGCACTACATTCCCGTCCGCGAGGATTGGCTTGCCGCCCGGCAGGAAGAGATCATTGATCCCGGCCAGCGCATCGTCGATCCGCACCACCATTTGTGGGAACGGCCGGGCTGGCGGTATCGGCTGGACGACATCCTCGCCGACATCCGCACCGGCCATGATGTGTACGCGACCGTGCTGGTGCAGGCGCGCGCCTTCCATCGCGAAGATGGCCCCGAGGAACTCCGCCCGGTCGGAGAAACCCAATACGCCGCGGGCGTGGCCGCCATGTGCGAAAGCGGCATCTATGGCGATGTACGGGTCTGCGCCGGCATCGTCGGCTTCGCCGACCTGACGCGCGGCGCGGCGGCAGGTGCGGTGCTCGACGCGCATATCGCGGCAGGCAACGGAAGGTTCCGCGGTATCCGCCACATCGCCACCTGGGACCCCGACCCCGACATGCTGAACCCGGCCTACCAGCCGGCCGAGGACATGCTCGACAGCGCTGGCTTCCGCGCCGGCATCGCGGAACTGGGCAAGCGCGACCTTTCCTTCGATTCCTGGATGTATTTCCACCAGATCCCGAAACTGGCGGCCTTGGCGCGCGCATTCCCTCAGGTGCCGATGGTGCTGAACCATTGCGGCGGGGTGCTCGGCATCGGTGGTTATGCCGGCCGGCGGGATGAGGTGTTCACAACCTGGTCGACCAATATGCGCGACCTCGCCAGCTGCCCGAACGTCATGGTGAAGGTTGGCGGGCTGGGCATGCGCCTGCCCGGGTTGGGGCTGGAGCAGGGAGAGATCGCGCCATCCTCGGCGATGCTGGCGGAGGCCTGGAAGCCCTGGATGGACGGCTGCATCGAGGCCTTCGGTGCCAACCGCTGCATGTTCGAAAGCAATTTCCCGGTGGACAAGGGTGGGTATGGCTACGCCGCCGGCTGGAACGCGTTCAAGCGGATCGCAGCAGGGGCCAGCGCCGATGAGAAGGCCGATCTGTTCTGGCGCAGCGCGACGCGGTTTTATCGGTTGGGGTGATCGGCGCCTAAGGGCGACGGTTGGAGGGGCGCCGCCCCTCCAAACCACCCCGCCAGGGACCAGCGGGTCCCTGGACCGCGGGATTTTTGGTGCCGGCGGGAAGAATCGTCCGGTACCAGGCATTCACCCCTGTCGCACGCTGCCCGGACTGGCGCCAAAATCGAGGTTTCCAAAGGCCTTAAGCCTTTGGTGGGGTGGGGTCCGGGGAGGGGCAAAGCCCCTCCCCGGCCTGTCCGTCGGGTGCGCCCATCGGACACACTCGCACAACCATCACCGCCGGGGCAGCACCCGGCACGCCTCATCCGCCGCCCGCGCCAGCAGGATCATCCGCCGCGCCGCCACCGCGCCGGCCGCCGTCTCGCCTGCGACATGCTCGGCGAAGCGGCTGCTGAGCACCCCACGCAGCACCGCATCCACGGCAACATCCGTGGCCGCGACCGTCGCCGCATCCATCGCCACGCGCCGCAGCAGGGACAGCGTTCCGACCACCCCGGGCCGAAGCCCGTGCAACGCGGCCACCTGCCGCACCAGCCGCACCCCGCGCCAGGAAAACACCAGCACGTCCAGCGCCGGGGATGGGCTGACCGCCGTCATCGCAAAAGCCTGCATGGCGGCGGCGCGGCCCAGCGCCTCGGCATCGCGCGAAATGGGTGCGAGGCTCGTCGCCTCCACCAGCGCGCAGGCCGCGTCGATTGGCATCTCGGCGATGCCCTGCGCCCGTGTCCGGCCTTCGGGCAGGCGCGCCTGCCAGTCCTGCAAGGCGCCGCGCAGGGCCACGACATCGCCCCGCGCATGGGCGGCCCGCACGGTGTCGACGGTGCCAAGGGCCAGATACCCGCGCACCTCCCGCCCGATGCCGGCGAACACCAGACCAAACCCGGCCACGGCGACGGTCAGCGTCACCCAACCCAGCCACACCGCCTGGGCGAATTGCGCCGCGACGAAATTGCCCGCTCCGATCAGCGAGAAGCCGAGCAACAGAACCGACAGCCCGACCCCCGCGAGCCCCAGCGACGACCAACGCCGGTCAGGTGGCACAGCCGCCGCGACGGCGATATCCCAGCCGAAATCGAGCCGCTGCGCGGGCGCGACGGGCTCTTCCTCCAGGATCACGCGCGGCTTCACAACGCATCCCCCAACAGCCAGGCCAATAGCCCGTCCATGCCAAGATGCGGCACGCCGGCCGTGCCGGCGGGGTCAAGCCGGGGCGGTTGGAACTCCGGCATCCGGAAGAAGCCGGACTGCCAGAAGGCGGGTTCGGGCGGTTTCATGGGCACCTCACCCGGATAGATGGTGGCGCCGCGGCCCTCATTCAAAAGGATGCCGCGAATGGCGGCGAAGTTCTGCCCTTCCAGCGTCGCGACCGCATCCTCGGTGCAGCGGATGGCGGCCAGGGCGTGGAAGGATGTCGCGGCACCCGAAGCCTCGGCCCGGCCGCGTGCGCCGGTGGCGATGTGTTCCACCAAGGCGGCCAGCGAATCCCGCGCGCGGGACGGCACATGATCCGCCTTGGTCGCGGCGAAGGCGACGCGTGTGGGGGCGGCGCCGAGCATCCGTTCCAGCCAATTGCCGCCGGACACCACGGACGCGACGGCAGCCAGCGCCTCGGCGGTGTCCTCGAAGGCTTCCTGCCCGGCATGCAGCGCGCCGAGCACGTCCACCAGCACCACCTGGCGATGGAAGCGTGTGAAACACGGGTCGAGGAAGTTGCTGCGCTGGTCATCCAGATAGGCGCCGTAGCGCCGCGCACACAAAGCTGCGAGCCCGCCCTGCGCGGTGGCCGGCAGCGGGAAGAACCACAGCAGTGGTGCCTCCCCACGCGGTCCGGGGTTGAGGAAGCGGCCGGGCTGGAGGAAGCGCAGGCCGTGATTGTCTCGGCAGTCGCGCAGCGCGTCGCGGTACAGGGCGTAGCCGCGCTTGGCCAAGGCATCCTCGGCCGCCGCGTCGGCCGGCAGGGAGTCGATGAAGGCGAGGAATTCGCGCGCCGCCGTCGCCCGCACACCCTGGCGCAAGCGTATCAGCGTCGCCGCCGACCACGCCGCGTAATCCTGGCGCAGCATCGGCAGATCCAGCAGCCATTCGCCGGGATAATCCAGCAGGTCGAGCGTGACGCGCCGTTCCGGCAGCAACCCACCCAGGGAAGTGCGGCGTTCCACGTCGATGGCGATGGACAGCGTCGAGAAGTCCTCGGTGCGTTCCGGCCAGTGCGGCGGATTGGCGGCCAGCGCACCGAGATGCGCTTCCGGGTCGAACCGGGGGATGGTCTCCGTCCCGGCGGGGATGATGGTGACGCGACGGATGCGCCCGCCCACCGCGGCATCCAGCGCCGGCAGCGTCCGCGCCCCGCGCCCGGCCGCCAGCAAATTGGCGATCAGTGACGTCAGGAACACCGTCTTGCCGGCGCGCGACAGGCCTGTGACAGCCAAGCGCAGGCGCTCACGCCCCACCAGCGCGCGGGCGGCGCCCTCGGTGGTGTCGAGGACGCCGCGGATGAGGGCGAAGGGGTCCAACCCTACCGCTGGATCAGCTCGATCTTGTAGCCGTCGGGGTCCTCGACGAAGGCGATGATCGTCGTGCCGTGCTTCACCGGCCCGGCCTCGCGCGTCACCTTGCCGCCGCCGGCGCGCACCGTCTCGCAGGCCGCCGCCACATCCGGCACGGCGACCGCCAGGTGTCCGAAGGCATTGCCCATCTCATAGGATTCGACGCCGTAATTGTAGGTCAGTTCAATCTCGCCCTGGTTCTCGGCATTGCCAGTGCCATAGCCGAGGAAGACCAGCGTGTATTTCCCCGCCGGCACGTCGTTGCGGCGCAGTTCCTTCATGCCGAGCAGCTCGGTGTAGAACTTCACGCTCCGGTCGATATTGCCGACGCGGATCATGGTGTGCAGGAAGCGGCCTGTGCTCATGGTGTCGTCTCTTCCTTGAACTCGGCGGGGTCGAAGGCCAGCAGGAAGATCCCCGCCGCCTGCGCCCGCGCGATGGTGGTCTCGCGATCCATGACGATGGTGCCGTTGGCCTCGAACGCCAAGCCTCGAAGGCCCGCGGCCGCGGCCCCTTCGACCGTCCGTGGCCCGATCGTGGGCAGGTCCGCCAAGCGCGACTGGCCGGGCTTGACGCATTTCACCAGGACGCCGCCCGGTCCCTGCCTGTGCAGCGGCCCGGATCGGGCGAGCATCGCATCGGTACCCTCGATGGCTTCCACCGCCAGCACCAGCCCCTGCTGGACCACGCAGCCCTGCCCGACATCGGCAACCCCAAGCGCGCGGCAAACCGCGATGCCGCGCTGGATGTCGGCACGGGCGAGGTCATCTGGCGCCGCGCCCGCCAGCAACGCCGCCGGCGGCAACAGCCCGGCGAGCACATGCTGGGCGCCGACGACCTCGAACCCGTCCTCGGCCAGGACCTTCATCACCGCGCGCAGGATCGAATCATCGCCCGTGAAGGCGGCGCGACCGACGCGCGCCAGCAGCTTCACCCCCGCGGCATCGGGCCGCAGGGACAGGATGGATGGCCGAGAGACGGTCCCCGCCAGGACCACTTGCCGCACGCCCTGGTCCTTGAGCCAGGCCAGCAAAGTCGCCGCCAGACCCCAGCGGAACGCGCGCGCCGGAAAGGCGCCGAACGCCGCCACATCGCCATGGTCCTGCAACACCGCGACCACCACCGGCCGGCCTGACGCGGCGACCGCCTCGGCGACCCGCAGCGGCAATCCGCCGCCGCCGGCGATGACCCCGAGCGGGCCTTCAGGGAGGCTCACGCGGCTTCCCCGGTCTCCTCGTCGCCGCCGCCGAGTTCGGGCGCGGCCATGCGGCCGGGGCGGACGAGCTGGCGGCGCCGCGCCGGATCGCGCACGAAGGTCAGTATTTCGGCGACCAGGGGTTCTTCCGCATAGCGCTGCTCGGCTTCCGCGAGCCGCCCGGCGAAGTCGCCGCCTTCCTTGAACAGCAGGTTATAGGCCAGGCGCAGCGTCCGGAGCTGTTCGCGCGACGCGCCGCGGCGCAGCAGGCCGATCCGGTTGGCACCGACCAGCCGCGCCGGCAGACCGAAGACAAAACCGAAGGGCGGGATATCGTTGGTCACGCCGGCGAGGCCCGACACCATCGCCAGCCGGCCGATCCGCACGGTCTGGTGCACTGCGGCACCACCACCGACGAAGGCGCCGGTGCCGACATTCACATGGCCGCCGAGCATGACGTTGTTGGCGAGGATAACGCCGTCGCTGACCACGCAATCATGCGCGACATGGGCGCTTGCCATCAGCATGCAGTCGGCACCGACCACGGTGACGCCGGCGCCACCGACGCTCGCCCGATGGATGGTCGCATGCTCGCGGATCAGCGTTCGGGGACCAATCTCGCACCGCGTCGGCTCGTTCTTGTACTTGAGGTCCTGTGGCGCCATGCCGATGGTCGCGAAGGGGAACACCTTCACACCGGCACCCACCCGCGTGATCCCATCCACCATGACGTGGGCGATCAGCTCCACGCCGGCTTCCAGGACCACATCGGGTCCGATGACGCAGCCGGGCCCGACGCGACAATCCTCGCCTATGACGGCGCCGGGGGCGACCGCAGCAGAAGAATGGATGTGCGACATGCGCTCAGCGGTCCAGGATCATGGCGGCATAGGTCGCCTCGGCCACGACCTTGCCGTCCACCTTGGCTTCGGCCGAGAATTTCCAGATATTGCCGCGCTGGCGCTGCTTGGCGATGTGCACGCGCATCTGGTCGCCGGGCACCACCGGCTTGCGGAACTTCGCATTCTCGATGGTCATGAAATACACCAGCTTGCCCTGCCAGGCCGGCCCGAGCGTCGTGACCACCAGCACGGCCGCGATCTGCGCCATGCATTCGATGATCAGCACGCCAGGCATCACCGGCATGGTCGGGAAGTGACCCTGGAAGAAGTTCTCGTTGATCGTGACGTTCTTGATGCCGACGCAGGATTCGCCCAGCACCATGTCCACCACGCGATCCACCAGCAGGAAGGGATAGCGGTGGGGGATGGCGCTCATGATCTGCGCGATGTCGAAGGCTTCGATCACGCGCGGCGCCTCGGCCGTCTTGTCGTTCTCGCTGGTCATGGCGTTTCGCCCGATGTCCCGTCCCTTTTGGTTGCCGCCAGTTGCCGCAGCCGCGCGAAGGCGCGCAGCGTCTCCCGCGCCGGCCAGGCCGGGCTGCCGACCACGTCGGTTGCGGGCGGCACGTCGTTCATCACGCCAGCCTGGGCGCCGATGCGTGCCTGCGGCCCCACCTTGATGTGACCAGCCAGGCCCGCCTGTGCCGCGACCACGACATAGTCGCCGAGTTCCACCGACCCGGCGATCCCCACCTGGGCGACGATCACACAGCCGCGACCCGTCTTCACGTTGTGTCCGATCTGCACCAGGTTGTCGAGGCGCGTGCCCGGCCCGAGCACGGTGTCCCCGCCTGCCCCGCGATCGACGCAGGAATTGGTGCCGATCTCCACACCATCGCCGAGGATGACGCGGCCGATCTGCGGCACAGTCACATGCTGGCCCGTCTTGGTGGTGACGAAGCCGAAGCCTTCATTGCCGACCCGCGCGCCCTGGTGCAGCACGACGCCGGCACCGGCGATGCAATGTTCCATCGAGGCATGGGACCGCAGCACGGAACCGGCGCCAAGGACGCAGCCCGCGCCGACACTCGCCAGCGCGCCGATGATGCAGCCCGCCCCGATCTGCGCTCCGGCACCGATGACGGCGTAGGGCCCGATCTCGGTCCCTTCCCCGATGACGGCATCCGGGGCGACCGTCGCGGTCGGGTGGATGCCCGGGACCGGCGCCGGCAGCGGATGGAACAAGGACGCGACCCGCGCATAGGCGAGTTGCGGCGCCTCGGTCACCAGCGCGATGCAGCCTTCCGGCACGTCCTTGACGGCGCCGGCCGCGACGAACACCGCGCCGGCGCGCGTTTCGCGCAGCGCCGCCAACATGCGGCGCCCTTCCAGGAAGGCGACGTCCTGTGGCCCGGCATCGGTCAGCGGTGCCACACCGTCAAACAACCGATCGCCGTCGCCATCGATCGACACGCCGGCCGCCTGGGCGATGGCCGCCAGGGCAATCGGTCCGCGCGTCGGGAAGAAGCGCGGATCCGCGCCCATGGCGATCAGTTCCGCCGCGGCTGGCCCGCGGCCGGCGCCGGGCGCCCGGCCGGACGCGCTGCGGGCTGCGCCGGGGCTTCACCGGCTTCGGCCGGCAGCGTCACGGTGGGGATCATGCGGTTGAGCTGCGCGGCCACTTCCTCGGTCAGGTCGAAGGGCGGCTCGTTGAAGATCACCAACGGGCGCGGCAGCACGATATTGACGTTACGGCCGGATGCCACTTGCCGGATCACGATGCCAAGCGCCTGTTCGATCTCGCGCAGGGCGGTCTGGGCCAGCTGCTCGATGTCGCGGGCGCGTTCGCGCAGCACGCGCTGGCTGTCGGTGATGCGGTCCTGAAGGTCGCGTTCGCGCGTCCGCAGCTGTTCGGGCGTCAGCGTGCCGCGGTCATTGGCGAGGCGCTGCTGTTCGTCGCGCCAGCGCTGCTGTTCGCGCTGCAGATCCTCGTTCAGCCGGCCGCGACGCTGTTCGATTGCCTCCCGAACCTGGGTGAAGGCCGAGGAGACGCGCTGGATTTCCGGCACATCGACAATGCCGATGACCGCCGCGGGCGGCGGCTGCCCGGCCGCGAGCGGCGGCGGCGTGGGTGCCGGCCGCGG
>JALHQB010000075.1 GCA_022842185.1 Acetobacteraceae bacterium
CCGGCCGGGCTTGGGCTGCGGCGCGCGGGCGACCTGCTCGGCCGCCTGGTCGCGGATGTCGAGGCCCTGGACGGGCTGTACCTGCGCGTCATCGTGCCGGCAGCGGCGGCCTTGGCGGCGGCGGTCGCGATGGCGCTGGCGGTGGGCGGGGCTTCGCCCGGTCTTGCGGCCATCCTCGCCGCGCCGCTGGCGGCCGCGCTGGCCTTGCCCGTGCTGCTCGCGCCCGCCGCCGCGCGGGCCGGCGCCCAGGTTGCCGAAGCCCAGGGCGCCTTGCGCCATGCGGTGGTCGAACCCTTCACCGGCCTGGAGGACACGCTGGCAGCCAATGGAGAAGGGCTGGCGGCGAAGCGCGTCGCTGCCGAGGGCCAGTCCCTGGCACGGGCACAGGCCGCCCTGGCGCGTCGTGGCGCATGGGGCGGGGCAATCGGGTCGCTGCTCACACAGGCGGCCTTGCTGGGTTCGGTCGCCTGGGCGCTGGCAGCGCGGGACCATGGTCTCGCCGTGGGGTTGCTGGCGATATTCCTGGCGATCGCCGCGGCGGAAGTGCTGGGCCTGATCCCGCGCGCCGGTGCCGCGCTGGCTTCCGCCGCCGCCGCCGCGCGCCGGCTGTTCGAAGCCGCTGACACGCCCGAACCGGTGCCCGACCCTGTCACGCCGGCGCCCCTGCCGAAGGGCCATGCGTTGCGCCTGTCCGGCGTTACCTTCGCCTGGGCGCCGGATCGCCCACCGGTCTTTACGGGCCTGGACCTCGATGTACCGCAGGGCGCGCGGATCGCGCTGCTGGGGCCTTCGGGAACCGGGAAATCCACGCTTGCGGCGCTGCTGTTGAAGTTCGCTGCACCGCAGGCGGGGGTGATCACGCTGGGCGGGGTGGACATCGCGACGCTCGCCGCATCCGATTTGCGCCGTCGCGTCGCCTGGCTGACGCAGGACGCCAGGCTGTTCGACGATACCATCGCGGCGAATCTGCGGCTCGCCGCACCCGATGCCACCGACGCGGCGCTTTGGCAGGCGCTCGACCGTGCCCAGGTCGGCGAGGTGGTGCGCGGCCTTCCGGAGGGGCTGGAGACGGTCTGCGGCGAAGCCGGTGGGCGCTTTTCGGGTGGGCAGGGACGGCGCATCGCGCTGGCGCGCACGCTGCTGTCGCCGGCGCCGGTGCTGATCCTCGATGAGCCGGCGGCGGGACTGGATGCCGATACCGAGCGTGCCTTCCTGGCCACGCTGGACGAGGCGACGGCGGGCCGTACGGTGATCCTGATCCTGCACCGGCTGATTGGGGTGGAGCGGCCGAGCCGCATCCTGCGCCTGGTGGGCGGGCGTGCGATCCCGGCGATGGGTTAGGCTCTGTCGCCAGTTCCTTCAGGCTCGCTTGACTATGCTGGATCGCGCCACGGACTGCCTCTGTCGTTATGGCGCAGCCCTGGCGAACCTGGCCCAAAGCGCGTCCCTCCATTCCTGTGCGAACACGGCACCATCAAAGCTCGGACCAAACACCTAGGCTGGCCCTGCGCCGGCGCCGTAACCTTGCGCTGCGCCGCCGCGAACCAAGGTCGGATGAGGCAGGACAAGGATGCGAAAATGACCGCGCCCGTCACGATGCGGCCCAAGCCGCTCGACCCGGCCAAGTTCCGCGACCCAGTGGTCACCGCCAAGGGGGACGCCCGTGCGACCGTAGCGCTGAGCGGCCTGCGCACGCTCTGGGTGAATACCGGCACGCTGTGCAACATCACCTGCCGCAACTGCTACATCGACAGCAGCCCGACGAATGACGCGCTGGCCTATTTCTCCCTGCCCGACTTGGTGGCTTACCTCGATGAGGCCGCGGCTCTCGGCGCGCCGCTGACCGAGGTCGGCTTCACCGGGGGCGAGCCTTTCCTGAACCGAGACCTGCCGGCAATGCTGCGGGAGGTGCTGCGGCGCGGGCTGTCGGCCTTGGTGCTTACCAATGCCATGAAGCCGATGATGAACCACGGCCCGGCGCTGGACGCGCTGCGGGCGGAATTCGGCGGCGCTTTGACCATGCGCGTCTCGCTCGACCATTTCGAACCGGCCATGCATGACCTCGAACGCGGCGAAGGGGCCTTCGGCAAGACGATGGAGGGGCTTGCCTGGCTGGCGCGGCGTGGTTTCACCCTCCATGTCGCCGGACGGCTCGGCTTCGGTGATGGCGCGGAGGCAGCGATGCGCGACGGCTATGCTGCCCTGTTCGCCACCGCGGGAATCCCGGTCGATGCCGGCGACCCGGTCGCGCTGATGCTGTTCCCGGAAATGGATGCCGGTGCCGATGTGCCGGAAATCACCACCGCCTGCTGGGGCATCCTGCAAAAATCGCCCGACAGCCTGATGTGCGCTTCGGCGCGGATGGTGGTGAAGCGGCGCGGTGCGGCACGCCCGGCCGTGCTGGCCTGCACGCTGCTGCCATACGATTCGCAGTTCGAAATGGGCGCCACCTTGGCCGAGGCGTCCCGGCCGTTAGCCTTGAACCATCCCCATTGCGCGACGTTCTGCGTGCTTGGTGGAGCGGCGTGTTCCCGTTGACTGCGACATCGCGACAATGAGCAGCGGAACGGAGGTTGACGGGTCACGGGGCTTCGCGCGACCAAGGGGCAATTCAAACCCCGGAGTCGTCCCCGATGCGCCGCCGCACCCTCTTCGCAGCCGCCCCCGTCCTGCTGGCTGCCGCCTGCACGAGCGCACCGCCACCCCCAGCCCCGATTGCGGTCTTCTTCACCGCCGATAGCGCGACCCTGGACCCCGAGGCAGAGACGCTGGTGCGCAGCGCTGCGGATGCCGCCAAGGCGCGGCCGGGGATGGACGTGGTGGTGCTGGGGTTCGCCGGCCCGTCCGGTGGGCTTGCGTACAATGTCGCGCTGTCCAACACGCGCGCCCAGCACGTGGCCGACCTGTTGGTGCGTGAAGGTGTGGCGCGCACGCGCATCCGCATCAGCCCGCGCGGTCCGGTGCCCTTCGAAGCTATGGCGACCGAGAGCCGCCGCGTCGAGATCCGTATCGGCGGTTGATGCTGGCCCTGGAGGATCCGCGGGAGGTCCTCCGCCGCACCTTCGGCCATGAAGGCTTTCGCGGCCGGCAGGAGGAGATCGTCCGCCACGCCACCGAAGGCGGGTCGGCGGTCGTCCTCATGCCGACCGGCGGCGGGAAAAGCCTGTGCTTCCAGTTGCCGGCGCTGTGCCGGCCCGGCGTGGGCATCGTCGTCTCCCCGCTGATCGCGCTGATGGAGGACCAGGTCGCCGCCCTGCGCCAGCAGGGTGTTGCGGCCGCCGCGCTGCATTCCGACCTGCCGCCGGATGAAGCGCGCACTGTGCTGCGCGACCTCGATGCCGGGCGGCTGAAGCTGTTGTACGTGTCGCCGGAGCGGCTGACGCTGGATGGCACGCTGCAGCGATTGGACGAGATGCGAATCGCGCTGTTCGCAGTGGATGAGGCCCATTGCGTCAGCCAGTGGGGCCACCATTTCCGGCCGGAATATCGTGGGCTCGGCGTCTTGGGGAAGCGCTTCCCGGGCGTACCGCGGTTGGCGCTGACGGCGACAGCCGACCCGAGGACGGTCGAGGATATCCGTCGGCAGTTGGATCTGTCCGAGGCGCCGGTGTTCCGGGCCTCCTTCGACAGGCCGAATATCTTCATTGTTGCCGAACCCCGCGAGAGTGAGCGGTCCCAGCTGCGCGGGCTGATCCGCGACATGCGCGGCTGCGGCATCGTTTATTGCGGCAGCCGCGCGCGCACCGAGAGCACAGCTGAATGGCTGCGGGCGGATGGGCATGATGCGCTCGCCTTCCATGCGGGGATGGACCCGCTGGCCAAGCGCGACGCGCATCGGCGGTTTGCCCGGGGCGATGATGTCATCATGGCGGCGACGATCGCCTTCGGGATGGGGATCGACCGGCCTGATGTGCGCTGGGTGGCGCATCTGGATCTGCCGCGCAGCCCGGAGAGTTGGTACCAGGAGATCGGCCGCGCGGGGCGCGACGGGCTGCCGGCGCGGGCGCTGCTGCTGTTCGGCGCCGGCGACATGGCGATCGCCCGGCACCGCATTGCCGAAAGCCCCGCGAGTGACGACCAGAAGCGCGTCGAACGGTCGCGGCTGGACGCGATGATCGCCATGGCCGAGGCCGCCACCTGCCGCCGTGCCCTGCTGCTGCGCTGCTTCGGCGAGGAACCGGCCACACCCGAATGTGGCGCCTGCGACGTGTGCCGCACGCCGCCCAGGATGTTCGATGGCACGGTGGTGGCGCAGAAGATGCTGTCCGCTGTCGTGCGGACCGGGCAGCGCTTCGGCGTCGGGCACGTGGTGGACGTGCTGCGTGGGAAGCTCACCGATAAGGTGGCGCAGTTCGACCATGACAAGCTGCCGACCTTCGGCATCGGCAAGGATGTGTCGGACAGCGCCTGGCGCGGCGTAGCGCGCCAGCTGGTGGCGCGCGGCGTGCTCGATGTGGCTGTCGAGAACCATGGCGAGTTGGTTGCCACCGAGGCGGCGCGGCCGGTGCTGCGCGGCGAGGAGGCGGTGATGCTGCGCCAGGATACGGCGCAGGCGAGCACGAAGCGGGCCGGGAGCGCGGCGCCGCAGGTTGCATCCGGCGATCCGCTGTTCGATGCGCTGCGGCTGTGGCGGCGTGGCGTGGCGCAGGCGCAGGGCGTGCCGGCCTATGTGGTGGCGGATGACCGCACGCTGGGCGGCATCGCCGCGGCGCGGCCAGGGAGCGTTGATGAGCTGCTCGAAGTCCCGGGGATGGGGCGGTCGCGCGTCGAACGGTATGGCGACGACATCCTGCGCATCGTGCGGGACGCCGACTGACACGACGCTGTGAACCGCGTCATGTTCCATGAACGGCGTGTCATCTATTCTATGGCATGTAGTCTCTGGGAGGTCTCACCGTGCATCGTTCGCTGCTTGTCACCGCCGCTCTGTTGGCGGGCTTTGCCATTGCCCAACCGGCCGAAGCCGATGAGGTGACGGACGCCATTGCCGAGGCGCAACGCGCCTACCAGGCCGGGCAGATCCCACAGGCGCAGACCGCCCTGCAGGAGGCGCTGCAACTGATGGCCCAGCGTGCCGCCGCGGGGCTGGCCGGCGCGCTGCCCGATGCGCTGCCGGGCTGGACGGCGGAGGAGGCGACCTCCAACGCCGCCGGAGCAGGCATGTTCGGTGGCGCACAGGCCGCGCGCAGCTACCGCAACGCCCAGGGCCAGACGGTCGAGATCCAGGTGATGAGCGACAATCCAATGATCGCCCAGCTCGGTCCCATCCTGTCCAACCCGATGCTGGCTGGGGCGATGGGGCGGCTGGTGCGGATCGGCGAGCTGCGCGCCATCCAGGGCAATGACGGCAACATCCAGATGCTGGTGGACAACCGCATCCTGGTGCAGGTGCAGGGCGATGCGCCGGTCGAGCAGAAGCTCGCCTATGCCCGGGCGATCAATATCCAGCGGCTGACAGCACGCTGACCTCGACGGGACCCTGCTACGTCCTGGCAGGGTCCCGCCGGATCGATCAGGCCTCGGCCTTCAGGGGCACGCCCTTGTCGGCCATCAGCGTGGTCAGTTCGCCGGACTGGAACATCTCCATCACGATGTCGCAGCCGCCGACGAATTCACCGCCGACATACAGCTGCGGTATGGTCGGCCAGTTGGTGAAGGACTTGATGCCCTCACGGATCTCCATGTCCTCCAGCACGTTCACGCCGGAGAACGGGACGCCCATATGGGTCAGGATCTGCACCACGCGGGCGGAAAAGCCGCACTGCGGGAAGACCGGCGTGCCCTTCATGAAGAGCACCACGGGGTTTTCCGTGATGGTGGCCTGGATGCGGTCGAAAGTCGGGTTGGACATCGGGTCGGGTCCTATTCCGGGGCAGAGGTCTGGAGGGCGAGGGCATGCAGCACGCCGCCCATGCGGCCCTGCAATGCGGCATAGACAATCTGATGCTGCTTCACACGGGAAATGCCGCGGAAGGATTCCGACACGACCTTGGCGGCGTAGTGGTCGCCATCGCCGGCCAGATCTTCAATGGTGACGGCGGCATCGGGCAGGGCCGCCTTGATCAGGGCCTCGATCTCCGCCGGTTGCATCGCCATCAGGCACGTCCTTCCATCAGGGCAGGCAAGGTTGCCTCGTTCGCGTCGCGCAGCCTAGCCACCGATATGGTCCGGCCGCCATGCAGCGCCAAGTCCCCGCCACCGGAACGGCCCAGGCGCTGGGCCGGGATGCCGGCGGCAGACGCGGCGGCGAGCAGGGCGGCGGCGTCGGGCACCGCGACGACGTAGCGGCCCTGGTCCTCACCGAACCAGAAGGCGTGCTCGGCGGTGCCGGCGGGGGTGGCGGCGAGGGTCGCGCCGGTGCCGGTCTCCATCGCCATCTCAGCCAGCGTCACCAGTAAGCCGCCATCGGCGCAGTCGTGGCAGGCGAGGATGGCGCCGGCGAGGATCTGGCCGCGGAGGAAATCCCCGGTGCGGCGTTCGGCGGCGAGGTCCACGGGGGGTGGGGCGCCTTCCTCGCGCCCGGCGATCTCCCGCAGCCACAGCGACTGGCCGAGCCAGCCGGCGGTGGTGCCGAGCAGGACCAGATCCGCATCGGCCGGCATGCCGAGGCCGATCGCCTGCGCGGCATTGTCCAGCACGCCGACGCCGCCGATGGCGGGGGTGGGCAGGATCGCGCGGCCCTCGGTCTCATTGTACAGGGAGACGTTGCCGCTCACGACCGGGAAGTCCAGCGCGATGCAGGCGGCGGCCATGCCGCGCACGGCATAGGCGAACTGGCCCATGATGCGCGGCTTCTCCGGGTTGCCGAAATTCATGTTGTCGGTGATGGCGAGCGGCAGGGCGCCGGTGGCGGTGATGTTGCGCCAGGCCTCGGCGACGGCCTGCTTGCCGCCTTCCTCGGGGTCCGCGAAGACGTAGCGGGGGGTGCAGTCGGTGGTCATGGCGAGGGCGCGGTCGTGATCCTCGATCTTCACGATGGCGGCGTCCGCGGCACCAGGGCGCTTCACGGTCTGGCCGTTCACCAGGCTGTCGTACTGGTCCCAGATCCAGCGGCGGGAACACAGGTCGGGCGTGGCGACCAGGGTCAGCAGGGCGAATTCGATGCCGACCGGGTCGGGGATGGAAGCGGCGTCGAGGACGGGCTGCTTGGGGGTTTCCTCAGTCGGGCGGCGGTAGAGGGGGGCTTCCGATTCCAGGGGGGCGAGGGGGATGTCGGCCTCCACCATGCCCTTGTGGCGGATGACGATGCGGCCGGTGTCGGTCAGGTGGCCGATCACCGCGAAGTCCAGTTCCCACTTGGTGAAGATCGCCTCGGCCTGGGCTTCCCGGCCCGGCTTGAGGATCATCAGCATGCGTTCCTGGGATTCGCTCAGCATCATCTCATAGGCCGACATGCCGACCTCCCGCTGGGGGACGGTGTCCAGCGTCAGGTCGATGCCCATGCCGCCCTTGCCGGCCATCTCCACGCTGGAGCTGGTCAGGCCGGCGGCGCCCATGTCCTGGATGGCGACGATGGCGTCGGTGGCCATCAGCTCCATGCAGGCCTCGATCAGCAGCTTTTCCGCGAAGGGGTCGCCGATCTGGACGGTGGGGCGCTTTTCCTCACTGTCCGCACTGAATTCCGTGCTGGCCATGGTGGCGCCATGGATGCCATCCCGCCCGGTCTTGGAACCCACATAGACCACCGGGTTGCCGATGCCGGTGGCGGCGGCGGTGAAGATGCGGTCGGCCTTGGCGATGCCGACCGTCATGGCGTTGACCAGCGGGTTGCCGTTGTAGGCGGGGTGGAAGTTCACCTCCCCCCCCACGGTCGGGACGCCGACGCAATTGCCGTAGCCGCCGATGCCGCGGACCACGCCATCGATCACCTGCTTCATCCGCGGCGCATCCGGGGAGCCGAAGCGCAGGGCGTTGAGGTTGGCGATCGGGCGCGCGCCCATGGTGAAGACATCCCGCAGGATGCCGCCCACCCCGGTGGCCGCGCCGTTATAGGGTTCGATGTACGAAGGGTGGTTGTGGGATTCCATCTTGAAGACGGCGGCCAGCCCATCCCCGATGGCGATGACGCCGGCATTTTCCCCCGGCCCCTGGATGACCCAGGGGGCCTTGGTGGGGAGTTCCTTCAGCCAGACGCGGCTGGATTTGTAGGAGCAGTGTTCCGACCACATCACCGAGAACACGCCGAGTTCCGCGAAAGACGGCGTGCGGCCGAGGATGGCGAGGACGCGGTCATATTCATCCGGCTTCAGGCCGTATTCGGCGGCGAGCTGGATGGCGCGGGCGGGGTCGAGCGGTGTGGGGGCACTGCTGCTGGCGGCGGCGTCGGTCATGCCCGCCATGTCGGCCGGCTGCGCGGCGCTGTCCAGGGGGTTTGCGCGGTCATGACCACCCCAGCCGGAGCTTGCGGGGGATGTGTTTGATGCCGCCGACCAGGCGATGGAGGTGGCGGAGGGTTTTTATCAGTGCCCGGGCGATGGCGATGTCCCGCCGCGTGGTCACCGCGCCGGGCAGGGTGACGGCGAGGCGCTTGAGGTTTTCGGACAAATCGGGGTTGGGGAGTTTCGAGGGCGGGCCGTTCAGGGCGCTGAGCAGGCCGAGGCGGCGGATGAGGACGATGAACTTCAGCCCCCGGAGTCGGACGGCGCGGCGGCAGGCGCGGCAGATGAGGGGGGCGATGTCCCGGAGCGGATGGTTAGGACCAACGTCCTTGATGGCGTGGAGGAGCTTTTCCCACAGGCCGGCATGGGTGAGGCGGCGGAAGTAGCGGGCGACGGTGTCCGCCTTGCCATGTTCGGGCGGGAGGCAGCGCCAGGGGTCTGTGGTGCAGGCGAGGGCGAATATGGCGTTCATGCGGGCGCGGAGGTCGCCGATCTGGCGGCCGGCGGGGGAGGCGGGGAGGATGAAGGGGAGGAGGGCTTGGAATTGGGGGGTGGTGAGGGGGTGGGGGATCATTCCTTGCTTATGCGAGAATCCATCAAATGGTTCAAGGAAAAAAAACCTATGAATTGAACTTAGGGTTCGCCTGCTTCATCCTTCTGGGATGTCTGATTGGGATCGATAAATGAGGAATATGTCCCCCGCACGGCTAGGACAGAAGGGCGAGGTTCGCTTTGAGGAGATAGGGATAGACGCCGATTGGACAGTAAATAAAGCCGGTCGAGATGAGAATGGATGGGATTTTCTTGTCGAATTACCGGCGGAAGCGTCACAGCATTCACTCGATACGAGACAAAGCGTGTTTGAGTGCAAATTTCAAATTAAGGTAACTAGTAATAAAAATGGCAAAATACGGATTAAACTGTCAGCCGCGGAGCAACTAGTGAAATATAAATCTGCATCATTTGTTCTAGTATTCATAGTAGATTCGTTTGGATCATTCATAAAAATGATCCTAATTCACACAATGGGAGTTTTTGGGGAAAAAATTCTTACTGAGTTACGAAAATCAGAGTTAGATAACGGTCTATCTATCAATAAAAAATTCGTAGAGATCAACGCGTCCACGATTGGTCGGGAACTCGACATCAATGGGAAGGTGCTTGACGCCGAAGTGAGTCAATGTATTGGAGATAGGAATAATCTATTTCAACGAAAAGAAACTTTTCTTAAAGAATGCGGGTTTGATGGTAAGCCTTTTTCCGGAAGTATGAATGTTAAGTTCAATAAAAAGCAAGAATTGATGGATTTTTTTCTTGGAAAAACGACACTTCAGGCGCAGTCAGTTTCGTTCTCCGAGCGGAGGTTCGGGATCGAACTCAAAAAGAACATCGGAAGCGACGGCATCGTTAAGCTTGGAAGTCCGGGGTTTTCAGCGGACATCACCTTTTGGAGTGAGGTAGGACGAGTTCAGTTTCCGGTTAGGGGAATTCCAATTCCTGGATTTGCCCAAGATAGCGGCCAGAATAGCCTAATATTAAAGAACAAATTCTTTGAGATGAATATGCAGAACGAGGCAAAAATATCTCTCCAGATTGGAATTCGCGCGGAAGAGACCCTAAGTTTCGCTGATTACATCCTTATGGCGAAAACGCAATATGTAATAAACAAAAATAGAACGAAATTTGAAATACATAGCAAAAATAAAAAGCCAATTAAGGGTAGCTTTACTGTACATTTCGGCGAAGAAAATGATGAACAAGTACGATCAGCGCATGAATATGCGATGCAGTGGGCAGATATATTAACGAAAACTCAGGAAGAATGGAAAAAAATAGAGATGTCAGAAAAATTGATGTCCGATGCGTTTCAGTTCATACAATTTATAGATGCTGCAAGTCGGACAACATCAGGAGCAAGTATTAATTTCCAAATAAGCGAGATTATGGACACAACAAAAAAATCTGAACTCGACAATATAGAATCCTTAATTATGCTGAAAATTAATATGACCAAATCTGCACTTTGTGCATGCATAATTGGAATGACTAAAATTCAAGAAATTCAAGAAAATACAAATATTTTTATTGAAAATTTATCACTAAGAGATGTTTCTATTATCGAAGATTCTAATGAAAAATACAAGGAATACCAAGAAAGGTACTCTGATTTACTTGCTAGAGATATCACGTTGGTGCTGGGTGATGAGTGAAATTCTCTCGCTTCCTGCATCAGCGGATGGATGGGCCGCACCATCTCCCTGGAGTGACAGCCCACTAGATCGAAGGTGCAGGAAACTGAGTTTCCTGCCGGGGTGCAGGGGCGGCGCCCCTGCCACGCCTCACCCGCCGCGTCACCCTACTCCGCGTAGTCCGGCTGGGTCCGGTCCAGCATCCGCTTCATGGCGGCGAAGTAGTAGTCGGACCCGCTCATGGCCATGGTCGGGTCTTTCCAGCCGGCTTCGGCGCGCATCTTGGTCAGCACCTCGGGTGCGACGTGGCGGCGGCGCTGGCCGGTCCACATGCCGAACAGCTGTGTGCGGCAGGACCGTTCCAGGAAATACAGGCGGCGGTAGGCCTGGGCGACGGTGTCGCCGATGACGACGACGCCGTGGTTGGCCATCATCAGCACGACCTTGTCGCCCATCAGGGCGGCCATGCGTTCGCCTTCGGCGTGTTCGTGGGCGAAGCCGTTGTAGTCGTAGTCGTAGGCGATGCGGCCTTCGAATTGCAGGGCGCCCTGGCCGGTCATTTCCACCGTCATGTCCTCAAGCTGCGACAGTGCCGTGCAGTAGGGCATGTGGGTGTGGAGCACGCAGGCGGCGCCGGTGGCTTCGTGGATGGGGGCGTGGATGCAGATGGCGGAGCGGTCGGCGGGGCCTTGGCCTTCCACCACCGTGCCGTCAAAGGCGACTTCGATGAGGTTGCTGGCCGTGACCTCGTTCCAATGCAGGCCGAATTCGTTGAGGTAGAAGCGGCGCGGGCGGCCGGGGACGAGCAGGGTGAAGTGGTTGTCGATGGCCTCATGATAGTCGTCGAGGACGGCGAGGCGGTGGGCGGCGGCGAGGTCGATGCGGGCCTGGCGGCGCTGGGCTTCGAGTGTGTCGGGTGCGGAGGGGGTCAGGCTGTCCATGGGGGGTCCTTTCCGGGCGGGCGTTCATGGTGGCATCGAATGGCGCCGCGTGTGAATTGCCGCGCGGTCGTTGAGCGTGCCTTTGCCGCCCGCGCCACCGTCCAACAGATCGAAGGTGCAGGAAACTGAGTTTCCTGCCGGGGTGCAGGGGCGGCGCCCCTGCGTCTTCCCTTGACGACGCGCTGCCTGCCCGGCAACACTTAACCCAATGGTTCACCAACAGCAGCTTGACCGCGTCTTTGGCGCGCTGACGGACCCGACGCGGCGGGCGATGCTCGCGCGGTTGGCGGAACAGGGCAGCCTTTCGATCAGTGATTTGGCGCGGCCGCTGCCGATGTCGTTGCCGGCGGTGATGAAGCATCTGGATGTGCTGGAGCAGGCCGGTTTGGTGGCGCGGCGGAAGACCGGGCGGGTGGTGGCGTGCAGCCTGGTGGCGGGGCCGATGGAGGATGCGATGGGGTGGCTGGAGCACTATGCGCGGTTCTGGGAGCAGAGCCTCGATCGGCTGGCCGCGGTGCTGGAGGATGAGACGCCGTGAGCGCGGTGGTGCCGAGCCTGACGCTGGTGCGGCGGTTCAGGGCCTCGCCGGGGCGGGTGTTCGAGGCGTGGACGCGGGCGGAGGTGCTGGCGACCTGGTTCGGGCCGCATCATACGCGCGTCGAGGAAGCCGAGGTGGATGCGCGGGATGGGGGGCGGTTCCGCATCGTGCTGCGGGAGAACAATGGGGACCGGCATGAGGTGGGCGGGACCTATTTCGATGTGGTGCCGGGGGAGGGGCTGTCCTTCACCTGGGCCTGGCATTCGACGCCGGAGCGGCAGTCGCGCGTGCGGGTGTCGTTGCGGGCGGTGGAGGGTGGGACGGAGCTGACGCTGGTGCATGACCAGTTTGCCGATGAGGCGACGGCGGGGCGGCATCGGCGGGGGTGGACGGAATCGCTGGAACGGCTCGACGGGGTGGTTTGAGGGAGGACGGTGTGATGGCAACGCAGGTGATGCTGCTGGTGGGCACCAAGAAGGGGGCCTTCATCGTGGATGGGGATGCGTCGCGGCGGGGGTGGTCGCTGCGCGGGCCGTTCTGCGAGACCTGGCCGATCAATGAGGTGATCGCCGATCCGAAGACCGGGGTGATCTGGGCGGCCGGTGGGAATGAGTGGTTTGGGCCGGCGGTGTGGCGGTCGGTCGATTTCGGGGCGACGTGGACGCATTCGAGTGCGGGGCTGGCTTATGCGGCGGGGGAGGTGCCGATCAAGGCGGCCTGGTCGCTGGCGCTGGGGCCGGATGGGACGCTGTGGTGCGGGGTGGAGCCGGCCGGGTTGTTCCGCAGCGACGACCAGGGGGAGACGTGGTCGCATGTGGTGGGGCTGACAGAGCATCCGACGCGGGCGAGTTGGGAGCCGGGCGGTGGTGGGTTGATCCTGCACAACATCGTGCCGCATCCGGTGGATGCGGGGCGGGTGTGGGTGGCGGTGTCCACCGGCGGGGTGTTCGCGACCGAAGATGGCGGGGCGAGTTGGGCGCCGCGCAATCGCGGGACGCGGGCGGATTATGCGCCGGAGGATCAGCGGTATCCGGAGCATGGGCAGTGCGTGCATGCGTTGGCGATGGCGCCGGGGATGCCGGATCGGCTGTATCAGCAGAATCACTGTGGGATGTATCGCAGCGATGATGGTGGGCGGCAGTGGGTGAGCATCGAGGCGGGGTTGCCGTCCACCTTCGGGTTTCCGGCGGTGGCGCATCCGCGTGATCCCGACACGCTGTTCCTCTTGCCGCTGAATGGCGACCAGGCGGGGCGGTACATGCCGGATGCGGCGGCGGCGGTGTGGCGGACTCGCGACGCTGGGGCTTCGTGGCAGGCGCTGCGGGATGGGTTGCCGCAGTCCAATGCGTTCTTCGGGGTGTTGCGCCGGGCGATGGCGGCGGATCGGCTTGAACCCGCGGGGGTGTATTTCGGGACGAGCGGCGGGGCGTTGTTCGCCAGCGGGGATGAGGGGGAGTCGTGGGCGGCGATCGCCGAGCATCTGCCCACGATCCTGTCGGTCGAGACGCTGGTCCGCGATGGCTGATGTGGTGACCGTGCTGTTGCCCGGGGCGCTGGTGCGGTTGTTCCCGGGCGCACCGCGCTGTGTCGATGTCGAGGCGGCGACGGTGGGCGATGCGATCGCGGCGCTGGATCGGCGCTGGCCCGGCATGGGGGACAGGTTGTGCGATTCGACGCCGGCCATTCGGCGGCACCTCAATATCTTCGTGGGGGGCGAACGCGCTAGGCTGGACACGGCGTTGCCGCCCGGCGGGGAGATGCTGGTGATGACGGCGATGAGCGGCGGCTGATCCTTCTGCAACCGCTGGTGGCGCGGGAGCGTTCCACTGGCAGAATTGCAAGGAGGAATGGCTTATGCGCCCGATGTCCCGTGCCCTCGGCACCATGTTGTTCGCGGCGATGACGGTGGCCACGCCGGTGCTGGCGCAGGCTCCGGCGCCATTGTCCTTCGTGCAGCCGTTGACGCCTTCCGCCACCACGGCGGTGCAGGAGCGCCTGCGGGAGGCCGGGGTGTATATGGGCACGGCCGATGGGGTGTGGGGGCCGGAGAGCCAGTCGGCGCTCGACCGGTTCCAGCAGGCGCGGGGGCTGCCCGTGACCGGGTCGATGAATTTGGCGACGGCGCAGGCGCTGGGTGTGGGCGTGCCGCGGTTGATGCCGCCGGTTGCCGCGGAGCCTGCGGCGGCGGCGCCGGTGCAGCTCAGCGCGCGGGCGGTTCGGAATATCCAGACTCGGCTGCGTGCACTTGGGTTCTACCGGGCGCAGCCGGATGGCGTCTGGGGTGCGGGCACTCAGGCTGCGCTGGAACGGTTCCAGCGCGGGCGGGGCCTGGAAGCGAGCGGGCAGATCAACCCGACCACCGCGCAGGCGCTGGGGCTGAACCCGAATAACCTGGAACTTGCGGTGCGGTAGCCCGTTCTGCGCCGTAGCGTGGTGTCGCAGAACCGTTCAAATCGTCGAATAAGCTGAGCGCGCCTGGCTGATTTCAGTCAGGCGCGATCTGTTTGACGGGCAGGCGACCCGCTTTCACGGCGGGCAGGTCCGGGGATCGTGCCTAGGCGGACGACGGCGCGGGGCGTCAGGCGCTGACGAAGGTGGCCGCCAGGCTCTCGAACATCGGCAGGCCGTCGGTGCCGCCCATCAGGGGATCCACCAAGTCCTCGGGGTGGGGCATAAGGCCGCAGACGCGCAGGTTGGGGGACAGGATGCCGGCAATGTTGTTCGCGCTGCCGTTGCGGTTTGCCGCCTCTGTCACCACGCCTGCCGCATCGGTGTAGCGGAAGGCGACCAGACCTTCGCCTTCCAGCCGCTCCAGCGTCGCGTGATCGGCGAAGTAATTGCCGTCGCCATGGGCCATCGGGCTGCGGAACACCGCGCCCTGCTGCCAGTGGGAGGTGAACGCGGTGCCGGTGCGCTCGACGCGCATGTGGCAATCCATCGACAGGAAGCGCAGCGACGCATTGCGCAACAGGCCGCCGGGCAGAAGCCCGGCCTCGATCAGGATCTGGAAGCCGTTGCAGACGCCCAGGACATGGCCGCCGCGCGCGGCATGATTTCGCACGTCCCGCATGATCGGGGACTGGGCCGCCATCGCACCGCAGCGCAGGTAATCGCCATAGGAGAACCCGCCGGGCAGCACCACCAGGTCGAGGTCATCGGGTAGCGCGTCCCGATGGAACAGCATCAAGGGGTCGCGGCCGGTCACGCGCTTCAGCGCGGTCCGCATGTCGCGTTCGCGGTTGGTGCCGGGGAAGGTGACGATGGCGGCTTTCATCGCATTCAGGCTCCGATCAGCATCCCGCCCGCGGCGATGGCCAGTGGCAGGGCAGTACGCTTATGATGTCCGGCGTGCCGCCCGCCCCGCATGCAGGGGCCGGTACCACGCCCGATTAGCCAATCCAAAGCCGGACCCAATGCAGGCCGCCGAGCACGATCATCGTCGCGGCGGCTGCGACGGCGGCGGCGGTGACCCAGCGATCCACGGTGCGCTTGCCGCGGGCAACGACACCCTGCCGCGGCATGCGTTGTGTCACCAGCGTCCGGTTCTCGCGCCACCGCAGACCCATGGCGATGAGGACCGTGAGCAGCCCCATGGCCAGGAGGCTGGCCTTGATCACCTCAGGCGATCTCGACCCGGAAGGACTCGATCACGGTGTTGGCGAGCAGCTTGCGCGCCATCTCCTCCGCCGCGGCCTTGGCCTTCGCGGCGTCGGTCTCGGCGAGGTCGAGTTCGATCACCTTGCCCGCGCGCACATCCGTGACGCCGCCGAAGCCGAGACCTTCCAGCGCCGTGCCGATCGCCTTGCCCTGCGGGTCCAGCACGCCCGCCTTGGGCATGACGTAAACACGCGCCTTCATTGCATCACCTCCGGCCCGGTCATGTCGCGCGGCCCGGCCTCGGGCAGGATGCCGAGGCGACGGGCGACTTCCTGGTAGCCTTCCTCGACCTTGCCGAGGTCGCGGCGGAAGCGGTCCTTGTCCATCTTCTCGCCCGTCTTGGCATCCCACAGGCGGCAATTATCGGGGGAGATCTCATCCGCGAGGACGATGCGCATCTCCTCATTTTCCCACAGCCGGCCGAATTCGAGCTTGAAATCGACCAGGGTGATGCCGACGCCGAGGAACAGCCCAGTCAGGAAGTCGTTCACCCGCAGGGTGAGGGCGACCATGTCGTCGAGGTCCTGGGTGGCGGCCCAGCCGAAGCAGGTGATGTGCTCCTCCGCCACCATCGGGTCGTTGAGCTGATCGTTCTTGTAGTAATACTCGATGATCGAGCGCGGCAGGCGCTGGCCCTCGGTGATGCCGAGCCGGGTCGCCAAGGATCCGGCCGCGACGTTGCGAACCACGACCTCGAGCGGAATGATCTCCACCTCGCGGATCAACTGCTCGCGCATGTTGAGCCGGCGGATGAAGTGGTTGGGGATGCCGATCTCGGACAGCCGCGTCATCAGGTATTCGCTGATGCGGTTGTTCAGCACGCCCTTGCCGGTGATCGTGCCCTTCTTGGCGCCGTTGCCGGCGGTGGCGTCGTCCTTGAAATACTGGACCAGGGTGCCGGGTTCCGGACCCTCGAACAGGATCTTGGCCTTGCCCTCATAAAGTTGTCGGCGACGCGCCATTGCGTATGAATCCTTGCAGCCGCCGTGCCGGGGGGCGGCTGGCGGTAGATGGGGCGGGGTATAGCAAGCTCATCGGGGAAGGGCCATTGCGCTCCGTCCCGATCTGATCCGCGTCAAGTGGGGGCAGGCAGGTCAAGCGGTGCGAAGCGGCCGGGGCCTGGCGGCCCTGCGCAGAAATGCCAATGCCTCGCCCCATCGGCGCCCAGCGCCACCAGGCTGGAACTGACCGTACCGAAGCCGTTGGTCGGCGGGACGTTGAGCGTTTCGGCCAGGCCGATGTCGGGATCGAATCCACTGTCCGACAACAAAGCCTGCCAGGCCGACCAGTCATCCGCATCGGGGTCCGGCGGCAGGGTGGCCCGAAAGCGAGGCAGGTGGCGGCGGGTGCGGGGGCTGGCCAAATCATTGGGGTCAAGGGCCGTGACCATCGACAGACCTTCGGCGAGCGCGGCCTTCTCCACGGCGCCTTCGCCCGTGCCGCGCAGAAACACCGCCCCGCGCGAATCGGCGATGACCATGTTGAAGGGCCGCCATTCGCCAGCTGGCAGCCGGGTGATCATGTCCGCAGCGGATTCGGCGGACGGGGCGCCCGCCGCGAGGATCGGCAATTCCCCGCGCGACCGCTTGCCCTCGGCGGGACCAAGGCTGCCCGGACGGTTCAGCACGGCTGCGACGACCCCGGATCCGCCGAGCGCCATCCAACTGCCGCCCGCGCTACGGTCCCGGCCGCCGATTATGGCGGTGTCGTCCCACCACGCCGCCGGCGGGTCCCAGCCACGGTCCAGCCGTTCGTCCCGATTGGCCGCGATGAGGACAGGCCAGCGATCCGCCGGCCGATGCAGGATGATGACGGTACACATGCCGGCAGGCTGCGGTGATGTGGGCCTGCCGGCAATGGGCGATCAGAAGCGGAAGTTCAGCGAGACGCCGGGCGCCGGCGCGTAATAGGCGGGCGGCGGGGCGTAATAGACCGGCGGCGGCGGCGCGTAATAAACGCGGGGCGGCGGCGCGTAATACGCGCGCGGCGCCGGTGCATAGTACCGCGGCCTTGGCGCGACATAGACGGGGCGCGGCGGCGGCCCCCAGCCCCGGCCCGGATGGCCGTGCCGATGATATCCGTGGTCGTGTCCGCGACCCCGCCGGCCGTCGCCGGCCAAGGCGTCGGTTGGAACGGCCGCAATTGCAGTACCGGCCGCAAGGGCCAGGATTCCAAGCATTCGGGACAGGCGCATGATGCGGCTCCTCCTCAACGTGACCGAATGTTTAACGCAGGTCCTTGGCACAATGAGGGCAGCCTTGCCTTGGTTTCATCGCAACTGGCGATGATACCCAGGCTGATGGGGGTTCAGCTGTCCCCGAACACCCGCCGGAACACGGTATCCACATGGGCGAAGTCGCGCTTCGGATCCATCGCGGTCTCGAGTGCTGCCGCGCTCAGGACCGCTGAGACGGTCGGGTCGGCCTGGAGATTGGCCCGGAAATCGCGCCCGCCCGGCGTACCCAGCGCTTCCCACGTCGCCATCGCCGCGCGCTGCACGGCGGCATAGGAGTCCTCTCGGCTCATGCCGGCCTGGGTCAATGCCAAAAGCACCTTCTGACTGTGCACGACACCACCAAGCGATTCGAGGTTTGCCGCCATCCGCTGCGGATAGATCGTCAGCTTCTCCATCATCCCGGTCAGCCGCGCCAATGCGAAGTCGAGCGCGATCGTCGCATCGGGGGCTATCACCCTTTCGACCGAGGAATGGCTGATATCGCGTTCATGCCACAGCGCGACATTCTCCAGCGCCGGGACCACATACCCGCGCACCAGGCGGGCGAGGCCGGTCAGATTCTCCGACAGCACCGGGTTGCGCTTGTGGGGCATGGCCGAACTGCCCTTTTGCCCGGGATGAAAATACTCCTCCGCCTCCCGCACTTCGGACCGCTGGAGGTGCCGCACCTCGGTCGCCAGGCGCTCGATCCCGGACGCCACCACCGCGAGTGCACAGAAGAAGGCGGCGTGGCGGTCGCGTGGGATGACCTGCGTGCTGACCGGTTCGACCGCCAGGCCCAGCTTGCCCGCGACGAATTCCTCAACGCGGGGATCGACTGACGCAAAGGTGCCGACCGGGCCTGAGATCGCGCAGGTCGCAACCTCCGCCCGCGCCGCAACCAGGCGGGCCCGGCCACGGGCGAATTCCGCATAGTGGCCAGCCAGTTTCAGGCCGAAAGTGGAAGGCTCGGCATGGATGCCGTGGCTGCGCCCGATGGTGGGCGTCATCCGGTGTTCCATCGCCCGCGCCTTCAACGCCGCGAGCAGCGCATCGAGGTCGGCGATCAGCAGGTCCGCCGCCCGCGTCAGTTGCACCGAAAAGCAGGTGTCGAGCACATCGGAGGAGGTCATGCCCTGGTGCATGAAGCGTGCTTCCGGCCCGATGCCCTCCGACATGAAGGTCAGGAAGGCGATGACGTCGTGGCGGGTGACACGCTCGATCTCGTCGATCCGGGCAACCTCGGCGTCACCGATCGATGCGGCGCGCGGGCCGCCCTTGTCCCGGATCGCCCGCGCGGCCTCTGCCGGAATGGTGCCGAGGCTGGCCATCGCTTCGGCAGCCAGGGCCTCGATGTCGAACCAGATGCGGAACCGTTCGGCGGGGGACCAGATGGCGTCCATCTGGGGGCGGGAATAGCGCGGCACCATCGGTCGGGCTCCGGAACAGGAAATGCGGGCCGGGTTTGGCGCGGGGGCGCGCGCCGTGCAAGTCTAGGTTTTCCGGGGCCGGCATTCGGGGTTGCGGTGTAAGGGGCGCCCGGTATCTGGCGTTCGGTTAAATTCAGGCAACGTGATCTGGGGCGAACGCAAGATGTTGGAAATGATGCCCGAGTGGCTTCAGCCACTGGCAATGGTGCTCTTCATTGATATCGTCCTCGCTGGCGACAATGCGATTGTGGTCGGCATGGCCGCGGCCGGGTTGCCGGCGGACCAGCGGAAGAAGGCGATCTTCTGGGGCATCATCGCCGCGACGGTCATGCGTATCGCGTTTGCCTCCATCACGGTTCAGTTGCTGTCCATCGTCGGCATCGTGCTGGCTGGCGGCGTGCTGCTGCTGTGGGTCTGCTGGAAGATGTATCGCGAGCTTCGCGAGGGGCATGGCGACCACGAAACGACCGAACAGCATGAGGGCGCCGAGGCCCTGGCCGGGCAGCCGTCCGGTGCGCCGCGAAAGACCTTGCGGCAGGCGATCACCCAGATCCTTGTCGCCGACATTTCCATGAGCCTCGACAACGTGCTGGCGGTGGCCGGCGCGGCGAAGGACCATCCCTACATCCTGATCATCGGCCTGGCGTTCTCGGTCGTGCTGATGGGCGTGGCCGCGACGCTGATCGCCAACCTGCTGACCAAGCATCGCTGGATTGCCTGGGTCGGCCTGCTGGTGATCCTGTATGTCGCCTTCGACATGATCTACCAGGGCACGAGCGAAGTGGCGCAGGCGGTGCCCGAGGCCTACGCATACCTGTTCCTGCCGCTGGGCTTCCTGGTCCCGTCCATCGCGGGGGTCTTCCCGATCTGGATGTGGGTCGGCGCGACGTTCATGCAGATGGTCCTGTACTCGTCCATCATCACCATCGTGGCGGGCGCGGTGCGCGACGCCACGCGCCGAGGGGCGTCGGCCTGAAGGCCGACGTGACGTGGCACCCCCGCCGGGCCGTCGCGGCGGGCGCGCCACGCTTGCGGCGGATGGGGGTGCGTTCCTTGGTATGTCGCGGTACGCATTCGCGCGCCGGACAACTGCTGGGGGGCGAATATGAATAGGACTGGACGGGGTATCTGCGACGCGCTCCGTACCGCCTGCGCGACGCTGTTCGTGGCCGGCTGCGCCATGGTGGCGCCGGCGCCAAGCCTGGACGAGACTGCCCAGCGCATGCCGCAGAACCTAGCGGGCTTCGTGCTGGGCGATACCGCGCGACGTCCGGGGCCTTCGATCACCTTCGACTATGCGACAGAGAACCGCAGTGCGGTGGGGACCGTGCTCGTCTATGACGGGGCCGGCACCACGGCGCCCATGGATCCATCGGCGCAGGCCATCGACCGTGAATTGACCACTGCTGTGGCCGAATTGACGGAGGCGCCGCGGGGCCGGACCGGCCGCCGCCTGGCCGAACGGGAGCGTTTCACGCTCGCCCAGGCGGGTTTGCGCTGTGCCATCATGGCCGGCGCCTTTGGACGCGCGCCGGTCCTGCGTCACGTTTGTATCGGCGGTGCCGATGGGCGCTTCGTCAAGATCCAGGTAACGATGGCCGATAGCCGGCCGCCGCCGGCCGATGCGCAGGCCTTCGCAAGTGCGGCGCTGCTGGCGGTTCGCGGCGGATAGACAGATCGCGCCTGACCACGCTCAGTCAGGCGCGTTAGAGGGTCTTGCGCCAGTGCGGGTCCCGTGTGGCTGGGCAAACGGACACGAATCCGACCTTTATGGTGTGGATCATTCTGACCCGATCAGGAGCCTGATCGGGATCTGCTGTGAACCTCGTTCTGCCCGGGCAGGGCCATGCGGACGATCAACGCAGGCACCGCAGAAACAGGGTGGAGGCGTGGGCCACCTCGCCGATTTCCGATGCGGTGCGCAGTGACGCCGTTGGATCTTCCAACTGCGGTTGCACGCCGTGTTCGCGCATGAAATCCACCGCTTCTGTGTGCTTCACCGCGAAATTGACGTTCTGCGGAATGTCGCCGGTCTGCTGGGCAATGCGCTGCGCGTTCAGCTTGGAGACGATGACGCCCACGATGTGGCCACGCAGGTCGAGCAGCGGTCCGCCGGAATTGCCTTGCTGGACGGGGGCGCTGATTTGAATTTGGCGCGGGTTGTCGCCCAGGCCAGCCAGGGCCGAGATATCGCCGGTGGTCAGCGTCGGCCCGGATGACAGCAGCCCAGCCAGCGGAAAGCCGTAGGTCACGACGTTCTCGCCACGGCGAACCGCGGCGGTGCGCCGGAACGAAAGGACGGGGCCGGCATCGGCGTCGGTGCGCAGCAAGGCCAGGTCGCGCTGCTCATCGACGGCGATGACGGTGGCCGCGATGTCCTGGCCCGTCGCCGATCGGGCAATCATCGACGTGCAGCCCTGGGCGACGTGGTGGTTGGTCATGATCTGTCGTGGCGCCACGACGAAGCCGGTGCCGGAGGAGACATCCCGCGGCGGCTGGCGCGGGCCACCACCGCCACCCGGGCGGGGCGGCTGCGGCATGGATGCCCCGAGCGGCGGCGGCTTGTCGCGCGGCAGCGCCGCCATCGGACCCGGCGGGCGGCCGCCCG
>JALHQB010000076.1 GCA_022842185.1 Acetobacteraceae bacterium
ACCCGCACCCGCCGCCCCCGAGGCCGCGCCGGCCGCCCCGCCCCCCGCCGAAGCCGCCCGACGCGTCATCCCCGACATTCCCCTGCCGCTCGACGGCCTGGCCATCTGGCAGGGCCGCGTCGCGCTGCGCGCCGCCCAGGCGC
The DNA here is from genome assembly GCA_022842185.1 of Acetobacteraceae bacterium. GTDB lineage: Bacteria > Pseudomonadota > Alphaproteobacteria > Acetobacterales > Acetobacteraceae > Neoroseomonas. The sequence continues at coordinate 144 of JALHQB010000076.1, forward strand.
GGATCGACGGGATGGACTGGCGCGACCTGGACGCCACCATCGCCCAGGCCGACAGCGTGCTGGACATCGCGCCCTTCACCGTCACCGGTCCGGGCGGCACGGTCCGCGGCACGCTGCGCATCGACCGCCGCGCCAGCCCGCCCGCCTTGGCCCTGACGTTGCGCAGCGACGGCCCTGGCCTCGACCTTGCGGCGCTGCGTCGCGCCCAGGGGGACGCGGTGGGCATCGAAGGCCGCGCCCAGCTCGCCATCGACATCACCGCCAGCGGTGCCACCACCCGCGCCCTGGCGGCCAGCGTGTCGGGCCAGGCCGGCCTCGCCATGGTCGATGCCCGGGTCGCCACCGCCGGGCTGCGGCGCCTCGGCCCCGAGCTGGTCGGGCTGCTGCTGCCCGCTGCTGGTCGCAACGGTCTGGCGGTGCGCTGCCTCGCCCTGCAGATCGTGGCGGAAGATGGCATCGCCACCACCCGCGCCCTGCTCGCCGAAACCGCCGTCGGGCGCTTCACCGGCACGGCCGCGGTCAATCTGCGGGACGAAAGACTGGCCGCACGCCTTTTGCCGGACGTGCAGCTGCTCGGCGTGGCGGTGCGCGCGCCGGTGGGCGTCGGCGGTACGCTGGCGGCGCCGCGCGTCGGGGTCGATGCAGCCCGCGCCTTCGCCATGGTGATCGGCGATGCCCCGATGAACCGCGACCCGGGCGGGGATTGCGCCGACCAGTTGCGGCTGGCGCGGATGGGGGCGGAGGGGCCGGAACCCCCCCCGCCATTGGCCGCGCCGCGGGACCCGGCGCAGGACCTGCTGCGCGGGCTGTTCGGCGGGGCGCGCAGGTAGGGTGGGGCGGGTTGGTTGGAGAAGGGCTTTGCCCCTCTCCAAACCTCTCCCCACCAAAGGCTTAAGGCCTTTGGAAACCTCAACTTTGGTGCTGAACATCGTCGGTCGGCGCCAAGATGAGTGCCCGTTTCCCGGGAATAGCGCCAATATCCCGCGGTCCAGGGACCCGTTGGTCCCTGGCGGGGTGGTTTGGAGGGGCAGCGCCCCTCCAATCTTCCCGCCCATGTAAGGCACCCCCCCCCTCTCCGCTGTGCATCCGCCCCCGCTGCGCTAAAACCCCCCCATGAAGCGCTTCTGGTCCCACGCGGTCGCCGTCCCCCGCCCCGAGGGCGGCCATGCGGTATTGCTCGATGGCCGCCCGCTGCGGCTGCCCGGCGGCGCCCCACTTGCCACGCCCTGCCTCGCCCTGGCCGAGGCGATCGCCGCCGAATGGCAGGCCGCCGGTGGCGAGAAGGGCGGCGAGATGACGATGGAGGCGGTGCCGCTCACCCGCCTGCTCGGCACCGCGCAGGACCGTGTCGCGCCGGACCCGGTGGCGATGGTCGCCGGCCTGGCGAAATTCGGGGAGACCGACCTGCTGTGCTACCGCGCCGCGGATCCGTCGCTGGCCGAGATCCAGGCGCGCGAATGGCAGCCGGTCCTGGATTGGATCGCGGCGGCGCATGATGCGCCGCTGAGAGTCACCGCGGGGCTGATGCCCGTGGCGCAGCCGCCCGAAAGCCTCGCCGCGCTGCATGCCGCGGTCGCCACCCATGGGGTCGAGGAACTGACCGCGCTGGGCCTGGCCGTACCGTCGCTGGGCAGCCTGGTGCTGGGCCTGGCGCTGTCGGCGGGGCGCCTCACGGCGGCCGAGGCGCATCGGCTGGGGACCTTGGACGAAGACTGGCAGGAACGGCGCTGGGGGACCGACCCGGAAGCCGAGGAACGGCGAATACGGGCCGCGGCCGATGTGGCGCTGGCCGAACGCTTCCTGGCGCTGGTGCGGACATGACCGCGCGGCGCGTGGTGATCGCCGGACAGGTGCAGGGCGTCGGCTACCGCGAATGGATGGAGCGCGAAGCCACGCGCCTTGGCGTGCACGGCTGGGTGCGCAACCGCCGCGACGGGACGGTGGAGGCGCTGGTGGATGGCGACGAAGCCGCGGTGCAGGCCCTGCTCTCGGCCTGCCGGCGCGGGCCGATGCTGGCGCGGGTCATGACCATCACCGAGGACTTCGCCGAACCACCCGGTGAGCCGGGCTTTTTCCGCCTGCCCTCGATATAGGGTCCGTCTGGAAAGACCGGCGCCGGCCGGCACCCTCACCCGGCCACTGATCCAGGATACGCGTGTTGGGTGGCCGGGCGGGGATGCGGGCCGGTGCCGGCGCTGCAAACGCGCCTTTCGGTACGTTGGCAGACAGCCGCTCAGCCTGACGCGCCGGCACGTCACTCAGCGCCATGCAAGGCGGGGCTCGGCACCCAACCGTCGGGGGCGGAGCGGCGCAGTCCGACATCCACAGGTTGTTTTCATAGTTGTCTATTCGTGATTTCCGCGCATTCTCCGCCCGTCGATCACCTCCAGGCGGATAGCCATGTTCCGAAGCAAACGTCGTCACCTCCTCGCCGCCGCCCTTGCCGGGGTACTGCCGGCGCCGGCCGTGGCCTGCACGCGCGTTCTCTATCGCGGGTCCGACAACGTCGTGATCACCGCCCGGTCGATGGACTGGATGCAGGACATGGCGACCGACCTCTGGGCCTTCCCCGCCGGCATGGCGCGCGACGGCGCGGCCGGTGCCGACACCCCGCGCTGGACGGCACGCTACGGCAGCGTGATCGCCGCCGCGTATAACATCGGCACGGCGGAAGGGCTGAACGACCAGGGCCTCGTCGCCAATGCGCTGTACCTGGCGGAATCGGATTACGGCCCCGCCGCCTCCGGCAAGCCGCGGCTGTCGATCACGCTCTGGGCGCAATACGTGCTCGACAATTTCGCGACGGTCGCCGAAGCGGTGACAGCACTGCGCGCCGAACCCTTCCGCATCGCCGCGCCCACCCTGCCGAACGGCTCCGCCGCTTCGCTGCACCTGGCCGTGTCGGACAAAGGCGGCGATTCCGCCATATTTGAATACATCGGCGGCAATCTCGTCATCCATCACGGGCGCGACTACGTGGTGATGACCAATTCGCCGACCTACGACCAACAGATCGCGGTCAACCGCTACTGGACGACCGTCGGGGGCGAGAACTTCCTGCCCGGCACCAACCGCGCCGCCGACCGCTACGCCCGCGCCTCCTTCCTGCTTGGCGCCATCCCGACCCAGGTCGCGCCGGCCTATATCGCCGGCGTGCCGGGGCATGATTTCGCCACCCAGGCGCTGGCCTCGGTCATCAGCGTGGTGCGCGGCGTCAGCGTACCGCTCGGCATCACCACGCCGTCCGAGCCGAACATCGCCTCAACCATCTGGCGCTCGGCAGCGGACCAGAAGAACCTGACATACATGTTCGACAGCGCGACACGGCCGAACGTGTTCTGGGTCAGCCTGGCCGCGCTCAACCTGAAGGCCGGCGCGCCGTCGCTCAAGCTGCCGCTGGCAGGGGGCGAAATCTACAGCGGCGAGGTCGCGGCGAAGTTCGTGCCGACGCCACCCTTCGCCTTCATGCCGGCGAACTGAGCGCGGCACGGCAGGAGGTAAGGTCGGGGGAGAGAACTCCCCCGATCCCCCTCCTTTTTTGGCTGTTGGAGACGACCGCCGAAGGGCAGCGCCAGAAACAGAAGCCGGTGGGGCCAGAGCGTGATGGCCGTAGGTGCGAACGCACCGGAGGCCTGAATCACACGATAAAACAAAGGCCTGGAGCGTGATCGGGGTACGAAGGTAAACCGATCGCGTTCCAAGGGTCGCATGATTCGGAGGAGGCGTCCCGCGCTGTCTCCGCGGCAACCGCGTCACGCTATCGCGGGCACCTTCACCACGCTGGTCCAGCCATGGGCGTCGTTGGTCCGCCCGTAATGGATGCCCACGATCGCATCGTACAGGCGCTGCGTCAGTTCGCCGGTCTCCCCCTTGTTGATCAGCACGTCCTCGCCCTTGTAGCCGAGCGTGCCAACCGGGGAGACCACCGCCGCCGTGCCGGTGCCCCACATTTCCTTCAGTGTGCCGTCGCGCCCGGCGGCCATCACCTCGTCGATCGAGATCTGGCGCTCGGACACCTTCAGCCCCCAATCCTGCAGCAGCTGGATCACCGAGGCGCGCGTGACGCCATCAAGGATCGTGCCGGCGAGCGGCGGGGTGATCACCTCGTCGCCGATCCGGACCATGATGTTCATGGTGCCGACCTCGTCGAGGTACTTGCGATGCACGCCATCCAGGTAGAGCACCTGCGTGTAGCCCTGTGCCGCCGCATCCTGCTGGCCGGCCAGCGACTGCGCGTAGTTCGCCGCCGTCTTGGCCTCCCCGGTGCCGCCCTTGACCGCGCGCACATGCGCATCCGACGCCAGGATGCGGACCGGCTTCACGCCTTCCTTGTAGTACCCGCCGACCGGCGAGAGGATCAGGAAATACAAGTAGCTGTGCGACGGATGCACGCCGAGCATCACGTCGGTCGCGATGATCGTCGGCCGCAGGTACAGCGACGTCCCCGCCTTGTGCGGCACCCAATCGGCATCCACCCCGACCAGCGCATCGAAGGATGCGCGGATGATGTCCACCGGCAGCGCCGGCATCGACATCAACCGGGCCGACCGGTCGAAACGCTGGGCGTGGCGGTCGGGGCGGAACAGGCGGATCTGCCCGTCATCGCCGCGGAACGCCTTCAGCCCATCGAAGATCGCCTGGCCGTAATGCAGCACCGAGGTCGCCGGATCCAGGCTGAGCGGGCCATAGGGGACGATGCGCGGATCGAACCAGCCCTTCCCTTCCTCATAGTTCATCAGGAACATGTGGTCGGTCAGGACCTTGCCGAAGGCGAGCGTGTCGTCCGCCGGCTTCTGCGCGGGGGAGGTGGTGCGGGTGATCGGGAACTGGCCCATGCTGCGTCTTCCTTCCAGAGTTTCTTGTCTCAGGGCCGCCACTGCGCGAATCCGGGGCGGGACGTCCCATGGCAACCGATCCGCGGCGCGGACGCCGGCGGCGTCATGGGCTATCCTCCTGCCGGTGCACAATGCATATGCCGTGCATGACGAAAGAATGTTGCTTCAGACGGACGTAAGTTAAAATGACACGCCGGATGCGTCAATGATACTGACCCAAGCGGAGGCCCTTCACCGAACATGCCAGCCATGCCAGCCAGGAACAGCACGCAGATGACCGACGCTCCGGAGCGCAGCCCGCTCGCCGCCGGGCGCAACCTGCTGTTCCTGCGGGAGGAGGAGTTGCGCCTCGCCCAGGACCTGCTGTTCTTCGGCTATCGGGACTTCACGGCCGGGGCGGATGAAATCCTCGCGGAACTCGGCATGGGCCGGGCGCATCACCGCGTGCTGCATTTCGTCGGGCGCCGGCCCGGCATCACCGTGGGCGACCTGCTCGGCATCCTGGCGATCACCAAGCAATCGCTCGGCCGCGTGCTTCAGCCCCTGGTCGAGGAGGACTACGTGACCCAGACCCCCGGCCGGCACGACCGCCGCCAGCGGTTGCTGACCCTGACGGACAAGGGTGCCGCCCTGGAACGCCGGCTGTTCGAACGCCAGAGGGAGACGGTGATGCGTGCCTATCGTGAAGCCGGGCCTGCCGCGGTCGAAGGCTTCCGCCGCGTCATGCGCGGGTTGATGGGCGACCAGGCGCGCACCGCCTGCGATACCCTGGGGACCCTGGAGCCACCCCGATGAACGGCACGCCCGACACCGCGCATCTCCTCGTCGTCGATGACGATGCGCGGCTGCGCGACCTGTTGCAGCGCTTCCTGACCGACCAGGGCTTCCGCGTCACCGCCGTGGCCGATGCGGCCGCCGCGCGCCACGCCATCGCCGCGATGACCTTCGACCTCATGGTGCTCGACGTGATGATGCCCGGGGAATCGGGGCTTGCCTTGGCCGAGGCACTGCGCCGCGACGGCAATGAGGTACCGATCCTGATGCTGACCGCGCGCGGCGCGCCCGAGGACCGCATCGCCGGGCTGGAGCACGGCGTCGATGACTATCTCGCCAAGCCCTTCGACCCGCGCGAACTGGCGCTGCGCATCCGCACCATCCTGCGCCGCGCCGCCCCCGCCGCGATATCCCAGGCGCTGCCGAGTGCACCGGTGCAGCTCGGCCCGTGCTGGTTCGACCTCGAACGCGCCGAGCTGCGCGGACCCGAGGGCATCATCCGCCTGACCGGCGGCGAATCCGCCCTGCTGCAGGCGCTGGCCCGCCGCATCGGGGACGTGCTGAGCCGCGAGGAGATCGGCGCCGCCCTCGGCACGCCCGAAGCCGGCGAACGGGCGATCGACGTGCAGGTGACGCGCCTGCGGCGCAAGATCGAGACCGACCCGCGCGAGCCGCGCTTCATCCAGACGGTGCGGCACCGGGGATATGTGTTGAGGCCGGGGCCGTGAGGAAGACGGAAGCGCGGGGGAGAGAACTCCCCCGGACCCCCTCCTTTTTATGGCACTTGGCGCCCGCCCTTCGACGTTCAGTGCCAATGGACAGAAAAAGGAGGGGGATCGGGGGCGTTCTCTCCCCCGACCTTCCGTCCCGATGACCCGCATCTTCCGCGCCCTGGTCCCCCGCGGCCTGCTCGGCCGCGCGCTGCTGATCGTCCTGGTGCCGCTCGTCGTGCTCCAGGTCATCTCGCTGTACCTGTTCTACGGCACTCATCTGAACGTCATCTCCCGCCGCCTGGCGGGGGGCGTGGCGGGCGATGTCGCGATGGTCGTCGAATTGCTCGCGCGCAATCCAGACCCGTCCGACCGGGGCTGGATCTTCCGTGAGGCCGCCTGGCGGCTCGACCTGTCGCTCGCCTTCGAATCGGGCGCGGTGCTGGGGCAGTCGGGCAGCCGCGGCGCATCGCTGCCCCTGCTGCCGCTGGAAGAAGACCTCGACGACGCGATGCGCGAACGGGTGCGCCTGCCCTTCGACACCGATTGGCAGTCCGACCCCCGCAGCGTGATCATCCGCGTACAACTGCATGACGGCGTGCTGCATGTGGAAGCGGCGCGCAAACGCTTGTTCAGCGGCACGCTGTACCTGTTCGTCATCTGGGTGGTGGGGTCGTCGCTGCTGCTGTTCGGCGTCGCGGCGCTGTTCATGAAGAACCAGGTGCGTGCCATCCGCCGCCTGGCCGAAGCGGCCGATGCCTTCGGGCGCGGCCGGGACCTCGGCCCCATGAAGCCCGAAGGCGCGGCGGAGGCACGCCAGGCCGCCATCGCCTACAACTCCATGCAATCGCGCATCCGCCGCTTCGTCGAAAGCCGCACGGAAATGCTCGCCGGCATCAGCCACGACCTGCGGACGCCGCTCACGCGCCTGCGGCTCGGCATCGCCATGCTGCCGGCCTCGGTGCAGGGCGATGCCGAGGCCATGACCCAGGATGTCGAGGAGATGGACCGTCTCATCGCCGCCTACCTCGCCTTCGCGCGCGGCGAGGGGACCGAACAGGCCGCCCCGGCCGACCTGGTGGAACTGGTCGAGGAAGCGGCGTCCAAGGCCAGGCGCGACGGTGCGCGTGTCGATGTGGACATCGCCGAGACGGAGATGATCCTGCCCGTCCGCGCCGATGCGCTGCGGCGCTGCCTGGGCAACCTGCTGGACAATGCGCGCAAGCATGCGCGGCGCATCGCCGTCGGCCTGTCGCGGGTGCCGCGCGACGATGCCGGCACCTGGGCCATGGTCACGGTCGATGACGACGGCCCCGGCATGCCCGAGGACCAGCGCGAGGAAGCCTTCCGCCCCTTCGCGACCTTCTCGGCGGGCGGGACCGGGCTGGGGCTGGCGATCGCGCGGGACATCGCGCGCGCGCATGGCGGGGACATCGTGCTGGAGGACAGCCCGCTGGGCGGGTTGCGGGCGCGGGTGAGGCTGCCGGTGTGAGGACGGGCGGTGTCTCGGAAAGGGGCTTCGCCCCTCTCCGAACCTCACCCCACCAAAGGCTTAAGGCCTTTGGAAACCTCGACTTGGTGCTGGCCGGGCAGGACCGCTGCCCCGAAAATACCCGAACCGGGCACAGGACTGAATCCGGGCACTGATCCTTGCCGCTTTGCCCAACGCCAAGAGACGGTTTCCAAAGGCCTTAAGCCTTTGGTGGGGTGGCTTGGAGGGGCAAAGCCCCTCCAACCTTTACCCGAAGGACCGGCACCCCCCACCATGCTTCCGCTTGCATTTCGCACCCGCGAAGGCGCATATACCTTCCATCGCGCGGGTCCACTGCGCGCCACGCGCCACCCGGCCGCGTGATCGGTCCCCGCCGCTTCCCTTCATCACGAAGCGAAGCGCGGTGCGGGCCCGGGCCGGGAATTGGCGCGCCACCTACCGGACTGTCCCAATCCCGCGGGGCTTTCTCACCGCAGCGACGTGTGCCGCGAGAACCGCCGCGCGCGTGCCACAGGATTTATCTTGACCAATACCTTCGAGGGCCTCGCCCTCGACACCCGCATCCTCCAGGCCCTTGCCGAGGAGGGTTACACCGCCCCAACCCCCATCCAGGCGCAGTCCATCCCCATCGTGCTCGAAGGGCGCGACCTGCTGGGGATCGCCCAGACCGGGACCGGCAAGACGGCCGCTTTCTCCCTGCCGATCCTGCACCGCCTGGCCTCCACCCCCGGCCGCCCGCCGCGCGGCGGCTGCCGCGTGCTGGTGCTGTCGCCGACGCGCGAATTGGCATCGCAGATCGCCGACAGCGTGAAGACCTATGGCCGCCACCTCGGCCTGTCGGTCGCGGTCATCTTCGGCGGCGTCGGCTTCGGCCCGCAGCGCGCGGCCCTCGCACGCGGCGTGGACATCCTGGTTGCCACGCCGGGCCGCCTGCAGGACCTGCTGGACCAGAACGCCGGCCGGCTCGACCACGTCACCACGCTGGTGCTCGATGAAGCCGACCAGATGCTCGACAAGGGCTTCCTGCCGGCCATCCGGCGCCTGCTGAAGACCATCCCGAAGGAACGGCAGACGCTGTTCTTCAGCGCCACGATGCCCCAGGAAATCAACCGCCTGGCCGCCGAGATGCTGAACGACCCCGCCCGCGTCGCCGTCGCCCCCGTGGCAACGACGGCCGAAAAGGTCGCCCAGCGCGTCATCAACGTGCCGGCCTCGGGCAAGCGCCGCGTGTTGGCCGAAATCCTGCGCAGCGAAGGCGTCGGCCGCACCCTGGTGTTCAGCCGCACCAAGCACGGCGCCGACCGCATCGTGAAGCAGTTGGACCACGACGGCATCGCCGCCAACGCCATCCACGGCAACAAGGCGCAGAACGCGCGCGAACGCGCACTCGCCGCCTTCCGCGACGGTTCGGCCCCGGTGCTGATCGCGACCGACATCGCCGCGCGCGGCATCGATGTGGATGGCGTCACCCACGTCATCCAGTTCGACCTGCCGGAAGTGCCCGAGACCTACGTCCACCGCATCGGCCGGACCGCGCGCGCCGGCGCCTCGGGCGAAGCCATCGCGCTGTGCAGCCATGAAGACCGCGACAAGCTGCGCGCCATCGAACGGCTGATCCGCCAGACCATCCCGTCCGAACAGCGCCCCGGCGCCACGGCGGAAGAACTGGCGGCCCAGCCGCGCGAAGCCCCGCGCCCGCCGCGCCAGCAGCAGAACCGCAAGCCGCAACAGCAGCGCCACCCGCAGCACCGCCCGGCCGGCCACGCCGCGCCCAAGCCGCAGGGCAGCGTCAAGCCGGCCTCGGCCGGGGACCAGACCCGCCGCCGCCCCGCGGCGGTATCGGACGAACCGCGCCGCGACCGGTCCTGGCGCGAAGGGGACTTCCGCGACGTGGCGGCCACCGCCGCCCGGCGCGGGCGCTGAACCAGTAGAAGGCCGGGGGAGGGAACTCCCCCGGTCCCCCTCCTTTTTTTGTCTGTTGGGTTGGAGCACCGGGGGTACACCGGTTCTTCATCCATCCCGTCACAGGATCGGCGCGGTATCCGCAACGATCCTGGGTGGGAGGACAGCATGCTGTCTCGACGATCAGCCTTCGGCGCCACAGCCTGCGCCTGCCTCGGCCTGTTGGGCACCAGGCCCGCTCGCGCCGCCGGCACCATTCCACGCACCACCCTCACGCCCGATGAAGCCATTGCCCGCCTGCTGGACGGCAACCGCCGCTTCATCGCAGACGACCCGACACCCGCCGACACCACCGCCGCGCGCCGCGCCACCCTGACTGGCGGCCAGGCCCCCTTCGCCACCATCATCGGCTGCGCCGACAGCCGAACCCCACCCGAAACCCTGGTCCATGCCGGCCTCGGCGAAGTCTTCGTCGCCCGCGTCGCCGGCAACACCATCCCCGATACCAGCCTCGCCACCATCGCCTACGGCATCGAAGCGCTCGGCACCCCCGCCATCATGGTGCTCGGCCACCAGAACTGCGGCGCCGTCGCCGCCGCGGTGGAGGTCGTGACCCGCGGCGCGGTGCTGCCCGCGGTGATGCAGCCCATGCTGGGGCCGGTGATCTTCGCGGTGAACGCCGCCCGCACCCAACCCGGCGACCTGCTGGACAACAGCGTGCGGGAAAACGCGCGCATCCAGGCCCGCGCGCTGATCCGCCACCCGGATTTCGCGGGGAAAGTCCGCGACGGAACCCTGAAAGTGGTCGCGGCACGGTACTGCCTGGACGATGGGCGGATCGAGGTGCTGGAGGTTTGAAGAAAGCAAGCGCGGGGGAGTGAACTCCCCCGAATCCCCCTCCTTTTTTTGTCTGTTGGCAGGGCAGCGCGGGGCACGACGGGCGGGAACCAGACGGAGGGGTTATCCGATGGGGCCTGGAACGAGTGCGTGCTACCCGCCAAGGCCCAGCACTTTTGGCGCCCTATGGCGACAACGGTTTACCCGCCCCTTGGGCAACAGAACCCGCGCATGTTTTCGCTGGACCCGCCGACCAATTCAGATCATATAGGAATACAATCCGTTCGCGAGACTGCCGTTCACTGCCGTTCCTTGAACCACCCCCATCTGACCCCTTCTGCTGCCTCACAGCACGAACCGCCCACCCCTTCCCATCCCTGTCATTTGTCCAAACCAGCACACGCCCTCGTGATCGCACCCCCTTCCCCACCGGCGCCAAGGGCCAAAGAAAGGAGGGGGGTCTGGGGGGAGTTCATCTCCCCCCGGCCTTTGCCCCTGGCTCTTCCCCTTCCCGCCCTTGCCCTTTCCGGTCTAAGCCCCCGGTCAACAAACAGGGGGGCCGAGGCGTGGCCGAGACGCGTTCGTTGACGGATACCGTCAACACCGAAGTCGATGACATGGAATTCGCTTCTGCCAGGCGGGAGCTTAGCGGTTGGCAGGTGCACCTCTGGCGGGCCTGCGCCGCGGTGTTCGTGCTGTGGCATTTGTGGATCCTGCTGGTCGAACCGGTGGACCCGACGGTCGCGCGCGCCGTGCATGTGTTCTTCGGTGCGGCGCTCGGCTTTGCCTTGTTCGCGGCCACTCCGTCGGACAAGCCGGGCACGCGGGTGCCGTGGTATGAACTGATCCTGATCATCCCGGCGCTGGTGATCCCGCTGCACTACATCTTCGATGCCGACGGGATCGAGATGCGGACCTTCATGGGTCCGAACACGATGGACCTGGTGACCGCGGCGGTGGGCATCCTGCTGGTGCTGGAATTCGCGCGGCGCACGGCGGGGCTGATCATGCCGATGATCGCCATCACCTTCATCGCTTATTGCTTCGTCGGGCCATGGCTGCCGGGCATCCTGTTCCACCGCGGGGTTTCGGTGGACCAGGCGCTGGTCGAATTGTTCAACAACAATGGCGTGCTGGGCACGATCGTGCAGGTCAGTGCGACCTTCATCATCATGTTCGTGGTCTTCGCCACCTTCCTGCAGACATCCAAGGCGGGTGACTACTTCAACGATTTCGCCCTGGCGCTGGTCGGGCGCCTGCGTGGCGGCCCGGCGAAGGTGACGGTGATCTCGGGCATCCTGTTCGGCACCATCTCCGGTTCGGCGGTGGCGAATGTCGTTGCCTCCGGCGCCTTCACCATCCCGATGATGCGCCGCGTCGGGTATGACCGCGCCACCGCCGGCGCGGTGGAGGCGACCAGTTCGACCGGCGGCCAGATCACGCCGCCGGTGATGGGTGCCGGCGCCTTCATCATGGCCGAGGTGCTGGGCATCCCCTACACCGAGATCGCGCTGGCGGGGCTGATCCCGGCGCTGCTGTTCTATGTCGCCAACTACATCCATTGCGACCTGAACGCGCGCAAGTCGGGCATTCGCGGCCTGCCGAAGGAAGAACTGCCGCGCTGGGCGCATATCGCGCGCCACGCCTATATGGCGGCGCCGCTGGTGCTGCTGATCTACATGCTGGTGCAGGGTTTCTCGCCCTTCCGCGCGGCGGCCTGGGGCATCGCGGCGACGCTGGTGATCATGTACGGCACCACGCTGGTGCATCGCGTGACGCGCCAGGGGCAGAACCCGTTCGTCGCCGTGGTCGGTGCGGCGACCGAGACGGTGGCATCGATCTACGCGACGCTGCATGGCTCCATGAAGGAGATGATGCAGCTCATCGCGGTCTGCGCCGCGGCGGGCATCGTCGCCGGCGTGATCGGCGTGACCGGTGTCGGCGGGCGCTTCGCGACCATGCTGCTCGATGTCGCCGGCACCTCCGCCTTCCTGGCGATGATGTTTGCCATGATCGTGGCGATCATCCTGGGCATGGGCGTGCCCACCACCGCGGCCTATGCGATCGCCGCGGCCGTGGTGGCGCCCGGGCTGATCCGCATCGGCGTGCCGCCGCTGACCGCGCATATGTTCATCTTCTACTTCGCGATCCTGTCGGCGATCACGCCGCCGGTGGCGCTCGCCTCCTTCGCCGCGGCGTCGATGGCGCGAGCGGATATGTGGAAGACCAGCGTCATCGCGCTGAAGCTCGGGCTGGCGACCTTCATCGTGCCCTACATGTTCTGGATCTCGCCGGCCTTGCTGGCGCAGGGGCCGTTCCTGGGCATCGCCCAGGCCTTCCTGACGGCGGCGCTGGGCGTCTATCTGCTGGCCTGTGCCACGGAAGGCTGGATGCAGAACGGCCCGCTGCCACTGGTGCTGCGGCTGGTATCGGGGGCCGGCGGGCTGTGCCTGATGGTGCCGGAACTCTACACCGATATCGGTGGCCTGGCGGTGGCGGGGCTGCTGCTGTTCCGCCAGCACCGCCTGTATCCGCAGGAAAGTCCGCGTCGCGCGCAGTCGGCGTGATGTGAAGGCCGGGGCATCGTCGCCCCGGCCTTCCTTCGTGATTCAGGCGAGGACGAGGTTGTCGGGGATGGTCTGCCCCACCTCGCGCAGATACCGCGCCGCCCCCGGGTGATAGGGCAGGAAGGTGTTCTTGTTGGCGTTGGCGGCCAGCGTCTCGGACCCCGCCGCGATCGCCTGCTTCAGCCGCGCATTCTGGCCGAGCACCGACTTCACGATCTCATAGACCAGGTCCTCGGGCAGCGACTTGTGGCCGATGGCGAAGTTGAACATGCCCACCACGCGCAGGTCGCGCCCCGCCGTGCGGTATGTGCTGCCGGGCACCGTGCCGCCCGACAATTCGGGGAAGGCGGCGGTCAGCTTCGCCACTTCCTCAGCGGTATAGTCGAGGAAGTTCACCTCGCCCTGCGTCTCGGCCTCGGAGAAGGCGGGGATCGGCACGCCGGAGGCGAATAGGAAGGCATCGAGCAGCCCGTCCTGCAGCTGCCCCGACATGTCGGAGCCCGACCCGAAGCGGATGGCCGCCGGCTTGTAGCCGAGCGCGTCCATCATTAGCGGGAAGTACGTCCCGGGCGTGCCGCCGCGCGGCCCGACGCCGATGTTCTTGCCCGCCAGCTGCGACATCTGCGTGATGCCCGACCGCTTCAGCGAAATGCCGTGGAAAGGCGTGTCGTACATCGGGAACAGCGCCCGGATGTCGTTGAACTTGTTGCCCTGGGTCCAGGCGCCAGTGCCGTTCCAGGCCTGCAGCGCCACGCCCATGGTGGTCATGCCCAGCTCGATTTCCCGGCGCTGGGTCAGGATGATGTTCTGGTTCGGCCCCTGCGTGGTGCGGAAGGAGATGTTGACCCCTGTCGCTTCCTGCGCGAGCTGCCCCCAAGCCGGCCCATACAGTGCATAGGTCCCGCCCGGTGCCGCGGTGCCCATGTTGAGCGCGCGCGGCCAAGCGGCGTTGCGCGGCTGCGCGAAGGCCTGGCGCCCCAGGGCTGCGGTGGTGAGGCCCAGGGCGGCCCCGGCCAGAATGTCTCGCCTCTGAATCATTGTAGGTTCCTCCCAAGCATGATGGACGGGCTGTCATGCACGATGCCGGCCACCGATGGCAAACACGCAGAAGTTGCATTCGGTAACGCCGGAACCGGGGGCGTCAGCCGAACACATCATCCCAGGCGGCGCGCAGTGCGGCGTCTGCGTCTTCCATCGTGGCGAGCACGCCCTGCCCATGAAGGCTGGTCACCCCGTGTTCGCTGATCCCGCACGGGACGATCCCGCCGAAATGCGACAGGTCCGGATCGACGTTCAGGGCCACGCCATGCCAGGTGACCCAGCGTGTGACGCGCACGCCGATGGCGGCGATCTTGTCGTCGGTCCCCGTGGCGCGGTTGGCCACCCACAAGCCTATGCGGCCCTCGCGGCGCTCGGCACGGATGTTGAAGTGGCCGATCGCCCTAATCAGCCATTCCTCAAGCCCATGGACATAGGCCCGGATGTCGCGCGCCGGCACCGACCCGTGCGCCTGCTGGAGGTCCAACATGACATACCCGGTCCGCTGTCCGGGCCCGTGATAGGTCCATTGCCCGCCACGCCCGGCGTGAAAGACGGGAAAGCGGGGGTCGCGCAAATCCTCGGGCCGGGCGGAGGTCCCGGCCGTGTAGGTCGGCTCGTGCTCCACCAGCCAGACGCGCTCGCGCGCGCCCTCGGCGCGGATGGCCGCGACATGGGCCTCCATGGCCGCCAGCGCCTGGGCGTAGGGCGTGCGGCCGTCCTGGACGATCCATTCGATGGGGTGTGTTGATGGCGGCGCGGTCATGGGCTATACGCCGCGCCCTCTACCCGATTTGCGGTCGTGGCGGAATGGTAGACGCGCCAGCTTGAGGTGCTGGTAGGGGCAACCCTGTGGAAGTTCGAATCTTCTCGACCGCACCAATTCACCAGCCGGGCGAAAGACGCGTGGAGAGAGGGGCAGAGCCCCTCCCCGTCACGCCGCCAGCGCCAGTCGCCGCTGCAGATCGAGCCACTGTTCCGGGGCGAGGCTCGCCTTTGCCGCGCCGATCACCACGGCCAGCACGCTTCCCCCTTCCACCGTCGCGCGGCTGCGCGCCACGAAGGCGGCGCGTTCCGGCCCAGTCATCGGCGGCAGCATATGCGCCAGGATCGCCTGGGCGCGCTCCAGCGGGATCGCCGCCAGCATACGCCCTTCGAGCGCGCCGAACTCATCCTCGCTGAGCATGGCTTCGAGCAACCGCAGCAGGCTGGGTGGCTGGGGCAGCGGGCCGAACAGGTCTTCCCGCGTCGGGGGCCGATGGTTGTCGTTCATGATCTGCATGGTGGTCACCTTGGAATCCGTGCGGGTTCCATGGGCCCGGCCGCCGCGCCGCACGTCGCGGTGGCCGGTTGTCCGGTTCAGCGGCCCGGGATGACGACGCTGAGATAAGGGGCGGTCGGCGTCTGCCCGGCGCCGACCATCGGCGGCGTCGCGTTGCGCACTGGCGGCAGGCTGCGCAGGTAACGCGCCAGCGCCCGGGCATCGGCATCGGTCAGCGCGGCATAGGCGTGCCAGGGCATCACCGGCGCCAACACCCGGCCATCCGGCCGCACGCCGGTGCGCACGGCGCGCACGATCTCGGCCTCGCTCCAGGTGCCCAGGCCGGTCTCGCGATCTGGCGTCAGGTTGGGCGGGTAGAAGACGCCGACCTCGGGTATGCCAAAGCCGATATCCGACCCGGCGAGGTTCAGCCGCGGGTCGGGCCGCCCGGCCAGCGCGCCGCCGGTGTGACAGCCGCCGCAATCCATGATGCGGGACAGGTATTCGCCGCGGTCATTGGGGCCGCGACCCTGCTGGGCAGCCGCGGGCATGGCGGCAAACAGTGACGCGGCGACCGCCGCGCGGGTAAGAAGACTGAGCATGATGTCGGCTCCTGAAAGGCGGGGAGCGATGCCCCGCCGGTGGAACGACATTCGCCGTCGCACCGTTCCGGAGCCATCGTCGGAGTTTTCCGCCGCTTTCCGGAATCCTTCTCCGCGGTGATGCGCGTCACACGGCCGGCTATTCCGGCACGCCCGCCTTCACCAGGCCCTCGCAGAACACCGCCGCATGCGCGAAGCCGGCGAGGTTCCGCCGCAGCAGCCCGACCCGGATCGCCGGGCCCATGCGGTTGCGCGCGGCGATGTAGCCCTGCGCCTCCTCGATCCGCCCGAGATGCCCGCAGCAGGAGATCAGCGTGTTGTAGTGGCCGAGATAGGCCGTGAAGGCGGCGACCGAGGCGCGCAGATGCGGCAGCGCTTCGTCGAAGCGGCGGCACCCGAGCAAGGCAAGGCCGTGGATCGCCGTGTATATGCCGGCGAAGCTGTCCATCGGGCTCATGCGCAGCGCGAGGCCGGTCTCCTCGACCGCCTCCTCCATCCGCCCGGCCCGCAGCAGGCCCCAGCCGTACAGGGTGCGCCCCAGCGCAAAGCAGGGGTTGAGGTCGAGCGCGGCGCGCAGTTCCACCAGCCCTGCCTCATGCTGGCGGGCGGAGGACAGGCAGATGCCATGCGTCATGCGCGCCCAGGGTTCTGCCGGATCGAGCGCCACGGCCTGCGCCGCCTGCTGTGCGGCGAGGCGATAGCCCTCGGCATTGTCCGGCCACCAATAGCAGAGCGCTGCCCACCACGCCGCCCAGGCGAGCAAAGCATGGGCACGCGCATAGCCGGGTTCGAGCGCGATCGCCTGGTCGAGCAGCGCGCGCGCTTCCTCGTTCTGCCGTTGACCGACCCGGCTGATCAGCCCCATGGCGCGCACCGCGAGACCCCAGGCGGAGAGGTTCGCAGTCGGTCGGGCCGCGGCGCGGTAGCCTTCCTCGGCATAGAGATGCGGCTCGATCGACGCGACGACGTGGCGCGTGATTTCATCCTGCACGGCAAAGATGTCGGACAGGGTGCGGTCATAGCGCTCCGCCCAGATGTGCCGGCCGGTGCCGGCATCGACGAGCTGGCCGGTGACGCGCATCAGCCCGCCGGCGACCCGCACGCTGCCTTCCAGCACGTAGCGGACGCCGAGGTCGCGGGCGACCTGCCGCACATCCACCGCGCGGCCCTTGTAGGTGAAAGTGGAGTTGCGGGCGATGACGAACAGCCAGCGCAGCCGGGCGAGATCGGTGGTGATATCCTCGCTGATGCCGTCCGCCAGCCAATCCTGCCCGCCATCGCCCATGAAGGTGAAGGGCAGCACGGCGATGGACGGGCCGGCATCCTCAACGCCCGCCGGCAGCGGCGCGTCCTTCCGCATGGGCGCGGCGACCGGCCCGCGCAGCACCAGACCCGTGGCGCCTTCCACCACCGCCAGGGTGCGTTCCGAGAACAGCCCGACCATCAGCTTGTCCACGGTGGATCGGCCAAGGCGCGTGCGGAAGGCGAATTCCTCGCGCGAGATGCGTTCCCGCGCCAGGTAGTCCCTGACGATGCCCGCGACCTGTCGCCTGTCGTCCATGCCGGAAGCCATCCGATCCCGCCGGCACCCGTCCCGAACCGGGGCGGGCGATCCCGATCCGGTCAGCAGGATAGGCCGCCCGGCCAGGACAGGGGAACCGCGACAGCGTGCCGACCGGGCAAGGCCCCTGCCCGCCCGGCGTGAAACCTTCTACACCTGGGGTCGGAGGTACCTGATGGACGACGATTTCCGCCGCGCGGCACTCGACTATCACCGGCTCCCGCGCCCGGGGAAGCTGGCGGTCGAACCCACCAAGCGCATGGCGACGCAGCGCGACTTGGGCCTCGCCTATTCCCCCGGCGTCGCCGCCGCCTGCGAGGCGATCGCCGCCGACCCCGCCACCGCCTATGACTACACCACGCGTGGCAACATGGTCGCTGTCATCACCAATGGCACGGCCGTGCTGGGCCTGGGTGCGATCGGCGCGCTGGCGTCGAAGCCGGTGATGGAAGGCAAGGCGGTCCTTTTCAAGAAGTTCGCCGGCATCGATTCCATCGACATCGAGATCGACGAACGCGACCCCGACAAATTCATCGAGATCGTCGCCTCCCTCGAACCCTCCTTCGGCGCCATCAACCTTGAGGACATCAAGGCCCCCGAATGCTTCATCATCGAGCGCACGCTGCGCGAGAGGATGAAGATCCCGGTCTTCCACGACGACCAGCACGGCACCGCCATCATCGTCGCCGCCGCCATCCGCAACGGCCTGCTGGTGCAGGGCAAGCGGCTGGAGGATGTGAAGCTGGTCAATACCGGCGGCGGTGCGGCCGCGCTGGCCTGCCTCGACCTGCTGGTCTCGATGGGGCTGCAGCGGGAAAACGTCACGATCTGCGACATCGGCGGTGTGATTCACACCGGGCGCAACGACCTCGACCCGTATCGCGCGCGCTATGCCCAGGTCACGGAGGCGCGGACGCTGGAAGACGTGCTGCCGGGGGCGGACATCTTCCTCGGGCTGTCGGCGCCGCGCGTGCTCAAGCCCGAATGGCTGAAGCTGCTCGCGCCCAATCCGCTGGTGCTGGCGCTGGCGAACCCCGAACCGGAGATCCTGCCGGAAGCGGTGCGCGCCGCGCGCCCCGACGCGATCGTGGCCACCGGCCGCACCGACTATCCGAACCAGGTCAACAACGTCCTGTGCTTCCCCTTCATCTTCCGTGGCGCGCTCGATTGCGGCGCGACGACGATCAATGAGGAGATGAAGATCGCCGCCGCCGACGCCATCGCCGCCTTGGCGCGGGTGGAAGCATCCGAGGTCGTCGCTGCCGCCTATGGCGGCGTCGCGCCGGTCTTCGGTGCCGACTACATCATCCCCAAGCCCTTCGACCCGCGGCTGATCCTGGAGATCGCGCCGGCCGTCGCCCGCGCGGCGATGGAATCCGGCGTGGCGGTCCGCCCGATCGCCGATTTCGATGCCTATCGGCGTGAGTTGGAACGCAACGTCTTCCGTTCCGGCAACCTGATGCGACCGGTCTTCGAATCCGCCCGCAAGCGCCCCCGCCGCGTCGTCTATGCGGAAGGCGAGGACGAACGCACGCTGCGCGCCGTGCAGTCGGTCGTCGATGAGGGCATCGCCGAACCGATCCTGGTCGGCCGCCACGACGTCATCGCCGCGAAGGTCAAGGCGCTCGGGTTGCGCATGGCGCTCGACGACAGCGTGCAGATCCTCGACCCCGCGCGCGATCAGGCAGTGTTCGGGCCGTTGACGGAATTGTACCGCATCAAGGCCGGGCGGCGCGGCACGCCGCCCGATGCGGCGGAACGGCGGGTGCGCACGCGTCCGGGGGTCGCGGCGTCGCTGCTGCTCGAATCCGGGCACGCCGATGCGGCAATCTGCGGCGGCACCGGCGACTGGATGGGCCAGTGGAAGCATGTGCTCGACATCATCGGCAAGCGCGACGATGTCGGGCGGGTCTATGCGCTGTCGGGCGTCGTGACCCGTGCTGGCGAACACCTGTTCGTCGTGGATACGCATCTGTGCCTGGAACCGACCGCCGAGCAGATCGCCGAAATGACGCTGCTCGCCGCCGAACAGGTGCAGGCCTTCGGCCTCACGCCCAAGGTGGCGCTGCTTTCGCATTCATCATTCGGCGCATCCAACGCACCGTCTGCGCGGCGGATGCGTCAGGCGCTGGGGCTGATCCGCAAGCAGAACCCGGCGCTGGAGGTGGATGGCGAAATGCACGCCGATGCCGCGCTGATCCCCGCCATCCGCGCGCGGTCGGTGCCCGACAGCCAATTGGAGGGCGCGGCGAACCTGCTGGTCATGCCGGGGATCGATGCCGCCAACATCGCCTTCAACCTGGTGAAGGCAGCGACGGACGGGTTGCAGCTCGGGCCGCTGCTGCTGGGGATGAACAAGCCGATCCATGTGCTGGTGCCGTCGGTGACCGCGCGCGGCATCCTGAACGTGACGGCGCTGGCCGTGGCGCAGGCGAATGCGGCGCGATAAAGCAGAGCGTGCCTGACTGGCTCCAGTCAGGCACGTGAAGATGCTCGCTCACACAACGGCATAGAGCGGTTTGCGCCAATACAGTCTGGCGCAAAGCTCTCTGAAGGGCGGTCGCGTCAGACTTCGACGATGGGCGCCGCGCAGCGCCACAGCCCCGCCGGCAGGCGGGGCCGCAGCGGCCGCAAGATGATCAACGCGCCGTGGCGGTGATACCGAGGACGCGCTGCATCTCCGCCGGGCTCGGCGGCACCTGTTGCATCTGCTCCAGACCGATCGGCTGGGGCGGGTCGACGCGGATCATCACCGACTGCGCCTGGCCGCGAATGAAGCTCAGCACCGCTTCGCGGATCGGATCGAGCGCCACCGCGCCCGGCTGGCTCAGAGCGCCGCCAGCCATCCCGGCGAATTGTTCGCGCAGCTGCGCTTCGGGCGTGCGGGTCTGCGCCGCCTGCATAGCGATGAAACGGCGGAACAGCGATGCATCGGCATAGCCCAGCGCCGCGGCGATCAGCCGCGCCTGGCTGAAATCCTGCGCCTGCACGCGTTCCGACGACAGCCCGTCCATGGTCAGCGAGAAGGTCAGCGTGCCCACGTCGCGCGCGCCGATCGTCAGGTCCTGGATCTCGACGCGGCCGGTCGCTGCGTCATGGGCGGTGCGGGCGGTGATCTCCCCCTGCACATCCTGGTAGCCGAACCGTGTCAGCCATTCGCCGAAGGCCGCGA
The DNA here is from genome assembly GCA_022842185.1 of Acetobacteraceae bacterium. Lineage (GTDB taxonomy): Bacteria > Pseudomonadota > Alphaproteobacteria > Acetobacterales > Acetobacteraceae > Neoroseomonas. The sequence continues at coordinate 20,895 of JALHQB010000076.1, forward strand.
CCGGCGCGACGCGAATGCCGCGCATGGCGAGGGTGCCGGTGCCCGATCCGTCCGCACGCGTCACATCTCCATCGATGCGCGTCTCGGCGATGCCACCGACCATGGTGGTGCCGGCGCCCAGCAGGTCGAGGCCGGTCAATTCGATGGCCACGCGGCCGACCAGGCTCGGCACGCGTTCCCCTCGGATGACGGCCCCGAGGGTGCGGGCGAAATCCATCCCCGATGCGGCGACGCGGGCGATGCGCACACCGCGCACCATGGCATCGCCGACATCCTGGCTTTCGAAGCCCTGGATCAGCAGGCGCGACGGCTGTCCGGCCGCCCAGCCTTCGAGTTCCACCAGCGCCAGTCGGAAACTGGCCCCGCCGGAGGATGCGACATTCTCCACCCGCAGCGAATCCACGCGCACCTGTTCGGGCGTTGGCGGGGTGCCCGGCGCGTCGCGCTGCACGCTCAGGCCGGCGAGGCGGATCAGCCCGATGCGAACGGTGGTGCCGTCCTCGGTGGTGGCGAAGCCGCGCAGCACCGCCTCGGCCACGCCATCGGTCCGCAGGCCGCCGAGCGTGACCTCGTCGATGGTGGCGCGTTTGCCGGGGCGTTCCAGCACCACGCCGGTCATGCGGACCTGTTCGCCGGCGCCATCGAGCGCCTGCGCGGTGGCATAGGACAGGCGCGTCTGGGCATCGAACAGCCCGCGCAGCCGCGTGATCGCCGCCGGTTCATTGGGCGGGATGACCTGCGGCGTGACAATCGACGGAGCCGGTGTGGGCGGCGCCTGGCGCGTGAAGGGCTGCTGCGGGATGATCGGCGGATGCAACGGCGCCGGCTGCGCCTGCTGCGGCGCACCCAGCGGCGGCGGCTTGGCGGTCGGCAGGG
>JALHQB010000077.1 GCA_022842185.1 Acetobacteraceae bacterium
CAAATACCAAACACTTCCAAAACCGATTTTCTTGTCAAAGAACAATTCCAGACCAGCAGCGCATCACCCCTTGCGAGGCAATGCCTTCAGTCTGAAAGGAACCACCTCCTCGGCGGGGGGAGAGAACTTACCGGGTCACCCCGGCCTCGTCAACCCTCCGCATCAGCGGCGTGAGGGGGCTTCTACGGGCATCATCCGGTTATGTCAAACGGGTTTCATGCGGTTCCGTGCATTGCGTTGGGCGCATAGCTCGCTCCCTTGATCTTTTGCGCGACTCGAAGATCACGGATTAACGTCTTGTCACGCCTGCACGATCCGTGGCCCAAAGCCGCCAGAAACCGCAATCCAGGAGGTCTCCCCGAAGATGCGGCTCCGTCCGGCCATCGCCATTGTCGCTCTCATCGCCCTTTATCCAGCCATAAGGCTTGGCACGGGCCCCACCACAGAACCCGAAGCTCCCGCGGATATCGCGGCGCCTGAACCCGTCGTCGTCGAGGTCCCGGCGCCGATTGCACCCCTTGCTCTCGTAGCGCCCGCCTCGGCCGATGTCGCCGATGTCCCGCCCGAAGCACTGCAACCACCTGACCCGCCGATCGCGGCGGCTGTCCCCGTGGTCGAGCCCGACAGCGGGCCGGAAGAGCGCATCCTGACCGTCAGCCGGGGTGATACGCTCTCTCGCCTCCTCGACAGCGCTGGCGTCGAGAGCGCGGATGCCCATGCCGCGGTGACCCAGTTATCCGAGCACTTTCGACCCACAGCGCTGCGACCGGGCGACGAAATCGCCATTCGCCTCTCCACGGATGAAACCCCTTCCCTGCTTGAGATCGAGGTCGAACCCGAGCCCGGCCGCACGGTGCGCGTCGAGCGTCTGCCTGACGGCACATGGCGCGCCCAGCAGACCATCGCCCCGCGCAGCCGCTTCCTGGTGCGTGCGGAAGGTGAGGTCGATGGCGGGCTGTTCCCAGCCATGACTCGCGCCGGCGTCCCGGCCGGCATGGCCCTCTCGCTGATTCGCATTCTCGGCCACCAGGTCGACTTCCAGCGCGACCTGAAGCCTGGCGACGGCTTCGCCGTCCTGTTTGACCGGTTCCGTGACAGTGATGGCGACGTCCTCGGCCACGGCCAGGTGCTGCGGGCGACTCTCACATTGTCGGGGCGCACGCTCGACATCTGGCGGCACAAGGACCGCTCCGGCGGCACGGACTGGTATGATCCGCAGGGACGCAGCCTGCGCCGCTCCTTCCTGCGCACTCCCCTCGACGGCGCGCGCGTCTCCTCGGGGTTTGGGCCGCGGAGCCATCCCGTGCTGGGCTTCACCCGGATGCACCAGGGGATCGACTTTGCCGCACCAACCGGCACCCCGATCTATGCCGCCGCCGACGGCACCATCCTCTCGGCCAAGCGCGAAGGCGGCTATGGCCTGATGGTCCGGATCCGCCACGCCGGCGGGGTCGAGACGCGCTACGCCCATCTTTCGCGATTCGGCCGAAGCATTTCCGCGCGTCGTCGCGTCCGGCAGGGCGATGTCATCGGGGCCGTCGGTTCCACGGGCCTTTCGACCGGTCCACACCTCCATTACGAGGTTGTCGTTGCTGGTCGCGCGGTCAATCCGGCTCGCCATGTCCAGCCGGCGACACGGCTCGCGGGCAGCGAACTCAATGCCTTCCGTGCGCGTCAAAGGACCCTGGATCGCCTGGTCGCCGGCCTGGGCGCGCAGGACGAGGTGGCCTTGGCCAGCGATTGAGGACGTCACGGGCCGGCGCCACCCGCGCCGGCCCGCTCCCTGGTTTCATCGCGTTTTTTGACCGAACATCATCACGCGCCCGACTCTGTCCTAAGCCGCCGCGGCGAGGCCGGGCCGCACTTCCAGCCCGTCCGGCGATGCCGTGACATGCACCGCGTCGCCGTCCTTGATGCGACCTTCCAACAACAACCCCGCCAGTTGGTCCTGCAGGTTCCGTTGAATGACCCGCTTGAGCGGCCGCGCGCCATAGACCGGGTCGTAGCCGGCCTCTGCCAGCCATTCCCGCGCCTTGTCGTCCAGTTCCAGCCGCACCTTGCGGTCCTCCAGCAGCTTCAACAGCCGCTGCAACTGGATATCGACGATGGATGCCATATCCGCCCGCGCCAGCCGCCGGAACAGCACCACCTCATCCAACCGGTTCAGGAATTCCGGCCGGAAACGTTCCCGCACCGCCCGCATCACCGCCGGCCTCGCCGCATCGACCTCGGCATTCTCCGGCAGTTCCGCGATCGCCTGGCTGCCGAGGTTCGAGGTCAGCACGATGATCGCGTTGCGAAAATCGACAGTGCGCCCCTGCCCATCCGTCAGCCGCCCGTCATCGAGCACTTGCAGCAGGATGTTGAAGACGTCGTCATGCGCCTTCTCCACCTCATCGAACAGAATGACCTGGTAGGGCCGGCGCCGCACGGCTTCGGTCAGCGTGCCGCCTTCCTCATACCCGACATAGCCCGGCGGTGCGCCGATCAGGCGGGAGACGGCGTGCTTTTCCATGAATTCCGACATGTCGATGCGGGTGATCGCCCGCTCGTCGTCGAACAGGAATTGCGCCAGCGCCTTCACCAGCTCCGTCTTGCCGACGCCGGTGGGGCCAAGGAACAGGAATGACCCGATGGGTCGGTTCGGATCCTGCAACCCCGCCCTGGCACGCCGCACGGCCTTGGAGACGGCTTCCAGCGCCTCCTCCTGCCCCACCACTCGGTGGCGCAGCGAGTCCTCCATCCGCAGCAGCTTGGCGCGTTCGCCTTCGAGCATCTTCTCGACCGGCACGCCGGTCCAGCGAGACACCACGCCGGCGATGCCTTCCTCGGTCACCGCCTCATTCACCAGCCGCGCATCGCTGTCGCCGGTCTCGGCCAGCTTCTTCTCCAGCTGCGGGATGACCGCGTAGAGCAGCTCCGACGCCTTCGCGAGATCACCGCCCCGCTGCGCCAGTTCAACGTCGGTGCGCGCTTTGTCCAGCTGCTCCTTGAGCTTCTGGCTCTCGACCACCTTGCCCTTCTCGGCTTCCCAGCGCTGCGTCATCTCGCGGGAGCGTTCCTCGAGGTCGGCGAGTTCCTTCTCCAGCTTCACCAGCCGGTCGCGCGACGCGACATCGGTTTCTTTCTTCAGCGCCTCGCGCTCGATCTTCAGCCGCATCAGGTCGCGGTCGATCGCGTCGAGCTCCTCGGGCTTGGAATCCACCTGCATGCGCAGGCGGGATGACGCCTCGTCGATCAGGTCAATCGCCTTGTCCGGCAGGAAGCGGTCGGTGATGTAGCGGTTGGACAGCGTCGCCGCCGCCACCAACGCGCCATCCGTGATCCGGACGCCGTGGTGCAGCTCGTACTTCTCCTTGATGCCGCGCAGGATCGAGATGGTGTCCTCGACGGAAGGCTCACCGACGAACACCGGCTGGAAGCGCCGCGCCAGCGCCGCGTCCTTCTCGACATGCTTGCGATACTCATCGAGCGTCGTCGCCCCGATGCAATGCAGCTCGCCGCGCGCCAGCGCCGGCTTCAACAGGTTGGACGCATCCATCGCGCCATCCGCCTTGCCCGCGCCGACCAGCGTGTGCATCTCGTCGATGAACAGGATGATCTCGCCCTCGGCCGACTGCACCTCGGACAGCACGCCCTTCAGCCGTTCCTCGAACTCGCCGCGGTACTTCGCGCCAGCGACCATTGCACCGAGGTCGAGCGCCATGACGCGCTTGGTCTTCAATGCCTCCGGGACATCGCCCTTGACGATGCGCAGGGCCAGTCCCTCGACGATGGCGGTCTTGCCGACACCGGGTTCACCGATCAGCACCGGGTTATTCTTTGTCCGCCGCGCCAGCACCTGGATCGCGCGGCGGATTTCCTCATCCCGGCCGATGACAGGGTCGAGCTTGCCCTCGCGCGCCACCTCGGTGATGTCGCGCGCATACTTCTTCAGGGCGTCGAAGGATTCCTCGGCGTTCTGGCTGCCGACGGTGCGGCCCTTGCGCAGATCGGCCACGGCCTTGTCCAGGCGCTGCGGGTCGGCCCCGGCGTCTCGGAACGCCCGGCCAACATCGCCATCGCTGGCCGCCAGCGCCACCAGCAGCCTGTCCTGGGCGACGAACTGGTCGCCGGCCTTGGCCGCCTGCTGCTGTGCCGCATCCAGCACACGCACGATATCGGGCGTGAAATTGGGCTGACCGGCTCCGCCGCCGGAGACCTTCGGCAGCTTCGCCAGCATGGCTTCCAGCGTCTGTTTCACGCGCGCCGGATCGCCACCCGCCGCGCGGATCAGGCCGCTGGCTGCGCCCTCGGTGTCATCCAGCAATGCCTTAGCCAGATGACCGGGCGTAACCTGCTGGTGATATTCGCGAATGGCGATGGTCTGGGCCGCCTGCAGGAAGCCCTTGGCCCTGTCGGTAAATTTCTCAATGTCCATTCTCTGTCCCTCTCCTGAGCGGACGGCGCCACCCTGCCCCCAAATGGGCAGCAGGGACGCCTTGATGCACCACCATGTGGTAAGCCTCCTTGATCTGCTTCAAGGGGGCGCCATGCGCATCGAGACCATCTATCGCTACCCCGTGAAGGGCCTGACCGCCGAGGCCCTCGAGGACGTGACCCTCGTGCCGGGCGAGACCCTGCCCGAGGACCGCCGCTTCGCCCTGGCCCAGGGCGACGCTCCCTTCGACCTCGACGCCCCCGCCTGGCTACCCAAGCGCCATTTCGGCTGCCTGATGGTCAATGCGCGGCTTGCATTGGTGCATTCCGCCTTCGATGCGCGCAGCGGGGAGCTGATGCTGCGCCTGCCCGACCAGCCACCGCTGGTCGCCAGCACGCGGACCGAGGCCGGCAGGACCGCAATCGCCGCCGCCCTGACCGCCTTTATGGGGGAAGAGGCCCGCGGCACGCCCCGCTTCATCGAAGCGCCGGGCCACTCCTTCTCCGACGTCGCGAAGAAGGTCGTCTCGATCATCGGGTTGTCGAGTCTGCACGCGCTGGAACAGGCGAGCGGCACCGCGCTCGACCCGCTGCGCTTTCGCGCCAATGTCTATGTCTCGGGGGGCCGCCCCTGGGCGGAATTCGACTGGATCGGCCAGGAGATCCAGCTCGGCCAGACCAAGCTGCGCGTGGTCAAGCGCATCGTCCGCTGCCCGGCGACCGAGGTTAATCCCGCAACCGGCGAACGCGACGCCAAGCCGCCACGCTGGCTGCGCGACCATTACGGCCACGCGGATCTGGGCGTCTATGCCGAGGTGATCGAGGGCGGCCGCATTGCCGTTGGCGACGCCCTTGAGGCTCTGGCGCCGACCGGCTGACCATCGATGAGTGGAGGGGCGCTGCCCCTCCATTCATCATCAGGCAGGTTCGCGCGATTCGCTGGCCATCTCGTCTGACTCGGCCATCTCGGATCCGGTCTGACCGTTCATCTCAATCGCTTCGCCCTGCGATTCACCGTCACTGTCGCCCTGGAACCGGCGCTGCTGGGGCTGCTGCGCCTGCTGATGCTGGGCCGCCGCCTGATTCATGGCGTTGAGAATGCGGAAATAATGCTCCGCATGCTGGAAATAGGATTCCGCCATCACCCGGTCGCCGCCGCTGGTCGCGTCACGCCCCAGCTGGAGGTATTTTTCGAACAATTGCTGCGAGGTTCCACGCAGCCGCATATCCGGGCCGGACGAATCGAAGACATGATTGCGGTTCAGCGGTTGGCGATCACCGCCACCACCACCGCCGCTACCGCCACCGCTATGCCGGAAATGCCCGCCACCCCCGCCGCCGCCGCCACCCCCGCCGTGGCGATTGCCGCCGCGGCCGCGCATGCGCTTGATGTTCATCGTATCGTGTTTCTTCGCTGTCCTGCATCCGCTCCGCCCCCGCTTATCGCGGCCCTGGCAGGGCGAGCGATGCGAACCGGCGGTCGGCATTGTTGCATCCAGGCGGTCCCGACCACGGCGCGGGCTTCGTCCGCTGACTGCGTGGTCCGGCAAGGATGCGACACTTCGCCGGATCCAGACCGCTACAGTGACCATAGCCGTGGGCCGCCGCGTCGCCAAACAATTTTATGGCCGTCAGGCCTGGATCACCCCGCCCGTAGCACGAGGGCCCGGTCGATCCCGCCCAGGTCCGGCCGCACCGCCACCGGTTCCAGCCCTGCCGCCCGGGCCAGGGCCTCGACCGCCGGACGCTGCCCCTGCCCGATTTCCAGCACCACCCGCCCTGCCGGGGCAAGCAGGCCCGGCATTGCGCGGACAAGCAGGCGGTAAGCGTCCAGGCCATCAACCCCGCCATCCAGCGCCAGGGCAGGCTCGAAGCGCGCAACCTCCGGCATCAGGGCCGGCACGGCCGCCGATTCGATGTAGGGCGGATTGGACAAAACGAGGTCGAACCGGCCCGCGATCGCCGCGGCCCAATCCCCGCAGACGAAGGCAGCGCGGTCGGCCAGCCCATTCGCTGCCGCATTCCGCGCGGCCAGCGCCGTGGCCTCAGGGGCCAGATCCACGCCCACCCCCGTCGCCTCCGGGCATTCCGACAGCACCGCCAGAAGCAGCGCCCCGGTCCCGGTCCCCAAATCCAGAATTCGACGGATCGGCGTCGGGGATGCGAGCGCCGCCTCGACGATCGCCTCCGAATCGCTGCGCGGGATCAGCGTCGCGGCGTTGGTCTCCAACATCAGCGCCCAGAAACCGACCCGGCCCAGCAGATGGGCCATTGGTTCCCGATCTGTCCGCCGCCGCAGCAAAACGCCGAAACTCGCGGCGGATGGCGGGGGCACGGCAGCGCGGGGGTCGCGCAGCAGGTCTTCCTCGCGGCAGGCCATGGCGTGCGCCAACAGCATGCGCGCCTCCTGCCGGGGCGCTTCGATGCCCGCCGCGCGCAAGACCTGCCCCGCCTGGCACAGAAAGGCGCCCACCGACCCGCCCGGATCGGCGCAGCCGCTCATGCCGCGTCGGCGGCCAGGCGCGCCGCCTGGTCCTCGGTGGTCAGCGCGTCGATGATCTCATCCAATTCGCCCAGCATGACGCGGTCGATCTTGTGCAGCGTCAGCCCGATCCGATGATCCGTCACCCGCCCCTGCGGGAAATTATAGGTGCGGATGCGTTCGGACCGATCGCCGGTGCCCACCTGCCCCTTGCGGTCGGCGGCACGGGTCGCGGCCAGCGCGGCGCGCTGCTGTTCGAAAATCCGCGCGCGCAGCACCTTCATCGCCTTGGCGCGGTTCTTGTGCTGGGACTTCTCCTCCTGCATCGCCACCACGATGCCGGTGGGCATATGGGTGATGCGGACAGCGGAATCGGTCTTGTTCACATGCTGCCCACCGGCGCCCGAGGCGCGATAGGTGTCGATCCGCAGATCGCCCTCATTGATCTGGACATCCACCTCCTCCGCTTCCGGCAGCACGGCGACGGTGACGGTGGAAGTATGGATGCGCCCCTGAGTTTCGGTCGATGGCACGCGCTGGACGCGATGGACGCCACTTTCATATTTCAGCCGGGCGAACACGCCGCGCCCATTGATCTCGGCCGTCGCGCCCTTGATGCCGCCAAGATCGCTTTCATCGTATTCCAGCAATTCGAAGCGCCAGCCGCGCGTCTCGGCGTAGCGCTGATAGGCACGGAACAGTTCGGCGGCGAACAGCCCGGCCTCATCCCCCCCGGCGGCGGGGCGGATTTCCAGGATGCCGCTGCGCTCATCGGCCGAATCGCGCGGCAGCAGCAGAATGCGGATCTCGCGTTCCAATGCCGGGACGCGATCCTTCTGTTCCAGCCATTCGGCCTCGGCCAGGTCGCGCATCTCGGGGTCGGCCATCAGCGCCTGGGCGTCGTCACGCGCGCGTTCGGCAGCGCGCAGCGCCGTCACCTTCTCGACCAGCGGTTCGAGTTCCGACAATTCCTTCGACAGCGCCCCAATATCGGCACCCGGAGCGGTCGAGAGAACGTGCCGCAACTCCTCCGCGCGGGAGAGCAGGCGATCGAGGCGCGGTGGAAGGCTCATGACAGCCGCGCCGGCACCTCCGCGAGCGGCACCTTCTCCTGCGTGCCGGCATCCAGGTCGCGCAGCTGCGCCACCCCGGCCGCCAGCTCCTCATCTCCCAGGATCACCGCCGCACGCGCACCGATGCGGTTCGCACGCTCCATCCGGCGCTTGAGGTTGCCGCGATAGGCCAGTTCGGCCACCACCCCCGCCCGGCGCAGGGCCTGCATCAGGTCCAGCGCCGGCCCTTCCGCCGCATCGCCAACCGGGATCACCGCGACGGCGCGCGGTGCGGGCGGGGTCAGGCCACCATCCTCCAACAGCAGGGACAGGCGCTCCATCCCCGCTGCCCAGCCGACGCACGGCGTCGGCGGCCCGCCCATTTCCTCGACCAGCCCGTTGTATCGGCCGCCACCCATCACGGTGCCCTGCGCACCGAGGCGGTCGGTGACGAACTCGAAGGCCGTGTGGCTGTAGTAGTCCAGCCCGCGAACAATCCGCGCATTGCGGCGGAACGGCACGCCGAAGCGCTGCAGATGCTTCTCGACACTGGCATAGAAGGCCGCCGCATCGGGTGTCAGATACGGGTCGATGGTCGGTGCCCCGGCGACGATGGCGCGGTCGCCCTCATCCTTCGAATCGAGAATGCGCTGCGGGTTTTTCTCCAGCCGCACCAGGCTGTCCTGGCTCAGCGATTCCTTATGCGCGGTGAAATACGCCACCAGTGCCGCGCGATACGCGTCGCGCGATGCCGCATCGCCCAGCGTATTCACTTCCAGGATCGTGCCATCTCCGATGCCCAGATCCTGGAGGATGTGCCAGCCGCAGGCGATCACCTCGGCATCGGCCAGGGGTTCGGCGGCGCCCATCACCTCGATGTCGATCTGGTGGAATTGGCGATACCGGCCCTTCTGCGGGCGTTCGTAGCGGAACATCGGGCCAGTGTAGAAAATCTTGCGCGGCAGGTTGGTCTGGGTCAGGCCATTACTGACCAGGGCGCGGCACAGCCCGGCCGTTGCTTCTGGCCGCAACGTGACGGAATCGCCGCCGCGATCCTCGAAGGAGTACATTTCCTTGGATACAACGTCCGACGTGTCACCCAGGCCGCGGCTGAACACGCGGGTATCCTCGAAGATCGGCGTCGCCCATTCCTCGAAGCCATACAGGGCGGAGATGCGGCGCGCCGTGGTCGCCACATGGTGCATCCGCCGGAAGTCGTCGCCGATGAAATCGCGCGTGCCGCGGACGGGCTGCAAGGCTGTCATAGCAGTGATTCCGGTAAATTCGGGGCCGGGAGCGGTTCTCGGTCGCCTGGGCTGGCGAGATCCACCTTCGGCCCGTGTTTGAGCAAGCATGATGGCCCGGCCAAATCCGGCCGGGTACGGTTCAGGAACGGCGGCGCTGCTGCGTGGCCGCGCGGGCCGGCCGCAACAATTCCTCCCGCGCGGTATTGGCCACCCGCGCAGCCGTTACCAGGGCGCGTCGGTAGGTTTCCGCATCACCGTCGTCAAGGCATGAGGCGGATTCCGCAACATCGACCAGCCCGCGCAGCCGGCCGCTCCACTGGTCAAGCCAGCCTAGCGCCATCAGGCCCTGCGCCCGGGCATCCGGATCGATACCCACAGACAGGGTGCTGGCGTGCTGGCGGATCACCATGGTCGCTTCCATGGCGCGATTGTTCAGCTCCGAACATGACACCGAACCGCCCGCCCCCATCGACGAATCGACCTGGCCATGCGCTGCGGGTGAGCCAGCCAATGCCGCCAGGACAAGCAGCGGCAGGCGCGTCATTCGGCGGCCTGCCGCTCGGCTTCGGCGGCAGCGGCGCGCTTCTCGGCGGCCATCGCCTCGGCCTTGGCGGTCACCAGGGCGACGATGTGCTCGACCATGTCCTCGGTTCGGGTGGTGTGATCCATTTTGCCGGCGCCATAGACCATATGCGTCCCGGCCCCACCCCCGGTCAGGCCGATATCGGTCATCAGCGCCTCGCCCGGCCCGTTCACCACGCAGCCGATGATCGACAGGCTGATCGGCTGGTCGATATGGGCCAGCCGTTCCTCCAGTTTCTCGACCGTCCGGATCACGTCGAATCCCTGCCTGGCGCAGGACGGACAGGAGATGATCTTCACCCCGCGATGGCGCAGATGCAGGGATTTCAGCATCTCCCAGCCGACCGAGACTTCTTCCTCCGGTTCGGCGGACAGCGAGACCCGCAGCGTATCGCCGATCCCGGCCCACAGCAGTGACCCCAGCCCGATCGCGCTTTTCACCGTGCCGGCGCGCCGCCCGCCGGCCTCGGTGATGCCGATATGCAGGGGGTGGTCGCAGACCTCGGCCAGTTGCTGATACGCGGCGACCGCCAGGAACACGTCCGACGCCTTCACGCTGATCTTGAACTCGTCGAAGCCTTCCTGGAGCAGGTGGTCGGCATGCCACAGCGCGCTTTCGACCAGCGCTTCCGGGTTGGGTTCGCCGTATTTCTCCAGCAGGTGCTTCTCCAGGCTGCCGGCATTCACGCCGATGCGGATCGAACAGCCATGGTCGCGGGCGGCCTTCACGACCTCCTTTACACGTTCCTTGCTGCCGATATTGCCGGGGTTGATTCGCAGGCAGGCCGCGCCGGCCCGGGCGGCTTCGATGGCCCGCCGGTAGTGGAAATGGATGTCCGCGACGATCGGGACATTCACCTCGCGCACGATCTCGGCCAGCGCCGCGGTCGATTCCGGCGTCGGGCAGGACACGCGCACGATATCGACGCCCGCCACCTCGGACCGGCGGATCTGTTCGATCGTCGCCTTCGCGTCCTCGGTCGGGGTGTTCGTCATGGTCTGCACGGTGATCGGCGCATCACCGCCGACGCGGACCTTGCCGACGCCGATCTGGCGCGAGGTGCGGCGGATGATCTGCTGGTAGGGGCGGTACGACATGCTGGCTGATCGGTCCCTCGGCTCGGCAGCAAGGCCAATATGGCGCTGCGGGGGTCGCTTCGGAAGCCGGCATCCGCACCGGCGCGCCAAAGACCTTCAGGGGCGCGGCGCAGGCGGCTGGTTCGGACGCGGCGCCGGCGGGGCGGCGGCGGGGCGCGCGGGCTCACCGGCAGGGGTGACGCGCAGGCGGTCGACCTCCAGCGGGATGGAGCGACGCACCCCGGTGGCGCCGGTCAGGGACGTCGTCGCGGCCTCCCCGTCCAGCACCATCTCAAGGTTCTCGGCCTTGCCCGTGGTCAGGATCAGCCCTTCGCGGTTGGGTACCGCCCAGGTGTCGCCGGCGCGCAGCACGCGATCGAGCAGCACCCGGTTCTCCCGCGTGTCACGCACCTGGACCCAGGCTTCGCCACGTGCCCGGAGAACGATCCGAGGATCGTTCGGGTTCACGGGTGGGGCCGGCGCGACAACGACCGGTGCGGGAACGGGAACGGGAGCGGCTGGGGACGCCGGGGCAACGGGCGGTGGGCCACCTTCCCGCAGCCGCGTGCCTTCCTCGGCGGATTGCTCAAGCCGTGGCGGCAGCGGGGGGACCGTGTCCACCACGCGGTCACCCGACCCGCTCCAATTGTACCAGGCGACATAGGCACCGATCGCAACCACGACGCCCAGGGCGACCAGCGCCCCTGCAGGCATGCCGCGCGACGGCACCGGTTCGGGGAAGACCAGTTCCCCGTTCTTCGAGACAGACCCGCCGGTGACGTCGCGGAATCGCCGCACCGCCTCATCCGGGTCCAGCCCGAGGGCGCTAGCGTAGGATCGCACGAATCCGACCGCATAGGCCGAACCGGGCAGATCCTTCACCCGCCCTTCCTCAAGCGCGTGGATGTAGCGGCGGTTGATCCGCAGATGCTCGGCCATGTCATCGACGCTGGCACCGAGGGTCAGGCGCGCCTCGCGCAGGTCCTCGCCCACCCGAGCGGCTTCAGCGGCAGTGATATCGGGGCGTTGATTGCGCTTCATGGGGGTCCAGGATCGACCGGCGGCTTCTACCCCCGTGCGGGGGCCGGCGCAAAGGCCGTACCGCCGGGCATTCGGTCAGCCGGCGTTGCGACGCCGCGCCGCGATGGCCGCGGCGGCCTGGTCGATCAGTTCAGCGATGATCTCGGCCGCCGGCTGTTCCTTTGTGACCATGCCGACGGACTGGCCCGCCATCAGAGACCCGTTTTCGACATCGCCATCGATCACCGCGCGGCGCAGGGCACCGGCCCAATAATGCTCGATGTCGAGCTGGGCGACGTCCTTCTCGACCTCACCGGCGCGGAAACGGCGCACGGTCTCGGCCTGGTATTCCAGGAAGCGCTTGGTGCCGGCGTTCTGGAGGGCTCGTACCGGAATGACCTGGAACGCCTCATCCAATTGCACCGTGGGCATGGCATCGCGCGCATTGCCGCGGATGAATGCCTGCTTGAAGGCCGGATGCGCGATGCATTCGGTGGCGCAGACGAAGCGCGTGCCCAGCTGCGCGCCGGCCGCCCCCATCTCCAGATAGGACAGTACCGCTTCGCCCCGCCCGATGCCGCCGGCGACGAACACCGGCACCCCGGTCAGATGCGGCAGGATCTCCTGCGCCAGCACATTCAACGATACGGGTCCGATATGGCCGCCCGCTTCGGAGCCTTCGATCACCAGCGCATCGGCGCCGCTGCGCACCAGCCTCTTGGCCAGCACCAGAGCCGGGGCGAAGCAGACCACCTTGGCCCCGCCTTCCTTCGCCTTCTTGATCGCCGATCCGGGCGGAATGCCGCCGGCGAAGACGATGTGCCCGACATGCGCGGCCAGACAGACATCGACCAGCTGGTCGAGCCGCGGATGCATCGTGATCAGGTTCACGCCGAACGGCTTGTCCGTCAGCGCCTGGGTGCCGGCGATCTCCTCCGCCAGGCGCGGCGGTTCCATCGCCCCGCAGGCTATTACGCCGAAGGCCCCGGCGTTGGACAGGGCGGCGACGAGATGCCGCTCGCTGACCCAGGACATCGCCCCACCCATCAGCGCATGGCGGGTGCCGAAAAAGGCAGCCCCGGCCGCCATCAGCCGGTCAAGCTCGGCATAGGCCCAGTCTGGCGCGGCTTCCGTCACGCCGGCGCATCCAGCCCATAGGCCGTGTGCAAGGCGCGCACCGCGAGTTCCGTATAATCCGCGGCGACGAGCACCGAGACCTTGATCTCGGAGGTCGAGATCACCTGGATGTTGATCCCCTTCTCCGCCAGCGCGCCGAACATGGTGTTGGCCACGCCGGCATGGCTGCGCATGCCGATGCCGACCACGCTGATCTTCGCCACATCCGGATCGGCGATCAGCGCCTCGAACCCCAACTCGCCCTGCGCCTTGCCCAGCACGTCCTGCGCGCGGGCCAGATCCGCCTTGCCGACCGTAAACGTCATGTCGGTGGTGCTGTCGGCACCGATGTTCTGGACGATCATGTCCACATTCACATTGGCCTTCGCCATGGCACCGAACACCGCCGCCGCCACGCCGGGCCGGTCCGGCACGCGGCGCAGCGTCACCTTGGCGTCGTCGCGCGAATACGCGATGCCGGAAACCACGGGCTGTTCCACGATCTCGTCCTCATCCACCACCAGCGAGCCAGGCTTGTCCTCGAAACTCGAGACCACCTGCACCCGCACGCCCAATTTCATCGCCAGCTCGACAGAACGCGTCTGCAACACCTTCGCCCCCACCGAGGCCAGTTCCAGCATTTCCTCATAGGAGATGCGGTCCAGCTTGCGGGCGCGCGGCACGATGCGCGGGTCGGTCGTGTAGATACCATCGACATCGGTATAAATGTCGCACCGATCGGCCTTCACCGCCGCCGCGATCGCCACGGCGGACAAATCCGACCCACCACGCCCCAGCGTCGTGATGCGGTGGCGGGTGTTCTCGATGCCCTGGAAACCGGCGATCACCGGCACCTGCCCGGCTTCCATCCGTTCGATCAGCGCCGCGCCGTCGATCTTTTCGACCCGCGCCTTGCCATGCGCCTGGTCGGTCACGATCGGCACCTGCCAGCCCTGCCAGGACCGCGCCTCGACGCCAATGGCCTGCAGCGCGATGGCGGTCAGGCCGGTCGTCACCTGCTCCCCGGTGGCAACAACCGTGTCGTATTCCCGCGCATCATGCAGCGGCGACAGGTCCTGGCACCATTTGACCAGCTGGTTCGTAACGCCGGACATGGCGGAGACGACGACGGCCACCTGATGGCCGGCATCGACCTCCCGCTTCACGCGGTTGGCGACGTTGCGGATTCGATCGAGATCGGCGACGGATGTACCGCCGAACTTCATGACAATGCGGGCCATCAGCGGCGGTCTGGTTCCTGGGGCCGGGCGGGAAAGCGCCGGCGCCGGTTGCGCCGGGCGGCGGGGCGGGACAGATACCGATGGGGCGGGCCGCGCGCAACCCGCGCCGTGACCGGGCCGCAAGCCCTGGAGGGGACCACCATGCCGCAGGCCGGCACCATGCTCGGGGCGGAGATCGCCAAATTCGATGCGCTGGCGGCACGCTGGTGGGATCCGAACGGGCCGATGAAGCCGCTGCATCGGATGAATCCGCTGCGCACCGGTTGGATTGCCGAACGCCTGGCCCGCCACCACGGCCGCGACCCGTCCACCCCCGATGCGCTGGCCGGACTGACCCTGCTCGATGTCGGCTGTGGCGCCGGACTGGCCTGCGAAGCCCTCGCCCGCAGGGGCGCCATGGTCACCGGACTCGACGCCGCGTCCGATGCCCTGGCCGTCGCCCGCACCCACGCGGCCGGCAGCGACCTCGCCATCACCTATCGGGAAGGCCTGCCGGAGGACCTTCCGCCCGGCGAGACCTTCGACGCCGTCATCGCCCTTGAAGTCATCGAGCATGTGGCCGACCGGGACGCCTTCCTCGCGGCCCTGGCCCGCGTGGTGAAGCCAGGCGGACTGGTCTTCCTGTCCACCTTGAACCGCACCCCGCGATCGTTCCTGATGGCGAAGCTCGGTGCCGAATACGTGCTGCGGTTGCTACCGGTTGGAACCCATGACTGGAAGATGTTCGTCACGCCCGCCGAACTCGGCACCGGCCTTCGCCGCGCCGGGATGGCCGTGGCCGATATCTCCGGCATGGTGATGAACACGCTGTCCGGGCGCTGGCACCTCGGCCAGGACGTCGGGGTGAACTACATCCTCATGGCCCGAAAGCCGTGACCCGCGGATAGCTCATCGCGCCATATACGATACGTAGGCGGCAGCGAGGGCCACCTGCTTCGCCCTGTCGCGTTCAGCGACACGGCGCACCGGCACCACATTGTCGTGGCTGGCAACGCGCGCATCCAACCGCCGCAGGCGGCCAGGTAAACAGCGGCGCGGTCCGGGCGATCTAAACGGCCAGCGTGCTACCCGTCCGCCCGCGGCACCCAGGGAATGCGACCCACCTCAATGCCTTCATCCCGCAGCGCCTCGGCCTCGGAATCCGACGCTTCGCCGAAGATCCCGCGGCGTTCCGTTTCGCCACGGTGCATACGCCGAGCCTCATCGGCGAACTCGTTGCCGACATAGTCACAATTCTTCTCCACCTCGGCACGCATCTTCTGCAGCATCGCCCGCAACTGGTCCGGCATCGGCCCGGCGGCGGCGGGATGCGTCGTTTCGGTCGGTGCGGAGACGGGGGCGGGTGCCGGAACAGGCGCCGGCACGACAGCATTGCGCGCCGGTCGGCCCTTTTTCGGGATGGCCGGCGCCATCAATGCCCGTGCGACCGCAGACCCACCGCAGACCGGGCATTCCACCATTCCCGCCTTCACCAGCGCGTCGAAGGCGGCACTGTCCTTGTACCAACCGTCGAAGGCGTGCTCCTCGGCCATGCTGGTGCAACGCAACTGGTAGTGGATCATGGACCCTTCATCCCGTGCGGCGCGTCATGATGGCCGCCGGCCCTTCATGTGGCACTGCAATGACAAGACTGCCAGACGCCTCGCTATGCCGCCAGCAGCGCATCGAGCTTGCCGGCACGGTCGAGCGCCATGAGGTCGTCCGATCCGCCGATCGACTGCCCGTCGATGAAGATCTGCGGCACGGTGGTGCGCCCGCCCGACCGCCGCACCGCCTCGGCGCGCGCCGCCGATCCGTTCGGGGCATCAATGTCTTCGAAGGCGACGCCCTTGCGTTCCAGCAGCGCCCTGGCGCGCGCGCAGTAGCCGCAGAAGTCCTGTGTGTAGATTTCGATCTTGGCCATGAGGCCAGAATTGGCATGGAATGACAGGAGATCAAGCCACCCCAAGCCGTGGATCGGGGACCCGCGCCACCGCGAGCACATCGACCGCCACGGCCCCGCCCGCCAGCAGCGCCGCGGCGCAGGCATTCACCGTCGCACCGGACGTCATCACATCGTCCACCAGCAGCACCTGCCGTCCGGCAAGCCGTGCCGCGCCGCGCGGCGGCACCGTGAACGCCCCTGCGACCGCCAGCGCGCGTTCCATCGCCCGCTTGTCGCCCAGCGGCGGGGTTGGCCGGTCGCGCCGCAGCATGTCGGGCACCACCGGCCGCCCGGCGATCGCTCCAACCGCGCGGGCCAACAGCGCGGCTTGGTCATAGCGTCGCCCGACCAGCCGCCGCCAATGCGCAGGCACCGGCACGATGAGTTCCGCCCGCATCAGCAACCCGGCGCCGGCGCGCACCATCTGCCGTGCCAGCGGACCGGCGAGATCGGTCCGGTCCCCGTGCTTGAAGGGCAGGATCAGGCGCTTCGCGCCATCGCCGTACCGAAGCGCGGCACGGGCGGTGCGAAAGACAGGGGTGCCGCTTTCGCACGTCGCGCACTGCAACACGCCCGCAGCGGCCGGCGCCTGGCCCTCATGGGTGAAGGGCACGCCACAGCGTTCGCAGAACGGCGCCGTCACGGGCACAAGCGCCGTGAAACACGCGGCGCAAAGCGTCCCCTGATCGGTCACCTCGGCTTCACAGCCCAGGCAGCGCGGCGGCAGCAGGGCATCGAGCAGTCGCGCCGAAGCACGGCGCGCGCCCGAGGCGAAGCGTTGCAGCGCAGGCGCCAAATCAGCCCCAGGCGCCGAAGGGCGCGTCGCCATCCTTCTTGACCTCATGCACCAGGTCGATCTCCCAGGAGAGATAGGCGTGCATCGCCTCCTCGATGCCATCGTTCCGGTCATAGGGCCGCAGGTAGAAATCGACGCAATCCGCATCCGCCGGGTCGCGGCGGTCGGCTGCCATCGGGAAACCCGCCGCCGCCCACGCCTTGGTACCGCCGGCGAGGATCTTCACCGGCGCCTTGGCGAAACCCTGCAATTCGGCGGCCGCGAGTCGCGCCTGCGCTTCCTCCGGCGCTGCGACGATAATCTGTCGATCGCCGGTCAACCGGTCGGACAGCCTGGCCAGCCTTGTGCGGATGCCCCAGATCGCATCAGGCACATGGCCGTCGCGGAAATCGATCGACCGCGCCAGATCCACCACCTGCGCACCGCCTTCCGCCGCCAGCGCAGCGAGTTCCGCCGGGGTGACGTGCGGGATGCGCAGCGCATCGGCCTCCGGGCAGCCGGGCGCCCAGGCGCCTTCCTCCATGCGGCCTTCCAGCCCGTCGGTCAGCACGCAGACGTCCCAACCGCCCAACTGCCGCAGCCAGCCGCCCGTCATGCGCGCCCGCACCCCGGTGTCATCGACCAGCACGATGCGCGCGCCGCGCACCGCCACCCATTGGTCCGTCGCCTGCACCAATTGCCCGCCGGGGGCGGAGCGGCTGCCGATCAGATGCCCGGCGGCAAATTCCGCCGGGTCCCGGACATCCAGGAGATAGGTCGTCCGGCCCGTCTCCCCCTGCATCCGGTCGAACTCGGCGCGGGTGATGAAGCGCACCCCATGCGTCCGGGCAAAGCGATCGGCGCGATCGAAGGCCGTCTCCGCACCAGCGGGGGTG
Organism: Acetobacteraceae bacterium; assembly: GCA_022842185.1. Lineage (GTDB taxonomy): Bacteria > Pseudomonadota > Alphaproteobacteria > Acetobacterales > Acetobacteraceae > Neoroseomonas. The sequence goes on from JALHQB010000077.1 coordinate 17,832, forward strand.
CGGTCGGGATACCGGTCCGAACGACCGCGGTCGCAGGTGAAGCCGGCCAGTTCCCAGCCCATCGTCCCGTTGCGCAGTGCCACCACCTTGTTCGGCACACCGGCGCTGCGCAGCGATTCCGCACCCAGGATCGACCGCGTGCGGCCCGCGCAATTCACCACGATGGTCGTCTCGGGCCGGGTGACGAATTCACCGATGCGATAGACCAATTCGCCCCCCGGCACGTTCACCGCGGTCGGGATGGTCATGCGCCGGAACTCGTCGATCGGGCGGCTGTCCAGCACGACCATGTCGGTGCCGGCATCCATCATTGCCTTCAGCTCGCCCGGATCGACCGAGGGCGTCTCATAATGATGCTCGATCCACTCGCCGAAGGCTTTCGACGGCACGTTCACGCCGGAAAAGGCGGTGTAGCCGGCCGCGATCCAGCCCGGGGTGCCGCCTTGCAGCACCGCGACATCAGTGCAGCCGATGCCTTCCAGATAGGCGGCGAGCCGATCCGCATACCCCTCCCCGCCATCGACGCAGACGATGCGCGTGGCCAGGCGCGGCAGCAGGGCGCGGGCGCGGAATTCCATCTTCGACAGGGGGCAAGGGATCGCCCAGAACAGATGCGACCTGCCGAACTCCCCTTCCTCCCGCGCATCAAGGATGGCGAGTTCACCGGGTTGTCCAATCAAACCCTTCAGCGTGGCGGCGTCGATCTGCTTTGGCATGCGCTTCCTGTCCCTGCCCGCGCGGCGGCGACCCGCCACGAAGGGCCGGACGCTAATGCGGTTCGGCCGAGGGTGGAACCGCTCTCGTCCCGCCCGAGGTCGCATGTGCCGCCGCCGGGCATTGAACCGGCCCGTGCCCGGCGCAGCCCGGGCCGTGGCGCGGCGACCGCTTGCAGCGCTGCGCGGCCGGGCGCATCTGACCGCCCATGGCTGACCCGACCACAATTTTCGACCGCCGCCTGGTGCGGCGCCGGCGCGACCGTGCGGCGGCAACCCAGGCCAGCGTCGCGCCGATCCTGGCGGAGGTCGCGGACCGCCTGCTGGACCGGCTGGACGACACCACCCGGCGCTTCGATCGCGCGCTCGACATTGGCGGCAGGGGCATGGTTGCACCGCGCCTGGCAGCGCGCGGGATCGGGCAGGTGGTCTCCGCGGACCTCTCGGCAGCCCTCGCCCGGGGTGCCGGCGGGGCGCCGGTCGCGATGGATGAGGAATGGCTGCCCTTCGCCGAGGGCAGCTTCGACCTGGTCGTCGCCTTCCTGTCCCTGCACTGGGTCAACGACCTGCCGGGGGCGCTGGTGCAGATCCGCCGCGCCATGGCGCCGGACGGGCTGTTCCTCGCCGTGCTGCCGGGACTGCCGACGCTGCAGGAACTGCGCGCCGCGACGACCGAGGCGGAGGCCGAGCTGCGCGGCGGACTGTCCCCGCGCGTCTCGCCCTTCCCCGAACTGCGGGATGGCGCCGGCCTGCTCCAGCGCGCCGGCTTCGCCATGCCGGTCGCGGATGCCGAGGACATCGCGCTCGCCTATCGCGACCCCTTCGCCCTGCTCGCCGACCTGCGCGCGGCCGGGGAAACCAACGCGGTGCTGGCGCGCGACCGGGCCACACCGCCGCGCGCGCTGTTTCCGCTGGCCGCCGCCCGCATGCCGCGCGGCGTGCAGGGTGTGGCCGCGACGCTGCGGCTGATGGTGCTGACAGGCTGGTCGCAGGCCGAGGGCCAGCCGAAGGCGGCCCGCCCCGGCAGTGCTTCCGTCAGGCTCGCCGACGCGTTAGGGACAGTCGAACGCGGCACCGGCGAGAAGGCCGGGACGTGATCTTGCGCGCTTGCAACGGGGATTGTGCGAGCGCATCTTCCGGGTTCATTTCACTCAGGATTGTTGGATAGCTCGATGGAGCAGCACGGCGGCGAACCACGTCGCATCACCATCCATCGCCCCGAGGATTTCGCGGGCATGCGAAAGGCAGGCCGCCTGGCCGCCGAAACGCTGGACATGATCGCGGCCCATATCCGCCCTGGGGTGACGACGGGTGAGATCGACCGGCTCTGCCATGATTTCATGGTCGAGCATGGGGCGGTGCCGGCAACGCTCGGGTATCGCGGCTATACGAAGTCGTCCTGCACCTCGGTGAACCACGTTGTCTGCCACGGCATCCCGGGCGACCGCGTGCTGGTGGATGGCGACATCGTCAACATCGACGTCACGGCCATCCTCGATGGCTGGTATGGCGACACGAGCCGCATGTTCGTCGCCGGCACGGCCTCGACCAAGGCGCGGCTGCTGATGGACGTGACCTATGAATCGATGATGCGCGGGATTGCCGCAATCAAGCCGGGCGCGACGCTCGGCGACATCGGACACGCCATCCAGGTCTATGTCGAAAAGCAGCGGTTTTCGGTGGTGCGCGATTTCTGCGGCCACGGCATCGGGAGGCATTTCCACGAACCGCCGAATGTCCTGCATTTCGGCCGCCCCGGAGACGGGCCGAAGCTGCGCCCGGGCATGTTCTTCACCGTGGAACCGATGGTCAATGCCGGCCGGCCTGAAGTGAAGATCCTCGATGACGGCTGGACCGCCGTGACGCGCGATCGTTCGCTCTCGGCACAGTACGAACACATGATCGGCGTTACCGAGAACGGCGTGGAAATCTTCACCCTGTCGCCCGCCGGACTGCACAAGCCGCACCAGGTCGGCTGATCCGGCACGCCGACGGGCGCCTCTGCGTGCGTTGAATTATTCTTGGGACATATCTACCATGGGTTGTGTTCCCGCCGGGCGTGCCGCCGGGACATCCGTGGATGGGTCATGTCGCGCACCAAGCACTTCGCCGAAGCAAGCCCCGGATTGCTGATCGGCCTGGAAGCGCCGTCGAGTGATGCGGACCCGCCCGGGCATCTCGGCCACCGCGCCCGCATGCGGACGAAGTTGTTGACCGCCGGCCCGGATGCGCTGCTTGACCATGAATTGCTCGAAATGGTGCTGTTCCTCGCCTTGCCGCGGCGGGACACCAAGCCCATCGCCCGCGCGCTGCTCAACCGCTTCGGATCCTTCGCCAATGCCGTGACCGCTTCGCTCGCGGATCTGCGGGACGTCGAAGGCCTCGGCGAGGCCGGGGTTGCCGCGCTGCGTGTGGTCCAGGGGGCGGCACTGCGCCTGTCGCGCGCCGAGATCATGGACCGCCCGTTGCTCAATAACTGGGACGGGCTGCTCGCCTACCTGAACGCCGCCCTGTCGCGCGAGAAGGTCGAGCAGTTCCGCGTGCTGTTCCTGGACACCCGCAACCGCCTGATCGCCGACGAAGCGCAGGCGCGCGGCACGGTGAACCACACCCCGGTCTATCCGCGGGAAGTCATCCGGCGGGCGCTTGAACTCCAGGCGACGGCGCTGATACTGGTCCACAATCATCCCTCCGGCGACCCGACACCGTCGCGCGCCGATCTCGAGATGACGCAGGAGGTGAAGTCGGCCGCCGCGGTCCTCGGCATCGTGCTGCATGACCACCTCGTGGTGGGCAACGGACGCCATGTGTCGTTCCGTCGCGAAGGCCTGCTCTGAAGGATTTCGCGCGGCACGCGCCGCCACGTATGAGGATCATTGACCGAAGTCGCCGCATGCCTGCACGTTTCGATATGCGCTCATACTTGCCTTTTGCCGCGATTGCCTTGGCCTGCGCCGCGCTTCCTGCGGCGGCCCAGAAGCCGAGTGGGTCACTCGGCAACCTGCCGCCCCCGAATCAGCCAGCGCCCCCGCAAAGCCGGCAGCCCGCCTGGCCGCAGACCGCATTGCCGCGCGACAAGCCACCGCCGCTCGGCCGTCAACAGGCGGCACCGCAGCGGCCGCAGCCGGGTCCGGG
>JALHQB010000078.1:0-1889 GCA_022842185.1 Acetobacteraceae bacterium
CTCGCCGCCCGGCATGCGCGGGCGGAGAGCCGGCTGGCGGCGATCGAGCCGCAATTGGCGCGGCTGGCGGCCGATCGGGCAGAGGCGGAGGCGCTGCGGGAGGCCGCGGCCCAGGCCGTCAGCGCCTTGCCGGACCTGGCCGGATTGCGCGCGGCGGCCGAGGATGCCGGCCGCGACGAAACCCGCGCCCAGGGCGCCGAACACGCCGCGCGGGAGGCCCGCCGCGCGGCCGAGGCCAATGCCAAGGGCGCACGGCAGCATGAATCGACGCTGGCCGCACGGGCGGCGGAGGCGGAGAGCCGGCTTGCGGCGCTGGAGCCGCAACTGGCGCGGCTCGCCGCCGAACTGGCCGAGGCCGGCGCCGCGCATGAGGCGACCCTTGCGGCCGAGGCGGCGCTGCCGGACCTCGACGCCATGCGCGCGGCGGTCGCAGCCGCACGCGATGCGCTGGCGGCGGCGCGCGGGGCGGAGGTGCAGGCCCGCAGCGATATCGGTGCCCTGGCGAATGAAGCGACGCGCATTACGGCGCGGCTGGCCGCGGTGGGCGAGGAAGCCGCGCTGTGGACCACGCGCGGGACGGATGCCGAGGCGCGGGTGGTCGAACTGCGCCGCCGCGGTGCCGAATCCCAGACCGAGCGCGACAGCCTGGCCGAGGCGCCCGAGGATGCCGCGTCTCGGCGCCAGCAGGCGGGCCGGCTGCTCGCGGAATGCGAGGCGACACACGCCGCCGCCGCCGCCGCCTTGACCGCGGCCGAGACGGCACTGCGCGACACCGCCGAGGCGCGCCGGCGCGCCGATGCGGCCTTCGCCGCTGCGCGAGAAGGCCAGGTGCGCGCCGAGGGAGCCGCCGAAGCTGCCGCCACCGCCGAGGAGGCCGTCTCCGCACGCATCGTCGAACGGTTGGGCGAGGATGCCGAACTTCCCGCGCCGCCCGAGGAACTGTCGGACGCCGCCGAGGACCGCGCGCGCCGCAAGGTCGAGCGACTGGCCCGCGAGCGCGAGGAGATGGGTCCGGTCAATCTGCGCGCCGATATCGAGGTGACGGAGATCGAGGAACGCATCGGCCAGATCACGACCGACCGGGAGGAGGTGACCGCCGCGATCGCCAAGCTGCGCGGTTCGATCGGCCATCTGAACCGCGAGGGCCGCGAGCGGCTACGCGAGGTGTTCGACCGGGTCGATGCCGAATTCCGCAACCTGTTCTCCCGCCTGTTCGGCGGCGGGCAGGCGCATCTGGCGCTGGTGGGCTCGGATGATCCGCTGGAAGCCGGGCTGGAGATCTACGCCGAGCCGCCGGGCAAGAAATTGTCCACCCTGTCCCTGCTGTCCGGCGGCGAACAGGCGCTGACCGCGCTATCCTTGATCTTCGCCGTGTTCCGCTGCCAGCCCGCGCCGGTCTGCGTACTGGACGAGGTGGATGCGCCGCTGGATGACGCGAATGTGGAACGGCTGTGCGACCTGCTGGATTCGATGGCGGCGGAATCCGGCACGCGCTTCCTGGTGGTGACCCACCACCAGTTCACCATGGCGCGGATGCACCGGTTGTATGGCGTAACGATGCAGGAACGCGGCGTGTCGCGGCTGTTGAGTGTCGATCTGGGCCAGGCGGTGGAGATGGCGGAAGGACCGGTCGCGGCCTGATTCACCCTCCATCGGAGCGCGAGGCGCGACCGCGCCCAGACCGCCCGCCCTCCCGTCGCAACAGCCCGTGGCGCGAAGGCAAGCCCCGCGGATGCGGGCCGCCCACCGTCTGAGGGCACGCAAAAGGGCTTCGGATTGCGGCAACACCGCGATTCCAGGAGCGCAAAGCGCGACCGCGCCCACACCGACCGTCCCCCCCGTCGCAACAGCCCGTGGCGCGAAGGCAAGGCCCGCGGATGCGGGCCGCC
>JALHQB010000078.1:1899-21184 GCA_022842185.1 Acetobacteraceae bacterium
TTCGGATTGCGGCAACACCGCGATTCCAGGAGCGCAAAGCGCGACCGCGCCCACACCGACCGTCCCCCCCGTCGCAACAGCCCGTGGCGCGAAGGCAAGGCCCGCGGATGCGGGCCGCCAGCCGTCTGAGGGCACGCAAAAGGGCTTCGGATTGCGGCAACACCGCGATTCCAGGAGCGCAAAGCGCGACCGCGCCCACACCGACCGTCCCCCCCGTCGCAACAGCCCGTGGCGCGAAGGCAAGGCCCGCGGATGCGGGCCGCCCGCCGTCTGAGGGCACAAAAAAGACAGCGGATCGCGGCCACGCCGCGATCCGCGCCCCATAACGTTTCGCTTACCAAGGCGACGCTATCCATCGCGTTCGCGTTGGAGCCGTCGCCATGGCCATTGCACGCCGCAGCCTTTTCGCCACGCTCGCCACGCCATGCGCCGCGGCCGCCGCGGGCAGCCCGACGCTCGAGGTCGGGGGCGCCGTCGCGCCACCCTCCCCGCGCCGGCTCGACCTCGCCGCGCTCGATGCCATAGCCTCCGAGCGACTGATCACCCGGACGCCCTGGACGCAGGGGCCGCAGCATTTCTCGGGCATGCCTATACGCCGGCTGCTCGCCGCGCTACATGCGAAAGGCTCGGTGTTGCACTGCATCGGGCTCAACGACTACGCGGTGGTGATGCCGATCGACGACCTGGTCGCCAGCCACGGCTTCCTCGCCACGCGGCAGGATGATGCGCCGATCCCGGTGCGGCTGCGTGGCCCCTTCTGGATCGTCTTCCCCTGGTCGCAGCGCCCGGAACTCGACACCGCTGAACACCGGCATCGCGCCGTATGGCAGTTGCAACGCATCGACATCGGCTGAGGAAGCACGCGAATGGCCTCCTCCGGCCGATGGTCCCGCTCGACGATCCCTCTGCTGGTTGCCGTGCTGGCGGCGCTGGTCTTTGTCGCATCGCTCGCGATCTCGGCGCGGCAACTCGCCTCGCATGCCGAAACCCAGGCCGAGAGCCACCGCGTCGGTGTGTATGAAAGCAGCCAGGCGCTGCTCGAAGCGGCCCGGCTGGGAACCGAGATCGAGCGCCTGGCCGCCGGCAGGCCTGGTGCCGCGCAGGCGGTGGCGCTGCGCTACGACATCCTCTGGAGCCGCCTGGTCGCCTTGCAGCAAGGCGACAGCGAAACGCGCCAATCCCCCACCTTGCGGGCGGTGCGCGCGACTTTGCCCGGGCATTTCTCGCTGCTGTCGCGGCTGGAACGCGTGGCGGCCGAACATCAGGCGGGCGACCCCACCGCGATCGAGCGCGCCCATGACGTGCTCGGCACGCTGGTGCTGGCCCTGGGCGAAGCGAATCGCGCCCTGCAGCACGACCAGCGGGAGGGTGCCGAAGGGGCGGCCGCGGGGCTGCGCGGGCTGCAGAGCGCCTTCGCGGCCAGCCTGGTGGGGCTGATCGCCAGCGCCACGGTGCTGACCGCCCTACTGTACCTGTTGTGGCGCCGCGCCAGCGGCCTGTTGCGCGAAGCCAAGGCCGCGCAGGCGCGTGCCGGGCGGTCCGAACGGATGCTGCGCGTGGTGGTCGATGCGCTGCCGGTGATGGTGTCCGCCCATGATCGGCATGGTCGCTTCGTCTTGGCCAATGCGGCATTGGCACGGTTCTACCGGACCACCGAGGCCGCCCTGATCGGCAAGGGCATCACCGATGCCACTGGCACGGCCGAGGACGGCGCGGACATCGCCGCCGCCCTGGCCGGCGGGATGCAGTTGCCGTTCCGGGAGGAAGCCGCGACCGGACCCGACGACACGCCCCGCACGCTGCTGACCACCGCGGCACCCGTGGCCGACCCCGGCGCGCCGGCCTCCACGGTGGTGCGCATCAGCCTCGACATTTCCCGCCGCAAGGAAGCCGAAGAACAGATCCGCTACATGGCGGAACATGATTCACTGACCGGCCTCGCCAATCGGCTGCTGTTCACCCGTGGGCTGAACCATGCGCTGGCGGCGGGCGGCATGGTGGCGCTGCACCTGATCGACCTGGACGACTTCAAGGACGTGAACGACACGATGGGCCACGCCGCCGGCGATGCGCTGCTGATGGCCGCGGCCGGGCGGATGCGCGGCTGCCTCAAGCCCGGGGACATGCTCGCACGGCTGGGCGGGGATGAATTCGCGGTGGTGCAGACCGGCATCGCCAGCACGAAGGAAGCCGATTCCGCCGCCGCGCGGATCGTCCGCGCGCTCGGCGCGCCCTATACGATCGAAGGCACCTCGGTCCCGGCTGGGGCGTCGATCGGCATCGCCATCGGCCCGGAGGATGGGGTGGATGGGCCGACCATGCTGCAAAGGGCCGACATCGCGCTGTATCGTGCCAAGGGCGCCGGGCGGGGCCAGGTGCGGCGCTTCTCCACCGCCATGGCGGCGGCGCTGATGGACCAGCGGCACCTTGAGGCGGATGTGCAGCAGGCGCTCGACGCCGGCGAGCTGCACTTTGACTACCAGCCGAAATTCCGCCTGTCGGACCTGTCCTTCAGCGGCTGCGAGGCTCTGCTGCGCTGGACCCACCGGACGCGCGGCGTGGTGCCGCCCAGCGTCTTCCTGCCGGCGGCCGAACGCGCCGGGCTTTCGATGCGCATCGCCCGCACGACGCTGGAGATGGCGCTGCGCCAGCAGCAGGCCTGGCGGGCGGAGGGGCTGGACATCGCGGTGGCAGTCAATCTGTCGGCGCGTCACATCGTTTCGGGCCAGGCGCCGGATCTCCTCCGCGAAGCCCTGGCCGCCACCGGCGCCAGCCCCGACCGAATCGAGATCGAGGTGACCGAGGACGTGTTCATCCGTGATCCGGACGCGGCGGCCGGCACGCTGGCCCGGCTGCGGGAGATCGGGGTGAAGCTGGCACTGGACGATTTCGGCACCGGCTATGCGTCGCTCGGCTATCTCCAGCAACTGCCCTTCGACGTCATCAAGCTGGACAGGTCCTTCGTGGCCGGGCTGGGGACCAGCACCCGCACGGAACGGATCGTCGATGCGGTGACGCGCATCGCCCATGGCCTGGGCGCCCGGCTGGTCGCCGAAGGGGTCGAAAGCGCGGTGCAACTGGCCCGGCTGCGGGAGATCGGCTGCGACGAGGGGCAGGGTTACCTGCTCGGCCGGCCGATGGCGCCCGAGGCGCTGGCGCGCCTGCCGGTGCCGGTCGCGACGCGCCATGACGTGGCGCAGCCGACCCTGATCCCGGCCGCCTGATCGTGTTAGGCTGCGGCCAAGCAGACCCGGCGTATGTTGCGCCGCAGTCATGTGCTTGACAGGGTGGGGGGCGGACCGTAAAGCGCCGCCTGCCTTCCGGCGGGTTCCGCCAGGGAGCGAAGGTGAACGAACGCAACGGTTTCGAGGAGCGGTTGCGGCAGGCCAGGACCCAAAGGGGCCTGGACAAACCGCCTGAAAAGGGCGGGGCCCTGCCGCAGACAGCCTGGGGATTTGGCTTGCGTGCGGGGGTCGAGGTCGTCTCTGCCCTGGTGGTCGGCGTGGTGATCGGCTTTCTGCTCGATCGCTGGCTCGGCACCTGGCCTTGGCTTTTCCTGGTGTTTTTCGTCATGGGCAGCGTGGCCGGAGTCCTGAACGTCTATCGCCTGTTCAGCCCGAAGCCGCGCTCACGCAGTGGGCAGTAAGAGACGAGACGGGGGATCAGCCGGTGGCAGTCGAAGGCAAGACGATCGACGCGCTCAGCCAATTCGAGCTGTCGCCGGTACTGGGCGTGGTCGGGCAGGCCGTGTCCTTCAGCCAGTCCAACCTGTTCATGCTGATCGCCACGGTGCTGTCCTGCGGCCTGATGCTGCTGTCCGCGCGCCGCGCGCAGCTGGTCCCTGGGCGGCTCCAGGCGCTGGGCGAATCGGCCTATGAATTCATCGCCGGCATGGTGCGAGACCAGGTGGGCGACGAGGGCAAGAAGTACTTCCCCTTCGTCTTCTCGGTCTTCATGTTCGTGCTGTTCGGCAATCTGCTCGGCATGCTGCCCTACGCCTTCACCTTCACCTCCCACATCGCGGTGACGCTGGCCCTGGCCTGCGTGGTGTTCGTGACCGTGACCGTGATCGCGCTGATGCGCCACGGCATGCACTTCTTCTCCTATTTCGTCCCCGAGGGCGCGCCGGTGTGGCTGTGGCCCATCATCATCCCGGTCGAGATCATCTCCTATTTCTCCCGCGTGGTGTCGCTCTCGGTGCGTCTGTTCGCGAACATGGTCGCCGGCCACGTCATGCTGAAGGTGTTCGCCACCTTCGTCGTGCTGCTGGGCGGCCTCGGCGCGGTGGGGCCCTTCGTGGCCGCCATGCCGCTCGCGGTGAACGTTGTCCTGGTCGGCTTCGAACTCCTGGTCGCATTCCTGCAGGCCTATGTGTTCGCCATCCTGACCAGCATCTACCTGCACGACGCGGTGCATCTGCACTGACCCGCCATGTGACCGGGGTGCGGTGGCACCCGCGTACGTACAGAAACTCCATGTAAAGAAGGACGAACATCATGGAAGTCGCCGCTGCGAAGGCCCTTGGGGCTGGTATCGCCGTCATCGCGCTGTTTGGCGTCGGTCTCGGCATCGGGAACATCTTCTCCTCGCTGATCAACAGCGTGGCCCGCAACCCGGCCGCCCGTGACGTGGTGTTCCCCTTCGCCATTCTGGGCTTCGCGCTGACGGAAGCGGTGGCGCTGTTCGCGCTGCTGATCGCCTTCCTCATCCTGTTCGCCTGATCCCCCGCGCCGCCCCCGGCACCCCGGGGGCGGCGTGCGGATCCGCCCGGCGCAGGCCGGGCCGTTGCGGTGATGGAGATGACGGCAATGCGCCGAGTGATGTTGATGACGGCCCTGGCCGTCACCCTGCCAGGCCTGGCGCTTGCCGCCGATACCTATTCCCTGCCCGTCGATGGCATGCCGCAGCTCGCCTTCGGCCACCCGACGCAAGGCCCGCTGCTGATCGGCCAGATCGTCTGGCAGCTGATCATCTTCGGGGCGCTGGTCTATATCATGGCCAACATCGCGCTGCCGCGCGTCGGCGCCGTGATCGAGGACCGCCACAATCGCATCAACGCCGACCTTGAAGCCGCCCAGGCCGCCAAGGTCGAGGCCGATGCCGCCATGGCCGCGCATCGCACCGCGACCGAGCAGGCGCGCGCGACGGCGCGGGCGTCCATCGCCACCGCGATGCATGCCGCGCAAGTCGACAGCGATGCCAAGGCCGCGGCGCTGGCCGCCCGGCTGAACGCGCAGATCGCCGCGGCCGAAGCCAGCATCGACGCATCCCGCGCATCGGCCATGGGCGCGCTGCGGGGCGTCGCCACCGACACGACCGAGGCACTGCTCAACAAGCTGGTCGGCCGGTCTGACCGCGCGGCGGTCGAAGCGGCCGTTGGGCGCGAACTCACTGCGCGCGGGAGGGCATGATGCACGGCTACACGCATTTCTATCACGACCCGAAATTCTGGGTCGCCGTCTCCTTCGTCCTGTTCTTCCTGCTGCTGGGCAAGAAGCTGTGGGGGGCAATCTCCTCCGCGCTGGATGGCCGCGCCGCCGGCATTCGCCGCCAGCTTGAGGAAGCGTCGCGCCTACGCGCCGAGGCCGAGCAGATGCTCAAGGACGCCGAGGCCGAACGGGCCGCCGCCGCACGCGAAGCCGAGTCGCTGCTGGTGAATGCCCGCGCCGAGGCCGAGCGCCTGGCGACCTCCGCCGCCGCCGAGGCCGAGGCATCCGCCAAGCGCCGTGAACGCATGGCGCTCGATCGCATCGCCGCGGCCGAAGCATCGGCCATCGCCGATGTCCGCAACGCCGCCGCCGAAATCGCCGGCGCCGCCGCCCGCACGGTGCTGGCCGAGACACTGGACGCCACCGCCGATGCGGCGCTGGTGGACAAGAGCCTGGTTGATCTGCCCAAGGCGCTTCGGGCCGCCTGATCCGCCCCAGACGGGCGCGACGAGACAAGGTGCCACCCGCAAGGATGGCACCTTTTTTCATGCATTCTGCGCCCCTCCCCCACCCTTCCGTCGCGAGGCGGGATGGGCCAGCATCCGCGCCACTCGAAATGCTGGGACACAACGCATGTCACTCCGACTCACACTCGCCGCCGCGCTCCTCGCGGGTTCGGCCTTCGCCGCGCAGGCCAACAATTTCCGTTGGGCCAATGACGGCGACACCAACTCGATGGATCCGTACACGCGGCAGGAAACCTTCCTGCTGTCGTTCAACGCCAACATCTATGAACCGCTGGTGCGCCGCGACGCGCAGATGCGCGTGGAACCGGCCTTGGCCGAACGGTGGGAGAACGTCTCCCCCACCGTCTGGCGCTTCCACCTGCGCCGCAACGTGCGCTTTTCCGACGGCACGCCCTTCACCGCCGACGACGTGGTGTTCAGCGTCCAGCGCGCGCGCGCGCCAGGGTCGAACATCCAGGGCGTGCTCGCCTCGGTGAAGGAAGTCCGCCAGGTCGATGACCATACGGTGGATTTCGAGACGACCGTTCCGAACCCCATCTTGCTCCAGGAAATCACCAACTGGGGCATCATGAGCCGCCGTTGGGCCGAACAGAACAATTCGACGCGCCCTGCCGACCTGACCTCGCGCGAGGAGAATTTCGCCACCCGCAACGCGATGGGCACCGGCCCGTTCCTGCTGCAATCGCGCGAGCCCGACCGCCGCACCGTGCTGGTGCCCAACACCACCTGGTGGGACACCCCGCGCCACAACCTCACCCGCGCGGAATTCAACGTCATCTCGAACGACGCCACGCGCGTCGCCGCCCTGCTCTCAGGCGAGATGGACTTCCTCTACACCGTCCCGCCGCAGGACGTGGAGCGCATCCGCCGCTCGCCCGGCGTGGCGATCATGCAGGGGCCGGAACTGCGCACGATCTTCCTCGGCATGGACCAAATGCGGCCGCAGTTGCTGAAGTCCGACGTGACGGGGCGCAACCCGTTCCAGGATGTGCGCGTCCGCCGCGCCATGCTGCTGGCGATCGATGTCAACGCCATCCAGCGCACGGTGATGCGCGGGCAGTCGCGCCCGTCCAACCTGCTGTATGGGCCCGGCGTGAACGGGTTCGTCGAAGCCGATGACCAGCGGCCGGCCGTGAACATCGAGGAAGGCCGGCGGTTGCTGCGCGAAGCCGGTTTCCCCAACGGCTTCGGCGTGACGCTCGACTGCCCGAACGACCGGTATGTGAATGATGAGGCGATCTGCACGGCCATCACCGCCATGCTCGCCCGCGTCGGTATTCGCGTGACGCTGAACGCGCAGACCCGCGCGCGGTACTTCGCCGAGATCAACGCGCCGCGCTTCAACACGTCGTTCTACCTGCTCGGCTGGACGCCCTCGACCTCGGATGCGCACAACGCGTTCTACAACCTCGCCGGCACGCGCGACGGGGCGCGCGGGGTGTTCAACAGCGCCGGGTATTCCAACCCGGGATTCGACACGCTGATGGACCGCATCGCGGTGGAGACCGACGCCGCCGCCCGCCAGCGGCTGATCAGCGAAGCCAGCAAGATGCTGCGCGACGATGTGGCATTCATCCCGCTGCACCAGCAGCAGATCGTCTGGGCCGTGCGCAATGGCTGGACGGTGGTGCAGACGGCCGACAACTACTTCCAGCTGCGGCACGTGCGGCACGGGCAATGAGGGGCGTCGGAGAGGGGCTTTGCCCCTCTCCGAACCTCACCCCACCAAAGGCTTAAGGCCTTTGGAAACCGTCACTTGGCGCCGGGCAATGCGATGCGCACCATGGCCCCGCGCAGCATGAAATGAAGGTGTCCAGAGGCCCTTAGGCCTTTGGTGGGGTGAGGTTTGGAGAGGGGCGAAGCCCTTCTCCAATCACCCCCCAATGCGCGTCACCGCGCTCGTTCGATGCAGAACGCGACCACATCCGCCAGCGCCCGCTTTTCGACCGTGTCCGGAAATTCGGCCAGCGCCGCAATCGCCTGGTCGCCGTACCGCCGCGCGCGTTCGATGGTGTCTGCCAGCGCGCCGTGGCGGCGCATCAGCGCGAGCGCCGTGCCGAGGTCGTCATCCGCCTGGTCACGGTCTTCGAGGGTACGGCGCCAGAAGGCCCGGTCCTCGTCGCTGCCCCGCGCGAAGGCGAGCAGCACGGGCAGGGTTATCTTGCCCTCGCGGAAATCGTCGCCGACGGTCTTGCCCAGCGCCTGCTGGTCCGCGCTGTAGTCGAGCGCGTCATCGACCAGCTGGAACGCCACGCCCAGGGCCATGCCGAATTCGCGCAATGCCCCCTGCCCGGCCGGCGGCTGGTCCGCGACCACGGCACCAACCTCGGTGGCCGCGGCGAACAGCGCGGCGGTCTTGCCTTCGATCACCTTGAGGTACTGCGCCTCGGTCGTCGTGGTGTCGTTCTGGGTGATCAGCTGCAGCACCTCGCCCTCGGCGATGGTGGCCGAAGCGGCGGACAGGATGCGCAACACTTCGAGCGAACCGTCCTCGACCATCACCTCGAAGGCGCGGGAGAACAGGAAGTCGCCCACCAGCACCGAGGCCTTGTTGCCGAACAACGCATTGGCCGATGCCTGGCCACGACGCAGCGCGCTTTCATCGACCACGTCGTCATGCAGCAGCGTCGCGGTGTGGATGAATTCGACACAGGCGGCGAGGCCGACATGGCGTTGCCCGCGATACCCGCACATCCGCGCAGAGGCCAGCGTCAGCAGCGGCCGCAGCCGCTTGCCGCCGGCGGCGACGATATGCGCGGCAAGCTGCGGGATGAGCGCGACGTCGCTCTGCATGCGTTCGACGATGAGGCGGTTGCACGCTTCAAGGTCGTCGCGCACCAGCGTGGTCAGCGCGCTCAGCGCATCCTCGCCCTTCCGCGGCGCCGCGGCATCCTGCCGCGCCGGACCGGAAGCGACCGACTTGGCGGTGGCGCTCACGCTTGCACTTCTCCTGCTGCGGCGCGCACCATAGTCACGGCCCGCCCAAGCGGCAAGCAGCGGAAAAATCAAGGGAATTGCACTTGCGATGCGCGTTGTCGCCACCACCACGGACCCGGTCCGGCTGTCCTTCCTGAAAGCCCTGCTGACCGACGCAGGCATCGAGTGCATCGTATTGGACGCCCATATCAGCGCGATCGAAGGCGGCATCGGCGCCTTTCCCCGCCGCCTGGCGGTGGTGCCGGACGATGAAGCACGCGCCCGCGCAGTTCTGCTCGAAGCCGGCGAGGCGACGGTGTGAGCGAAACGAGCGAGGATGCCTTGCTGGATGGCCGCGTCCGGCTGGTCCAGCCGGTGCGGGGTTTCCGCGCCGGGCTCGATGCCGTGCTGCTCGCCGCCTTCGTGCCGGCACGTGCGGGGGACCTGGTGCTGGAGGCCGGCTGCGGCAGTGGCGCCGCCTTCCTGTGCCTGTCGGCGCGCGTGGCGGGCCTGCGCATCGCCGCGGTGGAAAGCGAAGGGGAGATGGCGGCCCTGGCGCAGGGCAATGCGGTGGCCAATGGGATCGATGCGACGGTGACGGAGGGTGATGTCGCCGATCTCGCGCTCGCGCGGCGGCTGGGGCCTTGCGACCATGCGATGGCCAACCCGCCCTATTGGCCGGATGGAACACCGCCGCCCGGGGCGGTGCGCCGCGCCGCGACCCACGAATCGGGTGCGGGGCTGGCGGGCTGGATCCGCTTCCTTGCCGCTGGGCTGCGCGATCGCGGCACGGTTGCGTTGGTTTTGCCTGCCGCGCGATTCGATGCGGGCATCGCCGCGCTCCATGGTTCAGGGTGCGGATCGGTGCTGCTGCTGCCGGTGGCGCCGCGCACCGGCGATGCGGCCAAGCGCGTGTTGATCCGCGCGCGCAAGGCGGGCCGGGCGCCCGCACGATTGCTGCCGCCCTTCATCCTGCACGACGCCGATGGCCGCTTCACCGAGGCTGCCGATGCTGTGCTGCGCCACGCCAAACCATTGGTGGATGAATAGAACGGATCGCACCTGACTGGCGTCGGTCAGGCGCGTGAAGATGCGCGATCGAACACGGCCGATTCCGCGAGAATCGCTTGGCGCGAACCGCACCGGATCCTGCCGGACAACACCGTCGGGCGCAGGTCGCTGAAGCTGATTTGTTCAGGCTGAACGAGATGCCGTTGCTCGCCCGCGATCGGGGCCGACGGCTGCTGCGCGATCCGACACGATGGATCGCTGCAGCATTACTGGTCCTTCACCTCAGGATGGCGCAACAGCCACAGCCGTTCATGCGCCGCGACGAGGCTTTCGAGATTCTTCCGGCGATTCGAATCCGGTGAAGCCGGACGGCGCGTGAGCATCGTCTCGAGAATGCGCAGCAATTCCTCGGCAACTTCGAAATCGCTCTGATCGCACGCGTGATGAAACGCGATCAGCATCTTGTCCGACAGCCGGCGGGTGTGACGGGGTGCCGATGCACCACCCCGGCCACCTTCAGCGCCAGCTGCGGCGTCTTGATCGTCAAACGACATGATGCCCCTCCGCCGGTGCAACCGTCTTAATCTTGGACGGACAATGCTTTACGGCATGGACATCATACCGCGCGCTGTAGAATTGCGGAACCCTTTGCATCAAAACGCGCGGAGTTGTGCATTGACTGCGGAAGCTATCGCCTCTGGCGTGCTTTCTGGACGGAACAGACTACGCACACGACCATCCGGTCCAACGAAGTAGATGAATGATGAGTGATCCATGAGGTAGGTGGTTGAGTCGCGTGGCTGAACCTTCGCGTAATACACGCGATACGCGCGTGCCGCCTGCGCGACTTGTTCCGCGCTTCCCGTCAGTCCGACCATGCGCGGATGAAAACGTGACACATAATCGGCCATCGCCTCCGGCGTATCGCGTTCCGGATCGACTGAAATGAAGACCGGCGTGACGCGTTCGCCTGCGGGGCCCATCGAATCGAGTGCGGCGGCGATGGTGCCCAGTTCCGTCGGGCAGACGTCAGGGCAATAGGTGAATCCGAAATAGACCAGCATCGGGCGGCCTGCGAAGTCGCGCTCGGTCACGGTCTTGCCGGTCTGGTCCACCAGCGTGAAGGGCCCGCCGAGCGAGACGCCCTGCGAGAGCTGCACGCCGCCTGTCGAAGGCGCCGGCATATCGGCGCCGGTCATGCGCGCAAGCTGGCGCATGAAGGCATCGGCCACGGATTCGTTGGGCGCGCGGACAAACCAGGCTGCGGCCCAGATGCCGCCGAGCAGCACGACGAGAAGGACGGAAACGTAGCGAATGGCGCGGATCATGATGGGGCGCACTTACGGCGCTCGGCCCGTGGCGCGCAAGAGCACTCCCTATCAAGTCAGCCGCGCGCCTGGCCGGGATGTCAGCCAGGCGCGCGAAACATGCACGCGATCAGTGCCGCAGCGTCTCGATATCGCCTTCCGGTTGCGGGGTCGAGAAGACGGAATCCGCGAAGGCTTCCTCCCACGTCCCGCCCGTGCTGGCCTTGGAATATTCCGTCGCGCGGTTCTCGAAGAAGTTGGTGTGCTCGACCGCGTTCAGCATTTCATCAAGCCAGGGCAGCGGGTTCTTCTCGATGTTGTACATCGGTTCGAGACCGAGCTGCTGCAGGCGCCGATCGGCGATGAAGCGGATGTATTCCTTGGTCTGCGCCGCATCGAGGCCCTGCACGCCGCCGAGTTCGAAGGCGAGGTCGATGAAGGCGTCCTCATGCTCCACGATCGTCGCGCAGATCTGGTACAGGTCGCGCTTCAACTCCGCAGTCCAGATCTCCGGATTTTCCTGCACGAAGGTGCGGAACAGGCGGATGACGGAAAGGCAGTGCAGCGTCTCGTCGCGCACCGACCACGACACGATCTGCCCCATGCCCTTCATCTTGTTGAAGCGCGGGAAGTTCATCAGGATCGCGAAGGAGGCAAACAGCTGCAGCCCTTCGGTGAAGGCGCCGAAGGCGGCCAGCGTCTTGGCGATCTCGACCTTCGAATCGACCGTGAACGCCTGCATGTAGTCGTACTTGTCCTTCATCTCCTTGTATTTGAGGAAGGCGGTGTACTCGATCTCCGGCATGCCGATGGTGTCGAGCAGATGGCTGTAGGCCGCAATGTGAATCGTCTCGGTGTTCGAGAAGGCCGACATCATCATCAGCACTTCGGTCGGCTTGAAGACCTGGCTGTACTGCTTCATGTAGCAGTTGTTCACCTCGACATCGGCCTGGGTGAAGAAGCGGAAGATCTGCGTCAGCAGGTTGCGCTCGCCCTCCGACAGATTCTTCTGCCAATCCTTCACGTCGTCGGCCAGCGGCACTTCCTCCGGCAGCCAATGGATGCGCTGCTGGGTCAGCCAGGCGTCATAGGCCCAGGGGTAGCGGAACGGCTTGTAGACAGGGTTCGCGGTGAGAAGGTCGAACTTCACCGGTCGTTCGTCATTCGAGATTCCGTCGGCCATGATGCTCTCTGCCCCAGCAACTGCGATGCCCGCTCATACCATATCTGGTAGGCGGGACAAACGATGACCCGCAACCCCTTGTGTATTGCGGCATTGCGGGCCGACTCGCGCCGGCGCCCGCGTCAGGGAAGATGGTGCTGCGTCAGCGTGCCGCCACCTCCGCCCCACCCCATTCTTCGAGCAGCCGCACCAGCGCGGTGACATCCTGCCCACGCCCGCCATGGGCCAGGGCGTGGTCATACAACTGCTTGGCCGTGGTGCAGGTCAGCATGGTGGTGCCGAGCGCCTCGGCCTCCGACAGCGCCAGGCGCACATCCTTGTGCATCAACTCCAGCCGGAAGCCGAAATCGAAGCTTCGTTCCAGCACGGCCTTGGGCATGAAGACCTCGGTCGAGAAGGAACGGCCACTGCTTTTGGACACGACCGCATGCATCACCGCGGGGTCGATACCGGCCTTGGCCCCCATCACCATCGCCTCGGCCGTGGCGGCCCAGACCGTCGCCGCGATCAGGTTGTTGACCAGTTTCAGTGTCTGCCCCTGCCCGACACCCTCCCCGACATGGACGGTGTTGCGGCCGATCACCTCCAGCAGCGGACGGATGGTCTCGAAAGCCGCCTTGTCCCCGGATGCCATGACCGAAAGCGTGCCCGCCTTCGCCCCCGCGACCCCGCCGCTGACCGGCGCATCCAGCACGGCGACGCGGGCCAGCCCCGCCGCGACCTGCTGCGCCACCTGCGCGCCGGTGGTGGACAGATCGGCGTAGATCGTCATCGCCGAACCTTCGACCAACCCGCCCGGCCCGAGCGCCACCTGCCGCACCACATCGGGCGTCGGCAGGCTGACGAACACAACCGGCGCGGCGTCCGCGACGGCCGCAGCGGACGGCATCGCGGTGGCACCCAGCGCCACCGCCCGATCCACCGCTTCGGCATTGACGTCATGGACCAGCAACCGGTGCCCCGCGCCGATCAGCCGTTCGACCATCGGCGCGCCCATCGCGCCGAGGCCGACAAAGCCGATGACCGCGTGGTTGGCGCTCACTGGCGCACCAGCGGGCAGCCGCCTTCGGACAGCGGGCGGAAGGCCCGTTCGGCCGGAATGGTGGCGATGATGCGATACAGGTCCCACTCCCCGCGCGAATCCTCGGGCCGCTTCGCCTCGACCAGGAACATGTCGTGGACGTGGCGGCCATCCTCGCGCACCAGGCCGTTGCGCGCGAACATGTCGTTCACCGGCAATTCGCGCATCTTCGCCGCGACCGTCGGGCCGTCATCGGTGCCGGCGGCTTCGATCGCGTTCAGGTAGTGGCGCACGGCGGAATAGACGCCGGCCTGGTATTGCGTCGGCATCGCCCCGCGATGGCGTTCGCCGAAGCGCCGCGCAAAGGCGCGGGTGTCGTCATTCTGGTCCCAGTACCAGCCTTCCGTCGCCACCACGCCCTGCGCTGTGGCAAGGCCGAGCGCCCGGATGTCGGTAATGTTCACGAACATCCCCACCAGCCGCTGGCCGCGCCGCGTCAGGCCGAATTCGCCGGCCTGCTTGATCGCGTTGATGGTGTCCGTGCCGGCATTGGACAGCGCGACCACCTGTGCCCGCGACGCCTGCGCCTGCAACAGGAAGGACGAGAAATCCGACGCGTTCAGCGGATGGCGCACGCGCCCCGCCACGGTCCCATTGGCCGCCCGCACCGCGGCTTCGGATGCGCGTTCCAGCGCGTAGCCGCCCTCATAATCCACCGTCAGGAAGAACCAGGACCGGCCGCCCTGTTCCAGCACCGCCCGCGTGGTGCCGTAGGACAGCGCGTAGCTGTCCGACACCCAGTGGAACCCGACCGGCGAGCACTGCCGCCCGGTCAGTTCGGTGCTGGCGGCGGAGGTGTTGATGATGATCCGGTTGCGTTCGCGCCCGATCTGCTGGACCGCCAGCGCGACCGCCGAATTCGGCATGTCGATGATCATGTCCACGCGTTCGGTGTCGATCCAGCGCCTCGCGGTGGCGCCGCCGACATCGGGCTTGTTCTGATGGTCGGCGACGATGACCTCGACCGGGCGGCCCAGGGCGCGGCCACCATGGTCTTCCACCGCCATCCGCGCCGCGATCACCGAACCGGGGCCCGCGAAATCGGCATAAGGGCCGGTCATGTCGGTCAGCACGCCGACGCGCACGATGTCGTCGGAGACCTGCTGCGCCTGGACGGCGGCCGGTACCAGGCCAAGCGAGACGAACAGCGCGAGCGCGCTGGAACGGATGGACATGTTGCTTCCTCCTGACGCTGGTGCGCCATGCGTTCGGCGCACCTTGTTGTCAGGGGAAGCGTCGGTCAGCGGCCGGTGGTGGTCAATCCTACTCGACCCGTATCCCCGATTCCCGCGCCACCACCACATTCTCCGCGATCTCACGGCGGATGCGCGCACCGAATTCATCCGGGCCTTCGGCGAGGATGACACCACCGGTATCGACGATCCGCCGCGCGATCGCGACGTCACGCAGCTGCGCGATCACGTCGCGCGAAATTCGATCGACGATCGGCCGCGGCAACCCCTTCGGCCCGATGAAACCATACCAGGGGCTGGTGTCGGGAATCTCGAAGCCCGCTTCCGCCATGGTGGGAATTCCCGGCAGCACCTCCACCCGCTCCGGCCCGCCGATCGCCAGCGGCCGCAAGGCACCCTCCCGCGCCAGACCGATCGCGCCCGACAAGGTGCTGAAGGTCGCCGGCACTCGCCCCGCGACCACTTCCTGCAAGGCCGGCGCGCCGCCGCGGAAGGCGACATGCGTCACCTCGATGCCCGCCTTGCGGCGGAAAATCTCCAGCGCGAAATGCCCCGATGATCCATTGCCCGACGACGCGAAGGCCATCCCCGGATCGCGCTTCGCCGCGTCGACCAGCTGCGCGACCGTGCGATAGGGCGAATCCTTGCCCACGAACAGCACCGTCGGCGACGCATAAATGTTCACGATCGGCGTGAAATCATTGAGCGTGTCGTAAGGCAGCCGCGCATAGACCGCCGCATTGGACGCATGCGTGCTGGCCGCAAGGAAAATCGTGTAGCCATCGGCCGGGGACCGCGCGACCGCCTCGCTGGCGATGACCTGGCTGGCGCCGGCGCGATTCTCGATGACCAGGGGCTGGCCCCAGGCGCGGCCCAGCGGGTCCTGCAACAGGCGGCCGCCGAAATCGGTCGGGCCACCGGCAGGGTAGCCGATGATGAGGCGGACAGGCTTGCTGGGCCAGGCGTCCTGCGCGCGGGCCGAAGTGGCCGCGGCGATGCCGACGGTCGCAAACGCCATGGTGCGGCGCGTGATCATGTTTGTTCCTCCCGTGATATTGGGAGGAAAGCTAGCGGGGGTTGGGGTGTGGCGTCGATGGGGCAGATCAGGGAGGGCGTCGCCCTCCCCGAACCCCACCCACCAAAAGCTTAAGGCCTTTGGAAACCTCGACTTTGGTGCTGGATGCCGTCGGGACCGCCCTGTGGGACAAACGCCAAGATCCCGCGGTCCAGGGACCCGCTGGTCCCTGGCGGGGTGGCTTGGAGGGGCAGCGCCCCTCCAACCTTACGTCACTGACAGGCGAGACATTCCTCGTAATTGTTCGAGCTCACCGGCGCCGCCGCCGCCATCGGCAGCCGCACTTCCCGTTCGGTCGGCACATGCGCCGCCATGATGTCGCCCTGCCCGGTCACCTTCTCACTGATCGTGTCCGCCCGCTGGATCGACAGGGACCGGCAGTAATACAGCGACTTCACGCCCTTCTTCCACGCCGTCATGTGGATCTGGTGCAGGTCCCGCTTGTGCACATCCGCGGGCAGGAACAGGTTCACCGACTGGGACTGGCAGATGAAGGGCGTGCGGTCCGCCGCATGTTCGATCACCCAGCGCTGATCCAGCTCGAAGGCGGTCTTGAAGATCGCCTTTTCCTGATCGGACAGGAAATCCAGATGCTGCACCGACCCCTTGGTGACGGTGACGGACGTCCAGGTGTCGTCATCATCCCGCCCGTGCTTGGCGAGCAGCTTCTGCAAATACGGGTTGCGAACGATGAACGACCCCGACAGCGTCTTGTGGTTATAGACGTTGGCCGCGATCGGCTCGATGCCCGGGGACGCGCCGCCGCAGATGATCGAGATGCTCGCCGTGGGCGCGATCGCCATCTTGTGGGAGAAGCGTTCCATGATGCCGTATTCGGCGGCGTCGGGGCACGGGCCGCGTTCCTCCGCCAGCAGGCGCGAAGCCAAATCCGCCTGGTCGCGGACATGCTTGAACATCCGCTTGTTCCACACCTTCGCGACGACCGATTCGAAGGGGACGTTCATCATCTGAAGGAAGGAGTGGAACCCCATCACGCCCAGGCCGACGGAACGTTCGCGCATCGCGCTGTACTTCGCCCGCGCCATCGAATCCGGCGCGGTATCGATGAAGGACTGCAACACGTTGTCGAGGAAACGCATCACGTCCGTGATGAACAGCGGATCGTCCTTCCACTCGAACCAAGTCTCGCAGTTCAGCGACGACAGGCAGCACACCGCGGTGCGCTGTTCGCCATGCTGGTCCAGCCCGGTCGGCAGGGTGATCTCGGAGCACAGGTTCGAGGTCTTGACCTCAAGCCCGGCCAGCTTGTGATGCGCCGGCTGCGCGCGATGCACATGGTCGGAATAGATCAGGTATGGCTCACCGGTTTCGATGCGGGCCGTCAGGATGCGGATCCACAGCGAACGCGCCGAGACCTTGCGCATCACCGCATTGTCCTTGGGCGACAGCAGCGCCCATTCCTCGTCATTCTCCACGGCGCGCATGAAGGCGTCGGGGATCAGGATGCCGTGGTGCAGGTTCAGCGCCTTGCGATTCGGATCGCCGCCGGTCGGGCGCCGCATTTCGAGGAATTCCTCGATCTCCGGATGGTGCACTGGCAGGTAGCAGGCGGCCGAGCCGCGTCGCAGCGAACCCTGCGAAATCGCCAGCGTCAGGCTGTCCATCACGCGGATGAAGGGAATGACGCCGGAGGTCTTGCCGTTGCGCCCGACCTTCTCGCCGATGCCGCGCAGATTGCCCCAATAGGACCCGATGCCGCCGCCCTTGGCGGCCAGCCACACATTCTCGTTCCACAGGCCGACGATGCCATCGAGGCTGTCGGAGGCTTCGTTCAGGAAGCAGGAGATCGGCAGCCCGCGCGTCGTACCCCCGTTCGACAGCACAGGCGTCGCCGGCATGAACCAAAGCCGGCTGATATAGTCGTAGATGCGCTGCGCATGCGCCGCGTCATCGCCATAGGCCGAGGCCACCCGCGCGAAGAGATCCTGGTAGGTCTCCCCCGGCAGCAGGTAGCGGTCGTCGAGCGTTGCCTTGCCGAAATCGGTCAGAAGCGCATCGCGCGACGGATCGGTACGGACCTGGCCATGGCCCTCTAGCTGAACTGCATCGAACACGTCAGACCCCCCAAACCAAGCTCATCCCCTGGGCATGCATTCTGCCGTCCAAAGGGTATCCGACACAAGATGTAGTCTTGCCACAGTGACCTGACCACCACATCAGGTGGCAAAGAGACCCCTTGCCAAGAGTCGCGCGCTTGTCACAGCCCGAAACTTGTTCATGTTCTGTTCAGGATTCCGCGTCGTGATCCCTTTGGCAAGGCAGGACTTTTCCACAGGTCCGAACGGCCATTCGGTCCGATCCCAGGCGTCGGTGGTCGGGCCTCCGCCGCCGACCGACCGGGCGCCGCGACTCCTCGGGCTCGGGCGCGATGGCAATGAAATGACCTACGTCCGGCACGCCCACCGCCGACCCCGGCGGGCTGGGTTGGTGATCCGGGATGGAGACGGGCGCCACACCCTGTATGGAGAGCCCACGGGCGGTGGCGTGGCTGCAGACCGCGCTCGGGTCGCAAGGAAACCGCGCGTCCCTTCGCATCCTGGGGCCAGGGCACCCCGCACAGCCAAGGGAGATGCAGAGATGGTGGAAGGTGACGGTTCCGCCCGCTTCGGTGTTTCTGAAAGCGGGCCCTGATGTCCCTCACCCCCGCCGCGTTGTACCCGTGCCGAATGACATGACGCTGACCGAGGACACCTTCGCTGCCCTGATGGCCCCGCTCGGCCCCTTCGGCACGGCACCGCGCCTGGCGGTGGGCGTATCCGGCGGTCCGCACAGCCTGGCGCTGGCGGTGCTGGCCGATGTCTGGGCCCGCCGGCGCGGCGGCGAGGTCCTGGCCCTGGTTGCCGACCACGGTTTACGCGCCGACAGCGCCGCGGAAGCCGCGCATGTCCGCGCCATGCTGACGTCGCGCGGGATTGCCGCGCGCGTGCTCGTCCTGGGACTGGCGGCAGGGTCATCGATCCAGGAACGGGCGCGCGGGGCGCGGCTGGCGGCGCTTTCGGCCGCAGCGGCGGCGGATGGGCGGCCATGGCTGCTGCTGGGGCAGCATCGCGCCGACCAGGCGGAGACGCTGCTGTTTCGTGCCCTGCGCGGCAGCGGGCCGGGCGGGCTGGCCGCCATGGCTCCGGCGCGCGACGCGGGTGCGGTGCTGCTGCTGCGGCCGTTGCTGCCGGTGCCGCCGGCGGCGCTGGAGGCGGTCCTGGCCGAAGCCGGCATCATTCCCGTGCGGGACCCGAGCAATCTGGATCCCCGTTTCGCCCGCATCCGGCTGCGCCAGGCGCTGGCCGATCCTGACGGGTGCGGAGCAGGGATCGGCGCCCTCGCCGATGCCGCCGCGGCCTTTGCCCTGCGGCGGGCACGGGCGGAGGCGGTGCTGGCGGCACGGCTGGCCGCGGCGGCGGAAATCCGGCCCGAGGGCTTCGCCCGAATCGACCCTGGCGCGTTGGGCCGTGATGCCGTGGCGGTCGAAGCGTTGGGCTGGCTGGCCGGGCTGATTGGCGGGGCCGGCTTCGCGCCGGCGCGGCCGCGCGCGGCCGCGCTGCTCG
>JALHQB010000079.1 GCA_022842185.1 Acetobacteraceae bacterium
GCGGAACGCCGCCGCGGCCACCCCGGGCGCGGGCGGCGCGGACAGGCCGGCGCGTTCCATCGCGACCGCCGGCGACCCGCCGACCGTGACCGCGTTCTCCAGCGTGCGCAGGTCGCGCAGGCGGGCCAGGGCGAGCGGCGTGTTCAGATCGTCGAGCAGCGGCGCCACGGCCCATTCGGCCAGCTTGGCCGAGGCGTTGTTGCCCGGCGCGGCCGGCGCGCGCGACAGCATGGCATAGTGGTCGTCCAGCTCCGCCTTCGCTTCGCGCAAGCCATCCACCGTGAAGTCCAGCGCCTGGCGATAATGCGTCCGCAACAGCAGCAGGCGGAATGCTTCCCCGGCCCAGGGGCCTTCGGCAAGGATGTCGCGCACGGTGCGGAAATTGCCGAGCGACTTCGACATCTTCTCGCCATCCACGAGCAGCATGCCGTTGTGCATCCAGTAATGCGCGAAGGTATGGCCGGGGAAGGCGCAGACGGATTGCGCGACCTCGTTTTCATGGTGCGGGAACATCAGGTCGGCGCCGCCGCCATGGATGTCGAATTCCTCACCGAGGTGCTGCCAGGACATGGCGGAGCATTCGATATGCCAGCCCGGCCGCCCGCGGCCCCAGGGGCTGTCCCAGCCGGGAGTTTCGGCATCGGATGGCTTCCAGAGCACGAAGTCCCCGGCGTCACGCTTGTAGGGCGCGACATCGATGCGGGCACCGGAGAGCAATTCATCCGGCGCGCGGCCGGACAGCTTGCCGTATTCGGCGAAGGACGGGACGGAGAACAGCACATGCCCGTCCGCGGCATAGGCGTGGCCATTGGCGATCAGCCGTTCGATCAGCGTGATCATCGCCGGGATGTGGCCGGTGGCGCGCGGTTCCACATCGGGCGGCAGCGTGTTCAACGCCGCCATGTCGGCATGGAAATCGGCGGTGGTGCGGGCGGTGATGGTGGCGATCGGCTCACCGCTCTCGCGTGAGCGCGCGTTGATCTTGTCGTCCACGTCAGTGATGTTGCGGACATAGGTGACACGCGGATAGATCCGCCGCAGCAGCCGCGCCAGCACGTCGAACACCACGACCGGGCGCGCATTGCCCAGATGCGCCAGGTCATAGACCGTCGGGCCGCAGACATAGAGCCGCACATGGCTTGGGTCGATCGGCACGAAGATGCGTTTCGTGCGCGCGGCGCTGTCGTGGATGGAAAGGTCGGTCATGATGGTCCGGCTGGTCTGGGTGGCGTCAGGCAGGCGCGCGGGGAAGGACCTTCCCCGAAAGGACGGATCAGCGACAGAGCGCGGACGCGATGGGCCTGGACGCGGACATGGGGTGCTTTTTGCGCCGATCCGGCGCGCGGTTCAAGCGCCGGCTGAAAGCCGCAACCGCAGCGCCGCCTTCTCCCGCCCGATCAGCGGCAGCAGGGTGGCGAGGTCCGGGCCATGCTCCTCCCCCGTCAGCGCCAGGCGCAGAGGCAGGAACAGCGCCTTGCCCTTGCGGCCGGTCGTGGCCTTCACCGCGCCGGTCCAGCCGGCCCAGGTGGTGGCATCCCAGGGTTCGGGCGGCAGCGCGGCCAGGGCGGCGGTGAGGAACTCCCCCTCACCTTCCAGCACCGGCGGGACGATGGTGCCGCGGATGATGTCGAACCACGGCCGCGCCTCCCGCATCAAGTCCAGGTTGCCGCGCACGGCCAGCCACCAAGCCTCATCCGCGCCTTCGGGCAGGCGGTCCTGCACGGTGGCGAAGGGGGCCTCGTGCAGCACGCGGCGGTTCAGCACCAGCATCTGCCGCGTGTCGAAACGCGCCGTGGCATGCGAGACGCGGGAGATGTCCCAGGCCGGCGCGAGCGCCGCCGGCATCCCTGGCACCGGGTCGGCCGAGGTGCCGAGGGCGGCCAGATACCCGGCCAGCGCGGCCGGTTCGATGCCGTCCTTGCGCAGGTGCCGCAGGGAAATCGACCCCAGGCGCTTGGACAGCGGCCCGCCCGCGTCATCGGTCAGCAGCGGCAGATGGCCGAAGGTCAGCGTCTTGGGGTTGCCGCCCAGGGCTTCATAGATGTCGAGCTGGATCCCGGTGTTGGTGACATGGTCCTCGCCACGGATGACGTGGGTGATGCCCATGTCGATGTCATCGACGACGGAGGTGAAGGTGTAGAGCGGCGAGCCATCCGCGCGCACCAGCACGGGGTCGGAAATCGCGCTGAGCTTCACGCTGCGTTCGCCGAGCACCAGGTCCAGCCAAGTGACGGTGCGTGTCGCCAGTTTGAAGCGCCAATAGGGCTGCTTGCCATTGGCCAGCGCGCGCTCGATCTGGTCGGGCGTCATCCGCAGCGCCTCGCGGTCATACAGCGGCGGGCGGCCTTCGCGGCGACGGCGTTCGCGCTTGTAGGCGAGTTCTTCCTCGGTCTCGAAACACGGATACAGGCGGCCGGACGCCTTCAGCGCTTCCGCGGCGGCGGCGTAGCGGCCAAGCCGGTCGGATTGCGCAACGCGCTCATCCCAATCGAGACCCATCCAGCGCAGGTCTTCCTCGATCGCCTGGGCATATTCCGGCTTGGACCGTTCAAGATCGGTGTCATCCAGCCGCAGGATGAAGGCGCCGCCATGCCGGCGCGCATGCAGCCAATTGGCCAGCGCGGCGCGGGCATTGCCGACATGCAGCAGGCCGGTGGGGGATGGCGCGAAGCGGAGTTTCATGGGTTGGGATCAAGTGCCTGATAATCGGTGTCGGCGCGGCGTGCGGCCGGGTGCGCGATGCAATGGGCAAGCCAGGGCTTCAATTCGAAGCCCGGCGCGATGGCGTATTCGCCGAAGGTGAGGAAGGCGCGTTCCAAACCGGCGGGGTCGGGATATTCGCCGCGCAGCCCCTCGACCTGGTCACGGATGAAGCGGCGCGCATATTCCGCCGCCGCCTCGGCGGTGCGGAAGCCGTCCACCGACCATTCCTCATCCGGGTCCTGGTAATGCGCGAAGTCGCCGCAGAGGACGGAGTGGCTCACGCCTCCTCATCCTCCTCGTCGGTATCCTCGTCACGCCGCGGGTCGAGCACGCGCCAGTTGCGGTCCTCGGCATCGCGCACCGGCGTATCGGCGAAATCCTTGAGTTCCGTCCGGCTGACCCAGGCATCGTCACCCGCCCCCAGCACCTCGGCATCCTCGCCATAGGCGAACCAGGCGTCGAGCGTCGCCTTGGCGTCCGCCCCCGGGGCGCGGCAGCGTTCGACGGAATCGCGGACGTAGCGCCGGGCGAAGGCGTTGGCGTGTTCGATGGTGATGAAGCCGGCGACGGTCTCGACGGGTTCGGAGCCGTTGGCGCCGGACATGTCCATGATCTGGACGGCGAACTCGCCCTCGGGGAAGACCTGGGCTTCGAATTCCTCGCTCATTTGACCAGCGCCGTAAAACCGTTGGTGATTGGATAACGCCGGTCGCGGCCGAAGGCGCGCGCGGTGATCTTCACGCCGGGCGGCGCCTGCCGTCGCTTGTATTCGGCGCGGTCCAGCAGCTTCCACACCCGCAGCACGGTCGGACGGTCGAAGCCGTCGGCGACCAGCGCGTCCACCGATTTCTCGCCCTCGATCAGCCCTTCCAGGATGGCGTCCAGCACCTCGTATTCCGGCAGGCTGTCCTGGTCCTTCTGGTCGGGGCGCAATTCGGCGGAAGGCGGCTTGGTGATGACGCGTTCAGGCATCACCGCACCCGCTGGCCCCAGCGCGCCGTTCGGCACATGCGCATTGCGCCAGCGGCACAGCGCGAAGACCATGGTCTTGTACACGTCCTTCAGCACCGAATACCCGCCGCACATGTCGCCATAGATGGTGGCGTAGCCGGTGGACATCTCGGATTTGTTGCCTGTCGTCAGCAGCATCGAACCGAACTTGTTCGAAAGCGCCATCAGCGTGACGCCGCGGATGCGCGACTGGAGGTTTTCTTCCGTGATGTCAGGCGGGCGGTTGCCGAAGGTGGGCGCGAGCATCCCGGCGAACGCGTCCATCGCCGGGCCGATGCCGATGGTGTCGTAGCGGATGCCCAGCAGCCGGGCACATTCGGCGGCGTCCTCCAGGCTTTCCGGGCTGGTGTAGGGCGATGGCATCATCACCGCCTGCACGCGGTCCGCGCCCAGCGCATCCACCGCGACGGCGGCCGAGATCGCGGAATCGATGCCCCCCGACAGGCCGAGCACCACGCCGGGGAAGCCATTCTTGTTCACATAGTCCCGCAGGCCGAGCGTCATCGCCGCATAGACCTGCCCGAGCGTATCGGGCGGCGGCACCACGGCGCCGGGCACGCAGACCAGGCGTTCGCCCTCCCGCCGCCATTCCGTCAGGCGGACCTCTTCGGCGAAGGATGGCAGCAGCGCCGCCAGCGACCGGTCGGGGTTCAGCACGAAGGAGGCACCGTCGAAGACGATCTCATCCTGCGCGCCGACCTGCGCGAGGAACACGAAGGGCAGTCCGGTTTCCACCACCCGCGTCACGGCGAGCGGCAGGCGCTGCCGGTCGTGCTTGTCGGCCTCGAAGGGCGAACCGTTGATGGACAGCAGAATCTCGGCGCCGGTCTCGGCCAGCGTCTCGGCGCAGGTCGGCAGCCACCAATCCTCACAGACCATCAGCCCGATGCGAAAGCCGCGAAAGGCGATCGGGCCGGGCACCGGCCCGGAATCAAAGACGCGCTTTTCATCGAACACGCCGTAATTGGGCAGTTCATGCTTGGCGCGGCGGGCGGCGATCCTGCCGCCGTCCAGAAGGAAGGCGGCGTTGTACAGCTTGTCGCCATCGGCCCAGGGGCCGCCGACGATCAGGCCGGGGCCACCATCGGCCGTCTCGGCGGCGAGCGCGGCGATCACCTCGGCACAGGCGGCGACATAGGCCGGCTTGCGGACCAGATCCTCGGGCAGGTACCCGCCGACCGAGAATTCCGGCGTGACCACCAGGTCGGCGCCCAGGCGCGCGCCTTCGGCCCGCGCGGCACGGATACGGTCGGCATTCGCGTGCAGCGCGCCGACATGGGTGGTGTTGATCTGCGCGAGGGCGATCTTCAGGGTTTCGGCCATGATGGGCGGAACCTAGGGACCGGGGGTTGCAGGGTCAACGAGAGCCCGTGACCCCCAGCACCATGCCCACCGTGACGATGGCCAGCCCCGACAGCGCCGCGATACCCAGCGGTTCGCCCAGCAGCGGCCAGGCGGCCAGGGCGGTCATCCCCGGCACCAGGGACGTGATGGTGCTCGTGGTGCCGGCGCCGATCGCATTCATGGCGCGGGTGAACATGAATCCCGCCAGCAGCACGGCGAAAAGCCCCTGGTAGATGGTCTGCAGCACCACCGGCATGACCGGCGCGGTGACGACGCCATCGCCGCCGAACACCCACCACAGCGGCAGCGTCACCGGCGCGGCCAGCAGCATCACCACAAGCGTGGCATCCAGCGCCGACACGCCCCACCGCTTCACGCAGGCCATGTAGATGGCCCAGGACAGC
Source organism: Acetobacteraceae bacterium (assembly GCA_022842185.1). Taxonomy (GTDB): domain Bacteria; phylum Pseudomonadota; class Alphaproteobacteria; order Acetobacterales; family Acetobacteraceae; genus Neoroseomonas. Next base: position 5,463 of record JALHQB010000079.1, read on the forward strand.
CCGCCGAGCGGGAACACCAGGTCCCCCCGCCAGGCGCCCGGCCAGGTGCCCACAGTCTCGATGGCGATCAGCGCGATGCCCGTCGCCACCACGGCGAGGCTGACGAAGCGGCGCCGCGAGGGGACCTCCCCGAAGGCAGCCCACCAGACCAGCGCGATGCTGAAGGGCAGCAGCCCCGGCAGCAGCACCGCCCCATCGGCGGCCGGCGCCATGGAGAAGCCCAGATACGCCGCATAGGGAAAGCCGAATCCCGCGAAGACGGTCAGCACCGCCGCCCGACCCAGGCTGACGCGCGGCAGCCCGTGCCAGACCAGGACCGGTAGCGCCGCGATGAAGGCCCCGGCATGGCGCAGCGCCATCATGTCGAAGGGCGTCAGACCCAGGGATGGCGACAGCCTGGCGCTGAGCAGGAAGCCCGACCAGACGAACAGCACCCCGAAGGCGCAGGCGAAGCCGATGCGGCGTTCGCGCGCGGCGGCCGGCGTCGCGGCGCCAAGCGGGGCTGGCGCGGCCAGTTGCGTGTCGGCCATGGTCGATGAACCCCAATGCAATGCCGCTGAAGCGGATGGAGACTGCGATACGCAACCCCGCCAAGCAATGCGCGGACCAGCGGCCGGGAGACCATTTGGGAATGCCGGCACCGGACCTGAGAATCACCGTCGCCGCACGTTCAAACGGGGCTCACCGCGCGCGCGTGACCCCCAGCGCCATGCCCGCCATCGCCAGCACCACCCCCGCCGTGCCCAAGACCCCCAGCGGTTCGCCCAGCAACGGCCAGGCGGCGACCGACACCAGCCCCGGCACAAGCGCGCCGATCAACGTGGTCGATGCCGGCCCGATCCGCGCCACCGCCGTGGTATAGAGCACCCCCGCGATGACGCTCGACAGGAACCCCTGATACGCAACCTGCACCAGGATGGCGCTGACCGGTGCCGATTCCATCCGCGACGGCAGCAGCATCCACCACAGCGGCAGGAACACGGGCGCCCCGGCCAGCGCGATGGTCAGCGTCGTGCCCAGCGCCGGAAGCCGCCACTGCCGCACCAGCAGGGTATAGGCCGCCCAGCACAGGCTCGCCGAGGCATAGAACAGGTCGCCGATCCACGCACCGGGCGGACTCGCCGTGCCGTCGAAGGCGAGCAGCAGCGCAGCCAGGATCACCGCGGCCAGGGACGCGACACGGCGCCGCCCCGGCACATCGCCAAACCAGGCCCAGCCGAGCAGCGTCGTGGCGAGCGGCAGCCCGGCCGACATGATCACGGCGCCATGGGCGGCCGGCGCATGGGCGAAGCCGAAATAAGCGCAGAGCGGAAAACCGAAGCCGGCGACCGCCATCACCGCGACCAGACGCAGCGGCGCGATGCGCGGCAGCCCGAAATGCCAGGCCAGCGGAAGCGCCAGCAGGAAGGCGCCGCCATAGCGCAGTGCGCCGACATCCCAGGGCGTGAAATCCTGCCGCGCCGCGACGCGGCCGATCAACTGGAACCCGACCCAGACCGCCAGCACGCCGAAGGCCGCCGCCCAACCGATCCGAAGGTCGCGGGCCGAAGCCGCGGGTTCGGCCATCCGAAGCGGCTTCAACCCCCGCAGCGCGACCCGGCCGGGACGATCGGCGCGACGCCGACATCGGGGCGCACCCACCTGCACGGCGCCAGCAGCGGGCCCGCCGCCCGCGCCAAGGCCACCCCAGGCAGGATGGAGGCGGCGCGCAGGGCTGTCACTGCCCGCCCCCGTTCTTCCGCCGCGCCTCACCCCGGCGCAGCAGGAACTCGCGGCCCACCTTCACGCGCGGCGCGCCGTCATATTCGACGATGTCGGCGGTGGCATAGGTCTCGGACCAGGCATCGGGGATGAAGGACCCGGTGCCGACCACGTCGATCGGGGCCTTGGCTTCCGCCATCACCCGGCACTTGCCGACGCCGAAGCCGGAGGAGGCGACGATGCGCACCTTCGGGAAGCCGGCCGCATCCAGTTCCTCACGCATCTTCCACACGGCCGCGGCGGAGACACCGGTGCCGACCAGGTGGCGCAGCTCGGTCTCGGAGCGGTAGCGGCGGATCGCGCCGGGCGCGTGGCGTTCCAGCACCGCGTAGGATTCCGCCGGATCGAGCCCTTCGAGGAACCGGCCGCCATGGGTGTCGAGCCGCATGGCGAGCTTGCCCTCGGCCGCCAGTTCCGGAAAGCGATGGGCCACGGCAAGGCCGTCCGTCACCTCCCGCCCGAAATAATCCACCAGCACGGTCAGCGGATCGTCGGGGAAGGTGTCGCGGAACATCTCGGCCGCGCGCACGGTGGTGCCGGCATAACCGATCAGGGCGTGGGGCATGGTCCCATACCCGGCCTTCTGCCCGAACCAATGGGCGGTCGCGTCATTGGCATTGCCGATGAATCCCTTGGCCCCTTCGGCCTGCGCGGCGCGGCTGCCGATGGCGGCGGCATAGGCCATCATCTCCTGCATCTCGGCCCCGGCGCAGTGCCGCGCCTCCATGGCGAGGAATGTGACCGAAGGCAGCTCCAGGCACATCTGGTAGGCGTTGTGCGCAGCCACACAGGCCGCGCCGAGCTTCTGCAACAGCAGCGTCTCAAGGTCCGACAGCGCGATGAAGGATCCGGTGACGTACAGCAGCGGATCGCCGGCACCGACCCAGGTGCCTTCTTCATGCACAAGGTCGATCTGGATGTCTGCACCCCGCGCCGCGGCCACCGCCCGCATCCAGTCCAGCGCCAGGCGCGGCGCCGACACCACGGGCCGGCGCAGGAACACCGCATAGGTGACGCGCGCATCGCCGAAGCGCTGCACGATCTGCTTGGTGCGGTTGAAGTAGGAATCCGTCCGCGCGGTGATCACCGCGTCGGTTGTGTCGGCCGCTGCCGAAACGGGGGCGTCCCGTTTCGGCAGGCCGGTGGCAAGTGCGGCGCCCAATGCGCCGGAACCCAGCGCGGTGGGCTTGTTCACTGGGCCGCCTGGGCGGGGCTCGCCTGGATCGCGGCCTTGCGGGCCTTGAGTTCCTCGGCGATCAGGAAGGCCAATTCCAGGGACTGTTCCGCATTCAGCCGCGGATCGCAGGTGGTGGCGTAATTGGCCGACAGGTCGGTCTCCGACAGCCGATGCGCGCCGCCGAGGCATTCCGTGACGTCCGAGCCGGTCATCTCGACATGAACGCCGCCGGCGACGCTGCCTTCGGCGCCATGCACGTCGAAGAAGCCGCGCACCTCGCCCATCACGGAGTCAAAGACGCGGGTCTTGTAGCCGGCGACGGTGGTGGTGTTGCCGTGCATCGGGTCGCACAGCCACACCACATTGCGGCCGGCTTTCTGCACCGCGCGGACCAGCGGCGGCAGCTTCGCCTCGACCTTGTCGTGCCCCATGCGGGAGATCAGGGTCAGGCGCCCCTTCTCGTTCGCCGGGTTCAGGATCTCGGTCAGGCGCACCAGCTCGTCGGCATCCATGGTCGGGCCGACCTTCATGCCGATCGGATTCTTCACCCCGCGGAGGAATTCGACATGCGCGCCATCCGGCTGGCGGGTGCGGTCACCGATCCACAGGAAGTGCGCGGAACAGGCATAGGCATCGCCCGTGGTGGAATCCACCCGCGTCAACGCCTGCTCATACGGCAGCAGCAGGCTTTCATGGCTGGTGTAGAAATCCGTCTCCCGCACCTGCGGCAGGTCGGACATCCCACACGCCTGCATGAAGTTCAGAGTCTGGTCGATGCGCGTCGCGAGGTCCGCGTAGCGATCCGCCAGCGGGCTGCGCGCGACGAAGCCGAGGTTCCAGCGATGCACATGATGCAGGTCGGCATACCCACCCGTCGCGAAGGCGCGCAGCAGGTTCATCGTGCCGGCCGACTGCATGTAGGCGAATTCCATGCGCGACGGGTCGGGGATGCGGGCGTCGGAGGTGAAGTCCGGCCCGTTGATGATGTCTCCGCGATAGGATGGCAGCGTCACGCCATCCTTCGTCTCGCTGTCGGAGGACCGCGGCTTGGCGAATTGCCCGGCCATGCGGCCGAGCTTCACAACCGGCACCTGGCCGCCGAATGTCAGCACAACGGCCATCTGCAGCAGCACGCGGAAGGTGTCGCGGATGACGTTGGCGGTGAAGTCGCCGAAGCTTTCGGCGCAATCACCACCCTGGAGGATGAAGGCTTCCCCATCCCCGGCGCGGGCCAGGGCGGCCTTCAGCCGGCGTGCCTCGCCTGCAAAAACCAGCGGGGGAAATCGCGCGATCTTCCCTTCCATCGCGGCCAGGGCCGCCTGGTTCGGGTAGTCCGGCACCTGCCGGATTGGCATCGCCCGCCATGAGTCGGGGCTCCAGCCTCGCGCGGTCATTGTCTGGCACTCTCCTCCAAGAAAGTCGGGCACCTTAGCGCCCGTTTGGCGACGCGCCAAATGGCGCGTTGGCGTGAACGGGCCGTCCCGCATGTGGGTCGCTGCGGTATCCTATGCCAGGCGGGGGATGGGGGAAGCCGCGCGGCTGTGCAAGGCTGGCAGGGCGGGTATGCGGTGCCGCAGGGGTCGCGCAACAGGATTTGGGGGAGGAACGGCGATGAAGGGTCAGGACCAGGTCGCGCTGCGGATGCAGGCGGCGATCCAGGCGGGCGACCTTCCGGGTATCGTCGTGGCGGCGGGCAAGCGGGACGAGGCCGGCTTCATCGAGGGCTTCGGCGTCCGTCGGCTGGGCGCACCCGACCCGATGGCCGCCGACACGGTGATGTGGATCGCATCCATGACCAAGGCCGTGACCGCGGTGGCGGCGATGCGGCTGGTCGAGGCGAAGCAGCTGTCATTGGATGCGCCGGCGGTGGATGTGCTGCCCGAGATCGGCGCCGTGCAGGTGCTGGATGGCTTCGATGGCGGCGGGCAGCCGGTGCTGCGCGCGCCGAAGCAGGCCATCACCTTGCGGCATCTGCTGACGCATACCTCCGGCTTTTCCTATGAGATGTGGAGCCAGCCGACGATCAAGGCGCGCAAGGCTCTCGGCCTGCCGCCGATGACCAGCGGAAAGCGGGCGGCGTTGATGCTGCCGTTGCTGTTCGACCCTGGCGAGGCCTGGCACTACGGCATCGGGCTGGATTGGGCCGGATTGATGGTCGAGGCCGCGACAGGGCAGACGCTCGGCGCGCATTTCGCCGAGACGATCTTCGCGCCGCTCGGCATGACGGACACCGCCTTCCGGCTGCGAGACGACATGCGGGCGCGCCTTGCCAGCATCCATGCACGCGGGCCGGATGGCGCGCTGGCGCCGACCGACATGATCATCGAGCAGGATCCGGAGTTCGAGAGCGGCGGTGGCGGATTGTATTCGACCGCGCACGATTACCTGGCCTTCGCGCGGATGATCCTCAATGGCGGACGTCATGGCCGGGAGAGGTTGTTGAGCCCCACCACGGTGGCGATGATGGCGCAGGACCAGATCCCGCGCATGGCGGTGCAGCCGATGATCTCGGCGATGCCCGGTGCGACCCATGATGCGGATTTCTTCCCCGGCCAGCATTGCGGCTGGGGGCTGTCCTTCCTGATCAACCGGCAGCCCTCGCCGCAGGGGCGTGTGGCCGGCGGCCTCGGCTGGGCCGGGCTGGCGAATACCTACTACTGGATCGACCATGGCCAGGGCACGACGGGCCTGTTCATGTCCCAGGTGCTGCCGTTCTTCGATGCCAAGGCGGTCGGGCTGTTCCGGGAGTTCGAGGCGACGCTGAACGCCCCCTGATGGGCCGGCGCGTCGGGCTGGCGCTGCCCTGAAGACAGCCAAAAAAAGGAGGGGGGTTCGGGGGGAGTTCCCTCCCCCCGAACTTTTTGTCTGCCCTCAGGCGCCGGGCGCACGCCTCCGCGTGCTTGGCTTCGCGCCCCGCGATGTCGCGCCGGGCATCGCGGATGGTCTGGGCGCGGTCGCGCCGTGCGCTCCTGCGGCGCTTACTGCGCCGCCTGTGCGACCCCCGCCTCCCGCGTCCTTGTCCGCAGCGTCACGAATTCCTCGGCCGCGGTCGGGTGAATCCCGATCGTCCGGTCAAAATCCTGCTTGGTGGCGCCCATGCCGATGGCGATGCCGATGCCTTGCATGATCTCGGCGGAATCCTCGCCGAGCATATGGGCGCCGAGCACCTTCTGCGTGCGCTGGCAGACAACCAGCTTCATCAGGGCCTTGCGCCCTTCCCGCTTGCTGATGGTGTGGCGCAGCGGGGTGAAGCGGCTGACGTAGATGTCCACCGGGCCGATGCGGGCGGCGTCGGTCTCGGTCAGGCCGACGGTGGCGATGGGCGGCGACATGAAGACGGCGGTCGCGACGTTCTCGTAATTGGCACGGCGGGGATTGTTGCCGAACAGCGTGTCGGCCAGGGCGTGGCCCACAGCGGTCGCCATCGGTGTCAGGTTCACGCGGTCGATCACGTCGCCGATGGCATAGATGTGCGGGATGGAGGTGCGATGGTCGTCGTCCACGATGACCGCACCTGCGGCGTCCGTCCTGACGCCTGCCTTGTCCAGCCCGAGCCCTTGGGTATTGGCCGTGCGGCCGGTGCAGAAGAACACCGCATCGGCTTCGCGGATGCCGCTGTTGGACAGCGTGACCATCAGATGGTCTTCCACCTTGCCGATGCGGACCGGGCTGGCGTCGGGGTTCAGCACCATGCCCTGGCCGACCAGGGCTTCGACGGCGGCGGTACGGATGTCCTCATCGAAGCCACGCAGCGGGGTGGGCGCGCGATAGACAAGCTCCACCTCGCCGCCCAGGCCGCGCAGGATGGTGGCGAATTCCACCGCGATGTAGCCGGCGCCGATCACCAGGGAACGCCTGGGCAGCGCCTTCAGCGTGAACAGGTCGTCCGACACCAGCGCGAGCTCCTGCCCCGGAATGTCGAGCCGATGCGGCGTGCCGCCGGTGGCGATGACGATGCGTTCGGCGGTGACGCGCTGCCCGCCGACATCGAGGGTATGCGCATCGATGAAGGTCGCCCGGGCGTCGAAGGATGTCACGCCGGCGCCGGCCAGAAGCTTGCCGTAGATGCCCGACAGCCGGGCGACCTCCGCATCCCGCGCGGCGGCCAGCCGGCCCCAGTCGTGGCCGTGGTTCTCGAGGTTCCAGCCGAAGGCGGCGGCATCCTCGGCCCAGGCACCGTATTCGGCGGCATTGACCATGATCTTCTTGGGCACGCAGCCGACATTGACGCAGGTGCCGCCCCAGAACCGTTCCTCGGCCACCGCGACGCGGGCGCCGTGGCCGGCGGATATCCGCCCAAGACGCACCCCGGCGGACCCGCCGCCGATGACGAAAAGGTCGAAGTCATAGGTCGTCATGGGCGGGGGGTTCCTGTCATTTGAACAGCAGGATATCGGGCGGAACGGCCCGCGCGCCAAGACGCGGTAATTGCGAGTGGATCGCAATAAGGCTAGACGCCCGGGAATGGCCCGCCGCAAACGCCCCGTTCGCATCCCTCGCCCCGTCGTTTCGCCGACCACCATCAGGCTGGCCAGCGCGGAGACGCTGGCGGCCGCCTTCGCCGCGCCACCTGAAGAAGCCGCGCCGTGGATCGAGGCGGCGGCAAAATTCGGCATGGCGCGCGCCCAGGTCCTGTGGGGGCAGTACCTGCTGGATGCGGTGGGTGGCGTGCAGCGCGACCAGGCGGCGGCGGTGGAGTGGTTCCGCTCCGCAGCACGCGCCGGCGACGCGCAAGGGATGAACATGCTCGGCCGCTGCCTGGAGAATGGCTGGGGCGTGGCGCTGGACCATGCCCAGGCGGTGCGCTGGTTCCGCGCATCGGCCGAGGGCGGATTCGATTGGGGGCAATACAATTTCGCCAACATGCTGCTGCGCGGCGATGGCGTGGCCGAGGACCGCGCCGAGGCGTTGCGCTGGTATCGCGCCGCCGCCGCACAGGGGCACGCCAAGTCCATCAACATGGTGGCGCGATTCCTGGAGGAAGGCTGGGTGGTGGAGCGCGACCCGCGCGGCGCGGCGATGCTGTATGCGCTTTCGGCCGAACGCGGGGATTTCCGCGGCCAGTTCAACCTGGCCGTGCTGCTGACGGCGCAGGGCGAGATCGCGGATGCGGTGCGCTGGTTCCGCGAGGCCGGGCGCGGCGGGCATGAGGCGTTCCGCCGTGGGATGGTTGAGAAACTCTCCGCACGGCCGGAGCCGGAATTGCAGGCGGTGGCGGAGGAGATCGCGGCCGCCTTGCCCGCCTGAGGCATTTCACGGCGGCGGCACGCTGGGCGGGGTATCGTCAGCCATGGAAACGCCGATGCGCCGCCTTCTGCTGACAGCCGCCGTGATGGCCGCGACCCCCGGGCTGGCGCTGGCCTGCGCGGTGGCAACGCGGATTGAGGTGCGGAACGAGACCGGACAGGCGATCCGCGCGGTGTTCATCGATACGGCGTCCGGGCCGCCGGCCGATGCGCGCCGCTTCAACCGCCTGCCACCCGCTGGCCTGCCGGCCGGCGCGGCGACGGATCTGGTCATGCCGTCCTGCATCGGCACCTATGACATCACGGCCGTACTGGCCGATGGAACCGAACAGCGGCACCCGGCCTTGGATGCGCGCCGCATCCGCATCCTGACGCTACGCTGATGCAGGCCGGCGCGGCACCACGGCACGGGCGGTGAAGACCTGAACCTCCTCCCCCGCCTGGTTCAGCGTGCGATAGCGGATCAGCGCCGAACCGCGTTCCGGCCGGGACCGCGACGGCGCGGCTTCCAGGATTTCGACATCCAGCGTCAGCACATCCCCCGCCCGCGTCGGGCGCGGCCATTGCAGATCTCCGCCGCCGCCAATGACGCCGCCGGCGATCGCACCCATGGCATCGACGATCATCCGCATGGTCATCGCCGCGGTGTGCCAGCCGCTGGCGGCCAGGCCCTTGAACAGCGGGTGGTTGGCCGCGGCCACCGGGTCGGTATGGAAGGGCTGTGGGTCGTAGCGTTGCGCGAAGGCGATCAGTTCCGCCTCGTCGACCGTCACCGGCCCGGCGGAAAACCGCCGGCCCGGGGACAGGTCTTCGAGGTAGAGCGGCGCGGTCACGTCCCGATGCCGCCGATCGCGAGGTACTTCACCTCCAGGTATTCCTCGATGCCCATATGGCTGCCCTCGCGGCCGAGGCCGGACTGCTTGAAGCCGCCGAAGGGCACCTCGGCGGTCGAGATGATGCCCTCGTTGATGCCGATGATGCCGTATTCCAGCGCCTCGGCGACGCGGAAGATGCGGCCGACATCGCGGGCGTAGAAGTAGGAGGCGAGGCCGAACTCGGTATCATTCGCGAGTTGGATCGCTTCTTCTTCCGTCTTGAAGCGGAACAGCGGCGCGACGGGGCCGAAGGTCTCCTCGCCGAAGATCTTCGCACCGCGCGGCACATTCGCCAGCACCGTCGGTTCGAAGAAGTTGCCCCCGCGCGCATGGCGGTGACCGCCAGTGACAATGGTCGCGCCGAGCGACAGCGCATCGGCGATGTGTTCTTCGACCTTCGCCACCGCATCCGCGTTGATCAGCGGCCCCTGCGTCACGCCCGGTTCCATGCCGGGGCCGACCTTCAACTGCTCGACCGCCGTCTTCAGCTTGGCGGCGAAGGCGTCATAGACGCCATCTTGCACCAGGATGCGGTTGGCGCAGACGCAGGTCTGGCCGGTGTTGCGATACTTCGACGCCATCGCGCCGAGCACCGCCTGGTCGAGGTCCGCATCGTCGAACACGATGAAGGGCGCATTGCCGCCCAACTCCATCGAGGTCTTCTTGATCGTCTCGGCGCATTGCGCGAGCAGCACCCGACCGACCTCGGTGGACCCCGTGAAGGACAGCTTGCGGATGATCGGGTTGGAGGTCAGCTCCTTGCCGGTCTCGCCGGACGGCCCGGTGATGACGTTGCACACGCCCGAAGGCATCCCGGCGCGTTCGGCCAGCACGGCAATCGCCAGCGCGGAAAACGGCGTCTGGGACGCCGGGCGGATCACCCCGGTGCAGCCCGCAGCCCAGCCGGGGCCGGCCTTGCGGGTGATCATCGCCGCGGGGAAGTTCCACGGGGTGATCGCCGCGAAGACGCCGATCGGCTCCTTCGTCACGATGATGCGGCGGCCCTTGGCGTTCTGCGGGATGGTCTCGCCATAGACGCGACGGCCCTCATCGGCGAACCACTCGATGAAGGACGCGGCATAGACCACCTCGCCCTTTGCTTCCGCCAGCGGCTTGCCCTGCTCGGCGGTCATGATCGCCGCGAGGTCGTCGGCGTTTTCATGCATCAGCGCGGCGAGGTTGTGCAGGATGACCGCGCGGTCCTTCGCCAGCATCGCGCGCCAGGCCGGCCAGGCGGCGTTCGCGGCCTCGATGGCGCGGCGGGTCTCGGCCCGCCCCAGGGCGGGGACGGAGCCGATGACCTCGCCCGAGGCCGGGTTGCGGACGGCGATGGTCTTGCCGCTGTCGGCCTGCACCCAGGCGCCGGCGATGTAATTGGCCTGGCGGAACAGGTCGGGGTCCTTCAGCGGGACCTTGGCGATGGCGTCGAGCATGGCGGTTTCTCCTCCGGGTCTGGGCGGAAGATAGGCCTGCGCGGCGCCGATGTCAGGGTGGCGGCATCTGGCCCAGCATATCCAGCACCCGCGTCGCGGTGGTCCCGATGTGATCGCGTAGCGCCTGCATGGCCGCATCGTCGCGCGCCAGCACGCGGTCGGCCAGCGCCTGATGCGCCGCGGCCATGCGCGGCCAGTCCGGCGTGACAGACTTCATCAGCCGCCGATACCGCGTGGTCTGCATGTAAAGGTCATCACAGAAGCCGCGCAGCGACGCCAAGGGGCAGGCCGCGATCAGCGCCCGGTGGAAGCGATGGTGCTTGGCCTCATAGGCATCGAGCCAGGGTTCATCCGCCCGGTGGCGTTCGGTCTCGCGCTTCAGCAGGGACAGGGAGGCGACGATCTCATCCTCCCACGCAGCGCTACCCTCTGCCATCGCCTGCCGCAGCGCCTCGGGTTCCACGAATTGCCGGGACCGCGTGATGTCCAACAGATGGACGCGCGTGACGGGCGGGACGGAAAAACCCTTCTGGCCCTCGAAGGTCACGAAGCCCTCCGCGGCCAGGCGGGACAAGGCCTCGCGCAGCGGCGTGGCGCCGAAGCCCAGGCGGGTGGTCAGGTCGCGCAGGCGCAGGCGCGCGTCCGGTTCCAGCACCCCGGCCACGATATCGTCGCGCAATTTGCGGGTCGCGGCCTCGACGGCGGTGGCGGGAACGATATCCATCCCGAAAATATATTTCATCTTGCCATATCGATCAACGACGGCATGATCGGTGGCAATTCGGAAGCAAACGGAACGTCCATGGCCCAGCGAGATGCCACCCACGACCCTGCGCGCCGCAGCTGGGTCGCCAGCGCCAATGCGGCTGGCGGGGATTTCCCCATCCAGAACCTGCCTTTCGGCGTGTTCAGCACGGAGGGCGAAGGGCCGCGCTGCGGGGTGGCGATCGGCGACCAGGTGCTGGACCTGAAGGCCGCGCACGCCGCCGGCCTGGTGCAGCAGCCCGCGGCCGCCGCGGAGTCCCTGGGTCCGTTGATGACGCTGGGGCGGCAAGCCTCGGCGGCGCTGCGGGCGGAGGTCTCCGCGCTGCTGTCCGAAGGGGCGGCCACCACCGCCCCGCTGGTGCCGATGGCCGCGACGCGGATGCACCTGCCGACGACTGTGCGGAACTTCTCCGACTTCATGGCGTCCTACGACCATTGCGCGCGGCTGGGTGTGCGGCGTGACCCGAAGAACCCGCTGCCGCCCGCCTTCCGGCAATTGCCAGTGGCCTATCATTCCCGCGCGTCATCGCTGCGTGTGTCGGGGGAGGCAATCACCCGCCCGCACGGCCAATGGCAGCGCCAGGACGGCACCATGCATTTCGGCCCGACCGAGGCGATGGATTTCGAGTTGGAAATGGCCGTCTGGATCGCCGGCGACAACGCCATCGGCGAACCCGTGCCGATGTCCCGCGCGCCCGACCGCATCTTCGGCTACGGGCTGCTGAACGATTGGTCGGTGCGCGATGTGCAGCGGTGGGAAATGCCGCCGCTCGGGCCGTTCCTCGGCAAGTCGGTGTCCACATCAGTGTCCGCCTGGATCGTGACAGCGGAGGCACTGGCACCATTCGAGACCGCAGCGCCCGTGCAGGACCCACCTGCCCTGCCCTATCTCGACAGCGCGTGGAACCGGTCGAACGGCGCGCTGGCGGTGCGGATGAATGCCGCGATCCTCACGCCGAGGATGCGCGCGGCAGGTGATGCGCCCCACACGCTGACCGACACGCAATTCGCCGCGATGTATTGGACCGCAGCCACGATGGTCGCCCACCACGGCACCAATGGCTGCAACCTGCTGGCGGGCGACGTGCTGGGCAGCGGCACCGTCTCCGGCCCCGAGGCCACCGCCTGCGCCTGCTTCGCCGAGATCGGGCTCAACGGCCCGATCACGCTGCCGAATGGCGAGACACGCAAATGGATCCAGGATGGTGACGAGATCATCTTCCGCGCCCGCGCCGAGGCGCCAGGCGCAGTGCCAATCGGCTTCGGCGAGTGTCGCGGCGTGCTGAACCCCGCCATCGCCTGGCCCGCCTGAATCAAGAAACCATAGGAAACGTCACCATGGCCCGTCGCATCATCGACATCTCCGTCGCGCTGAAATCCGGCATCGCCTCCGACCCGCCGCGCGCGCTGCCGGAGATCGAATATCTCGACCACAAGATGACCGCGCCGGGCATGGCGCAGGAATTCGGCATCCGCGAGGACGAACTGCCCGAAGGTAACTACGCCGCCGTCGAGCGCGTGAAGCTCAGCACCCATAACGGCACGCATCTGGATGCGCCGTATCACTTCTTCCCGCGCATGAACGAACGCACCGTGCCGGGCGGCGAACCGTCCTGGCGGATCGACGAGATCCCGCTCGACTGGTGCTTCCAGCCGGCGGTGAAACTCGACTTCCGGCATTTCGAACACGGCTATGTCGCAACGCCCGGCGATGTGCAGGCGGAACTCAAGCGCATCGGCCATACGCTGGCGCCGCTGGAAATCGTTGTCGTCAACACATCCGCCGGCGCGCGGTATGGGGAGGATGACTACATCCACTCCGGCTGCGGCATGGGCAAGGCTGCGACCTTGTGGCTGCTGGAACAGGGCGTGCGCGTCACCGGCACGGATGGCTGGTCGTGGGATGCGCCGTTTTCGCTGACGAAGAAGAAGGTGCAGGAAACCGGCGATGCCGGTCTGATCTGGGAAGGCCATCGCGCCGGGCGCGAGATCGGCTACTGCCACATCGAGAAACTGTCGAAGCTGGAGACCCTGCCGGCCGACGGCTTCATGGTCGCCTGCTTCCCGATGAAGATCCATCGCGCATCCGCGGGCTGGACCCGCGCCGTCGCGATCATCGAGGAGTGATCGCCATGCGTCGCACCCTGCTCACCCTCGCCTTGCTCGCACCCTTCAACGCCGCCGCGCAGACCTTCCCCGACCGGCCGATCACCATCGTGCTGCCCTATGCGCCCGGCAGCGCGTCCGATGCCTATGGTCGCGCGCTGGGCGAACATTTCACTCGCCTGATGGGCCAGCCCGTTGTGCTGACCAACCGCGATGGCGCATCCGGCGTGGTGGGGATGCGCTTCGTCGCGCAATCCGCGCCGGACGGCCTGACGCTGGGCCTGACGCCCGTCACGCCGGTGGTGGTGCAGCCGCATATGGTCCGCAACCTCGGCATCGGGCCGGACAGTTTCGCGCCGGTCTGCGGCACCAATGAGAACATCATCGGGCTGGTGGTGCGCGCCGACAGCGACATCCGCGACCTGCCGGGCCTGGTGGCCGCCGGCCGCCAACGAGCCCTGACCTTCGGCAGCCCTGGGCCGAATTCGCTGCCGCAGCTCGGCGTGGTGCGGGTGACGAAGGCGACCGGCGTCGAATTCACCCACATCCCGTTCCGCGGCGACCCGCCGCATCTGAACGAATTGCTGGCCGGGCGGCTGGATTTCTCGGCGGCTGTCGTGGCGTCAGCCAGCGGGCTGATCGATGGGGACCGGCTGCGACTGATCACGGTGTTCTCCGCCCGTCGCCACCCGGACTACCCCAACGTACCGACGGCGCGCGAACAGGGCATCGACGCACAGCAGCTCAGCCAGGTGGGCATCTATGCGCCACGCGGCACGCCGGAACCGATCCTGGCAAAGCTGGAGGAAGCCTGCCGCACGGGAACCGAGGACGAGACGTTTCGCCGCGTGGCCGCAACGCGCCGGGTGCCGGTGAACTTCATGTCGCGGGCCGATTTCACCGCCATGGTGCACAGCGAGTACGAGGCCTATGGCCGCATCCTGCGGGAACTGGGCGTGCAACCGGAGTAACCTGGCGCCAACGGCCCACGGTCCAGGAGGACGTTGCCCTCTGGCGGGGCGGCGGTGCTCCTTGGAGAAGGGCTTCGCCCCTCTCCAAACCTCACCCCACCAAAGGCTTAAGGCCTTTGGAAACCTCCTTTTTGGTGCTGAACGTCGTCGGTCGGCGCCAAGTTGAATGCCCGATTCTTGGCACTGGACCGGGAAGAAAAGCGCCAAATCCCGCGGTCCAGGGACCCGTTGGTCCCTGGCGGGGTGGTTTGGAGGGGCAGCGCCCCTCCAATCTTCCCGCCCAATCTCCAGCCCACTCTACCTGTCCGTCAGCCGAACCTCGATCCGGCGATTGCGCGCGAGAGCCGCTGTGCCGTCGCCCTCGTCGATCGGTTGCGTGTCGCCGAAGGATGTCGCCGCGACGCGGTTGGCCGGCAGCCCTTCGGCGATCAGCATCTGCGCCACCGCGATGGCGCGTGCGGCCGCCAATTCCCAGTTGCTGGCGAAGCGCGCGGAGCGGATCGGCGTGCGGTCGGCATGCCCATCCACACGCACCACCCAGGCGATTTCCGGCGGGATCTGCGGCGTGACTTCCAGCAGCACGCGCGCCAGGTCGCGCACCTGCGTGCGCCCGGCCTCCGACAGATCGGCCGATGCCGGCGCGAACAGCACCTCCCCCTGGAAGACGAAGCGGTCGCCCACGATGCGCACTTCGGGGCGTTCGCCCAGCACCTGCCGCAGCCGGCCGAAGAAGTCGGACCGGAAGCGCTGCAATTCCTCCACCCGCGCGGCCAGCGCCGCGTTCAGCCGCTGGCCGAGCAGCGCGATCTGCGCATCCCGGTCCCGCCCGGTCGCTTCCTCAAGCTCCAGCGCCGTGACCATGCGGGCGAGTTCGGCACGCAGCGATTCGATCTGCCGCGTCAGAAGCGCGACCTGGGCACGCGCGCTGTCGGCAAGCCGCGTCTGTTCGGCCGCGCGCGTCTCGGCCCCGTCGGTGCGGCTGGCGGCTTGGGCCCGCAGCGCCTCGGCCTCG
>JALHQB010000080.1 GCA_022842185.1 Acetobacteraceae bacterium
GGTTCCCACCGCTGCAGCGGTGTGAACCGGATTACAACCTTCTCTTGTGGATGCCGCCCCCGTTTGCAAGGAATTTCTGAGCCTTGGGCATGTGATCGAGTGCGGACTCTTGTCAGGCCTTTCCGTGCGGCCCGAAGAGTGCCGCTGGCCGAGATGGTGATGCGCGGACCGGGGCCAGATCTCTGAGTGCGAGCTCGCGGCTCGGAGAAGGTTTCTGGTTCGCCCGACCCGGATCATATCGATCCTTTGCCCATTCGGTTCAGGTCTTCCTCACAACTTCCGCGGTCCAGTGGGACGGCGCTACCCGATCAGGCAGCGCGTCCCAGCTCCGGGCCGCGATAGTCTTCGCCGCGCGACAGCATCGCCCATATGCCGCGAGCCATCTTGTTGGCAAGCGCGGAGGCGATCACCATCGGCGGCTTCCGCTCGAGCATACGCGCCAGCCATGGATTGCGAGGGGCGCCACGGCGCAGGGCCCATCGCACCACGGCCATTGCGCCCGTGACCAGCAGCCGGCGGATATCGCGCTGGCCCATCTTCGATGTCTTCCCCAGCTTCTGCTTGCCGCCGGTCGAGGCCTGTCGTGGCACCAGCCCGAGCCAAGCCGCGAAATCGCGTCCGCGTTTGAACTGCTCCATCGGCGGCGCAAAGGTCTCCACAGCCAACGCGCCGATCGGCCCCACACCCGGCATCGTCTGCAGCCGGCGCGATATCTCGCCTTCCCGCGCTATCGCGTCGATCCGCTTCTTCAGTGCATCTATCCGGGCTGTCAGGTGCGCGATCTGGCTCAGCAGCTCGCGGCAGATCTCCCGGGCAAGTGGCGGCAGGTCCGAGACCGGATCCTCAATAACCACTTCAAGGCGCGACAGATGCCCGATCCCTTGCGGGGCAATGTAGCCGAACTCGTACAGATGCGATCGCAGCGCGTTGATTGCTTCCGTCCGTTGCCTGACGAACTGCTCGCGGGTGCGGAACACGAGGGCTCTCGCCTGCTGATCCCCTGTCTTGGGCTCGACATAGCGCATCGTCGGGCGCAGCGAGGCCTCGACAATCGCCTCCGCGTCCGCAGCATCATTCTTCTGCCGCTTGATGAATGGCTTGACGTAGCGCGGTGCGTTCAATCGCACCTTGTGGCCCAGCCGCTGCATCTCGCGAGCCCAGTGGTGGGCACCACCACATGCCTCCATCGCCACGACGCAGCGCGGATGGTCTGCCATGAAGCGCTGGAACTGAAGCCGCGACAGCTTTCTGCGGAACTGGACCGTCCCGTCCGCCGCTGCGCCGTGCAGCTGAAACACGTTCTTCGCCAGGTCGACACCGATGATGCTTACGTCATTCATGGGATCACCTCTCTTCCGCTTGTGAGGTCAGCATCACAAGCTTGGCGCATTGCGACGCCGATCGGGAGAGAGCGGCATCCACGCCATCTCTGGCGTCTGTGAGACGCGTCTCACTAGCTGACTCACCTTCCGCCGGGGGCGAGCCGCCTCCGTTGCAATGTTTTGTCATGATCGGGCAACGCCCACGACGTCCTGCGCCGTCACTTTGCGTTGGTGGTGTTTGGTACTCAGGGGGCGCGCGCGTGCTGATTCGTATTTTGCTGCTTGTCACGCTGCTGGCCGCACCCGGCCTCCGCCCTGCCTTCAGTCACGAAGGCCATGCTCATGGCGACGAGCCCGCGCCGCCAGCGGCCGCGGCACCACGCGCCGAGGCACATTCCGATCTGTTCGAGATCGTGGCGGTCCTGGGTCCGGACCGCCGGCTCTGGCTCTACCTCGACCGGCACGCGACGTCGCAGCCCATCGATGGCGCCACGGTGCAGGTTACCCTCGACGGTCAGGATATCGGAACGGCTACGCGTGCCAGTGAGGCGATCTATGTCCTCGCCAACCCCGCCCTGGAACGACCCGGTCAACGGAACCTGGTCTTCACTATCACCGCCGGTGAGGAGATGGACCTGCTGCCCGCGGCGCTGGAGATTCCCGCTACGGCCGCCGCAGGGACGGCCGCACCAGCTTCGTCCGCCCTCATGTTGACAGCGTTGCGCGAGCCCTACGTCTGGGCGGCAGGTGTGTTCCTGCTGCTGGTCGGCGTCGCCATCGGCCGCGCCGCCGCCCCACGGCCATTGCCGCCGCTTGTCGTTGTCGAATCGCCAGCGACTGGCACGCGCCGCCATGCATCGCCGTCGGGCGCGCCAATACCGGAACGTGTCGCCGCTGCGCCGGCGATGCTGGCCCTTGCCACGATCCTGCTCCTGCCCGTGATGGCCTGGGCGCAGCCACTGGACGCGCCGCGCCGCCAGCCGGATGGCAGCATCTTTGTGCCCAAGCCCTCCCAGCGCTTGCTCGGCTTGCGAACCGGCCCGGCCGAGTTGGGCGAGGCCTCGGTCACCATCCACCTCACCGGACAGGTGGTGGCGGACCCCAACGCTTCGGGCCGCGTCCAGGCCTCCGAGGCCGGCCGCATCGAACCACCGGAAGGTGGCTTCCCGGCCCTGGGCCAGGGTGTCGCTCGCGGCGAGGTGCTCGGATACGTCGTGCCGATCATGGCCGCGCAGGATCGCGTCGGCGTGCGCGCCAGCATCGCCGAGCTCGACGCGCTCATCGTCATTGGCGAGGCACGGGTTCGCCGCCTGACCGCTCTGACCGGCACCGTTGCGGCACGAGAGATCAGCGATGCCCGCGCCGACCTCGAAGGCCTACGCCAGCGCCGCGCGGCAAACCTGCCGGCGGTGACGGGGCGGGAGCCGATCGTGGCGCCTTCGGCCGGCCTGATCAGCGTGGTCCGCGTCTCCGCCGGCCAGGTGATCCAGGCGCAGGAGCCGCTGTTCGATATCGTCGATCCTGCCCGGCTTTGGGTCGAGGCCATCGCCTTCGACCCTGCCGCGGTGGCAGAGGTTTCGGCAGCCTCCGCCGTAACGGCCGGCGGCCAGGCGCTGCGGCTCGGCTTCGTGGGACGGGGCATGACCTTGCGCCAGCAGGGTCTGCCGCTGCATTTCCGCATCGAGGCGGGTGCGCCCGGTCTCGCGGTGGGCCAGCCCGTAACGGTCCTGGTCGAGACGCCCCGTCGCGCTGCGGGGATCGTGCTGCCTGCCGAAGCCGTGGTCCGCAATCCCGAGGGCGGCCAGGTGGTCTATGAGATGCCGAGCGCCGAGCGCTTCCTGCCTCGGCCCGTGCGGGTCCAACCCCTCGACGGCCAGCGTGTGCTGGTCACCGCGGGGCTGGAGCGCGGGGCGCGGGTGGTGACTAGCGGCGCCGGGCTGATCGCGCAGGTCCGCTAGCCGTGTTCAACATCCTCGTCACCGCCAGCCTGCGGAACCGGATCTTCGTCCTCGTCGCGGCGGCGATCCTGGTCGTCTATGGTGCCTTCACGCTGCAGCGCCTGCCGGTGGATGTCTTCCCCGACCTCAACAAGCCCGTCATCACCCTGATGACCGAGGCCGAGGGCCTGGCGCCGGAGGAGGTGGAGCTTCTCGTCTCCTACCCCATCGAGACGGCGATGAACGGCATGCCCGGCGTCACGCGCGTGCGCTCCGTCTCCGGCGTCGGGCTGTCGATCGTGTTCGTCGAGTTCAACTGGGGCACCGACATTTGGGTGAACCGCCAGCAGGTGGCGGAGCGCCTTTCGCTGGTACGGGCGCAGCTGCCGGCGAATGTCGCGCCGCAGATGGCACCGATTTCCTCCATCATGGGCGAGATCATGCTGGTGGCGATGTCCACCGATGGGCGCGCCAGCCCGATGGAGTTGCGTGAGCTGGCAGATTGGGTGGTGCGGCCGCGCCTACTGACCATCCCCGGCATTTCCCAGGTGATCCCGATCGGCGGCGAGGTGCGGCAGTATCGCGTGACACCTGATGTCGCGCGGATGCACGCGCTCGACGTCACGGCGGAGCAGGTGCACGCGGCGTTGCGACAATTCGGCGGCAACACGGGCGGTGGCTACGTGGACCAGGCGGGGCGCGAATACCTGATCCGCAACATCGGCCGCACGACCCGCCTCGAGGATCTGGCGAACACGCCCGTTGCCATGCGGGCCGGACAGCCGATCCCGCTACGGCAGGTCGCGACGGTTGACTACGCCGCACGGTTCAAGCGTGGCGAGGCCGGTAGCATGGGCCAGCCGGCGGTGATCCTGTCGATCCAGAAGCAGCCCTCGGCCGACACAGTCGCCCTGACGGCGCAGGTGGAAGCGGCGCTGACTGAATTGCAGCGGGCGATGCCACCGGGCGTGACCGCGAACAACGTTCAGTTCCGCCAGGCTGATTTCATTGCGGCCTCGATCGGCAATGTGCAGATCGCGCTGCTGGAGGCGGTGGCCGTCGTCGCCGTGGTGCTGTTCCTGTTCTTGCTGAACGGGCGCACGACCTTCATCTCGCTCACCGCCATTCCACTGTCGGTGCTGATCACAGTCGTGGTGTTTCAGCTGCTTGGCCTGTCGATAAACACGATGACGCTGGGCGGCCTTGCCATCGCCATCGGCGAGCTGGTGGACGATGCGGTGGTGGATGTGGAAAACGTCTTCCGCCGCCTGCGCGAGAACCGCGCCCGGCCGGACCCGCAGCCCGCCATCATCGTGGTTGCAAAGGCGAGCCAGGAAGTCCGGTCCGGCATTGTCTATGCAACGATGATTGTGATTTTGGTCTTCGTACCGCTGTTCGCGCTGACCGGCATCGAGGGTCGGTTGTTCGCGCCGCTCGGGGTCGCCTACATCGTCTCGATCCTGGCCAGCCTCGTCGTCTCCATCACCGTCACGCCAGTGCTCTGCTACTACCTGCTGCCGCGGATGAAGCGGATGGACCACGGCGACAGCGCTCTGGTCCGCGTGCTCAAGCGTTGGAACGAGCGCGCCTTGCTGTGGGCATTCGCCCGCGCACGTCTGGTGTATCTGCTGGCGGGCGTCGGCGTTGCAGGCGCGCTGGCGACCGTCCCCTTCCTGCCGCGCTCCTTTCTGCCGCCCTTTAACGAGGGCACGCTGACCATCAGCCTGCAATTCCAGCCCGGCATCAGCCTGGCCGAAGCCAACCGGCTGGGCCGGCAAGCCGAATTGCTGATCATGCAGGTGCCGGAGGTCCGCACCGTGGGACGCCGCACCGGCCGCGCCGAGCTGGATGAACATGCCGAGGGCGTACATTCCTCGGAAATCGATGTCTCGCTCCACGCATCTCAACGCGGCAAGCAGGCGATCTCGGCTGATATTCGCGCGCGCCTCAGTGTGCTGCCCGGCAACGCCAATGTCGGCCAGCCGATCGGGCACCGGCTGGACCATATGCTGTCCGGCGTGCGCGCCGAGATTGCGCTCAAGATCACCGGCGACGACCTGGATGCGCTCCGCACACTTGCGGAGGGCATGCAGCAGCGCCTGGCCACCATCCCGGGCCTGACGGACCTGCAGGTGGAGCGCCAGGTGCGCGTGCCGCAGCTTCAGGTCGCGGTGAATCATGAGCGGGCGGCGCTGTATGGCGTCTCGGCCGCCTCGGTGGCCGAAGCCCTACAATCCCTGTCTGGCGGCCAGGTCGTCAGCCAGGTCGTGGACGGCGCGCGCCGCTTCGACGTGGTGCTGCGCCTGGGCGATGCCGACCGCACCGGTGCCGGGCTTGCCGCCGTGATGATCGAGACACCGGGTGGGCGCGTGCCGCTGTCCCTGCTGGCGGAGCTACGCGATACCGATGGCCCGAACCAGATCCTGCGGGAGAACGGCCGGCGGCGCATCGTGGTGCTCGCCAACACCGATGGCAGCGACATGGCCGCCATCGTCGCGCGCATCCGGGCCGAGATGGAGGCTGCCACCTTGCCCCCAGGCTACTTCTTCACGCTGGAGGGCACTTTCCAGGCGCAGGAGGAAGCGGCGCGGCTCATCGCCGGGCTCTCGCTGGTGTCCTTGGCGCTGATCTTCATGGTGCTCTACAGCCGCTACAAATCGGCCGTGCTGGCGCTGATCATCATGGGCAATGTGCCGCTCGCGTTGGTAGGCGCGATTGCGGCGTTGTGGATCGCGGGGCAACCGCTCTCGGTCGCCTCGATGATCGGCTTCATCACGCTGGCCGGCATCGCGACGCGCAACGGCATCTTGAAGGTCAGCCACTACCTGAACCTTGCGCTCCTCGAACACGAGCGCTGGGGGTTGGCGCTGGTGATCCGCGGCAGCCTGGAGCGCCTGACGCCGGTGCTGATGACGGCGCTTTCGGCAGGCTTCGCGCTCATCCCCCTGATGATCGGCGCGAGCGAGCCGGGTAAGGAGATCCTGCACCCCGTCGCCGTGACCATCTTCGGGGGGCTGATCACCGCCACGCTGCTCGACACCTTCCTGACGCCGCTGTTGTTCCACCGATTCGGTCGCCCCGCCCTCGAACGGCTGCGCACCGTCCAGCGGGAAACGAAGCTGGCTGAGGCCTATTGAACCTCCATGGAGACCGCAATGACCGCACGACGCATCCTTCTGGTTGGACTGGCCATGCTGCCCGCGACCGCAAGCGCCAGCATCACCCGTGGCCCAAATGGTGGCCAGAGAATCGACCTCGCCGGCGGTCATGCGGAACTCGTCGCGGAGGGCAATGAGCTGAGGCTCTATCTGTCGGACAACAGCTATCGCCCACGCTCTGCGGGGGGCGCGACGGGCCAGGCCGTCGTCCTGTCGGGGGGGCGGACAACGACGGTCGCGCTGGCGGTTGCCGGGCCGGATCTGCTGCGTGGCCAGGGCGACTTCACCGCTGCCCGGGGCATGCGCGCGGTTGTCACGCTTACGATGCCCGGCCACCGTCCCGCTCAGGGCCGCTTCACGCCGATGGACCAGAGTTGAGGAGAGATCCATGCGTCCAACCGCCACTGCCTTCGCCCTGCTCCTCGTCTTTCCCGCCTGGGCCAATGCGCCCTCGCCCTATGCAGGCATGACAGACCGCCCGATCCGCGCACTTTCCGCCGAGCAGCAAGCCGATCTGCTGGCTGGCCGCGGCATGGGTCTGGCGCTGGCGGCGGAGCTGAATGGCTGGCCTGGCCCGGCCCATGTCATCGAACTGGCGAGCGCGATAGGTCTCACGCCCGCCCAACTCGCCGCGACGCAACGCCTGATGGCGGATATGCAGGCCGCTGCCGGCGATCTTGGCGCGCGAGTGATCGAGGAGGAGCGCGCCCTCGATGTTGCCTTCCGCGACCGGAGCATCACGCCGGCCGACCTCTCCGCGCGCACCGCCAGCATCGCAGCTCTGCAGGGAGAGATCCGAGACGTACACCTACGTACGCATCTGGCGCAGGCGGCGCTACTGAACGCGGAACAGATTGCCGCCTATTCCCGCCTCCGTGGTTATGCCGGCGGCACGCCGCAGCATGGTGGCACAATGCCGGGCGGCCACCGGCATCATTGACGTGATGTCGCCCGAGAGCTTGCCGCAGGAAGCCCACATCCTCGTCGTCGAGGATGATGGGGAGATGCGCACGCTGATCGCCAAGTTCCTGCGCCAGAACGGCTTCCGCGTTACTGGCGCGCGTGACGGCCGCGAGATGTGGGAAGTGCTGGCCGGCGCGCCGGTCGATCTCGTGCTGCTCGATGTCATGTTGCCGGGCGCCTCCGGACTCGATTTGTGCCGGTCGCTGCGCGCCAAGTCGGGCGTGCCCATTATCATGGTGACGGCGCGCGGTGAGGAAACCGACCGTGTGCTTGGCCTCGAGCTCGGCGCCGACGATTACATCCCGAAGCCCTTCGGCCGCGCCGAATTGCTGGCCCGCGTGCGCGCGCTGCTACGGCGCTCGCGCGGCGAGGCGGGCGAGCCGATGGCGGGCCAGACCGGCGAACGCATCCTTTTCGCCGACTGGAGTCTCGATACGCGGCGGCGTGAACTCAGTGCGCCCGATGGCACGGCGGTGGATCTTTCGGGCGGCGAGTACGACCTGCTGCTGGCCTTCTGCGAACATGCGCAGCGCGTGCTGAGCCGCGACCAGCTGCTCGACCTCGCCCGCAACCGCATGGCCTTCAACGGCACCGAACGCTCGGTCGATGTCATGGTCAGCCGCTTGCGACGCAAGTTGGAGCCAACGGACGAGAGCCCGTCCATCATCAAGACGGTGCGCGGCGCCGGCTACATGCTTGTGCCTGCCGTGAAGCGCGGAGCATGAATCCGCTGCGCCGCCTGGTACCGGACACACTGGGCGGGCGCATCGTGCTCGTGCTGCTGGTCGGTCTGATGGCCTTCCATCTCGGCAGCCTGTGGCTGCACCAGATCGGCACCGAGGCGGTCCTGGGCACCACGCGGGAGGTTCAGCTGGCCGAGCGGCTGGTGGCTGCGAAACGCGCCGTGGCGGAGCTCCCGGCCGAGGAACGGGACCGCACCGCCCATGCGCTCTCCAGTGCCAGCCTCGACATGCACTGGACCCGCGCACCGACGGTGCAGCCGGTCCAGGCGAGCAGCGGCCGTATCGATGCCCTGCGCAGCCGGCTCGGTGAGTTAGTTCCGGAACTCGACGTCACAGGTCTGCGCCTAGGCTATGGGGAGGTCGGCGTGGCCGGTGGCGAGGCGTCGCGGCATCTGCTGCTCGGCGCCCTGCCGCTGCCGGATGGCTCCTGGCTGAACTTCTCCGCCGCGCTGTTCCGCCCACCGGCCTCGGAACACGCGACGCTGCTCTCCACCACGGCGATGGCCGTGGGGATCCTGCTGCTTGGGCTGCTGGTGGTGCGGCTGATCGGGCGGCCGCTGCGCGCGCTGTCTGATGCGGCGGATCGCTTCGGGGGGCCAGGTGTGGTGGTGCCGGTGCCTGAGGAAGGGCCGCGCGAGGTGCGCCACGCTGCCCAGGCCTTCAATCGCATGCAGGGCCGCATCGACCGCCTGATCGCCGACCGCACCCAGGCCCTGGCCGCGGTGAGCCATGATTTGCGCACGCCCATCGCGCGGCTGCGGTTGCGCGCTGGCTTTGTCGAGGATGGCGACGCGGCACGCGCCATCGATGCGGACCTCGACGAGATGGAGGCGATGATCGATTCGACACTCGCCTATCTGCGCGGCGAGACCGAGAGCGAGCCCCGCAAGCCGGCCGATCTTGTGGCGATGGTCGAGACCCTGTGCGACGCGGCCGCCGATGCGGGGGCTGCCGTGACCTATGCCGGCCCATCGCAGGCCAGACTCGTCTGCAGCCCGGTGACCCTGAAGCGCGCCTTCTCGAACCTGATCGACAATGCCGTGAAGTATGGCGGCGGAGCGCGCGTCATTCTTGAGGACAAGGGTCGCGAGATTCTCTTACGCATCGAGGATGACGGCCCAGGGATCCCGGACGCCGATATGCAGGCCGTGTTCGAGCCGTTCCGGCGCCTCGAGACGTCGCGCAATCGTGGCACGGGTGGGAGCGGGCTCGGCCTCACCATCGCGCGCCGCGCGGTCGAGCAGCACGGCGGCACGGTACAGTTGAGCAACCGACCAGCCGGCGGACTTTTGGCGTTCGTCCGCCTGCCAAGAAGCTAGATTGGAAGGAGCATATCGCGATGATGGTTCGAAGGAGTTTTGTGGCGGCTGGCCTCGCCGCGCTGACCCTGCCCACGCGGGCTTGGGCAGAGGCACTTCCGCGCCTACAGGTTTGGCGGGACGAGAATTGCGGATGCTGCGTCGGGTGGGTGGACCACATGCGGGCCGCCGGATTTCCGATCGAGGACAATGTGGTGCGCTCGGTCGCTGCCGCGCGGCGCATGCTTGGCACGCCGTCTGACCTGCTGTCCTGCCATGCGGGCCTTGTCGGAGGCTATGCGCTTGAAGGTCATGTTCCCGCAGCGGCAGTGACCCGTCTGCTGGCGGAGCGCCCTGCCGGAATCCGCGGGCTCGCGGTGCCAGGCATGCCGGTGGGCTCGCCAGGCATGGAAGTCCCCGGCCAAGCGCCGGACAGCTATGATGTTCTGGCCTTCGATGCGCGCGGCGGTCGCTCGGTGTTCATGCGCTTCCGCGGCGGCACGCCAGCGTAAGGTGACCCTGATGCCAAGAAGGGGTCGCGTGCAGCCCTTGACCCTCCCATGGGGGCAATCACCACCTCCTTCGTCAGACAAGAACCTATGCGGAGGGCTTGATGCATCGTTTTCGGATCGCGAACATGAACTGCGGCGGCTGCGCGAAGGGCGTCACCGCGTCGCTCCACCAGGCCGACCCGCAGGCGGAGATCGACATCAAGCTGGACACGCGGGAAGCGGCCGTGACGTCGGCCGTGGACACCGCGCGCCTGGAGCAAGTGCTGCGCGATGGCGGTTGGCAGGTCGAGCGGATCTAAGCCTGATCCCGCGCTGACATGCTTTGTCATGACGGCGTGACCCTACCGACATGCTGGGGGGGCAGTGTTGGTGAAGTCGAACCATAGGAAGCCAGCACATGACCCGCCTCGCTCGCTCACTCGCCCTTGCTGCCGGTATCGCAACCGTCTCCGCGGCGGGCTTCGCCATCGCCCAGGGCAGTGCGCCGCAACCGCAGCCGGCGCAGCCCGGGCAGCCCGGCATGATGGGCCAGATGCCCGGCATGCAGCAGCACATGCAGCAGATGCAGCAGCGGATGATGCCTGGGGCGCAGGCGCCGGGGAGTGGTGCTGCGCAGGCGCCGGCGGCGACTGACCCGCATCACCCTGGCGCCGCGGCTCCTGGAACCGCGGCGCAGTCTCCCTCGACCGTCGCCTTTATGGCCGCGAACGAGAAGATGCACCGCGACATGGCCATTACCTTCACCGGCGATGCGGACCGTGATTTCGCCGCCTCCATGATCCCGCACCATGAAGGCGCGATCGCAATGGCGCGGGTCCAGCTGGCGCATGGTCAGGATCCGGGGATGCGTAGCCTGGCCGAGGCTGTGATTCGCGCGCAGGAGGGCGAGATCGCCACGCTGCGCGCATTCCTGGCGCGGCCGCGGTGATGAAAGGAGCGGGTCCGCTCCGGACCCGCCCTTTCCCCGCGCCCACTGTTGCTGTCGCTGCAGGTGATGCTGGCAGCGCCGCCGCCTGCGCGATTTTTCGCGCGCTGAGGAGTTAGACGGACATGGAAAATCACGGCCCCCACACCGCCCACGACAAGCACGATCCCCAGCGTGAAGGGACTGCGGCGGCATCTGGAACCGTGAAGGATCCGGTCTGTGGCATGACGGTGGACCCGGCACAGACGGCTCACCACGCCGATCATGCGGGGCATGCCTACCATTTCTGCTCAGCAGGTTGCCGCACCAAGTTCATCGCCGAGCCTGGTAAATATTTGCAGGCGCGTGCGCCTTTGCGCGCTGAGGCCGTGGCGCCGGGCACCATCTACACCTGCCCGATGCACCCGCAAATCCGGCAGCCGGGGCCGGGCAGTTGCCCGATCTGCGGCATGGCACTCGAACCGGAAACCCCATCGGCCGAGACGGGACCCAATCCGGAGCTGGTGGACTTCACCCGGCGCTTCTGGATCGGCCTTGTGCTGACGGTTCCGGTCTTCCTGCTGGAGATGGGCGGTCACCTGACGGGAATGACTCACCTCGCCGGGGGGCCGCGCGTCGGCAACTGGATCCAACTGGCGCTGGCGACCCCCGTGGTGCTCTGGGCGGGCTGGCCGTTCTTCGTCCGTGGCTGGCAGAGCCTGGTGAACCGCAGCCTCAACATGTTCACCTTGATCGCACTCGGCACTGGGGTCGCCTGGGTGTTCAGCGTCGTGGCCACCCTCGCCCCAGGGATTTTCCCCGCGGCCTTCCGCGCGGCGGATGGCTCGGTGGCGGTGTACTTCGAGGCCGCTGCGGTGATCGTCGTGCTGGTGCTGCTCGGCCAGGTGCTCGAACTGCGGGCGCGCGAGCAGACAGGCGGTGCCATCCGCGCCCTGCTCGATCTGGCGCCGGCGCAGGCGCGTCGGTTGCGCGACGATGGTTCAGATGAGGAGGTGCCGCTGGCCGCCATTATGGTCGGCGATCGGCTGCGCGTTCGTCCTGGTGACAAGGTGCCGCTCGACGGCGCGGTGCTGGAGGGAACCTCCAACGTCGATGAGAGCCTCGTAACCGGCGAGGCGGTGCCCGTCACCAAGACGGTGGGTGATCAGGTTGTGGGCGGCACGCTGAACGGCCAGGGCAGCTTCGTCATGCGCGCCGATCGCGTCGGCCAGGACACGGTGCTGGCGCAGATCGTCCGCATGGTGGCGGGCGCGCAGCGTTCGCGCGCGCCGATCCAGCGCCTCGCCGATCAGGTCAGCGGCTGGTTCGTGCCCGTGGTCGTGGGCATCGCGCTGCTCGCTTTCGCCGTATGGGCGGTGTGGGGGCCTGAGCCGCGCTTGGCCTTCGCGTTGGTCGCGGCCGTGACCGTGTTGATCATCGCCTGCCCCTGTGCGTTGGGGTTGGCAACGCCGATGTCCATCATGGTGGGCGTGGGCCGGGGCGCCCAGGCCGGCGTGCTGATCAAGAACGCCGAGGCGCTGGAACGCATGGAGCGGATCGACACGCTCGTCGTGGACAAGACGGGCACGCTCACCCAGGGGCGGCCGGATGTCGTGGCGGTGGTCCCGGCGGCGGGCGTTGCCGAGGCGGAGGTGTTGCGCCTGGCGGCGGGTTTGGAACGACCGAGCCAGCATCCCCTCGCCGAAGCCGTCGTTCGGGCGGCGGAAAAGCGCGGGATCGTCGTGCCAGCGGTTGAAGGCTTTGACGCCCCCATAGGACGTGGGGTAACCGGCACGGTCGATGGACGCCAGGTGGCGGTCGGCAACGCCCGGCTGATGGATGAGGCCAAGGTGGACGTCGGCGCGCTATCCGCCGAAGCCGAGCGCCTGCGTGGCGATGGCGCCACCGTCTTCTTTGTGGCGGTAGATGGCCGTGCCTTCGGGATCGTCGCCGTGGCCGATCCGATGAAAGAGACAACGGCGGCTGCCCTCGCAGGTCTCGCGAAGGAAGGCGTCCGCGTGGTGATGCTGACTGGAGACAACCGCACGACGGCCGAGGCCGTGGCACGGCGGCTCGGCATCACAGAGGTCGAGGCGGAGGTCTTGCCCGAGGACAAGCAGCGCATCATCGAAAGGCTGAAGGCCGAGGGGCGCCGCGTTGCCATGGCGGGTGACGGCGTGAACGACGCGCCAGCGCTGGCGGCGGCCGAGGTCGGCATCGCCATGGGCACCGGTACGGCCGTGGCGATCGAGAGCGCAGGCATCACGCTGCTCGGCGGGGATCTGATGGGGATTGTGCGGGCTCGGCGGCTGTCCCAGGCGGTGATGGGCAACATCCGGCAGAACCTGTTCTTCGCCTTTGCCTACAACGCTGCCGGCGTGCCGATCGCGGCGGGCGTGCTGTACCCGATGTTCGGCATTCTTCTGTCGCCTATCATTGCGGCGGCGGCGATGGCGCTGTCTTCGGTAAGCGTGGTGGGAAATGCGCTCCGGCTGCGGACAACACGGTTGGATTAACGTTGGGAACCAGACTCACAGGTACTTGGTGATCGCCTTGAATTCATCGATTGGCCCGCGATCGGCGCGGGAAATCGCGCCGACCACATGGTCCAGGCAATGGTCGAGATGGTCATGGATAAGGGTGCGCTTGGCTTTGGCGATGGCCGCTTCCACCGCGTGAAGTTGCTGCGCGATGTCGAGGCATGGCCGACCCGCCTCGATCATCTCGACCACGCTGCGCAGATGGCCCTCGGCCCGCTTCAGCCGTTTGACGATCTCGGGGTGGGACCCGTGGATATGGAGATCACTCATGAGACTTTCCTATCCCCCTGGTGGGGATAGCGTCAATCTGCTACCCGGTGCGAGCGACAAAGGAGTGGGGCAGCCGCGCGGCATGAGGGGGTTTCGACACATCGTCAGGCTGCTGCTCGTGGCACTGCTGGTCTTTACCTTCGCGCCGCCCCTCGCCGCGGTGTCGATGCACGGTGCTGCCGACCATATCCACGCCACGGACGATGAGGACCTGCCCGGGCCCCACGATGCCGTCGATCATGCGATCACGGACCATGTGCATGAGGCGGTAACCGGGCGTCCTGCCTCCCTGACGCCGCGATGGATGCCGCATGCTCGGCTCGCAATCCTGGGGCAGGAGGACCTGGCGCCGGGGCCAAACAGCAGGATGGAACGGCCGCCCCGCGGGCTCGGCTAAGCTTCCCATGCTGCCGTCTTCGGACATGTCATTCCTTTTTCACCTGAGCGGTCTCATCTCATGAATCCCATCATCGCGGGCGACGTGCGCCTGTCGCGAAATCCATGGCTATGCCTGTGGGTCCTCGGCCTCACCCTGCTGGGCGCCACCACCGAGGCGCTCGCCCATGCCGTCGCCGAGGGCGACAAGGGCTACATTCAGGAGATCACCGGCGTTCAGCTGCTGCCCTTCGTCTATCTGGGTGCGAAGCACATGGTGACCGGCTACGACCACATCCTGTTCCTGTTCGGTGTGATCTTCTTCCTCTACCGGCTGCAGCACATCGCCATCTATGTGAGCCTGTTCGCGCTCGGCCATTCGACCACGATGCTGGCCGGCGTCTATTTCGGCATCGGCATCAACAGTTACCTGATCGATGCCATCATCGGCCTGTCCATCGTCTACAAGGCGCTGGACAATCTCGGCGCCTACCAGCGCTGGCTCGGCTACCAGCCGAACACCAAGCTGGCGACGCTGATCTTCGGCTTCTGCCACGGCTTCGGCCTGTCCTCGAAGATCCTCGACTACAACATCTCGCCCGATGGGCTGCTGCCTAACCTGCTGGCGTTCAACGTCGGCGTCGAGGTCGGGCAGTTGCTGGCGCTCGGCGCCATTCTCATCGCCATGGGCTTCTGGCGTCGCAGCCCAAGTTTCCTGCGCCACGCCTATACCGCCAACGTCGTCATGATGACCGCTGGGTTTGTGCTGATCGGCTATCAGCTCACCGGCTGGTTCGTCTCCTGAGGGATCCCTGACATGTACAACACCGACCTGCCGACCCGCGCCGAACTGCCCTCGTCGAAGCAGCTTTTGCGCTCCACGGCCATTGCCATCGTCGCGGCCGCGGCCATCCTCGTGGCCGTCGTGCTGCCGGCCGAATACGGCATCGATCCGACGGGCATTGGACGGCCGTTGGGCCTGACCGAGATGGGCGAGTTGAAAATGCAATTGGCGGCCGAGGCGGAGGCCGACAGCGCGCCACCCGGCGCAACGCCGGGCCCGCGGTCCAGCCTGCCCGGCGCGATCTTCGCAGGGCTGTTCATCCGCTCGGCCGCCGCACAGACGCCGGCGCCGGCAGCCGCGTCGCGGACCGACGAGACCACCATCACGCTTCGGCCAAACCAGGGCTTGGAAGTGAAGCTCGACATGCGTCGTGGTGCGCGGGCCAGCTACAGCTGGACCGCCACGGGGCCGGTCAACTACGACCTGCATGGTGAGCCGCCCAATCCAGGGCGGAACGCCGCGCATAGCTATCGGAACGGCCGTGGGTCCTACGGCGAACAAGGCGAGTTCACCGCCATCTTCGACGGCACCCATGGCTGGTTCTGGCGCAACCGCTCCGGCCGCGATGTCAGCGTCACGCTGCGCACGACGGGCGACTACGCACGCATCATCCGCCCCTAGGCCGGCCTCCCCGTCGGCGTCGGCCGGCGGGGGGTTACGGAGTTCGAAGCGCCATGGTGAGCCCACTCGCCAACCAGACCTATCGCCACCTGTTCGCGGCGCAGGTGCTGTCGCTTCTCGGCACGGGTCTGGCCACCGTGGCGCTTGGGCTGCTGGCTTTCGACCTGGCGGGTGCCGATGCCGGTGCGGTGCTCGGCACCGCGCTCGCCATCAAGATGATCGCCTATGTGGGCATCGCGCCTGTCGCTGGCGCCTTCGTGCATCTGGTGCCGCGGCGCAGCCTGCTGGTGACACTCGACCTGTTGCGTGCAGCGGTGGCGCTGTGTCTGCCCTTCGTCACCGAGATCTGGCAGGTCTATGCGCTGATCTTCGTGCTGCAGGCCGGCTCGGCCGCCTTCACGCCGACCTTCCAGGCGACCATTCCCGACATCCTTCCGGATGAGGCCGAATACACCAAGGCGCTGTCCCTCTCGCGCCTGGCCTATGACCTCGAGGCGCTGGCAGGCCCCGCGATCGCCGCCGCCCTGCTCGGGCTGGTCGGCTTCCATTGGCTGTTCGCCGGCAATGCGCTGGGCTTCCTGGCCTCGGCCGCGCTGGTGCTGACCGTGGTGCTGCCCTCGCGCAAGCCACCGGCGACGCAGGAGGGGGCCTGGGGCCGCATCACGCGCGGGGCACGCATCTACCTTGCCACGCCGCGGCTGCGCGGGTTGCTGGCGCTAAACGTCACCGTCGCCATGGCGGGCGCGATGGTGATCGTAAACACGGTGGTGCTGGTACGCGCAGGCTTCGGCCTGGGTGCGGCAGAGCTCGGCTGGACGCTGGCGGCCTACGGCGCAGGCTCCATGGTAGCCGCACTGGCCGTGCCGCGGCTGCTCGATGGTGTGATGACAGACCGCACGGCCGTGACGGCCGGTGCCGGACTGCTGATTGCTGGCTTGGTGATCGGGTCGCTGGTGCCGAGTTGGTCGATGCTGCTGCCGCTATGGATGTTGGTGGGCCTGGGCAACGGCCTGGTGCTGACGCCGAGCGGGCGCCTCCTGCGGCGCTCGGCCCATGCCGGCGATCGGCCTGCACTGTTTGCTGCGCAGTTCTCGCTCAGCCACGCCTGCTGGCTGATCGCCTATCCCGTTGCGGGCCAGTTCGGCGCTGCAGCAGGCATGGATGCCACCTTCCTGGTGCTCGCGGCGCTCGGCGCTGTGGGGATGGTCGCAGCCGTGACGCTGTGGCCGAGGGATGATGCGGAGGAGGTCGAGCATGTCCACGATCAGCTTCCACCTGGGCATGCGCATCTGGGTGATGCGCGACCGGATCCGACAGGCGCGCTCCGGCACAGGCATGCCTTCGTGATCGATGAGCTTCACCAGCGCTGGCCACGGTAGAATCGGGCGCGATGCGCGGACGGGTCAGAGGCGTTTGGTTCGCGGGGTGAGGATGGTCACGGCACCCTTCGCTTCGCCACCTCCACCGACAGCAGCGCGACAGCCAGATCGAACGTCGCCGCGGAGATGTTCCGCGCCATCACCCGCGCCGTGTTGTTCGACCACACTGCCGCGTCGGTCCCAACCACCCCAGCGACGGCGATACGATCCACTGTCCCCGCCACGCTACCTTTCGTCTGGGCGTTCAAACGACTGTCGGACTCGCCGAGAGAGCAAATCCACTCGGCCTTTTGCGCTGGATCAATGCGGTGCTGCGCGGGACGGTCAACGCATTCACGGCATGAAAGTCGGTCAGACCTACCCTCACAAGGCTCCACCGGTCCCAACGGTCGGACGGATGATGCAAGACTCGGCGCGATTGACCGCATCGAATATCGATCTCGATCCAGAGAAATGGGAGGGATATCATGCCAACGGTTGTGACGGTGGGCGACGCAGTCGGGGATCTGACCGCAACTATGGTAGGCGGAAGCCAGGTCCTATTCGGACTGGATGACGAGACCAACCTTATTTACGGCGATGTGAATGTAAGCCTCCGCGACAGCGCAAGCGGCGGCGACGACACCCTGTTCGGGCAAGCATCCGTGGATCCGAGCCGTATCAACGAACTTTACGGCGATGCGCATGTCCTGGCCGACAACTCAAAAGGCGGGGACGACCTGCTTTTCGGAGCGGAAGGTGTCATGAACACGCTCCGTGGCGATGGGTATCAACTCTACGGCAGTGCGACTGGTGGCGATGACCTGCTGATTGGGGGCGGTGGCGACGCCGAAAACCTGATCATCGGCGATGGTTATCTCTCCGGGGACACCCGTGGTGGAAACGACACGCTGATCGGGAGCGGGAAGTCCAACCAACTCGAAGGCGATGGTCCGGTACCATACGGTGAATCGTTGACTGCCGGCAGCGCGCTGGGCGGCGATGACCTGCTGATCGGTGGAGAAGGCGCCTTCAACCACATGACCGGCGAGGGGGGGAATTTCTATCGCGAGTCGCGCGGTGGCAACGACCTGCTGATCGGAGGAGCAAACGGGGCAGAGAACTACATCTACGGCGATGTGGAATTCAGCGGCGACTTCGTCGCAGGCGGGAATGACACGCTGATCGGCGGGCAAGCCGCCAAATCAAACTTTCTCGCCGGCGATGGAGCTGAACTCCAGGATTGGGCATTGGGTGGCCACGACCTGCTGCTCGGTGCCGAAGGCGCCATCATTACTATGCACGGCGATGGCTCGCTATCCGGCTACGCCCGTGGTGGAAATGACACGCTGATCGGGGGAGCGAACGGCGCCGACAATCTGCTCTTTGGCGACGGCGATTCCATCGCCGGCAGCGCACATGGCGGCAACGACTGGCTGATCAGCGGCATCGGCAGCAACGATCAGATGTGGGGCGACGCAGCCTCGATCGACCCGACCGCCACGACCGGAACTGATGTGTTCATCTTCAGCCCATCCAATGGCCATGACACCATCTGGGACTTTGAGCAGGGCAAGGACGCGATCGTATTGTCCGCCCCGCTTACGAACTTCGATGACCTCGATATCCGCACGGGCGATTTCGATGGGAACGCCGATGCCCTCGACAGCCTAATCGTTATCGACGCGAACAACTCGATCATCGTCGCGAACGTGACCGCCCTGGCCGCGACGGATATTGTCTTCGTTTGAATCGGAGTGAAGTGGGAGAATCACTGCGGGTCAGGTCGTAATCTTACGGGATTGGCCACCCATCCGGCCGGCCATGCTGAGTTCCCGCACGGCGCGACCGTGGAACTCGACGGCATGCCCGGCAGCCCCGGCGGATCGATCTAAGGTGCGTGCCGCCTTGGCTTGATCTGCGCTGAGCTGCGGACAGTTGCTGATCGCGCCGATCCGACTCCGCCTGACCGTTCACATTGATGTCCACCAGCGTTGTGAGCAGGCCATCCAACAATACGATAATAAGGCCCGATGCCATTGCCGAACCGCCGACGGCCAGTAAGCGGTCCAACCACCGCAAAGAGGCTCCGGCTGGTCGAGGCCTTGGCAGCCGAAGGAAGGTCTTGGCTTGGCTTTGCGCCGCTTCAGAGCGAATGGTCGGCTGCGCGAAGCACGCAGCGTTGCCCCGCAGAGGCTTTGCCGCGGCGCACGGTCTCGGCGCGTCGCGGGGTATGAGCCGGGCCGGCACGATGCAGGCCCGCGGCAGCGACTGCGCGAATTGGCTGGCGGCGCGTGGGCTATCTGCTGGCGCGGCAGGGCCTGAGGCCGAACTACAAGAAACCGCTCACACTCTTCCGGCTAGATTTCGCGGGCCATGCCAAGTTTCAACACGTTCAGCGATGCTACTGAATCAACGACTGGCGGCTCTTCTGCGATCCGCACCAAGGTTCAAGGTCGCGGGACGAAATGACGGCGTCCGGCGTTCGGACGACGCTCTCAGCGGCCGCGCGCAGCCGGGCCATCTCACGCTTAAGTCGGGGGTCCAATTCGCAAAGCTCACGCGCGACAACGAGCGGTGTTAGCGCAGCCACGGCCTTCCGTTGCTCATCGGTGAGATGCACTACAGCCATAGCCAACCTCCCTTCCGAAAATCGCACAACTTTTTATAACGCTGACGGGAAAACCAGGTTGCCGGAGGTCCTCAGAAAGTTGTTTTGTGATCTGGGGTTGTGCTTGGCTTCGCGCAACTGCGGAGCGAATGGTTAGCGGCGCGCACATCAGCGCACTGCCCCGCTGAGGGGCTCAGGCCGGTAGCACCCGGATCATCAGGTGCCGAACCGGAGCCCGACGATGACGAAGCTTTCCGACACACAGCGCGTAATCCTGAGCGCAGCCGCGCAGCACGAGGCGCTGCTCGCCACCCCGCCGGCCAAGCTGCCTGCTGCTGCACGCAATGCGGTCCTGCGCAGCCTGTTGGCAAAGACGATGCTGGCGGAGGTCGCGGCGCCCCGTGAGTTCGTCGGCCTGGGCTGGCGACAGGACGAGGATGGCGCGTGGTTCGCGCTGCGCATCACCAATGTGGGCCTGCAGGCTATCGGGCTCGATGCAGCGGACGCCCCGCCGGACGATCGTGGGCCTTCCATGGAGCAACCGACGGCAGCGCCGGAAACAGCCGAACGGCCCACGGCGCCCCAGGAAGAGTCACTGGCGGCGATTGCGCTTGCCCCGCCGCTCACCAGCGCCGAGGCCGCAGGGCGCCCCCTGCGCTCGCCGATGACTCGGTCCGGGGGTGTGGGCCGCGTCACTGCGTTGCGCATGGCCGCGGTGCGTGTTGTGGCGGCATGGGACGCACCGGAGCGCGAGGGGCTCAACGATGCCGTCGAAGCCGTCAGCGAGGCGCTGGCAGCCGCCCCGCGGACTGCGCTCGCATCCCGTCCGCCGGGCGGCCCTGCCACGCCGCGCCTGCCCCGCAGCGGCACCAAGCAGGAGGCCGTCCTGGCGCTGCTGCGCCGCGAAGAGGGCGCCACCATCGCCCAGATCATGGATGCCACCGGCTGGCAGCAGCATACCGTCCGCGGCTTCCTCGCCGGCCTCAAGCGCAGCGGCATCACGGTGGAGGTGCTGGAGCGGGTCCGACAGGTCGGGCCGAACAAGCAGGGTGCGAAGGGTTCCTATTCCATCTACCGGATCGCCACCGTCGCGCCGGTGGGTGCCGCCTGATGCGCCTCGGGTCAGCAGCGCCCCGCCTG